>NZ_MJGW01000011.1:61423-77784 GCF_001865025.1 Plantibacter sp. MMLR14_011
TGGTCCCGGGCCTTCGTCGTCACCGTCAGGCAGACGGACGCCGCGGGTCAGCGCTGGCGCTTCTCGCGGACGCGCATGTTGACGTTGATCGGCGTGCCCTCGAAGCCCCAGATCTCGCGCAGGCGACGGACCACGTAGCGACGGTAACCGGGATCGAGGAAGCCGGTCGTGAAGAGCACGAAGGTCGGCGGACGGCTCGCGGCCTGCGTGCCGAACAGGATGCGGGGCTGCTTGCCACCGCGCAACGGGTGCGGGTGCGCCGCCGTAAGCTCGGCGAGGAAGGCGTTGAACTTGCCGGTGGGGATACGCATGTCCCACGACTCGAGTGCGACCTCGAGGGCCGGGACGAGACGCTCCAAGTGGCGGCCCGTGCGCGCGGAGATGTTGACGCGCGGCGCCCAGGACACGTGCGAGAGGTCCTGTTCGATCTCGCGCTCCAGGTACTTCCGGCGCTCGTCGTCGAGCTGGTCCCACTTGTTGAAGGCGAGCACGAGGGCGCGACCGCTCTCGAGGACGAGGTCGATGATGCGCACGTCCTGCTCGCTGATCACCTCGGTGACGTCGATGAGGACGACGGCCACCTCGGCCTTCTCGAGCGCCGTGCTCGTGCGGAGCGACGCGTAGAAGTCGGCACCCTGCGACAGGTGCACCCGGCGACGGATGCCTGCGGTGTCGACGAAGCGCCAGATCTTGCCGCCGAGCTCGATCTGCTCGTCGACCGGGTCGCGGGTGGTCCCGGCGAGGTCGTTGACGACGACGCGCTCCTCGCCTGCGGTCTTGTTGAGCAGGCTGGACTTGCCGACGTTCGGGCGTCCGAGGATCGCGACACGGCGGGGGCCGCCGAACTCGTCCTTCGCGACGGCCGAGACCTGCGGGAGGACCTTGAGGATCTTGTCGAGGAGGTCGGCGACACCACGACCGTGGATCGCGGAGACCGGGTGGGGCTCGCCGAGGCCGAGGTTCCAGAGCGCTGCGGCCTCCGGCTCCTGACGGGCGTCGTCGACCTTGTTGGCGACGAGGAAGACGGGGCGTCCGGTCCTGCGGAGCAGCTTGACGACCTGCTCGTCGGTCGCCGTGGCACCGACCATGGCGTCGACCACGAAGATCACGACGTCGGAGAGGTCGATGGCGATCTCGGCCTGGGCCGCGACAGATGCGTCGATGCCCTTGGCATCGGGCTCCCACCCACCGGTGTCGACGACCGTGAAGCGACGGTCGTTCCACTCGGCCTTGTAGTTCACGCGGTCGCGGGTGACACCGGGGGTGTCCTCCACGACGGCCTCACGACGGCCGAGGATGCGGTTCACCAGCGCGGACTTGCCCACGTTCGGTCGTCCGACGATCGCCACGACGGGCAGCGCCGGCAGGAAGCGGATCTCGTCCGGGTCCTCCGTCGCGCCGTCGAGGATGTCGAGGTCGTCGCCCTCGAGGTCGTAGTCGGCCAGGCCGGAGCGGAGGGACGCGGCCCGCTGGGTCGCGAGCTCCTCGTCCATGTCCTGGAGGCGGTCCGCGAGGTCGTCGGGGCCTCCGTCGAACTGCTCGTCATCGTGAGCCATGGGAGTTCCTTGCTGTGAGGGATTCGGTGACGCGGACGACCGCGTCGACCGTCTCGTCGAAGTCGATGTGCGTGGAGTCGACCGTGGTCACTCCGTCCGCCGCGTTCATGAAGTCGACGACCCTGGAGTCCGCCCGATCACGCCGCTGCAGTTGTTCCGCGACGTCGCCGGCAGGGTGGCTCTCGAATTCCGCTGAACGCCTGGCCATTCTAGCCGCTTCGGATGCCGTGAGCAGGATCCGAGCCTGAGCATCCGGTGCGACCACCGTGGTGATGTCGCGTCCCTCGACGACGATGCCCGGGCGGTCGACGCCGGCGATGAGCGATCGGAACGTCTCGTTGATCCACGCACGCACCTCCGGGACGCGGGCGACGGCGGACACGACGGCCGTCACGCGAGGGCCGCGGATCTCGTCCGTGACGTCGCGATCACCGAGCGTGAACGCGGTCACGTCCGGGTCGAGTGAGACGGTGAAGGCGCCACCGAACGCGTCGAGCGAGCCGATCACCGCCGCCGAGTCCTCCGGGTCGACGTCCGCATCGAGCGTGTGGAGCGCGAGCGCGCGGTACCAGGCGCCCGTGTCGAGGTAGCGGTAGCCGAGCCGACGGGCGACGGCCTTGCTCACGCTGGACTTGCCGCTGCCGGCCGGTCCGTCGATCGCGACCACGACGGGTGCGTCCGGCGTCGTCGACGCGTCGGTGCTGGTGGGGTGCTGTTCGGTCATGTCTCTTCCTATACTTCCGCGATGCGCCAGCCGCGCGACTCGAGGTCGTCGACGGTGCGCTGCTTCACCTCGGGGAGGACCTGGACCTCCGCGAGACCGATGTTCGCGCCGGGCGAGTGCTCCAGACGCAGGTCTTCGATGTTGACGCCGATCTCGCCCAGCTCGGTGAACAGGGCGCCCAGCTGGCCGGGGCGGTCGTCGAGGAGGACGACGATGCTCGCGAACCGGCGGTTCTGGCCGTGCTTGCCGGGGAGCCGTGCGACGCCGGTGTTGCCGGCGGCGATCGTGTCCGCGATCGTGCGGCGAGCGCCCGGCACCTCCGGGTCCCGGAGCGCCGAGATGACCGACGCGAGGTCGGTGGACAGCTGCTCCAGCACCGGGAGGACCTCGGCGTGGTTGGCACTGAGGATCTGCACCCAGAGCTCCGGGGCGCTCGAGGCGATGCGAACGGTGTCGCGCAGGCCCTGTCCGGCGAGCTGGATGGCGCCCTCCTCGGCGTCCTGCAGCTGGGCGGCCAGGAGGCTCGCGACGAGTTGCGGCGTGTGCGAGACGAGCGCGACGAAGCGGTCGTGCTCGTCGGGCGTCATCTCCATCGGGATGGTGCCGAGGTCGAGCGCGAGGCCCTCCACCTGCGACAGCGCCCAGGCGGGTGTCTCGGCGTCGCGGCAGATCACCCAGGGGCGGCCGAGGAAGAGGTCGGCCCTGGCGGAGATCGCTCCCCCGCGCTCACGGCCGGCGAGCGGGTGGGAACCGATGTACCGGGTGAGGTCGACGCCGCGCTCGAGCAGTGCCCGGTACGGTTCGAGCTTCACGCTCGCGACGTCGGTCACGACGGCGCGCGGGAACGCGGCGAGTTCGGCCTCGATGACGCGGGCGGTGACGTCCGGTGGGACGCAGATGACGACGACGGACGGGTCGTCGTCGGGTTCCGCCGCACGACCCGCGCCGTAGTCGATCGCGAGGCGCAACTGGCTGGGCGACGCGTCGTCGAGGATGATGTCGACGCCCTTGGCGCGCAGCGCGAGTCCGATGCTCGCGCCGAGGAGGCCGGCTCCGACGATGCGGACCGAGCCCTGCACGCGCGCGGGAGCTGCGCTCAGGTCGCTCATGCCGTCGGCTCCGACGCCTCCGCTGCCGTGCCGTCGGCCGCGCGGGCTTCAGGACCGTGTGCGCGGGCGATGGTCAGGATGGCGCCGAGTTCGTCCTTACTGAGCTCGCGCAGCTGGCCGGAGCCGAGGGTCCCGAGGTGCAGCGGACCGAACTGACGGCGCACGAGGTCGACGACCGGGTGGCCGACGGCGTCGAGCATGCGACGGACGATGCGGTTCCGCCCGGAGTGCAGCGTGAGCTCCACGAGACTGGAGCCGTCCTCGGTGCCGAGCAGGCGGGCCTTGTCGGCGGAGATCGGTCCGTCCTCGAGTTCGATGCCCGCGGTCAGCTTCGCGAGGACCTGCGGGGTCACCTTGCCCGTGACCTTCGCGATGTACGTCTTCTGCACACCGAAGGAGGGGTGGGCGAGCACGTGCGCGAGGTCGCCGTCGTTGGTGAGGATGAGCAGACCGCTCGTCTCGGCGTCGAGGCGGCCCACGTTGAAGAGCCGTTCCTCGTACTGCTCGGTGAACCGGCGCAGGTCGGGGCGACCGCGGTCGTCCTTCAACGAGCTGTAGATGCCCACCGGCTTGTTGAGCATGAGGTAGCGCTTCGAGGCGTCGAGCTGGATGGCGCTGCCGTCGACGGACACGAGGTCGTGCTCCGGGTCGATCCGCGAGCCGAGCTCGGTGACGACGACGCCGTTCACCTCCACGCGGCCGTCCTCGATGAGCTGCTCCGACACGCGCCTCGAGGCGACGCCGGCGTTCGCCAGCACCTTCTGCAAGCGGATGCCCTCTGATTCAGTGCTGGTCACTGTCGAATCCTTCCCGGCCATCGTCGAGCAACGGCGAGATCCGCGGCAGCTCCTCGATGGCGTTGATACCAAGTTGGGTGAGCAGGAGATCGGTGGTGCCGTAGTTGATGGCACCCGTCTCACTGTCGGTGAACATCTCCGTGATGAGTCCGCGCCCGAGGAGGGTGCGGACGACGGAGTCGACGTTGACGGCGCGGATCGAAGCGATCGCGCCGCGGCTGATCGGCTGCTTGTAGGCGATCACGGCCAGGGTCTCGAGCGCCGCCTGCGACAACTTCGTCGGGTTCTGCGTCACGACGTAGTCGGTGACGAGCGCGTCGTAGTCGGCCCGGACGTAGATCCGCCAGCCGCCGCCGACCTCGCGGAGTTCGAATCCGCGTCGGACGCCACCGCGTTCGCCGTCGTAGTCGGCGACGAGGTCGGCGATGGCCCGTCGGACGGCTCCGACCGGCACGTGCACGGCAGCGGCGAGGTTCACGAGGCTCTGCGGTTCGTCGGCGACCATGAGGATCGCCTCGAGCGCCCGTGGGACGTCCGGTGCGGGCACCGGCGCGGGCTCGGGCGGCAGGCTCTGGGCGGCGTCCGTCGGCCGCTCGATCGACTCGGGTGTCGCGTCAGGCATCGTAATCGGCTCCCAGGTTGGCGAGGCTGTCGTCGTTCCAGGTCTCGGCTGTCCAGCGGAGCGTGAGCTCGCCGAGCGGTTCGATCTGCTCGAAGGACAGCGCGGCGTGCCGGTACAGTTCGAGCACGGCGATGAAGCGCGCGATGACGACGCCCTTCAGCTCCGCACCGGCCACGAGCTCGCGGAAGGTGTGGGACCCGCCGCGGCGCAGGATGGCGACGACGTGCGCCGCCTGCTCCCGGATGCTCACGAGCGGTGCGTGCAGGTGGTCGAGACCGACGGTCGGCACCTCGCGTGGCGTGAACGCGAGCGTCGCGAGTGCGCCGAAGTCCTGCGCGGTCAGCGTCCAGACGAGTTCCGGGGTCTGCTGGCGGTACTGCTCCTCCAGCCGGACCGCCCGGAAGTGGCGCGCCGCCTCCAGGTCGAGGCGCTCGGCGAACCACGCGGACGCCTGCTTGAACGCGCGGTACTGCAACAGGCGGGCGAACAGCAGGTCCCGCGCCTCCAGCAGGGCGACGTCCTCCGCGTCGACGAGTTCGCCCTGCGGCAGCAGCCCCGCGATCTTGAGGTCGAGCAGGGTGGCCGCCACGACGAGGAACTCGCTCGCCTGGTCGAGTTCGTCATCGGCCTCGAGCGTCCGCAGGTAGGCGATGAACTCATCGGTCACGCGGCTGAGCGAGACCTCCGTGATGTCGAGTTCGTGCTTGCCGATGAGGGTCAGCAGGAGGTCGAAGGGTCCTTCGAAGCCCTCGAACGACACCCGGAACGACGGTGCCGGTGCGGGGTCGACGGTCGTCGCCTCATCGGAGCGCGAGCCGGTGTCGCCGGCCGGAGGGAGGACGGCAACGGGCGTCCGCGCGGGATCAGGCGATCGCGCCACGGGAGATGAGCTCTCTCGCGAGCTGACGGTAGGCCTTCGCGGCGGCGTGCTCCGGTGCGAACTCGGTGATCGGGGTTCCGGCGACGCTCGCGTCGGGGAACTTCACGGTCCGTCCGATGACCGTCTCGAGGACCTTCTCGCCGAACGCGTCGACGACGCGCTCGAGGACCTCGCGCGAGTGCAGCGTCCGGGAGTCGTACATGGTGGCGAGGATCCCGTCGAGCTCGATCGCCGGGTTGAGGCGGTCGCGCACCTTGTCGATGGTCTCGATGAGCAGCGCGACACCGCGGAGCGCGAAGAACTCGCACTCGAGCGGGATGAGCACCCCGTGGCTGGCGGTGAGGGCGTTGACCGTGAGGAGGCCGAGCGAGGGCTGGCAGTCGATCAGGATGACGTCGTAGTCGTCGGACACCTTGCGGAGCACCCGGGCCAGGATCGTCTCCCGCGCGACCTCGTTGACGAGGTGGACCTCGGCGGCCGAGAGGTCGATGTTGGCCGGAAGCACGTCGAGACCCTCGATGGCGGTGTGCTGGATGACCTCGGCCGGATCCTTCACGGTGCCGAGCAGCAGGTCGTACACGGTGTTGGAGTCGTGGGTGGAGATGCCGAGACCGGCGGACAGCGCGCCCTGCGGATCGAAGTCGACGACGAGCACCCGGCGGCCGTATTCGGCCAGCGCGGCGGACAGACTGATGGTGGTCGTCGTCTTGCCGACCCCGCCCTTCTGGTTGCAGAGCGAGATGATGCGTGCCGGACCGTGCTGCGCCAGCGTGGGCGGCACCGCGAACTCACGACGCGGGCGGCCGGTCGGGCCGTTCGGGTTCAGTTCGGCGGCGGTCTTGCGCGCAGAATCCTGCACTGCGCTCGTGTGCTTCGTACCGGCCACCGGTGTTGCCTCGCTCCCGCTTGCTGTCGTTCGAGTGACGAGTCTACCGGGCCACGGGTCAGGCCTGCGGTGCCGCTCCGCCCGCGGTCCATCTCGCCCGGGGATGGGACTGCGTGTACACATCACGGAGGTTGTCGACCGTCACCAGCGTGTACAGCTGCGTCGTCGCCACCGAGGAGTGACCGAGGAGTTCCTGCACGACCCGGACGTCGGCGCCGCCCTGCAGCAGGTGCGTCGCGAAGGAGTGTCGGAGGGTGTGCGGCGACACGTGCGACTCGAGTCCGGCGCGCTCGGCGGCACGCTGGAGGACGAGCCACGCACTCTGCCGGGACAGTCGCGCACCGCGCTGCCCCAGGAACAGCGCCGGCGTGGAACGACCGAGGCCGGAGAAGACCGGCCGGACGCGCACGAGGTAGCGGTCGACGGCGTCGCGGGCGAAGCTGCCGAGCGGCACGATCCGCTGCTTGCCGCCCTTGCCGAGGAGTCGGACGATGTCGGTGTCGATGACGTCGTCGACGTTCAGGCCGACGGCTTCCGAGACCCGGGCTCCGGTCGCGTAGAGCAGTTCGAGGAGCGCCTTGTCGCGGACGGCGAGCAGGTCGTCGCCGTCGGTCGTCACGAGCAGTGCGCGGACCTGGTCGATCGTGATCGCCTTCGGGAGCCGCCCCGGGAGCTTCGGCGGCCGCACCTCACGTGCGACGTCGACCTCGACGAGCTGTTCGTCGAGCAGGAACCGGTGCAGACCACGGATCGACGACAGCACCCTGGCGAGCGAGGACGAACGCACCGGCTGCCCCTCGGGTGTCCGGAGCGACGCCGTGTACTCCGACACGTGCGCAGCGGTGACGGCCGGCGCCTCGACGACGCCGTGCGCCCCGAGCCAGGCGAGGTAGCCCTCGAGATCACGCCGATAGGCGGCTTGCGTATTGGCCGACAGCCCGCGCTCGATCGCGATGTGCCGCAGGTAGTCGGCGACCGCGCGATCGAGCGCCACGCCTCAGGCTCCGCCCGGCCCGATCGTGGAGTCGCCGCTGTCGCGCAGCGTCGACCACCCGCGATCCCGAGCCGCGGCGGCTGTGAGGACGCCGAGCATCAGGATCGAGTTGTGGAGCCGGCCGTCGAGTACCGCGGCCACGGCGTCGTCGAGCGGCACCCACTCCACGAGGATGTCCGCCTCCTCCTCAGCACGGGCGAAGGCCTCGGCGGTCGCGGTGAGGTCACGCGCGAGATAGATGCGGATCGACTCGTTGCTGCCACCGGGCGTCGTGTAGAACTCCGTCAGCAGCTGAAGCGAACCGGCGACCAGATCGGCCTCCTCCTCCAGCTCGCGACCCGCGGCCACGGCCGGGTCCTCCCCCGCGATGTCGAGGAGGCCGGCAGGCAGCTCCCAGTCGCGCTCCCCGATCGGGTGGCGGTACTGCTGGATGAGCAGGACGCGCTCGTCGGCGTCGAGCGCCAACACCGCCACCGCCCCGGTGTGGTCGACGAACTCGCGCACGACCTCCCCGTCACCGTAGCGGAACGTCTCCCGACGGATGTCCCACACCTTGCCCGCGAACGCGCGCTCGGAGGACACCACCTCGACGGGGTGCGCCTCGTCGCGCAACGACGCGGCGTCGCCGAACGACTCAACCATTGGCGACGTCGAACAGCCGGCTCGCCTGCTGGCGCTCGAGCGAAGCACCGACGAGACCGGCGAACAGCGGGTGCGCGTGGTTCGGGCGCGACCGCAGCTCGGGGTGCGCCTGCGTGGCGACGTAGAACGGGTGCACCTCGCGCGGCAGCTCGACGTACTCGACGAGCGTGCCGTCGGGCGACAGGCCGGAGAACTGGAGGCCGGCGTCCGCGATCTGCTGGCGGTAGCCGTTGTTCACCTCGTAGCGGTGACGGTGACGCTCGGACACCTCGTCCGCACCGTACAGCTCGGCGACGATCGAGCCCTCGTCGAGCTTCGCCGCGTACAAGCCGAGGCGCATCGTGCCGCCGAGGTCGCCGCCGGCGATGATCTCGACCTGCTCTGCCATCGTCGCGATGACGGGGAACTGCGTGTCGGGGTCGAACTCGGAGGAGCTGGCGCCTTCGAGCCCGACGACGTTCCGGGCGTATTCGATGACCATGCACTGCAGGCCGAGGCAGAGGCCGAGCACCGGGATGCCGTTCTCGCGGGCGAACTTCAGGGCGCCGAGCTTGCCCTCGATGCCGCGGATGCCGAAGCCGCCGGGGACGCAGATGCCGTCGACGTCGGCGAGCGCCTTGATCGCTCCGTCGACGGTCTCGCAGTCGTCGGACGGGATCCAACGGATGCTGACCTTCGTGTCGTGGGCGAAGCCGCCGGCCTTGAGCGCCTCGGTCACCGACAGGTAGGCGTCGGGCAGGTCGATGTACTTGCCGACGAGGCCGATGGTGACGGCGTGCTTCGGGTGGTGAACGGCCTCGAGGAGGTCGGCCCAGCCGCTCCAGTCGACCTCGTTGGTGACGAGACCCAGGCGGTCGGCGATGTAGGCGTCGAGGCCCTGGTCGTTCAGCATGGTGGGGATGTCGTAGATGCTCGGGACGTCGACCGCGTTCACGACCGCGTCCTCGTCGACGTCGCACATGAGCGCGATCTTGCGCTTGTTGCTCTCGGTCACCGGGCGGTCGCTGCGGAGCACGAGTGCGTCGGGCTGGATGCCGATGGACCGGAGGGCCGCGACGGAGTGCTGCGTCGGCTTCGTCTTCTGCTCACCGGAGGCGCCCATGTACGGCACGAGCGAGACGTGGACGAAGAACACGTTGTTCCGGCCGAGCTCGTGGCGGATCTGGCGAGCCGACTCGATGAACGGCTGCGACTCGATGTCGCCGACCGTGCCACCGATCTCGGTGATGATCACGTCGGGCTGGGGGGTCTCGGACGCCTGGAGGCGCATGCGGCGCTTGATCTCGTCCGTGATGTGCGGGATCACCTGCACGGTGTCGCCGAGGTACTCGCCGCGACGCTCCTTGGCGATCACGGTCGAGTAGATCTGACCCGTCGTCACGTTCGCGGCCTGGCTCAGCTCGATGTCGAGGAACCGCTCGTAGTGGCCGATGTCGAGGTCGGTCTCGGCGCCGTCGTCGGTCACGAAGACCTCGCCGTGCTGGAACGGGTTCATCGTGCCCGGGTCGACGTTGAGGTAGGGGTCGAGCTTCTGCATGACCACCCGGAGCCCGCGCGCCGTCAGCAGGTTGCCGAGGCTGGCTGCGGTGAGCCCCTTGCCCAACGAAGAAACGACACCACCAGTCACGAAGATGTGCTTGGTCGTGCCGTTGGAGCCCGAGACGATGCCGTCGATCGGAGAGTTCAGGTTGCCCGCTTCAGAAGTATTCACCACGGGCTTTTATCCTACCATCCAGTTCGGGTCCATGTGTCGCTTCCTTCGCGGTCGCGTCGTCAGGAAGCTGCGAGGGCGAGCAGTTCGCGGGCGTGGGCGAGGCCGCTGTCGGACTCCGCGAGCCCGGAGAGCAGCCGCGCCATCTCCGCCTCCCGCTCGGCGCCGACGAGCTGGCGCACGCTCGACGCCGTCACCGAACCGTCTCCGCCCTTGACCACGCTCAGGTGGTTGTTCGCGAAGGCCGCGACCTGCGCGAGGTGGGTGACGACGATCACCTGCGAGCGTTCGGCGAGGGCCGCGAGGCGACGCCCGATCTCGATCGCCGCGGCTCCGCCGACGCCGGCGTCGACCTCGTCGAACACGAAGGTCGGTACGGGGTCCGCGCCGGCGATGACGACCTCGAGGGCGAGCATCACCCGGGACAGCTCTCCGCCCGAGGCGCCCTTGCCGAGCGGTCGGGGCTCGGCACCGGCGTGCGGCCGGAGGAGGAAGGCGATCATGTCCTTGCCGTGCAGCGTGAGGTCGTCGCGATCGGACACCTCGACGACGAGCTCCGCCTCGGCCATGGCGAGCGAGCGCAGTTCCGCGCTCGCGGCTGCGCCGAGTCGAGCAGCGGCTTCGACCCGGACGGCGCTCAACGTCGCGGCAGCGGCATCGACCTCCCCGGAGAGCCGTTCGACGTCGCCCTCGAGCTGGGTGATGCGGTCGGAGTCGCCGTCGAGCTCCATCAGACGGGTGCTGCCCGTCTCGAGCAGGTGCAGGACGTCCTCAGGCGTCGGCCCGTACTTCCTGGCGAGTGTCGCGAGCGTGGCACGGCGCTCCTGGACGACCTCGAGTTCGCGAGCGCCGTCCTCGTCGAGTCCGGCGAGGTAGCTCGAGAGCTCGGCGGCGATCTCCGCGGCCAGGTAGCTCGCGTTGGCGACACTCGCGGCGATCGCGCCGAGGGCGGGATCGTGCACCGAGGCCCGGTCGAGCTGCCGCCGCGCGCCTTCGAGGAGTCCGACGACGTCGCTCTCCTCGCCCGCCTCGGCCGAGACGAGTTCTCGGGCGCCGGCAGCCGAGAGACGGAGCTCTTCGAGGTTCGTCAGTCGATCGGCGCGCTCGGCGAGCTCGGCGTCCTCGCCGGGCTGCGGGTCGGCCTGCTCGATCTCGGCGAGCGCGACGCGCAGCTGCTCGGCCTCGAGGAGCCGCGTGTCGCGCTCGTTCGTCAGGGTCTCGAGCTCCGTCCGCAGCTCGAGGAGCTCCGTGTAGCGCCGCTGGTAGTCGCCGAGGGCCCGCTGGAGCGGTTCACCGGCGAAGCGGTCCAGGGCGTCCCGCTGGGCCGGCGCGGCCCGCAGCCGGATCTGGTCGGACTGCCCGTGCACGACGACGAGCTGCTCGCCGAGTTCGGAGAGGATACCGATGGGCGCTGTCCGGCCACCGACGATCGCGCGGCCGCGGCCCTCGGCGGTCACGATCCGACCGAGCAGCAGCTCAGCCGCATCACCCGCGGGGTCGAGGTCTCCCCCGGCCTCGCGGACGCGCTCGGCGACCGCGCCGTCGCCCGGCACCAACCAGCGTCCCTGGACACTCGTCTGCTTCTGGCCCGCTCGCACGACGCCGCTGTCCGACCGCTGACCGAGGAGCAGCCCGAGGGCGGTGACCACCATCGTCTTGCCCGCACCGGTCTCACCCGTCACGGCGGTGAAGCCGGGACCGAGCGGGAGCGTCCCGGACGCGATGACGCCGAGGTCGCGGATCTCGATCTCCTCGATCATGCAGTGCCCTCCTGATCGCTGTGGTGCCGGGTGGCCGTGGAGGCCGGGACGTGAATGGTGCCGGTCATCGGCTCCTCGCGTCCGACGGGGCCGCGCCATCCGGTGACCGGCAGCCGGAACTTGTTGACGAGACGATCGGTGAAGGTGCTCTCGTGGAGGCGCGCGAGACGGACCGGCACCGAGGAGCGTCTGACGACCACCCGTGCGCCCGGCTGGAGGTCCTTGGCCCGGCGTCCGTCGCACCAGAGCACGCCGAGGCCGTCGGTGCGTTCCAGGACCTCGACGGCGAGGGACGACTCCGGGCCGACCACGAGCGGCTTCGCGAACAGGGCGTGCGCGCTGAGCGGGACGAGGGTGATGGCCTCCACCGACGGCCACACGACCGGGCCGCCCGCCGAGAAGTTGTAGGCGGTGGAGCCGGTCGGCGTCGAGATGACCACCCCGTCGCACCCGAAGGAGGAGAGCGGACGCTGATCGACCTCGATCACGACCTCGAGCATGCGCTCCCGACTCGCCTTCTCGACCGTGGCCTCGTTGAGCGCCCAGGTCTCGTAGACGACCTCCGCGCCGACCTTGACCCGGACGGAGAGCGTCATGCGCTCCTCCACGAAGTAGTCGCGACGCACGACGCGTTCGACCGTCTCGGCGAGGTCGTCGCGTTCACTCTCGGCGAGGAAGCCGATGTGACCGAGGTTCACCCCGAGCAGCGGCGCCGCCGATCCTCGGGTCACCTCGGCCGCTCGCAGGATCGTGCCGTCGCCGCCAAGGACGATCGCCAGTTCGATGTCGCCGAGGGAGACCTCCTCGTCGAGGATGGAGACGACGTCGAGCTCCGGGTCGACGGCGATGAGGTCGGCCCGCTCCAGCGCGCTGAGGACCGGGCGGACGCCCGCCTCCAGGAGCAGCCTGGACACGAGCACGGCGGCATCGCGGGAGTCGTCGCGACCGGTGTGCGCGACGACCAGGATGTTCCTCGCCGCTACCGCAGGATCGGTGGAATGTGCCATCGGGTTACGCTCCAGCCATCGAGGTGATCTGCTGCATCCATTCTGTCGGATTGGTTCCGTGCTCGGCCGATATCCACACCACGTACTCGCGGTTGCCGTGGGTGCCGACGATCGGCGACGGGATGAGCCCGGCCGTCCCCAGCCCGAGGTCCCAGGCCGCCCACAGGACGCCTGCGACGGCGTCGGCACGGAGCGCGGGATCGGTGACGACGCCCTCACGGACGCCACCACGACCGACCTCGAACTGCGGTTTGACGAGCAGGACGAGTTCCGCGGGTGACGCGACGACCGACACGAGTGCCGGGAGCACCTGGGTGAGCGAGATGAACGAGAGGTCGCCGACCACGAGCGACGGACGCTCGTCGAGGCCGGTGAGGTCACTGAGCTGCTCCGGCGTCAGGAAGCGGACGTTGCACCCCTCCACGACCCGCACCCGCTCGTCGTCTCGGAGCTGCGGCACGAGCTGGTCGTGCCCGACGTCGAGGGCGACCACCCGACGCGCTCCGCGCTCGAGCAGGACCTGGGTGAATCCGCCGGTGGAGGCGCCGGCGTCGAGGACGAGTGCGTCGTCGACGACGACCGGGAAGGTGTCCAGGGCGGCGAGCAACTTGTGGGCGGCTCGACTGACGTAGTGGTCGGCGCCGGCGACGGCGACCCGCGCATCCGGGTGGACCCGGTGGGAGGCCTTCACGATCGTGCGGTCGTCGACGCTCACGAGCCCGTCGGCGATGAGCTGGGCCGCATGGGTTCTGGAGCGGGCGAGTCCTCGCGCGGCGAGGGCGGCGTCGAGGCGGGCGGGCTGCGCGGCGCCGTCCGGCGAATCGGCTGCAGCCGGTGCTTCGGGTGTGTTCTCCATGCGTTACGCCGACGTCGTCGGCGAGTCGCTCCCCTCGAGCGTCGCCCGGAGTTCGTCGACGAGCTCGCCGTACGCGGCGGCCCGCTCCTCGAGCGGCTGCTCGTCGATGAGGCGGACGCGGGACACGAGGCCGTCGGTCGGGTGCTCCGGTTCGTTCGTCACAGGGCAACCCTACCGGCCGCCACCGTCGCCGCCCGCGGGAACCGCTGTGGGCGAACACCGGTGGCGACCCGCGCCTCTCGAGGGGTGGGCATCACTCCGCGTACAGGTGCTCCGGGACGTTGAGCCCGTAGATGGCACGGCCGGACGCCCAGATCGCGGCGCACGCGGCGCGCAACAGGTCGATCCGGGACGGGCCGTCGGACTCCACCACGACGTCGTTCCCACGGATCCGCACCGTGGCCGCACCGACCGTCGCCGCCTTGCCGTCGCGCGACATGGTGGTGGCCGGATAGGGCTCGTGCAGCTGCCGCAGGTCCTCGAGGATGAAGGTCGGCCGGGAGTGCTGGTCGGCCGCGAGGACGTGCTTGGCCCGATCGATGCCGGTCAGGACGAGGGCCGACGCGATCCCGGCGCGGTTCGCGCCGAGGATGTCGGTGTCGAGTCGGTCGCCGATGAAGAGCGGCTTCGATGCGCCGAAACGCACCTTCGCCTCGTCGAAGATCGGAACCTCCGGCTTCCCGGCGACGGTCGCCAGACGGCCGACCGCCGTGTGGACGGCCGACACCAGCGTGCCGTTGCCCGGAGCGATCCCACGAGCCTGCGGGATGGTCCAGTCCGTGTTCGTCGCGACCCACGGCAGCTCGGAACCGTCGGCGGTCGGCGTCTGCAGCGCGAACGCCGCTTCCGCCAGCTGCGACCAGCCGACTTCGGGAGCGAACCCCTGGATCACCGCAGCCGGCGAGTCCTCAGCCGAGCGGGTGACGACGAAGCCACCCTTCTCGACCTCGTCGACGAGCCCGGCGCCACCGACCACCAGGATCGTCGACCCGGCGGGCACGAGGCCGGCCAGCAGCCGGACCGCGGCCTGTGGGCTCGTGACGACCTCTGCCGGCGCGACGCTGAGGCCGAGATCGGTCAGGTGCTGCGCGACGGAGGCGTCCGTCCGTGAGGCGTTGTTCGTGATGTATCCGACGCGAACGTGTTCCGCCGCCAGGTTCAGCGACTCGACCGCGTGCGGGATCGGATTCGGGCCGGCGTAGACCACGCCGTCCAGATCGGCGAGGACCACGTCGACGCCGTCGAGCGGGGTCACGGGCTTAGGCCTTCTCGTCAGCAGCGGGCTCACCGGACGGCTCCTCCCCGGGCTGATCGTCGGATTCAGGGGCATCAGCCGCGGGCGACTCGGGTTCGTCGTCGAACTCGAGGAACTCCTCCACGACCACCATCGTCTCGCCCTCGTCGTCCGCAGCGGACTGCTCGAGCGCTTCGGAAGCGATCATCGCACGGTCGTGCCAGACAGCCGCCTCCTCCTCGCGACCGAGGACCTCGAGGGTCTCGGCGTAGGCATTGAACAACGCCGGGCTGTAGGAGAACGCACGCTTCGGGTCGAGCTGCGGGATCTGCAGCTCGAGCAGCGCGTCCTCGGTCTGCCCGAGGTCGAGCCGGGCACCCGACATCGCGATCGCGAGGGCGACGCGGACCGGCACATCGAGGGTCGAGCGATCGACGGACCGTCCGAGTTCCAAGGCACGCTCCGGTCGGCCGACGCCGCGTTCACTGTCCACCATGAGTGGCAACTGGTCGTCCTTACCGGAGATACGGCGGTAGGTCCGCAGTTCGCGAAGCGCGAGGGCGTAGTCGCCGGTCTCGTACGCGGTGATGGCGAGCGTCTCGCGGACCATCGCGATCCGGCCGGCCCGACGGGCAGCGGACATCGCGTGGAGGTGAGCCAACGCAGGATCGCTGTCGATCAGTCGCGCCGCCATCGCCAGGTGCTGGGCGACGCCGTCGGCGTTCTCCTTGCTCAGGGTCTTCAGCTCGTTTCGCGCACCCTTGTCGAGGTCCTGCGGCGTGACGTCGTCAGGGATCTCCGGGTCGTCGTGACGCGGCCGGATCGACTTGAGCTCGAACGCGATGCGCTCTTCCTCCGTCAGCTCGCGCTCGCGTCGGAAGGCGTCTCGGTCGCCGCGGGCTGGAGCACCATCGCGCGTCCACAGCTCACGTCCACCGCTGTCACGCCCGCGCTCGGGACGGCCACCACGCTCAGAAGAGTGTCCACGGTCGGTCCGGTTCCCACGGTCCGGACGATCGCCGGACGACGGACGGTCGCCGCTCCGTGCAGGACGGTCGGACCGCTGCGGACGATCCCCCGACGCCGTGCGGTCCCGCTGCCAGGCAGGCCGATCTGGCCGTTGCGGACGGTCGCCGGACGCTGGCCGATCCTTCTGCCAGGCCGGACGATCCGAACGCTGGGGACGGTCTCCTGATGACGGACGGTCACCGCTGCGCGCGGGACGATCCGAACGCTGCGGACGATCCCCCGCCGCCGGGCGATCTTTCTGCCAAGCCGGACGGTCCGAACGCTGCGGACGGTCCCCTGATGACGGGCGGTCACCACTCCGTGCTGGACGGTCGGATCGCTGGGGACGATCGGTGCCACGAGCGCGATCATGGCGCCGTGCAGCACCACCGTTCCCACGGTTGTCACCGGAGGATCTCGGAGGACGTCGCTCACCCTTGTCGGGCTGGTCTGCTGACTGGTCACTCACGATGATCTCCACGGTGCTCGGACGCCGTCACCCGGCGTCAACCTACTGTTGAATTCTTGTCCCACGGTACCCGTGAAACGACGACTTAACGCAAAATGGCCACCCA
>NZ_MJGW01000012.1:0-26298 GCF_001865025.1 Plantibacter sp. MMLR14_011
CGCCTGTTCACCCGCGGACAGAAACTCGCCCTCGCCGAACGCGACGGCGGCTGCGCCTGGACCGGCTGCACCTACCCACCATCCTTCACCGAAGCCCACCACATCACCTGGTGGTCCCAAGGCGGCCCCACCAACCTCGACAACGGCATCCTCCTCTGCCCCTTCCACCACCACCGCATCCACGACGACCACTGGACCATCACCATCCAAAACGGCCTCCCCTGGTTCATCCCACCCAGCCACATCGACCGCCACCAAACCCCCATCCGAGGCGGACGCATCCACCTCGCCGCCTAAACCCGAGGCACCCGCCTGCCCTTCGACAAGCTCAGGGACCGACACGCGAACCACCCTTCGACAAGCTCAGGGATCGAAACGGGAACCACGCTGCGTCGACAAGCTCCGCGACCGACACGGGAACCACCACGCGTCGACAAGCCCGGTGAACGACGCCGTTCTCGACAACCCCGCCACCCCGGTCCCTGAGCCTGTCGAAGGGCACACGAACAACCGGCGCACGCACCCTTCGACAAGCTCAGGGACCGAGACGCGAACCACCTTCGACAAGCTCAGGAACCGAAACCGGAACCAGCACGCGTTGACACCGCATGGGCACCGCTCCCCATCGCGGGCGGACTGCCGACCTCGGTACCGTGATGGACGAGCCGACGGTCGCGCGGGTGCCGTGTGTTCAGCTGCGCGTCGCGACCGACACCCGAAGAGGAGCACACATGATCATCTGGACCCGCTGGGGCATCGTCGTCTTCCTGATCTTCGGACTGTCCGTCGGCGCCGGCTTCCTCATCAAGGCGATCGTTTCTCCCGACGGCGGATCGGCGCAGTCCGGGGTGTTCGTCGGCATCGGCTTCCTGCTCGGCGCCGTCGCGTGCTGGGCCTTCGGGAAGTTCGCGCTGGCGAAGCTTGATGCACCGCGGCCGGTCGTCGTGTGGCAGCAGCTCGCGCAGCCGTACGTCAACGAGCACGGCATCACCGTGAAGCAGGAGGCCGTGCCCGTGCGCCACCCGCAGACCGGCGAGCAGCTCTACAGCCGCCCGAGCTCCACACTCTTCTTCATCCCCGTCCGCTTCTGGGCGTACGTCATCGCCGCGCTGGGTGTCGTCACGATCGTCGTGAACGTGGTGCGCGGCTGACGCTCAGCCCTGGCGACCCTTCCACCGCGGGTTCTGCCGAACACCCAGCCACGGCGGCGGACGATCTGCGACCCCGGCCTGTCCTCGAGCGACTGGAGTGATGCGCGGACCTTCCTGGTGACGTCCCGACGATCACGATGCGTGCTACCTTGTTGAGAACAATTCTCAACAGAACGTACTGTAGACCCATCGACCAGGAGAACCCGCCGTGACCACGCCTCGCATTCCGCTGACCGTGACGCTCGTGCTCGGCACCTGTCCGCCGGAGCGTCGCACCGTGGCCCGACAGATCGCCGGTCGATCCGCGGCGCTCGTCACGATCGAGCGACAGGAAGGCACTGAGAGCGCCCACCCTGACATCGACGACGCGATCGACGCCGTTGCACGACACCCGCTCGCTCCCCGGCACCTCGTCCTCGATTGCGGGAGCACGGTCCGCCCGGTCGACGCGGTCTCCGCCGTCTTCGGGCACCGCGACACGGCCGTCTTGGATGCCGTCGTGACGGTCGTCGACGCAGCCCATCTCCTGCACGACCTCCAGGACGACGAGTGGGTCACCCACGACGAGGACGGCGACACGGCCTACACCGCACGGTCGATGATCACCGTGGAGCAGCTCGAGTACGCGGACACCATCGCCGTCGCCGGCCGACGCGGCGTGACGCACGAACGACTAGCGGTGCTCCTCGCTCTCCTCAGCCACCTGAACCCGACGGCGCTGACGCGGATGGTCGAGCCGGTCGCGGCCCGGCCACGGGCCACACCCGGCACTCCGGCGACCGCGAGCAACCGCGAGCCGCTCGCGCGCTACCGGGATTCCCCGTTCGAACTGGACCGTTTCAGCACGTCCCCCGGGTGGATCGCGATGCTGAACGGCGAACACCGGCCATGGGTGGATCACGACCGCGTGACCACCCTGCGGTTCGACAGCCCCCGACCGATGCACCCGGAACGACTCCTCGCGTGCTTCGACGGACCGATCGAGGCGGGGCGGTTCGGCCGGCTCGTCCGTACGGCGGGGTTCCTCGTCCTTGCGACGCGCGCCTCCCGCGTCGGCGTACTGCAGCACGTCGGCCAGATGATCGATCTGGAACCCACATCGTTCGAGACGAACGACCCTGGCGCACCGCTCGGCCAGGAGCTCGTCGTCACCGGGATCGACCTCGACGAGGTCGCCATCACCGCCGCCTTGCACGCCTGCACGCTGACGGACGAGGAACTCCTCGCCGGGCCGGCGGCGTGGGCGCACTACCCGGACGCCTTCACGCCATGGAGCACCACCCGCGAGCACTGAGCAGCGGGCCCGTCAACTGCCCGAAACGGTTCGGATCTCGGTCGATTTCGTGCAGGTTCGGGCGACTCAGTGGATCCGCGCGCTCACCCACTCCTCGCGCACGAACCGCACGAACTGCTCGACGGCCGGTGACACCGCCCGGGCACGGCTGGTGGCGACACCGATCACCCGGACCGCCTCGTCGTCGAGCGGGACGAGCACGACGCCCTCCATGCTCGTGGAATCGGGGAGAACGGCGATCCCGACCCCGGCGCGCACGAGACCACGGAGCGTCGACAGCTCGGACACCTCCATCGTCACCCGGGGCACGACGCCGTGCCTCGCGAAGTACGCGTCCGCGATCTGCCGGAGCCCCGAGTCCGTCGTCATCGCGAGGAACTCCGTCTGCTCGAGATCGGACGCCGCCAACGACGTCCGGTCGGCGAACGCATGCCCGACCGGCACGCCCAGCGCGAGCC
Source organism: Plantibacter sp. MMLR14_011 (assembly GCF_001865025.1). NCBI lineage: Bacteria > Bacillati > Actinomycetota > Actinomycetes > Micrococcales > Microbacteriaceae > Plantibacter > Plantibacter sp. MMLR14_011. The sequence continues at coordinate 2,904 of NZ_MJGW01000012.1, forward strand.
GCTCGGAGGTGAGCGGACGCCACTCGATCTCCGGATCACGCGGTTCCGGGCTGATGAACGCGACGTCGGCCGAGCCGGAGCGGAGCGCGTCCAGCACACTGTCGGCCTTCCCACCGTCGAGGACGAACCGGATGTCCGGCAGCAGCTGGCGGTACTCGCTCACGATGCGCGGGATGAGCCAGCCGCCGAGGGACGAGACGTAGGCGATGGACACGAGACCGGCCGAGGGGTCTCGGAGCTCGTCGATCCGCGATTGCGCGTTGTCGAGCTCGGTCTGCGCACGGAGCGCGTGCACGAGGAGGATCTCGCCGTAGCGGTTGAGTTCGAGCCGGCTGCGGTGACGGTCGAACAACTCGACCCCGGCGTCCGCCTCGAGCCGACCGATCGCCCGCGTCAGCGTCGACTGGGAGATACCGAGCGCCTCAGCGGCGTACGGGACGTGACCGTCTTCGGCGAGCGCCCGAAGGTACGCGAGTTCGTCGATCCTCATGCCCTCATGATGCCGCACCGGCGAGCCCGGCTGGGGCGGCACCTCGACAAGCTCGGTGACCGGGGAGCCGCTCGGCGACGGGATGGGCTCGGCGACCGGGGCGCGCTAGCGTGGTGCAGTGATCCGCAGACCGCGACCGAGCCAGGCGGCGACCGGCGCCCTCCTCGTCCTGGCCGGACTCGTCTGTCAGGAGCTCGGCGCGTCGATCGCGGTCACGCTGTTCCCGCAGGTCGGTCCGATCGGCATGGTGACGCTGCGCCTCGTGTTCGCCGCGCTCATCCTGCTGGCCGTCGCCCGCCCATCCCTGGGCGGACACCCGAGGAGCGCCTGGGGGTCGGCGGTCGGTTTCGGAGTCGTCCTCGCCGCGATGAACGTCTGCTTCTACCTGGCTCTGGACCACATCCCGCTCGGTCCGGCGGTGACCCTCGAGATCCTCGGCCCGCTGGCGCTCAGCGTCATCGCGGGTCGTCGATGGACGAGCGCGCTCTGGGCGGGCGTCGCCCTCATCGGCGTCCTCCTCCTCGGCGGGGTGCTCCTCCACAGCGGACCGACGGCCGCACTCGATCCCATCGGCGTCGTCCTCGCGCTCGCCGCCGGCGCCCTCTGGATCGGCTACATCCTGCTGTCGGCGCGGACCGGGACGGAGTTCCCCGGCCTGAACGGTCTGGCGATCGCCGCCGCCATCGGGGCTCTCGTGACCATCCCGCTCGCCGCGACGACCGCCGGCACCGCGCTGTTCGATCCCGTCATCCTCCTGCTCGGCCTGGGCGTCGCCGCGCTCTCGTCGGCTGTGCCGTACGCGCTGGAGTTCGTCGCCCTCCGACGACTCAGCGCTGCGACCTTCTCGATCCTGCTCGCATCCGCGCCGGCCATCGCCGCGATCGCCGGACTCCTCGTGCTCGGTCAGGAGCTCACGACACCGCAGTGGCTCGGCATCGCCTGCGTGGTCGGTGCGGGCATCGGCGCCGTGCTCTCAGCCCGACGGGGTCCCTCACCCGAGGTGCAGCCGAGCATTGCGCCGAGCTGATCGTCAGGTCAGGATGCGGCGAAGCGGGCGTGCACCCGGGACGAGACGGTGATGTCTTCCGGCTTGAGGTCGAGGGCGGTGTCGCCGGCAGGAGCCGCGGCCCCGCGCATCATCGGTGCCGCGGCCTGACTCGACGGCGAGCGGGTGTCGTCGCCCAGCATGCCGGGTTCCGCCAGGGCGACCGGCCGCACGGCGCCGAGCCCGAGGCTCCTGGCGTAGGCGGTCGCGCGGTCCACGGCGTCGCGGACGGCGTTGTGCTGAGCCTCGGCCGTGATGCGGTGCTTCGTCGCCTCGGTGAGCGCCCAGGTGACACCCGTCACCGTGACGCCGTCCTGGGTCGCGATCTCCTCGGCCCAGCGGGCCAATGCCTGCAGGTCGGCGAACTTGACCTCGAGTGCGACCGTCGCGTGGTGCACGAGCGGCAACTGCTTCCCGTCCTTGTTCCACGGCCGCTCGCTCCACACCCGCAAGCGATCGGCCGACCACCAGGTCACGGCCGACTGTGCGCGGAACTGCTCCGCCGCCTGACTGAGCGCACGGTGCAGTGCGGTGGTGTGGGAGACGACGGGCTCACGTTCCGGCCCCTGGAACCCCGCCGAGATGAGGACGGTCCCACGTTCGGCCGGGTGGTGGTAGTCGAAGCGGCCCTCGACGGTGATGATCGTTTCACTCATACCCGGCACTCTATCCCGCGACGGCGGCTACGCTCTGGACCATGACGGACGGCGGAACCTGGGCGGATCGACGACATGGACGACGGGGGAACGAGTACGGTCCAGCCAGTCGGGGACTCCCGCCGGGCGATGTGGAGACCGTCGCGAAGTACCTCAAGGAGCGCGTCTACGCGACCTTCACCGGCCTCGCGATCGTCCTCGTGCTGGCGGCGAACGTGGAGCACCACGACGCGCCCGACGCGCTCTTCTCGCTCGTCATCGGCGTGGTCGGCATCACCCTCGCCGGCCTGGTCGCCGAGATGATCGCGCACCTCGCCGCCCACGGTGCGTTCCCCGACGAGCGCGGGTGGCACTCCATGCTCCGGATCGCCTGGGGCTCGCTGCTCACCGTCGCGACCCCCACCATCCTGCTCGTGCTCGCCGTGTTCGACGTCATGGAGGTCGAGACCTCCCTCCGCGTGTCCGCGATCGTCTACCTCGTCACCCTCGGGCTCAGCGGTTGGTTCGCCGTCCGCCGCGCACGGCTGTCCGTCTGGCAGCAGCTCATCGCGCTCGCGGCCCTCGTCCTCCTGGGGGTCCTCGTCATCGGCGTGCAGGTCCTGGCCCACGGCTGAACCGCGGGTTCGGGCTCGGGCCCCGTCGGAAATGCCGGAGGGGTCGACGACGTTGAGGAGCACGTGAGCACTCCGGAGACCGTCGACGTCGTCGTGATCGGCGCGGGTCAAGCCGGGCTGTCGGCCGCGTACCACCTGCATCGCCGCGGATTCGTCCCGCTGGGCACCGCCGAGGGCGCGACCGCAGCACGCACCTTCGTCGTCCTCGACGCGAACGACGCCCCGGGCGGCGCCTGGCAGCACCGATGGCGGTCGCTCACCATGTCGACCGTCAACGGGATCTACGACCTGCCCGGCATGCCCAAGCCCGAGCTCGATCCCGCGTCGCCGAGTGTCGACGTCATCCCGCCGTACTTCGCGGCGTTCGAGGAGCGTTTCGCCCTTGTGGTCCGCCGCCCGGTACAGGTCCGCGCAGTCCGCCGCGAGGACGACGACCCGCACGGTCGGCTCCTCGTCGAGACCGCACCGGGCGCCGACTCCCCGGGTGCCGATTCCTCTGCCGCCGTGTTCCGAGCACGGGCGGTCGTCAACGCGACGGGCACGTGGACGAAACCGTTCTGGCCCGCGTACCCAGGGCGGGAGCGCTTCGCCGGACGCCAGCTGCACGTGGCCGACTACGTCTCCGCTGACGAGTTCCGCGGCCAGCGCGTCGTCGTCGTGGGTGCCGGCATCTCCGCCATCCAACTCCTCGAGGAGATCTCGCGGGTGGCGGAGACGGTGTGGATGACGCGACGCGAACCGGAATGGGTGGAGGACGACTTCGACACCGCCGCCCGGGTGGAGGCGATCAAGGGCGTCGAGGAACGCGTGCGCCAGGGCCTCCCGCCGGGCAGCGTGATCTCCGTGACGGGGATGCACTGGACGCCGTGGGCGCGGGCGGCCGAAGCGCGCGGTGTCCTGGTGCGTCAACCGATGTTCCGTCGGATCGAGGAGCACGGCGTGGTTCTCGCCGACGGCTCCTTCCTCCCGGTCGACGCCATCCTCTGGGCCACCGGGTTCCGGGCGGCGCTCGACCACCTCGCACCGCTCGGCATCCGGCTGCCCGGGGGCGGCATCCGGATCGACGGCACCAGGGCGGCCGACGAGCCGCGGGTGCACCTGATCGGGTACGGCCCCTCAGCCTCGACGGTCGGCGCGAACCGGGCCGGGAGGGCAGCGGTCCTGGCGATCCTCGCCGACCTCGACGCCACCGTCGCCGTCCCTCAGCGCTGACCCCGTCACTGCACCGGCACGGGGATGGGCACCGCGGGAGCCCGCTCGGAGCGCACGAAGCCGATCCCCAGCAGGATGCACACCCCGCCGAGGAGCTGCGCGAGCGACAACTGCTCCCCCAGGAGGATCCACGCGAATCCGGTCGCCGCGACCACTTCGAGGAGGCCCGCGAACGACGCGAGTCGGGAGCCGAGCATCTGACTCGCGGTGATACTCGCCGCATAGGCGACCGCCGTCGACACCACCCCGACGAACAGGAGCGGCACCCACCAGGCGACGTCGGTGCCGAGCACCGTGACGTCGGCGTCGGAGGTCGTGAAGGGCACGCCGACGAGCCCGGCGAGCCACAGACTGAGTGCCCCGATGAGCAGACCGATGGCGGCGAACGCCACCGGAGGCAGCCCCTTCGCCGGCCGCGCCGAGATGACGTAATACGCGGCGCAGCCCACCATCGCGAGGATGGCGAACAGCAGGCCGACCGGATCGAGCGTCGAGCCACCGCTCGGAGCGACGACGAGCACGAGCCCGACGAGTGACACGACGGAGCCGACGAGGACGACCGTCGCGGGACGACGTCGGGTCAGCACCCACGCGACGGCGACGAGCAGCAGCGGCGCCATGTACTCGACGAGGATCGCGGTCCCGACGGCGATGGTCTGCAGCGCCGCGAAGTAGACGAGCTGCGTCGCCGCCACCCCGATGAGGCCCATGCCGAGGAGTCGCCAGCGGCCACGCCAGACCGCGTCCCAGCGACCGCGGAGTGCGATGAGGGCGAACGGGGCGAGCACCAGGCCACCGATCAGGGCGCGGACCGTGACCGCGGCAGCGGGGCTCCACCCCGACGCGAGCACCGGTTTGATGAACGCTCCGGAGGTGCCGAACGCGACCGCCGCGAGCACCGCGACGAGCAGACCGACCGTGGTCGAGGACGTGTGCTTCATGGGTGTCTCCAGCTGCCGCGAGTGGGGCCGGCGGAAGAGGTGGACGCCCGGCTGAGATGAAGCTACTCTCGGAGAGAGTAAGGAGTCAACTTGCATTTTGCCCCTGACACCGAGGATGCGCTGCTCTTCGCCGCGCTACTCGTGAACACCCGCGCATCGGCGTCCCGCAGCGGCGACGACGAACTCGCGACACCGCCACAACTCGTGGAGCTCTTGCGCGTCAGTCGGTACTCGGGTCGGGTCGACGGCGACGAGCCCGAGCGGGCCGCAGTGGCGGCACTCCGAGAGCGGATCCACGCGCTCTGGGCCTCCGACGCTGACGCCCCGGACACCCGCGACCGCGCCGTCACCGAGATCAACGCGATGCTCCGGGAGTCAGCCGCGCTCCCCCAACTGCGCCGCCACGACGGCTTCGACTGGCACCTCCACGCCACCGAGTTCGACGCACCACTCGTCGATCGTGTCCAGACCGAGATCGCCATGGCACTCGTCGACGTCGTCCGGTCCGACGCCTGGGACCGCCTGAGGCTCTGCGCCGCGGACGACTGCGACGGTCTGCTCGTCGACCTGTCCCGCAACGGTTCGAAGCGCTACTGCTCCGTCCGCTGCAGCAACCGCGTCAACACGATCGCCTTCCGCGCGAGAGCGCAGTAGCGGGCGTCACCAGACCCGGATGACGACCATCACTGCGATCTCGTCACATCCCAGAGGTGGTGCACCGGGTCATGGATGAAGTAGCGGCCGAGGGTCTCGGTCGTGAAGCGCGCGCCGTCGCTCCGGCGGCCCGTCCGCGCGAGCGCGTCGTCCGGCACCCGCTCGAACGCTGCGGCGAGCACCGTCGCGGCCTCGACCAGTTCCGCGGAGACCCGTTTCGGGTCCTGCTCGCCGTAGCGCTCCTCGAGAGCCGTCGCATCCTGGTCCCAGTTCTCGAACGCGGGATCGTCCTCGTCGAGGACGAGCCGCAACCGGACGTCGAAGATGCGGAACACGTCGCGCACGTGGGCCGCGTACTCGAGCGGCGACCAGGTCCGCGGGTCGGGCCGATCCCGGACGTCGGCACGCTCCAGCACCGCCGGCCACGCGGCGGCGTTCGCCAGGATCAACCCGGGGAGGTCCCGGAAACCGAACCGCGAGGTGTCCATCCCGCACTCGGAGCAGGCGCGCTCGAGGACCCAGGTCCAGTTCTTCGTGTCCGGGACGATGGTGTCGCCGTCGGGGGTGTTCGTCGTCATGGGTTCACTCTAGGAAGCGGCGTGACCCAGCGCCCTCGCGAAAGCGTCATCGTGCCGCGATCCGCCGCCACCGTCCGCTGGCGGCGCCGTGCCGATGCCTCCGTTACCCGGCGGGGGCGACCGGCGGGGCGCAGACCATCGCCGAGGCGGCGAGCTGCTCCGCCATCTGCTGCTCGGACCACGGGAGCGCGATCTCGGGGGCTTTCTGCCCGCTCGCCGGTGCCGCCTTGGCGCCGATCGATGCGAGCTGCATCGCGAGCGTCTGCGCGAAGCCCGCCCCGAGCGTCGAGTTGTTCAGCATGACGACGACCGTCAGTCCGGACGTCGGGTCGGAGAAGGCCGCCGAGAGCGAGCCGGGGATCGCGCCGGCCTGCCCCCGGAGGGGACCGATCTGCAACCCACCCACACCGAAGCTCTTCCAGGTCGGCTCAGCCTCGCCCAGCGAGACGGGGTCCTTCCACTGCTTCTTGTACGTGCTGTCGTTCAGCAGCGAGCCGGACGCGAAGGACTGGGTGAACTTCCGCAGATCGTCGACCGAGGAGACGACGCCGCCGGCGGTCCACACCATCGAGGGCGACAGCTCGGTCTCGTCCGTCGGTGCGTCGCACTGGTAGGTGCCGTCCGCGATGCGCGGCGTCAGGTACCCCTTGGGGTGCGACCCCGGCAGCTCGACGGTGGAGGCGTCGGGGAAGCTGGACTTCGACATGCCGAGCGGCGAGAAGACGTAGTGGTCGTACAGGGACTGCCAGGACTGACCGGTCAGCTCCTCGAGCGCCATGCCGAGCAGGATGTACCCGGTGTCACTCGAACCGAAGAGCGCCCCCGGAGCCGTCCGCGTGCCGCTCGCGAGGCCGTTCGCGAGGATCTCGGCCATCGACCAGTTGCGGGTCGGGTTGGTGACGAACTGGGCGTTGAGCGCGGGCGTGTAGGTGCCGAGCCCCGACGTGCCATTGCACAGCTGCTGGTAGGTGATGCCCTCGATGCCCTGCACCTGCGGGAGGGTCTTGTGGACCTGGTCGGTGAGCTTGATCTTGCCCTCGTCGACGAGTTCGAGGAGCACGGTGCAGGTCATCGGGCGCGTGGTGTCGCCGATGCGGTAGACCATGGACGGGTCCATCTTGGTCTTGCCACCCGGCTCGGTCGTGCCGACGCCGGCCGTGTAGCTCCCGGCCCACGGCGCCCAGACGCCGACGATGGCACCGGAGGATCCGGACTGGGTGACGGCGGCCTCGACCGCCGCCGTGATGGCGTCGGTCGTGTCGCCCGCGAGCGTGCCGCTGACCTGGTCGGGGAAGTCGGTGTCGGACACCGAGGGGCCCGAGCAGCCGACGAGCACCGTCGCGAGGGTCGCCGCGGTAAGGAGTGCGGCGAGACGCCGGCGCCTCGGAGCTGTTGCAGTCAAGTCATCCCCCTGATGAGCGGTCTGCGGAGCTGCAGACTGTTCCCGATTGTAACCGGGCGCGGCTGAGAGCTGCGGTCGCACGCCGCGTGCCGGTCACACGGGCGGCGGACCTGGTGCGGGGCCAGTCGATGGTGTTCCCTGGAGAGGTGACCTCGAACGCCTTCCCGCAGACCACCGTCGACGCCGTCCTGGCGCACATGAACGGCGACCACCCCGACGACAACGTGCTCATCGTGCGAGCCTTCCTGGAACCCACGGCCGAGGCCGCCACCATGATCTCGCTGGACGGGACGGGTGGCGAATGGACCTGGACAGTCGACGGCACCGCCGCGGGTGGGCGGGTGCCCTGGCCCGCCGGCGCGATCACCGAGCGCGGCGAGATCCGACGCGAGGTCGTCGCCCTCTACGACGCCGCGTGCGCCCGTCTGGGCGTGGAGCCACGCCTGCACGACTGAGCGACGGCCACCCCTCGGCCGTCGACCTCGGATGACGGCCTCAGGTGACCAAACCGTCGACGCCCGCACCTCCGAACTCCTCAACGCCCCGGGACGACTCGCGGCACGAAGGATCAGGAGGCATTCCCATGCGTCATTCACCCAACCGGCTCCTCGCCGCCGTCTTCGGCGCGGTCTACGTGGTCGTCGGACTCCTCGGCGGGATCGTCGCCGGAGGCCTGCCGTTCCTCACCACCGAGGGCGGTCTCCTGCTCGGGATCTTCGAGGTCAACCCGCTGCACAACATCGCGCACGTCCTCATCGGGGCGGCCCTGCTCATCGCCGGGCTCTCGAACGTCGTCGCGGCCAAGACCGTGAACACGGTGATCGGTGGGTTCTACCTCCTGCTCGGTGTCGTCGGGTTCTTCATCGTGGGCTCCGCGCTCAACATCCTCGCGCTCAACACGGCCGACCACTTCCTCCACCTCGCGAGCGCCGTGGTGCTGCTCGGCGCCGGGCTGGCTGCGGACAAGCGCACGCACCGGGCGGCGACGGCCTGACATGTCGGTCTCCGTCGAACGGCAGGACGCCCGGACGGGTGAGGACGACGCGGTCCGCTCCGGCACGACGTCGATCTCGAACTGTCTGCTCGCGATGTGCGCACTCGGCGCCGGTCTCGTGTTGATCGCGACCGGCGCCGGATCCTCTCCCGTGGGTGCGATCCCGCTCGTCACCCTCGGCGTCGCCGCACTGCTCTGGTCCGTCGTGGTCCTGGTCCGCGACCGGGTGCCGGGCCTCCGTGCGTCCTTCGCCGGCGCGGTGGGCGCGGTGGTCGTCTGGGTGGCGCTCTACGGACTCGCCTCCCTCGGCGTCACGACCGTGCCGCCGTTCCTGCCGACCCTCTCGTCCACGGTGTCGCTGCTCTTGGTCGCCGGGGTGCTCGCACGGCGACTCCGGCGGGTCACCCTCGCATCGACGGCGCCGGACGAACTCGAGCTCGACGCCCTGGTGACGCGCGCGACCCGTCGGCCGCATCGCGAGCCGAGCACCGGACGGTACGTGCTCACCCTGCTCGTCGGGGCGGCGTTCGTGGCGGCCCTCACCACACCGGCGCTGGCGCAGACCAACGCCGGTGCGTTCGCGGTCCCGCACGGTTCCCTGCACAGCAGCCACTGATTTCCTCCACAGCGACAGATCCACCCTCCCGTTCAGGAGCCCGGCCCGTTACACTTAGGTAACCCTTACCGAGCCAGCCGACGCGGAGTCCGACATGAGCACTGTGATCCCCTTCTCCCAGGCCCTGCGCGAGCGCACGTCCTCCGGCCACTCCTCCAGCGAGGGGGCGGACTTCATGAGCGACCTCATGACCGGGAAGGGCTCGAAGGAGGACTACATCGCCCTCGTCGCGCAGCACTTCTTCATCTACGAGGCCCTCGAGGTCGCAGCCGACCGCATGCGCGCCGATGCCGTCGCCGCTCCGTTCATCAGCGACAAGCTGACGCGGCTCCCCGCCATCGTGCAGGACCTCGAGTTCCTCATCGGTCCGGACTGGCGCGACCAGATCACCCCGCTCCCCACCACGGCCCGGTACGTGGCACGGATCAACGAGGTCGGCGCCGTCTGGCCCGGCGGCTTCGTGGCGCACCACTACACCCGGTACCTCGGCGACCTCTCGGGCGGGCAGATCATCCGCACGCTGATGCAGCGTCAGTTCGGCTTCGACACCAACGGCGTCGGCTTCTACCTCTTCGGCGACATCGCGAAGCCACGCGAGTTCAAGGACACCTATCGTGAGCAGCTCGACGCCGTCCCGTGGGACGACGAGGAGCAGGCCCGCGTGATCGACGAAGTCATGGTGGCGTACCGCTTCAACACCGACCTCTTCCGCGACCTCGCGACCGCGAAGGCCGCGGCGACCGCCGTCGCCTGATCCGTCCCTCTCAGCCCTCGGCCGGTTGCAGCGCTGCCCGCGAAGCACCCCTCCCGCGGCTCGCCTGCGCGGCGTAGCATCTCGGGCATGGACGTCATCCTCGTACCCGGCTTCTGGCTGGACGCATCCTCGTGGAGTGCGGTCACACCCCCGCTCGAAGCGGCAGGCCATCGGGTCCGACCACTCACGCTCCCCGGGCTCGAGAGCGTCACTGCCGACCGCGCCGGCATCGGCCTCCGCGACCACGTCGACGCCGTGGTCGCCGAGATCGACGCCGGTGCCGAGCCCGTCGTGCTCGTCGGGCATTCCGGCGGCGGCGCCATCATCTCCGCCGCGATCGACGCCCGCCCCGACCACGTCGTCCGCGCCGTGTACGTCGACTCGGGTCCGCTCGCCGACGGTGCGTGCATCAACGAGGAACTCCCCTCGTCGGGTTCCGACATCCCACTGCCCGACTGGACGGTGTTCGACGCAGAGGACCTCGTCGACCTGGACGACGAGCTCCGTGAACAGTTCCGGGCCAGAGCCGTCCCGCAACCGAAGGGCGTCGCCGTCGACCGACAGCAGCTCTCCGACGACGACCGTCGCCTGTCCGTCCCGGCGACCGTGGTCGCGTGCGAGTTCTCCTCGGAGATGCTGCGCGGCCTGATGGAACAGGGGCACCCGTACGTCGCGGAACTGGCGCGGCTGCACGACGTCGAGTTCGTCGACCTCCCGACGGGTCACTGGCCGCAGTTCACGAAGCCAGCGGAACTCGGCGCGATCCTCCTCCGGGCCGTCGATCGCACCTGACGACGGTCCACCCTCGACCAGGCCGGTCAGCGCGAGGCGTCGACGGGCGCTCAGGTCATGAGGTACGCGAGCGGCAGGATGCCGAGAATCGCGACGAAGATCAGTGCCAGCACGGCGTACACGGCGATCTGCGCGCCGCGTCCCTTGATGACCGCCTGCCCCCGCGGTGCGAGCGAGCCCGAGACCCACTGCTGCGCCGGGGCGATGTAGTCGAGCGTCGGCGCCTCACCGGGGTGCAGCAGGTAGTCGGCGCGGCCGAACTCCCACAGCCACGCCATCGAACACGAGACCTGCACGGGCCGGTCGGCCGGCACCGTGAACTGCGACGGTCCCCAGCTCGGGCGATGCTCGAAGCCGTCGATGCGGACCACGAGTGGGATGAACCCCCAGTATCCGGCGAACGGCGGCTTGCTGGCGTTCAGCTCGAGCGTGCGCCAGGCGGTGATCGGACCGGGCTGCGGCCAGCCCTGCTGCATGGGATGCGTCATAACCGACAATCGTAGGGTCACCGACCCCGTTCGTTCGCCCCTTTTGGGCGACGGAGCGCCGATTCGCCCGACAATGGGCGAACGGACGCTACTGCCCCGACATGAACCGCTTCACGTCGGTGTCGACGATGATGTCGCTCGGGCGCAGCGGCCGGGAGAGGTAGAGGCCGTCGAGCGTCGAGATGCGGCTGAGCGCGACGTAGCTCTGTCCCGGGCTGAACGCGCGGCTGCCCAGGTCGACGATCGCGCGGTCGTAGGTCTTGCCCTGCGACTTGTGGATGGTGACCGCCCACGCGAGCCGCAACGGGAACTGGGTGAACTCGGCCACGATGTCGCGCTTCAGCTGCTTCGTCACCGAGGAGTAGGAGTACTTGTACTTCTCCCACGTCGCCGGCTCGACCTCGAACTGCTCACCGTCGACCTCGACCCAGACGGTGGAGTCGATCTTCACCACGGTCCCGAGCGTGCCGTTCACCCAGCGACGCTCGCTGTCGTTGCGGAGGAACATGACCTGCGCACCGACCTTGAGGTCGAGCGCCTCGTCGGCGGGGAACGCCCGCCCGCCGAAGTCGCCCGAGACCTCCGCGTTGGCGGTGAGCGGCTTGCCGTCGAGCTTGGCGAGCGCCGCCTTGTTGATGCGGTCGACGGTGTCGTTACGGCTCGCGAGGGTGATGACGCCGTCCTCCGGAGGGGTCCTGGCGCCCATGCCGTTCAGCCGGCCGGCCATCTCGGCAGTGACCTGGCCGTGCCGGACACCGTTGAGGAGGTACTTGAACTCGGCCTCGTGCTGGCGGTGGATCTCGGTGAGCTCGACGAGCTGCAGCGGCGTCTCGGACCACACCTTGGCGTCGAAGAACCAGAACGAGCGGTAGGTGTCGGCGATGTACGCCCGCTCCTCGAGGCTGCCCGGCACGGGAGCGAGCTGGTACGGGTCGCCGAAGAGCACGATCTGCACCCCGCCGAACGGCTCGCGCGGCCGCTGTCGGGCCTGCCGGAGGCTCCGGTCCATGGCGTCCATGAGGTCGGCGCTCACCATGGAGACCTCATCGACGACGAGGGTGTCGATGGAGTTGAGCAGCTTCCGGGTTTGATCGTTCTGGTCGATCGTGTGATCGGCGATGAGCCCGATCGGCAGGCGGAACAGCGAGTGGATCGTCTGGCCGCCGACGTTCAACGCGGCGACACCCGTCGGGGCGCAGATGGCCAGCTGCTTCGAGGTGTTCCAGGCGAGGTGGTTGAGGAGCGTCGACTTCCCGGTGCCCGCTCGACCCGTCACGAACAGGTGCTCGCGGGTGCTCTCGATGCGATCGAAGACGGCTTGCTGCTCGGCGGAGAGGGCTACGCGCATGATGCTTCGGTTCCCTCCCGTTTTCGCCCTCCAATCCTATGCGAGGTGCCCGCCTAGGATGTCAGGATGAGCCATGTCGCGACACGTGGGGAGCTGCGACGCCCGGGAACGGTGCGCGGTGCGCTCGTCCGCGCCGTCGTGCTGTGGCTCTGCATCGCGGCTCTACTCGTCGCGGCCATCGTCTCCGCCTGGTCGGCCGTCGCCCGCGACGTCTACGGCGCCGGTTCCTTCGCACGCGGGTACCTGGACGCCCTCGCAGACGACGATGCCGCGACCGCGCTCGCGTTGCCCGGAGTCGCTCTGAGTTCCGCCGAACTCGCCGACGCGGGGTTGCCCTCAGACAGCTCGGACGCCCTGCTCCGGAGCGAGACACTCGGCACGATCGAGGACGTGCGCCTCGTCTCCGACGTCACGACCGCCTCGGGCGTCCACGAGGTGACCTTCTCGTACCGACTCGCGGGGCAGCCGCACCGCACGGCGTTCTCGATCACGAGCGGCGAGCGCACCTTCGGGCTGTTCCCGTCGTGGCGCTTCGAGACGAGCCCCCTGAGCGTCGTCCAGCTGACGGTCGCACACACGACCGGGTTCCGGGCGAACGGCTTCGAGCTCGACACCCGTCGCGTCGCCGAGGGGACCGAGGGGGCCTTCACCTCCACCATCCCGCTCCTCACCTTCACACCGGGCAGCGTGGACTTCGACGTCGACACCACCTACCTTGCGGCGGCGGTGGAGACGGCGACGACGACCGAGGTCGCGAGCGTCGTCGACGCCGAGGTGACCGCGACTGCCACCCCGGACTTCGTCGGGGAGGTCCAGACCCAGATCGACGGGTACCTCGACAACTGCGCCACACAACAGGTCCTCCAGCCCACCGGGTGCCCGTTCGGCATGGTGATCCGCGATCGCGTGGACGACCTACCGGTGTGGTCCATCGCGACCTACCCCGTGGTGGCGGTCCAACCGGGCGACACCGGTTGGCAGATGCCGGCGACGGCCGGCGCCGCGCACCTCGTCGTCGACGTGAAGTCACTGTTCGACGGCACGGTCTCGACCCTCGACCAGGACGTCCCGTTCACGCTGTCGGCGTTCGTGACGATCCGCGACGACGGCTCCCTCTACATCGACCTCCGCTGAAGCCCGCGAACTGTCACTCCAGCACAGTCCGACACCCCTCACACTGTTCCGGAGTGACAGTTCGCGGGCTAGGAGCGGGTGTCGTTGGCCGCCATGCGCGCGAGACGCTCGTTGTACTCGTTGAGCTCCGCGTCGTTCGTGCGGTCCGCGTTGCGATCGAGTCGCTTCTGGTCCTTCGCGTCGCTCTTGCTCCACGAGATCGCGACGGCGACGGCGAGCGCCAGGGTCGGGATCTCGCCGACGCTCCAGGCGATCCCGCCGCCCGTCTGCTGGTCGAGGAGCGGCACCTGCCCCCAGGTGCGTCCCATCGCCCCGAACCAGTCGGCGAGGAACAACCCGGTCGAGGAGATGATCGCCAGCCCGAAGAACGCGTGGAACGCCATCGTCGCGAAGAGCAGCAGCAGCCGCATGGGGTACGGCAGGCGGTACGGGACCGGGTCGATGCCGATGAGCGACTGCACGAAGAGGTAGCCGGTGATGAGGAAGTGCACGACCATCCACTCGTGCCCGATGTGATCCTCCATCGACCAACGGAACAGCGGCGTGTAGTAGAACACCCAGAGCGATCCGGCGAAGAGCACCGCGGTGACGATCGGGTTCGAGATGATCCCCGCGAACTTCGAGTGCACGGCGAGGAGCACCCACTCCCGACCCCCTCGGGAGTCGTCGGAGCGCTTCCGCACCGCCCGCGCGAGCAGCGTGACCGGTGCTCCGGGGACGAGGAGCACGGGGACGAGCATGGTGAGCCCCATGTGCCCGAGCATGTGCACGCTGAAGAGGTACGGCTGGTAGACGTTGATGCCGCCGCACGTGAGGTAGAAGAGCACGAGCAGCCCGAGGACCCAGCTGACGGTGCGCAGGATCGGCCAGGAGTCGCCGCGGCGGTGCAGGCGGACGACGCCCGCGATGTAGAAGAAGATGCCGAACGCACAGGCCAGCAGCCACAGGAGGTCGATGTTCCACTCGGTGAAGTAGCGGGAGAAGGTCAGTTCCGGCGGCAGTTCCTCCCCGGTGAGCAGCACCGCTGGTGTCGGCGCGGTCGGCACGGTCTGGTCGACCGGCGGGGCGGTCTTCGCGAGGGCCGCGGCGGCACCGGAGGCGATGCCCATGAACCCGAGCTCGAGGGCGACCAGCCACCAGAAGGTGCCGGTGCGGCCCGCTGGGGTGTCCGCGCGCGCAGCGGCGGAGCGCTCGATGCGGCCGATGAGCACCCGACGCTGCAGCGCGCCGAACAGGCCGAGCGCAAGCAGCGCGAAGACCTTGACGAGGACGAGGATGCCGTACGGGGTGCCCAGGCGGTCGAGCGAGCCGATGCGCAGCTCAGCACTCACGTACCCGGAGACCGCCACGACGACGAAGGACACCAGTGCCACGGTCGAGTACCGCATGAGCACGGGGGCGAGCCGGCCGTCTTCGAGGGTCTTGCGGATGAAGACGAGCGTGAGCAGACCGCCGAGCCAGATGGCGGCGAACACGAGGTGCAGGCCGAGTGCGGTGACGGCGGCGTTGTGCCCGCTCGCCTCGGCGGAGTGACCCTGCTGGGCCATCGGCAGCAGCGACACGAGGGACAGCCCGAAGACGAACACGAGCACCGTGTGGTTGCGGACGGCGAAGCAGAGCACCGTGACGGCCGCGGCGATGAGGGTCGTCTGCAGCCAGGCCTGACCCGACTCGATCCCGGTGAAGAAGAGGCTGAGCTTCGCACCGAACGCGTCGTCGAAGGTGAGCGGCACCTGCGTGACGTTCAGGAAGGTGAAGAAGCCCGTCACGCCGGACGCGACGGTGAAGACCGCGGCGCCGGCTGCGGCGACGTCGAGCGCCGCGCCGTACTCGCGCCGGTCCGGGCTGAGCGCCCAGCAGGCCATGAGCAACGCGCCGATGGTGACGGCGGCGCTCAGGTTGACGAGCAGTTGTGCGATCGGGAGTCCCCACCGCACGACGGCGCCGGGATCGCCCAGGAGTTGCGCATCCGCTCCGCCGCCGAAGGCCAGACCCGCGAGGAGGGTCGCCACAGCCACGAGGAGCAGGAGGGCAGGACCCGCGAGGCGGACGACACGATTCACGCTGCAAGCCTACGCGGCGCTGCTGGGAACCCCGACCGCAGTGGGATCAGCCGGCGCTCGGTCCCTGAACCGAACCACCGGTCCCTGAGCCGAACCACCGGTCCCTGAGCCTGTCGAAGGGCGCCGCTCACGCCCGGACGAGAAGGGTCGACGACCCGTCCTCGAGCCGCCGCACCTCGATGCGTTCGCCGATGCGCTGCTTCATCTCCTCGACGTGGCTGACGACGCCGACGACGCGGCCTCCGGCCGACAGCCGACCGAGCTCGGCCATCACCGTGTCGAGCGTCTCGGGGTCGAGGCTGCCGAACCCTTCGTCGACGAAGAGCGTGCCGAGCTCGACACCGCCGGCCTCGCCCGTCACGACGTCCGCCAGCCCGAGTGCGAGGCAGAGCGAGGCGTAGAACGTCTCGCCACCGGACAGTGACTTCGGATCGCGACGCCGGTCGGTCCGGTGATCGTGGACCGTCAGCGACAACCCGACGCGCTGGCTGCGGGAGGGTCCTTCCTTGACATCGCTGCGGACGAGCTCGTAGCGCCCGCCGGACATCGACTCCAGACGCGCGTTCGCCGCCGCCACGACATCCTCGAATCGGCGCAGGAGGACGTAGGTGCCGAGGGTGACCCTCGTGCTGTTCTCGCTGCCCGTGGCCGACACCACGTCGGCGAGGCGGACGACGGCCGCGGCCTCGCGGACCGCGTCGGCGTTCTCGTCGGCCGCCTCGGCGAGTGCCGTGCAGGCGGCAGCCGCGTTGGCCGCTCGTCGCGCGGAGACGGCGGCCGCTGCCGTCGCGGTGCCTGCCGCCGCCTCGGCGTCGGCCAGTCGTCGGGCCGTCGCTTCGACGTCGGGGGCGGCGGTACCGGCGACACCGGCGAGAGCCGGGCTCGCGAGTGCTTCCGCGTTGGCGGTCGTGTGACGCAGGTGGTCGGCCACCCGCGCCTCGGCGCTCGCCCGTTCGACCCCGTTCATGGCTGCGGCTTCCGCGGCCGCGCGGTCGGCGAACCCGGCCCGCTCGAGCGCCGCCTCCAGCTCGACCGCGCGCTCGGCGTCCCGCAGGCGCCGGTCCGCGACGGTCGCTCGTGCCGCCGCGAGCAGCGAGAGCGAGGAGAGCTCGTACTCCAGCATCGCGTCGAGCTCGGCGAGTGAAGCTGCTCGGCCGGCGAGGACACCGGCCACCTCGGCGCGGGCCTGCTCGTGGGCGCGCTGCGCGGCGGCGAGCCGCTCCGTCAGCGTCGCCCGAGTGGCGGTGCGTTCCGACACCGCGACCACGCCGGCCAGGTGCTCGTCCGCGAGGCGCCCGGCCTCCGCGACCTCGGCGTCCGCCTGCTCGGCGGCGACCACGGCCTCCGCGTACTGCCGATCGGCCTCCGCAGCGGCCGCATCGACGGCCGCCCGCGCAGCGACCGGGTCGAAGCCGGTGGTCGCCGCCGTCGACGCGTCGGACGAGCCGGTTACAGCCACGTCGCTCGGGTCGTCGGCCAGCGCGGCGAACTGCTCGACGAGGCGGTGACGCTCCGCCCGAGCGATGTCCCGGGCGTTCTGCGCCGACTGCATCCTCGCCTCGGCTTCGGCCCGCGCGACGGATGCCGCTTCGACCGCGTCCGCGTCGGGGTGGTCTCCGTCGAGCACCGCGGGCGCCGGGTGGCTCAGCGAGCCGCAGACGCTGCACGGCTCGCCGTCCCGCAAGCCGGTGGCGAGTTCACCCGCCATACCCTCGATCCTCCGGAGGCGCAGCGACGTCTCGACGTCGATCGCCGCCTTCGCGGCGGTGGCGGCCTCGGTGACCTCGTCGGCGAGCCCCGCGAGGCGTTCGTCGGCCGCGTCCACCCGATCCAGCACCGCACGGCGTTCAGCCGCGCGCTCGACGGACCGGGCGGCCCTGGCCGACTCGGTGGCCGCACGTGAGGCGCGCTCCGGTGCCGAGCCGAGCGCTGTCCGGCGGGCGTCCCGTCGCGTCTGTTCCGCTGCAAGCTCGGCGAGCCGTTCGTCGACGGTCGCGAGCTCCTCGGCGAGTGCTGCGAGCGCGCGTTCGCGATCGGTGTCGGCGGCTTCGAGGACGAGCACGGCCGCCATCGACGCCCGCTCGACGGTGAGGGATTGACGGCGCGCGGTGACGGACGCGTCGTCGAGTGCGATGATCGCCTCGTCGGCCTGCTCCTCCATCGCGGCGAGCGACGCGACGGCGTCCTCGAGCGCCATCGATGCCGTGGCCGCTCCGGCGAGCGCGGACGCCACGGTGTCCGCCCGAGCCGCTGCCGCGATCCGTTCGGAGAGCCGCGCGACCGGTTCGTCGTCCACCGAGAGCAGCTCGCGCTCGGTCAGCAGCTCCGCGCGACGTTCGATGGACGCGAGCAGCGTCTGGGCCGCGGCGTGTTCGGCGCGAGCGCGTTCCAGGGCGACCCGAGCAGTGCCAGCGGTCGAGGCGTCGGCGGCGGCGTGGCGCTCGAGGACGGCGACGATACGCGTGGCGTCACCGACGAGGTCTTCGGAATCGGGTTCGAGCGGGACCGCGAGGGTCGCGACGTCAGGGTCTGGGTCGGGCTCCGCAGTCGCGGTGTCGCCTGGCTCGGCATCGACTCTCGAGGGAGCGTCCATCCCGGCCGGGGTGTCCGCTCCCCTGCCCGCGACGAGTTCCCGTGCGTCGTCGAGTTCGGCTGCTCCCGCGAACCGGGCGATCGCGCGGCCCAGCGCTTCTCTTGCCCCTTCGATGTCCCGCTGGGCCTGCCGTCGCTGCTCGACGAGGTGCTTGGCGACCCGCTCGTAGTGCTCCGTCCCGAACAGGGACCGGAGGAGTTCGCTGCGCTCCTCGCCGCCGGCGGCGAGGAACTTCGCGAACTCGCCCTGCGGGAGGACGATCGTCTGGACGAACTGCTCCCGGGTGAGACCGACGATCCGGCTGATTTCGGGACCGATCTCCTGCGCGCGGGTCGACAGGGTCTCTCCGGCCAGTGCGTCGGGATCGGTCAGGCGGACGAGGGTGGCGCTCGCCTGCTGCGGTGTGAAGCCGGCACCGCGCTGCTTCGGCCGCTGGTAGGCCGGCGTCCGCCGCACCCGGTACACGCCGGATCCGGTCTCGAACACGAGTTCCACGAACGGTTCCGTCCCGGGCTGCGCATGGTGGGAGTGGAGGCGGTCCTTGCTGGCCCCGGTACCGGCGAGTTCGCCGTACAGCCCGAACACGATGGCGTCGATGATCGTGGATTTGCCGGCGCCGGTCGGTCCCTCCAGGAGGAACAGACCAGCCCGCCCGAGTTCGACGAAGTCGATGGTGTGCTCGCCGGCGTACGGCCCGATGGCCTGCAGCGTCAGTCGGTGCAGTCGCATCAGGCGCTCACCTCCGCGGCGAGTGCCGCCTCGTTCGCCGCCGCGATGAGCTCACGCTCGCGAGTGGTCGCCGGTGCACCCGTCGCGTACTCGATGAACTCCGCGGTGACCTCGACCGGATCGGAGACCGCCGTGACGGCTGCGGCGCGCGCTTCCTCGGAGCGGTTCGCCGGCGCGTGCGACCAGACGAGCAGGTGCGGGAAGCGTCGGGTCAGCGTCGCGTACAGCTCCGGTGGCCGGACGTCGTCGGTGACCGTGGCGCGCACCCAGGCGTCGACGGCGTCGTCTCCCGCGGGGCCCTGCAGCTCCGCGAGGGTTCCGATGACGTCGACGAGCCGACGCGGCACCGGCGCCGGCAGCAGCTCCAGGTGCACGGAGCCGTCGGCGGCGAGGTCGACCAGCACGCTCGACTTCACCTGGTTGCGTTCGGAGAAGGAGTAGGCGAGCGGCGACCCGGAGTACCGCATGCGGTCGACGCCCGTCGCGGCCCCGACGCGCTGCGCACCGTGGAGGTGGCCGAGCGCGACGTAGTCGAAGTCGTCGAACAGCTGGGCGGGCACCGCATCGACCCCGCCGATCCGGATGTCGCGTTCGCTGTCGCTCGCGAGACCACCGATGACGAAGGCGTGCGCGGCCACGACCGATCGGACCGCTCCGTGCTCGCGGCGCTGCGCGAGATCGGCTCGGACGCTCGCGAGGGCTGCACCCATGACGGCGGCGTGCGACCGCGCGAGCGGCTGGTCGTCCGGGGAGAGCACCCCTCGTGCGGTGTCGGGGTCGAGGTAGGGCAGCGGGTAGAAGGCGACGGGCCCGTGTTCGTCGTCCACCAGGACCGGTTCGCCGATCCGCGCGAGGTCGGCTCTGATGTCGATCCCGTCGCGCAGCATGGCGGCGCCGAAACCGAGCCGGATGGCCGAATCGTGGTTGCCCGGTGCGAGGATGACCCGGGTGCGGCCCGCCAGCCGCCCGAGCGACTCCGACAGCAGCGTCACCGCCTCGACCGGCGGGATGGCGCGGTCGTAGATGTCGCCGGCGACGAGGAGGACGTCGACCTCGTGGTCCACGACCGTCTGCTCGAGGTGCGCGAGGAAGTCGCGTTGGAAGGGGAGCAGGTCGACCCCGTGCAGCGAACGGCCGAGGTGCCAGTCCGAAGTGTGGAGGATCCGCATGACAGCAATGCTAGGCCGAGCCGCCGACACCTCGCCGCGCCCCGGATGGCACCCGGACGAACGACAGCAGGGCGTCGCTCTCGCGACGCCCTGCTGTGTGGTCTGGACCGACGGAGTGTCTCCGCGGTCCGAGTCCGTGCGGGCTCGCGCCCGCGACGACTTACTTGACGGAAGCCTTGAGCTTCGAGCCGGCGGTCACCTTGACGCGCTTGCCGGCCGGGATCTGGATCTCGGCGCCGGTCTGCGGGTTGCGGCCCGTGCGAGCGGCGGTGTCGGTCTGCTCGAAGGCGATCCAACCCGGGATCGAGACCTTGCCGCCCGTGGCGACGGTCTCAGCGACGGTGGTGAACAGCGCGTCGACAACGCTGCCGACGGTCGCCTGGCTCTGGCCGGTCGATGCGGCGATGGCGGCGACGAGTTCGGTCTTGTTCAAATTTGCCATTGTGAGGGTCCTCCTCGGACGTTGCTGCAACGTACAGCTGATGTGTTGGTAGCGAAGGTGTCGCTGATACGGCACCAACTGGTCGGTGTGACCGCCTCGAATGTAGCAGCAATCCGCGAGATTTCGCGGATTTCTCCGCTCTACGCGGACAATCGGGCCCGCGTGTCGGTCGTTTCCCAGCTGGGAGCCGTCGGTGCGAGCGCTCAACGGACCCCGATGACGCTGTGCCCGGCCGCCCGCGACAGCAACCACGCCTCGATCGTCGGGAAGAGGGTCAGGACGGCGATCGCGAGGAACGCGAACTGATACGGCAGCAGCTGGCCGCCACCGACCCCGTCCTCGAGGGAGAATCCGGTCGTCAGCAGGATCGCCCCGACGGCGACACCGAAGCCGCTCGCGACCTGTTGCAGGGTCGAGTTGAGCGTGTTCGCCCGAGACATCGCAGCGGGTTCGACGTCGGCGAACGTGATGGTGTTGTACGCCGTGAACCCGATCGACCGGGCGACGCCGCTGACGAAGAGCAGCAGTGCCGTCAGCACGATCGACGTGTCGGCGGTGAGGAACGCCATCCCGGCCATGCACAGGACCCCGATCAGGTTCGACGACACGAGCACCAGACGGAATCCGAACCGCCGCAGCATCCAGGTCGTCGCCGGTTTGATCGCGAGGTTGCCGGCGAAGAGGAAGAGCACCATCGATCCCGCCTGCACCGGTGTCCAGCCGAACGCGTCCTGGAACAGCAGCGGCAGGAGGAAGGGGACGGCGCTGATCGTGAGTCGGTAGACGCTGCCGCCAGCGTTGGCCAGACGGAAGGTCTCGATCCGCAGCGAGCGGAGATCGACGAACGGGTGCGGCGCACGGAACAGGTGTCGGATCGCGAGGGCGAGCAGGACGACACCTGCCACGAGCGACCCGATGAACCACCGGGCGTCGAACCCGGCTCCGGACACCAGGGACGCCGCCACCAGGAGCGACGCCAGCCCGACACAGGCGAGGGACAGGCCGAGCCAGTCGAGCGGCGGCACCTCGTCGGCGGCGAAGTCGGGGACGATGCGGATCGCCACGACGAAGGCGACGACACCGATCGGCACGTTGATGAGGAAGATCCAGTGCCAGGAGGCGTACTGGGTGATGACCCCGCCGAGGAACGGCGCGATGATCGGGGCGGCGAGGGCGGGCCAGGTCAGCAGGGCGACGGCCTGGATCAACCGCTCCTTGGGCGTCACCCGGAGCACGGCCAGCCGGCCGACCGGCACCATCAACGCCCCGCCGACGCCCTGGAGCACCCGGAAGCCGACGAGCATCGGCAGGCTCGAGCTCAACGCACACAGGACGGAGGCGATCGTGAACACCGCGATCGCCAGCGCGAAAATGCGCTTCGCACCGAACCGGTCCGTCAGCCAACCACTGACGGGGATGAGGACGGCCACCGTGAGCAGGAATGCGGTGACGGCGAGCCC
The DNA here is from genome assembly GCF_001865025.1 of Plantibacter sp. MMLR14_011. Lineage (NCBI taxonomy): Bacteria > Bacillati > Actinomycetota > Actinomycetes > Micrococcales > Microbacteriaceae > Plantibacter > Plantibacter sp. MMLR14_011. The sequence continues at coordinate 25,078 of NZ_MJGW01000012.1, forward strand.
GACGGCGGTCGACGAGGTGCCGAGGTCGCGCGCGATGCTCGGTGCGGCTGTGGTGAGGATCGTCCCGTCGAGGTTCTCCATGAAGAAGCAGCCGGCGACCAGGAGGGCGATGGCTCGTTGCGTGCGGACGTCCAGCAGCGCCTCCTCGATGGATGTGGGAACCGTCCGATCCTTGCAGCTGTCGCCGACAACGCGAAAGGGCCGCCCGCGATGCGGACGGCCCTTCCGGTGTTGCGATGCTGTGTCAGCGGAATGTGACCTCCGACTGAGCGGTTGTTACCAGCTCGACTTGCGGACGCCGGGCAGTTCGCCCTTGTGCGCCATGTCGCGGAAGCGAACGCGGCTGATGCCGAACTTCGAGAGGTTGCCTCGCGGGCGACCGTCGATCGCGTCGCGGTTGCGAAGGCGAACCGGCGAAGCGTTGCGAGGAAGCTTCTGAAGGCCGAGGCGAGCTGCTTCACGCGACTCGTCGGTCCCGGCGGGGTCGACGAGGGCCTTCTTTAGCTCGGCGCGCTTCGTGGCGTAGCGGTCGACGATAACCTTGCGCTGCTCGTTACGGGCGATCTTGCTCTTCTTAGCCATGTTTAGCGCTCCTCTCGGAATTCAACGTGCTTGCGCACTACGGGGTCGTACTTCTTGAGCACGAGACGGTCTGGGTTGTTGCGACGGTTCTTCTTGGTCACGTACGTGTAACCGGTACCAGCCGTCGAACGGAGCTTGATGATTGGACGGACGTCCTGCTGCTTAGCCATTAGATCTTCACCCCACGAGCGAGAATGTCCTTGACGACGGATTCGATGCCACGGGCGTCGATCACCTTGATGCCCTTGGCGGACACCTTGAGGGTGACGTTACGACGCAGCGAGGGCACGTAGTAGGTCTTCTTCTGCACGTTCGGGTCGAAGCGGCGCTTCGTGCGACGGTGCGAGTGCGAGATGTTGTGACCGAAGCCGGGAACGGCTCCTGTCACCTGGCACACTGCTGCCATAGTAGTTTCTCCTTCATTACCGCAGGGCGACTGCCCTGCCCAAGATCTCTTGTCGGCGTGCGCGATCCCGGTCTGCGTGAGCGGTGGGGGATCGTGGACACGATGTGGACATGGAGCGTCCACACCAAGGGTCAAGCGTACGCTGTGACCAGGCGTTTTGCAAATTCGTGTTTCTACCACTTCACGCGCTGTGCGCGTCAACGCACTGCGTGTTAACGCAAAATGGCCACCCA
>NZ_MJGW01000013.1:0-5675 GCF_001865025.1 Plantibacter sp. MMLR14_011
TAGAGAAGTTGCCCTGCAGGGCGGTCGTGATGGCCAAAGGCAGGAGCATCCGATCCTTGAGAACTCAACAGCGTGCACAATGTCAAATGCCAAAAACCTCGTGCAATTGATGCCTTCCTTTTCGGTTGGTTGATGTTGTAAGAGATTCCTTTGGAAAACATTTAAACAAAACAAAGCAAGTCAGTAATGATTTGTTCTGTCAGTTTCAAACTTGCATCGTGTTCACCTATTCCGGTGGCATGGTGCGCGAAATGTGCCGGTCTTCGGATCGTGCAATTCAACATTTACGGAGAGTTTGATCCTGGCTCAGGACGAACGCTGGCGGCGTGCTTAACACATGCAAGTCGAACGATGAAGCCCAGCTTGCTGGGTGGATTAGTGGCGAACGGGTGAGTAACACGTGAGTAACCTGCCCTTGACTCTGGGATAAGCGTTGGAAACGACGTCTAATACCGGATACGAGCTTCCACCGCATGGTGAGTTGCTGGAAAGAATTTTGGTCAAGGATGGACTCGCGGCCTATCAGCTTGTTGGTGAGGTAACGGCTCACCAAGGCGACGACGGGTAGCCGGCCTGAGAGGGTGACCGGCCACACTGGGACTGAGACACGGCCCAGACTCCTACGGGAGGCAGCAGTGGGGAATATTGCACAATGGGCGAAAGCCTGATGCAGCAACGCCGCGTGAGGGACGACGGCCTTCGGGTTGTAAACCTCTTTTAGCAGGGAAGAAGCGAAAGTGACGGTACCTGCAGAAAAAGCACCGGCTAACTACGTGCCAGCAGCCGCGGTAATACGTAGGGTGCAAGCGTTGTCCGGAATTATTGGGCGTAAAGAGCTCGTAGGCGGTTTGTCGCGTCTGCTGTGAAATCCCGAGGCTCAACCTCGGGTCTGCAGTGGGTACGGGCAGACTAGAGTGCGGTAGGGGAGATTGGAATTCCTGGTGTAGCGGTGGAATGCGCAGATATCAGGAGGAACACCGATGGCGAAGGCAGATCTCTGGGCCGCTACTGACGCTGAGGAGCGAAAGGGTGGGGAGCAAACAGGCTTAGATACCCTGGTAGTCCACCCCGTAAACGTTGGGCGCTAGATGTGGGGACCATTCCACGGTTTCCGTGTCGTAGCTAACGCATTAAGCGCCCCGCCTGGGGAGTACGGCCGCAAGGCTAAAACTCAAAGGAATTGACGGGGGCCCGCACAAGCGGCGGAGCATGCGGATTAATTCGATGCAACGCGAAGAACCTTACCAAGGCTTGACATATACGAGAACGGGCCAGAAATGGTCAACTCTTTGGACACTCGTAAACAGGTGGTGCATGGTTGTCGTCAGCTCGTGTCGTGAGATGTTGGGTTAAGTCCCGCAACGAGCGCAACCCTCGTTCTATGTTGCCAGCACGTCATGGTGGGAACTCATGGGATACTGCCGGGGTCAACTCGGAGGAAGGTGGGGACGACGTCAAATCATCATGCCCCTTATGTCTTGGGCTTCACGCATGCTACAATGGCCAGTACAAAGGGCTGCAATACCGTAAGGTGGAGCGAATCCCAAAAAGCTGGTCCCAGTTCGGATTGAGGTCTGCAACTCGACCTCATGAAGTCGGAGTCGCTAGTAATCGCAGATCAGCAACGCTGCGGTGAATACGTTCCCGGGCCTTGTACACACCGCCCGTCAAGTCATGAAAGTCGGTAACACCCGAAGCCAGTGGCCTAACCGCAAGGATGGAGCTGTCTAAGGTGGGATCGGTAATTAGGACTAAGTCGTAACAAGGTAGCCGTACCGGAAGGTGCGGCTGGATCACCTCCTTTCTAAGGAGCATGTGCAACGCTCGTCTGTATACAGCGAGGTTTACGTTGCCAAGTCACACTGAGACGAATGTTCTCGGGTGGCGCTCATGGGTGGAACATTGACATTGATGTAGACGTGAGAGTCTGCCAGCAAGTACGTCTTCTTCGGGAGATTGGAACGGTGGCCGGCTGGAGGGTTTGCATATGCACGCTGTTGGGTCCTGAGGGACCGGATCTTCTCCGCTTCGGTGGAGGAAGGACGAACCTCAGGGCCTCTTTTGCTTGACATGAATGGTCAAGGAGAGAGGTACCGCCCGTACTTTGAGAACTACACAGTGGACGCGAGCATCTTAGATTCATGACCTTTCGGGGTTGTGGATCACAAAGATCAAACACCCTCTTCGGAGGGTGGTAGATCATTGGTCAATCTGCATCAGGTAACTGGTGTCGATCGATTCAAACTCATGTGATTTCAAATTTCTAAGAGCAAACGGTGGATGCCTTGGCATCTGGAGCCGAAGAAGGACGTAGTAATCTGCGATAAGCCTCGGGGAGCTGATAAACGAGCTGTGATCCGAGGATTTCCGAATGGGGAAACCCCGCCAGGCCCCTTGTGGTGATCTGGTGACTCCCGCCTGAATATATAGGGCGGGTAGAGGGAACGGGGGGAAGTGAAACATCTCAGTACCCCCAGGAAGAGAAAACAACAGTGATTCCGTCAGTAGTGGCGAGCGAAATCGGAAGAGGCTAAACCGGGCATGTGTGATAGCTATCAGGCGTTGCATGTCCGGGGTTGTGGGACTTCTCACTCCGAACTGATATTCGGGGAGCATTAGAACGTGGTATAGACGAATGGGATTGAAAGCCCAGCCAGAGACGGTGCCAGCCCGGTAGTCGAAATGCTGCAATCGTGCGAGGAGTATCCCAAGTAGCACGGGGCCCGAGAAATCCCGTGTGAATCTGTCAGGACCACCTGATAAGCCTAAATACTCCCAGATGACCGATAGCGGACAAGTACCGTGAGGGAAAGGTGAAAAGTACCCCGGGAGGGGAGTGAAATAGTACCTGAAACCGTTTGCTTACAAACCGTTGGAGCACCCTTGTTGGTGTGACAGCGTGCCTTTTGAAGAATGAGCCTGCGAGTTAGCGATATGTGGCGAGGTTAACCCGTGTGGGGTAGCCGTAGCGAAAGCGAGTCTGAATAGGGCGATTCAGTCGCATGTCCTAGACCCGAAGCGAAGTGATCTATCCATGGCCAGGTTGAAGCGACGGTAAGACGTCGTGGAGGACCGAACCCACTTAGGTTGAAAACTGAGGGGATGAGCTGTGGATAGGGGTGAAAGGCCAATCAAACTTCGTGATAGCTGGTTCTCTCCGAAATGCATTTAGGTGCAGCGTTGCGTGTTTCTTGCCGGAGGTAGAGCTACTGGATGGCCGATGGGGCCCAAAAGCTTACTGACGTCAGCCAAACTCCGAATGCCGGTAAGTGAGAGCGCAGCAGTGAGACGGTGGGGGATAAGCTTCATCGTCGAGAGGGAAACAACCCAGACCACCAACTAAGGTCCCAAAGCGCGTGCTAAGTGGGAAAGGATGTGGAGTTGCACAGACAACCAGGAGGTTGGCTTAGAAGCAGCCACCCTTGAAAGAGTGCGTAATAGCTCACTGGTCAAGTGATTCCGCGCCGACAATGTAACGGGGCTCAAGCACGCCACCGAAGTTGTGGCATTGATATTTTTGGTAGGCCTTCGTGGTCCAGCCGTATTGATGGGTAGGAGAGCGTCGTGTGGCGAGTGAAGCGGCGGTGTAAACCAGCCGTGGACGCTACACGAGTGAGAATGCAGGCATGAGTAGCGAAAGACATGTGAGAAACATGTCCTCCGAAAGACCAAGGGTTCCAGGGTCAAGCTAATCTTCCCTGGGTAAGTCGGGACCTAAGGCGAGGCCGACAGGCGTAGTCGATGGACAACGGGTTGATATTCCCGTACCCGCGAAGAACCGCCCAAGACAATCCAGTGGTGCTAAGAGTCCTAACCCGGACGACTGATTCCCTTCGGGGATGATGGGTCCGGTCTAACGCTCGACCCCATGCTGGTGCGTTTAGCGTATTAACAGGTGTGACGCAGGAAGGTAGCCTATGCCGGGCGATGGTTGTCCCGGTGTAAGTGCGTAGGCTGAGAGATAGGCAAATCCGTCTCTCGTGAAGGCTGAGACACGATACGGACCCGTAAGGGATAGTAGGTGATCCTATGCTGCCAAGAAAAGCATCGACGCGAGGTTCTAGTGGCCCGTACCCCAAACCGACTCAGGTGGTCAGGTAGAGAATACTAAGGAGATCGAGAGAATCGTGGTTAAGGAACTCGGCAAAATGCCCCCGTAACTTCGGGAGAAGGGGGGCCTGAGGCGTATTAGGACTTGCTCCGAAAGCGTTTGAAGGCCGCAGAGACCAGTGGGAAGCGACTGTTTACTAAAAACACAGGTCCGTGCCAAGTCGCAAGACGATGTATACGGACTGACGCCTGCCCGGTGCTGGAAGGTTAAGAGGAACGGTTAGCCGCAAGGCGAAGCTGAGAATTTAAGCCCCAGTAAACGGCGGTGGTAACTATAACCATCCTAAGGTAGCGAAATTCCTTGTCGGGTAAGTTCCGACCTGCACGAATGGCGTAACGACTTCCCAGCTGTCTCAACCGCGAACTCGGCGAAATTGCATTACGAGTAAAGATGCTCGTTACGCGCAGCAGGACGGAAAGACCCCGTGACCTTTACTACAGCTTGGTATTGGTGTTCGGTGTGGCTTGTGTAGGATAGGTGGGAGACGTTGAAGCTTGGACGCTAGTTCAGGTGGAGTCATTGTTGAAATACCACTCTGGTCACTCTGGATATCTAACTTCGAACCGTAATCCGGTTCAGGGACAGTGCCTGGTGGGTAGTTTAACTGGGGCGGTTGCCTCCCAAAAAGTAACGGAGGCGCCCAAAGGTTCCCTCAACCTGGTTGGCAATCAGGTGTCGAGTGTAAGTGCACAAGGGAGCTTGACTGTGAGACTGACAAGTCGAGCAGGGACGAAAGTCGGGACTAGTGATCCGGCAGTGGCTTGTGGAAGCGCTGTCGCTCAACGGATAAAAGGTACCTCGGGGATAACAGGCTGATCTTGCCCAAGAGTCCATATCGACGGCATGGTTTGGCACCTCGATGTCGGCTCGTCGCATCCTGGGGCTGGAGTAGGTCCCAAGGGTTGGGCTGTTCGCCCATTAAAGCGGTACGCGAGCTGGGTTTAGAACGTCGTGAGACAGTTCGGTCCCTATCCGCTGCGCGCGCAGGAAATTTGAAAGGATCTGACCCTAGTACGAGAGGACCGGGTTGGACGAACCTCTGGTGTGTCAGTTGTTCCGCCAGGAGCACCGCTGATTAGCTACGTTCGGGATGGATAACCGCTGAAAGCATCTAAGCGGGAAGCCGGCCTTAAGATGAGATTTCCATGCCTTCGGGCGAGAGGCTCCCAGCCAGACTACTGGGTTGATAGGCCGGATGTGGAAGAGAGGACGAAAGACTCTCGGAGCTGACCGGTACTAATAAGCCGATAATTTGATAACACTTTCTTTGTTTGAATACGAAGATGCTACGCGTCCACTGAGTGGTTCTCGATGTACGGTCGAGAACCCGCAAACAACACCACTGTGTTCGCACAGCGTGTTGGTTTGCTTGTTCACTTTGATACATCAATAGTGTTTCGGCGGCCATAGCGAGAGGGAAACGCCCGGTCACATTCCGAACCCGGAAGCTAAGACTCTTTGCGCCGATGGTACTGCAGGGGGGACCCTGTGGGAGAGTAGGACACCGCCGGACTTCTTCGTTGAAATGGCCACCCAAGGTTCTTGGGTGGCCATTTTGCGTTAA
>NZ_MJGW01000014.1:0-270 GCF_001865025.1 Plantibacter sp. MMLR14_011
GAGCTGGCGGAGATCATCACCGCGGAGCACGGCAAGGTCGTCTCCGACGCGCTGGGTGAGATCACCCGTGGGCAGGAGGTCGTGGAGTTCGCGACCGGTCTCGCGCACCACCTCAAGGGTGAGTTCTCCGAGCAGGTCTCGACCGGTGTCGACGTGTACTCCACGAAGCAGCCGCTCGGGGTGGTGGGCATCATCTCGCCGTTCAACTTCCCCGCGATGGTGCCGATGTGGTTCTTCCCGATCGCGATCGCGGCCGGGAACACGGTCGTG
>NZ_MJGW01000015.1:0-416 GCF_001865025.1 Plantibacter sp. MMLR14_011
CGCACGTGCGCACAACTGCAGGCCGACGCCCTGGCGGCGCTTGCGCTCACCGGAGTCACGCCCGACGACGTCATGACGAGCCCGGTCCTGCCGCACCCGGTCGAAGTGCAGGAGCACATCAAGCCGACCGTGCAGATCACGGTCCCGGCGCTCACGATGGCCGGCGTGAGCGATGCCCCGGCGACGCTGGACGGCTACGGGCCCATCGACCCTGAGACCGCAGCACGTATCGCCGTGAACGCCCCCAGCTTCACCCGGATCCTCGTCCAACCGGAAACCGGCGCAGTCCTTTCCGTCGGGCGGGGCCAGTACCGCGTTCCCGCCGATCTCCAACGGGCGGTGCGCCTCCGGGACGGCACTTGTCGGGCACCGGGCTGCGGCAGACGGGCCAGAGCGTGCGATCTCGATCATTCGGT
>NZ_MJGW01000016.1:0-740 GCF_001865025.1 Plantibacter sp. MMLR14_011
TGGCGGTGGTGGCGTATCTGTCCGAGCACGTGGTGCCGTTGTTGCTGGGCCGTGATGCGTCGCGGATCGAGGACACGTGGCAGTTCCTGTATCGGTCGGCGTATTGGCGTCGGGGGCCGGTGACGATGGCGGCGATTGCGGCGGTCGATATGGCGTTGTGGGACATCAAGGGCAAGGCTGCGGGCATGCCGGTGTACCAGTTGCTGGGCGGTGCGTCCCGGACGGGGCTGCTCGCCTACGGGCATGCGTCGGGGAAGAGCAACGAGGAGTTGTTCGACAGTGTGCGCGAGCATCAGGCGCAGGGGTATCAGGCCATCCGGATCCAGACGGCGGTGCCGGGGTTGCAGTCGATCTACGGCATCGCGTCGAACGCGACGTTCGAGGGCAACACCGGCGTCCGCTACGACCACGAGCCGGCGCAGCGTGGCGGCCTGCCGAACGAGGAGGACTGGGACACGAGGTCGTACCTGCGTCACCTGCCGACGGTGTTCGAGGCGGTGCGGAACGAGTTCGGTCCGGAGTTGCCGTTGTTGCATGACGGGCATCACCGGATGACGCCGATCCAGGCCGCGAAGCTTGGGAAGTCGCTGGAGCCGTATGACCTGTTCTGGCTGGAGGACTGCACGCCGGCGGAGAATCCGGAGGCGTTGCGCCTCGTGCGGCAGCACACGACGACGCCGTTGGCGATCGGGGAGATCTTCAACACGGTGTGGGACTACCAGCAGATCATCCGCGAGCAG
>NZ_MJGW01000017.1:0-169544 GCF_001865025.1 Plantibacter sp. MMLR14_011
GGTGATGATCTCCGCCAGCTCACCCTTCTTCGCCTCGAGCAGCTCACGGAACTTGAACACGATCTGCTGACGCTTCGCGAGCGACAGGTCGCGCCAGGCCGGGAACGCCTTGGCAGCCGATGCGACAGCTGCTGCGATCTCGTCCTGGTTCGCGAGCGCGACGTGCTTCGTCGCGACACCGAGTGCCGGGTCGTAGACCGGGGCGGTGCGACCGGAACTGGAGGGGGCTTCGGCTCCGTCGATCCAGTGCGGGACGACGGGGAGGGAGTCAGTGCTCATGATGCGGGTGGTTCCAATCTGTGAAGGATCAGCGATCGCGGCGGATCGGGAGGCTCAGGAGGGGAGGTCGGCGTGGACGAGCCCCGCCGCGGTGTCGACTGCAGCGGAGACGTCGCCGTCGGCGGGGTAGATCAAGGTGCGTCCGACGACCAGCCCGCGGACACCGGGCAATTCGAGGGCTCGTTCCCAGGACGAGTAGACGTCGTCCTGATGGCCGTTCGGCTCGCCACCGAGCAGGAGTGTCGGCATCGAGGTGGCAGCCATGACGCGTTCCATGTCCTCGACGACCGGCAGTTTCATCCAGGTGTAGGCCGAACTCGATCCGAGGCCGGACGCGATGGCGATCGAGGTGATGACCGCCTCGACTGAGAGGTCGTTGACGATCCGTCCCTCGCGCCACTCGCTCATGAACGGTTCGAGCATGATCGGCACGCGAGCTTCGACCGCCTGATCGACGGCACGGGCGTTCGCTTCAATGGTCGCGACCGATCCGGCATCGCCGAGGTTCACTCGGAGGAGTGTCTTGGCGAAGTCGAGACCGTCTCGGACGATCCCGGGAATGTCGTAGCCGGTGAACCGGTCGTCCATCTCGAACGCGGCGCCGCGCAGCCCACCCCGGTTCATCGATCCGACCACGACCTTGTCGTCGAGCAGACCGAGGAGGGAGAGGTCGTCGATGATGTCCGGGGTGCCCAGCACGCCGTCGACACCAGGACGCGAGAGCGCGAGCGCAAGGCGGTCCAGGAGCTCGTACCGGTCGGCCATGGCCATCGACTCGTCGCGCACACCGAGGGCTCCGCGAGCCGGGTGGTCGGCAGCGACGATGAAGAGTCGGCCGTCGCCGCGGATCAGCTCGCGCCGACGTCGGCCGGCATGGGCGCGGGCGATGGCGGCCGGGTCGGATGCGCGGACCTCGCGCAGGCGCTCGAATTCACTTTCGCGGAGGAACCGCGATGTCCTGGCGTTGTTCACGATGGTCATCGGGCACCTCCGAGGTCTGCTGCACCGACGGCGCTGATGGTGTCGAGGATCTCGAGCACCTCGGCGGAGTTCGGCATGGCTGTCGAGCACTCACGCCGCGACGCGACGATCGCTCCGGCGATGTTGGCGAACCGCAGGATCTTCTCGAGACCCCACCCTTCGATGAGTCCGTGGCAGAGGGCGCCACCGAAGCTGTCCCCCGCGCCGAGTCCGTTCACGACGTCCACGAAGTACGGCGGGACCTCGACGGTCTCGTCGCGCGTCTTGGCGAGGACCCCCTTCGGACCCTGTTTGACGATGGCGAGTTCGACGCCGCGTTCCAGCAAGGCGTCTGCAGCGCGGTGGGGCTCCGTCTCGCCGACAGCGACCTCGCATTCCTCGCGGTTGCCGACCGCGACCGTGACGTGTTCGAGCGCTCGCCCGACCTGGGTGGAAGCCTGCTCGGCCGAGTTCCAGAACATCGGACGGTAGTCGAGGTCGAGGATCGTCAGCGGCCGGCGGGCGCGGGCTTCCCACGCGGTGAAGTGGGCCGAGCGGCTCGGTTCCTCGCTGAGCCCCGTCACCGTCGCCCAGAACACCTTGGCGCGGTAGATCGCGTCGAGGTCGAGGGACTTCGACGTGATCGTCAGATCAGGCGCTTTCGGCTTCCGGTAGAAGTACAACGGGAAGTCGTCCGGCGGGAAGATCTCGCAGAAGGTGACCGGTGTCTGCAAGTCCGTCTCCCAACCGACGAACTCGTCAGCGACGCCGAGGCGTCCGAGTTCGCGGTGGACGTATCGACCGAAGGGGTCGTCACCCGTTCTGCTGATGAGCGCCGTCGGGTGCCCGTGCTGGGCGGCGGCGACAGCGACGTTGGCGGCGCTCCCCCCGAGGTACTTGCCGAAGGTGTCGACGTCCTCGAGGCCGATGCCGTCCTGCAACGGGTAGATGTCGACGCCGACGCGTCCCATGGTGACGACGTCGTACGTGATGGCTGATGGAGCGGTCATACGTCTCTGTACAACTTTCTGTGAGCTGTTCGATGCGGCCAGAACCAGCATACACAGAATGTCTTAACAAATGAACATGACTCGAGGATCTTGACCACACGCCAGTCAAACCGCGGGGACGCCATGGGAACCGGCCGACAGGGGGAGCCAAGCCCTGCCGGCGGGCCGTGGATACGAAGAAGCCCCGAGATCCGCATGATCTCGGGGCTTCTTCTCCGGTGGGCCCTGCCGGGATCGAACCGACGACATCCACGGTGTAAACGTGGCGCTCTACCAGCTGAGCTAAAGGCCCGCGATCGGATGGAATCATCCGATGCGACTCGTCGAGTCTAGCCGGAGTCTCCGTCGAAGCCGGAACGCTCCACGACCCCGGTCTCATGGCTCCGACACGACACCGGACGATCGGTCGGGCGCGGTGACGGTCGCTGGCCGTACGATCGAGGGGATGGATACGACGATCCCCACCCCGTACGAAGACCTCCTGCGCGACACGCTCGAGCACGGCGCCGCCAAAGGCGACCGCACCGGAACCGGCACGCGCAGTGTGTTCGGCCGCCAGCTCCGCTTCGACCTCTCCCAGGGCTTCCCGCTCATCACCACCAAGCGGGTGCACTGGAAGTCCATCGCCTACGAACTCCTCTGGTTCCTCCGCGGCGACGGCAACGTCCGCTGGCTGCAGGAACACGGCGTGTCCATCTGGGACGAATGGGCCGACGACCAAGGCGAACTCGGCCCCGTGTACGGCGTGCAGTGGCGGTCCTGGCCGACCCCCGACGGCTCGCACATCGACCAGATCTCGCAGGTCATCGACCAGCTGCGCACCGACCCGAACTCGCGCCGGATCATCGTCTCCGCGTGGAACGTCGCCGACATCCCCAACATGGCGCTCGCCCCGTGCCACGCCTTCTTCCAGTTCTACGTCGCCGACGGCAAGCTCTCCTGCCAGCTCTACCAGCGCAGCGCAGACCTCTTCCTCGGCGTCCCCTTCAACATCGCCAGCTACGCGCTCCTCACCCACCTCGTCGCGGAGCAGGTCGGCCTCGAGGTCGGCGACTTCGTGTGGACCGGCGGCGACTGCCACATCTACGACAACCACGTCGAGCAGGTGACGGAGCAGCTCACGCGCGCACCGTTCCCCTACCCACAGCTGCGCATCAACACGAAGCGCGACAGCATCTTCGCCGTGGAGTACGACGACCTCGAGATCGTCGACTACCAGCACCACCCCGCCATCCGCGCGGCCGTCGCCGTATGAGCCTGGCGCTCATCTGGGCTCAGGCCCACAACGGCGTCATCGGAGCCGACGGCGACATGCCCTGGCACGTCCCCGAGGACCTCGCGCACTTCAAGGCGCTCACCGGCTCGGACGCGGTGATCATGGGACGTCGCACCTGGGATTCACTCCCCCCGCGGTTCCGTCCGCTCCCAGGACGCCCGAACATCGTCGTCACCCGCGATCACGCCTGGTCCGCCGACGGCGCCATCGTCGCGCACTCCCTCAAGGACGCGTTCGAAGCGGCGCAGCTTGCCGGAGACGGCCGAGCGTGGGTCACCGGCGGCGCCGGTCTCTTCGCCGAAGCGCTCGCGCTCGCCGACCGCCTCGAGGTGACCGAACTCGACCTCGACGTCGCGGGCGACACCTTCGCACCGACCATCGGCGAGGAGTGGGTGCCGGTCACGATCGACCCGGCACACGGCTGGTCGGAATCTCGGACCGGTGTCCCCTACCGGTTCATCCGATACGAGCGCGCGCCCGAGATCGCCATCACCGGCTGAGACGCCCGGCGAACCGGATCGACCGGCGCGGGAGACGGCTCAGGCCGGCTGACGCAGCTCTTCGAGCGCGGCGCGGTAGGCCGCGAGCGAGCGAGCCTCGCCCGGTGCCGTGATGAAGCTCTCACGGATGATGCCCTGCTGGTCGATGAGGAAGGTCGCGCGGTTCGCGAACCCCTTCTCCTGCAGGAACACCCCGTACTCCTTGGCGACCTGGCCGTGCGGCCAGAAGTCGGCGAGCAGCTGGAAGCCGTACTGCTCCTGCTCCGCCCACGCCCGCAGCGTGTGCTTGGAGTCGACGGAGATACCGACGAGCGTGACCTGGTCGTCCGTGAACAGGCTGAGGTTGTCGCGGAGCTCGCACAGCTCCCCCGTGCAGGTCCCCGAGAACGCCAGCGGGAAGAAGACGAGGGCGACAGCCGAACTGCCGCGGAACTGACTCAACCTGACGAGTTCGCCGAACTGGTTCGCCAGTTCGAAGTCGGGTGCCAGGGTGTCGTTCTCGAGTGCCATGAGGGTCCTTTCAGGCGGGTTCGCCTGCTCCGGATCGCCCGAGCGGTGGACGGGTCCGATCCGGTCACACATCCTAACCCCGCACCGCAGCTGCACAAACCCGGAGGGGTGCGCCGCTCGGTCACCGTTCCCTGGGGTGACCGGATAGGGTGAAAGGTGGCGCCCGCGTCCATACCCATCAGGACGCATGGAGTTCACCATCACAACCCAGGCACGATCTGCCACGAGAGAAAGGTCGACGGTGACTGTTCACGACCAGGATCCATACTCGTCCAACCACGTAGACGCCGATCCTGAGGAGACGTCCGAGTGGAATGAGTCCCTCGACGCCCTCGTCGACGAACGTGGCCGCGGGCGCGGCCGCGACATCATGCTGAGCCTCCTCAAGCGCTCGAAGGAACTGCACCTCGGTGTGCCGATGGTGCCCACCACCGACTACATCAACACCATCGCCTCGGAGAACGAGCCCGACTTCCCGGGCGACGAGGACATCGAGCGCCGCTACCGTGCCTGGATCCGCTGGAACGCGGCCATGACCGTGCACCGCGCGCAGCGCCCCGGCATCGGTGTCGGCGGACACATCTCCACCTACGCGTCTTCGGCCGCGCTCTACGAGGTCGGCTTCAACCACTTCTTCCGCGGCCAGGACGCCCCGGGCGGTGGCGACCAGATCTACATCCAGGGCCACGCCTCCCCCGGCACCTACGCCCGCGCCTTCCTCGAGGGCCGCCTCAGCACCGACCAGCTCGACGGCTTCCGCCAGGAGAAGTCGCACGCGCCGCACGGGCTCTCCTCATACCCGCACCCGCGCCTCATGCCGGACTTCTGGCAGTTCCCGACGGTCTCCATGGGTCTCGGCCCGATCAACGCGATCTACCAGGCGCACCTCGCCAAGTACGTCACGAACCGTGGCATCAAGGACGCCAGCGACCAGCAGGTCTGGGCCTTCCTCGGCGACGGCGAGATGGACGAGGTCGAGAGCCGCGGTCAGCTCCAGGTCGCGGCGAACGAGGGCCTCGACAACCTCAACTTCGTAATCAACTGCAACCTGCAGCGCCTCGACGGCCCCGTCCGAGGGAACGGCAAGATCATCCAGGAGCTCGAGAGCTTCTTCCGCGGTGCCGGCTGGAACGTCATCAAGGTCATCTGGGGCCGCGAATGGGACGACCTCCTCAACCGCGACACCGACGGCGCACTCCTCAACCTCATGAACGTCACGCCCGACGGCGACTTCCAGACGTACAAGACGGAAGACGGCGCCTACGTCCGCGAGAACTTCTTCGGCCGCGACGAGCGCGCCCTGAAGCTCGTCGAGGGCTACAGCGACGACCAGGTCTGGAACCTCAAGCGCGGCGGACACGACTACCGCAAGGTCTACGCGGCGTTCAAGGCGGCGAGCGAGCACAAGGGCCAGCCGACGGTCATCCTCGCGCACACCATCAAGGGCTACGGCCTCGGCCCGAGCTTCGAGGGCCGCAACGCGACCCACCAGATGAAGAAGATGACGCTCGACAACCTGAAGACCTTCAGGGACACCATGCGCATCCCGATCACCGACTCGCAGCTCGAGGAGAACCCCTACCTCCCGCCGTACTACCACCCGGGCGAGGACGACGAGGCGATCCAGTACCTGCACGAGCGTCGCCGCGCGCTCGGCGGCTACGTCCCCGAGCGTCGCAGCAAGTACACGCAGCTGAACCTGCCCGACGACTCCGCCTACGCGGCGGCGAAGAAGGGCTCCGGCACGCAGGAGATCGCCACCACCATGGCGTTCGTCCGACTGCTGAAGGACCTCCTCCGCGCCAAGGACTTCGGCAACCGGATCGTCCCGATCATCCCCGACGAGGCACGCACCTTCGGCATGGACGCGTTCTTCCCGAGTGCGAAGATCTACAACCCGAACGGTCAGCACTACACCTCGGTGGACCGCGAACTCCTCCTCGCCTACAAGGAGAGCCCGCAGGGTCAGATCGTGCACGTCGGTATCAACGAGGCGGGTGCCATCGCGGCCTTCTCGGCGATCGGAACCTCGTACTCGGTGCAGGGCGAGCCGCTCATCCCGGTCTACGTCTTCTACTCGATGTTCGGTTTCCAGCGCACCGCAGACGCCATCTGGGCAGCCGGCGACCAGATGACCCGCGGCTTCATGATCGGCGCGACCGCCGGTCGCACGACGCTCACGGGTGAGGGCCTCCAGCACGCCGACGGCCACTCGCTGCTCCTCTCCTCCTCGAACCCCGCGGTCGTGAGCTACGACCCGGCCTACGGCTACGAGATCGCGCACATCGTGCGGAGCGGTATCGAGCGCATGTACGGCGGCGAGCACCAGGACCCGAACGTCATGTACTACCTCACGGTGTACAACGAGCCGCTCGTCCAGCCGGTCGAACCCGAGGGTGTCGACGTCGACGGCATCGTGCGCGGCATCCACCGCATCAGCACGAGCGACAAGCAGGGCCCGAAGGCCCAGCTCATGGCCTCCGGCGTAGCGGTCCCGTGGGCGATCGAGGCGCAGCAGCTCCTCGCCGACGACTGGGGTGTCTCCGCAGACGTCTGGAGCGTCACCAGCTGGACCGAGCTCCGTCGCGACGGTCTCTCCGCCGACCAGCACAACTTCCTGCACCCGCAGGAGGAGCGTCGTGTGCCCTACGTCACGGAGAAGCTGAGCGGTGCCGCAGGCCCGTTCGTCGCCGTGACCGACCACATGCACGCCGTGCCGGACCAGATCCGTCAGTTCGTGCCGGGCGACTTCGCGACGCTGGGGGCCGACGACTTCGGCTTCTCCGACACGCGCGCCGCTGCCCGTCGCTTCTTCAAGATCGACGGCCCGTCGCTCGTCGTCCGCACCCTCCAGCAGCTCGCTGCTCGAGGTGAGGTCGATGCGAGCCTCCCGCAGCAGGCGATCGACCGCTACCGCCTCCACGACGTGAACGCCGGCAACACCGGCAACGCGGGTGGCGAGAGCTGATTCCATCGCTACCACGGTGACGAAGACGAAGACGAAGGCCGAGACACTCGACTGGCTCCGCCGGATCTCGGGCGAGCTCGCGACCGCGACGCTCAAACGCCTCGAGGACACCCTTCCCTGGTACGCCGAGATGCCACCAGGCCGCCGCTCAGCGGTCGGCCTGGTGGCTCAGGCGGGCATCAGTTCGTTCATCTCGTGGTTCGACGATCCCCGGTCGACACCGTGGATCGCCGCCGACGTGTTCGGGGCGGCTCCTCGCGAGCTGCTCCGTTCCGTCAGCCTGCAGCAGACGCTGCAACTCATCAAGGTCACCGTCGAGGTCGTCGAGGAGCGCGTCGCGTCCGGGAGCGTCGACCTCCGCGAGGCGATCCTCCTCTACTCACGCGACATCGCGTTCGCCTCGGCCGATGTGTACGCCCGTGCGGCCGAAGCCCGCGGACTCTGGGACGCCCGCCTCGAGGCCCTCGTCGTCGACTCGATCCTCAGTGGCGAGGCCGACGACGAGTTGCCCAGCCGGATCGCCGCCCTCGGGTGGCACGGTCACGGGGAGGCCTGCGTCCTGGTCGGGACGACCCCACGGGTGCTCGATGTCGACATGCTCCGCCGGACCGCCCGACACCTCGACGCCGACGTCCTCATCGGCGTCCAGGGCAACCGGCTCGTGCTCGTCCTCGGTCGCGCCGAGCTGCCCAGCACCGAGCCCGGAGACGGTGAGCCCGTCGACGAGGCGGAACAGGCGGCCGCAGACGCCCGCACGAGCTCACAACTCACCTTCCTCGACATCGCCGCCAAGCTCGAGCACGGGTTCGGTCCGGGGCACCTGGTGCTCGGTCACGCCGTGCCCTCCCTCATCGAGGCGTCACGGAGCGCGAAGGCCGCCCTCGCCGGGTTCGCCGTGGCGAAGTCCTGGCGTCACGCACCTCGACCGGTCGCGGCGGACGACCTCCTTCCGGAGCGCGCCCTCGCCGGCGACAACCTCGCGAAGACCACGCTCATCGAGCGGGTCTACCGCCCGCTCAAGGATTACTCCGGCGAGCTCGTGACGACGCTCTGGTGCTACCTCGACAACGGCCGCTCGCTCGAAGCGACGGCGCGCGAGCTGTTCGTGCACCCCAACACGGTCCGGTACCGCCTCAAGCGGGTCTCCGAGGTCATCGGCTGGGACGCGACCGGTGCCCGCGAGTCGCTCATCCTGCAGGCGGCCCTCATCCTCGGTGCCATCGCTGAGCCCGAGCCGTCCCGACGCCGGCTGACCTCCTGACGCTCGCTCGGCCGTTCGACCGGTCCGTGTTGTGGAGTCCACACAACACATTTTCGAAAGGTTCGTGGTGTTGCTCCACTGCTGGGCGTCCTCCGGTTGGCAGACTAGAGCGGTGATCGTCATCGCCTGCCCTGGACAGGGCTCCCAAACCCCCGGCTTCCTCGACCCCTGGTTGCAGGACGCCTCCGCGAAGGACGCGCTCGCGCGCTTCTCCGACGAAGCCGGACTCGACCTCGTCAAGCACGGCACCGTCTCCGACGCCGACACCATCCGCGACACCGCGGTGGCCCAGCCACTCATCGTCGCGGCCGGCATCGTCGCCTTGGACGCCCTGCGGAAGGCCCTCCCCACCGACGCCGCGCCGTTCGGCGGCATCGCCGGACACTCCGTCGGCGAGATCACCGCGGCCTATGGCGCCGGCATCCTGTCGGACAGCGACGCGATGAGCTTCGTGAGCGAACGCGCCGTGGCCATGGCCGAAGCCGCAGCCACCACCCCGACGGGCATGAGTGCCGTCCTCGGTGGCGACCAGGACGCCGTCGTCGCGCACGTCCGTTCCTTCGGGCTGGAGCCCGCCAACTACAACGGCGGCGGCCAGATCGTCGTCGCCGGCGCGCACGACGCCCTCGCCCGCCTCGCCGACGAGCCGCTCAAGGGCACTCGGGTGATCCCGCTGCAGGTCGCAGGCGCCTTCCACACGAGCTACATGCAGTCGGCCCGCGACTGGCTGGCCGGCGCGAGCCGCACGGTCGAGCCCCAGGACCCGACGCTCCGCATCTGGACGAACCACGACGGCACCGAGGTCACCTCGGGTACGGCGTTCTTCGACCTCCTCATCGGCCAGGTCGCCTCCCCGGTACGCTGGGACCTGTGCATGGACGCGTTCAGCGCCGCAGGGATCACCGGACTCATCGAGCTCGCCCCCGCCGGGGCGCTCACCGGACTCGCACGTCGCGGCCTGAAGGGCGTGCCGACGGTCGCCATCAAGACCCCCGACGACCTGCCGGCAGCCCTCGACCTCATCGCCCAGCAGTAGCGCAGACGGAGAACCAGTCAATGACCACCCCCACCCTCAAGCAGTCGCGCGGTCCCGAGTTCACCCGCATCCTCGGCCTCGGCGCAGCTCGCGGAGACCTCAGCGTCCCGAACGACGACCTCGTCGGTCCGATCAACTCGTCCGACGAGTGGATCCAGCAGCGTACCGGCATCGTCACCCGCACGCGGGCGTCCGCGGACGTCAGCGCCGTCGACCTCGCAGCCGAAGCCGGTGCGGAGGCCATCGCGGCCGCAGGCATCTCGGCCGAGCAGGTCGACCTCGTCCTCATCGCGACGATCAGCAACGTCCAGCAGTCCCCGTCGATGGCGGCCGTCGTGGCCGACCGCGTCGGAGCGAACCCTGCTGCCGCCTACGACCTCAACGCCGCGTGTGCCGGATACGCCTACGCGATCGCCCAGGCCGACGCGCTCATCCGATCGGGCGCGGCCCACTACGCGCTCGTCATCGGCGCCGAGAAGCTGTCCGACATCGTCGATCCGACCGACCGGTCGATCTCGTTCCTCCTCGGCGACGGAGCAGGCGCGGCCGTCGTCGGCCCGAGCGAATTCCCCGGCATCTCCCCCACCGTGTGGGGATCCGACGGCTCGAAGGCCGACGCCGTCGGCATGAGCGGCACGCTCACCGAGTTCCGCGACGGCACCGCCGCCTGGCCGACCCTGCGCCAGGAGGGCCAGACGGTCTTCCGGTGGGCGGTCTGGGAGATGGCCAAGGTCGCCAAGCAGGCCCTGGAGGAAGCGGGCGTCGAAGCCTCCGATCTCGCAGCCTTCATCCCCCACCAGGCCAACATGCGCATCGTCGACGAGTTCGCCAAGCAGCTCAAGCTGCCGGAGACCGTCGTCATCGCGCGCGACATCGAGACCACCGGCAACACCTCGGCGGCATCCATCCCGCTCGCCACCCACCGGCTCCTCCAGGGGCACCCCGAGCTCAGCGGCGGCCTCGCCCTGCAGATCGGGTTCGGTGCCGGACTGGTCTTCGGCGCTCAGGTCGTCGTCCTGCCGTAGCAGGACGCCCGACGCGACTACACTCGACTACGGTCAAACCTCACCCAAGGAGTAGAACAATGGCACTGTCCACCGAAGAAGTCCTCGCCGGCCTGGCCGAGCTGATCAACGACGAGACCGGCATCGCGACCGACACCGTCGAGCTGGACAAGTCGTTCACCGACGACCTCGACATCGACTCGATCTCCATGATGACCATCGTCGTCAACGCGGAGGAGAAGTTCGACGTGAAGATCCCGGACGAAGAGGTCAAGAACCTGAAGACCGTCGGCGACGCCGTCGACTTCATCGTCAAGGCTCAGGGCTAGTCCCAGCGCAGTGCTGAAGGGTCGGCCGGCAGTTGGCCGACCGGCCCTTCGGCGTTCGAGGCGGCTCGTCCGTCCGGACACGGGCTCGACCGCCGCAGGGCTCGGACCCCCTCGTCGTCTCCACAGAAGGTTTGACTGAATGACCACCAAACGCATCGTCATCACCGGCATCGGTGCCACCACTCCCCTCGGCGGCAACGCCACCGACTCCTGGGACAACCTCCTCGCCGGCAAGAGCGGTGCGAGCCGTCTCGAGCAGCCGTGGGCTGAAGAACTCGAGCTGCCCGTACGCTTCGCCGCACAGGCCGCCGTCCCCACCGCGGACATCCTCGATCGCCGTGAGGTCAAGCGCCTCGACCCGTCGAGCCAGTTCGCCCTGATCGCCGCGCGCGAGGCCTGGCAGGACGCCGGCGCCCCCGAGGTCGACCCGGAGCGACTCCTCGTCGACTGGGCCACCGGCATCGGCGGCGTGTGGACGCTCCTCGACGCCTGGGACACCCTGCGCGAGAAGGGCCCCCGCCGCGTCCTCCCCATGACCGTCCCGATGCTCATGCCGAACGGCCCGGCGGCGGCGATCGGCATGGACCTCGGTGCCCGAGGCGGAGAGCGCACCGTCGTCTCGGCCTGCGCCTCCAGCACCGAGTCGCTCGCCAACGCCTACGACCACCTCCAGGCCGGCCTCGCCGACATCGTCGTGGCCGGTGGCTCCGAAGCCGCCATCCACCCGCTCCCGCTCGCGTCCTTCGCAGCGATGCAGGCGTTGTCCAAGCGCAACGACGACCCCGCCATCGCCTCGCGTCCCTATGACGTCGACCGCGACGGCTTCGTCCTCGGTGAGGGCGCGGCAGCACTCATCGTCGAGACAGAGGAGCACGCCAAGGCCCGTGGCGCCCGCATCTACGCCGAGCTCCTCGGTGGTGCGGTGACGAGCGACGCTTACCACATCACCGCTCCCGACCCCGAGGGTTCGGCTGCGGCCCGCGCCATGCGTGCGGCCGTCGAGAACGGCGGCGCGTCGCTCGACGACGTCGTGCACGTCAACGCACACGCCACGAGCACGCCTGTCGGCGACATCGCGGAGTACAACGCGCTGCGTCGGGTCTTCGGTGCCCACCTCGACGACATCGCCGTGACGGCGACCAAGGCCTCGACCGGCCACCTCCTCGGCGGCGCGGGTGCCATCGAAGCGGCCTACACGGCGCTCGCCCTGCACCACCGGGTCATCCCACCGACCATCAACCTCGACAACCAGGACCCGGAGATCCCGCTCGACGTCGTCACGACGCCGCGTGAGCTCGGGTCCGGCGACCTGCTCGCCATCAGCAACTCGTTCGGGTTCGGCGGCCACAACGCGGTCGTCGCGTTCCGGAGCTACTGAGCCGTCCGCGACGGAGACGACGACGGGTCGTGGTGCATGCACCACGACCCGTCGTCGTCTACTGACCAGGGTGCCGCCGTTTCGTCACCTCGTGTCTGCCGGGAGTGCCACCGACCTCGCACGGTCCACGCCACGTGGGCACCCTGTCGTCTGTGCAGTTGTCTCGCGTGCGCGGTGCCGCCGCGCCGGCGGGGCCGGATCAGCCCACGTTGTGCAGCCAGATGACGGAGGACCCGTCGCCGGCGTGACGGAACGGCTCGAGTTCGTCGTCCCACGGCTGTCCGAGCGCGACGCGGAGTTCGCGCTGGAGTTCGGCGGCGTTCCCGGCGCCGACCTCCATGGCGTACCGGATGCGATCCTCCGGGACGACGACGTTGCCGATGCTGTCGGTCTGTGCGTAGAAGATCCCGAGGTCGGGCGTGTGCATCCACCGGGCACCGTCGACGCCCTGGGCCGGGTCTTCGCTCACCTCGTAGCGGAGGTGCTCCCAGCCGCGCAGGGCTGAGGCGAGTGCGGCTCCGGTGCCGTGCGGGCCTTCCCAGAAGACCTCGGCACGCTGCGCACCACGGAGGATCGGCTGGTCTTCCCAGTCGAAACTGATGGCACGGCCAAGAGCGCGACCTGCCGCCCATTCGAGGTGCGGGCAGAGCGCGCGAGGCGACGAGTGCACGAACAGCACACCCTTCGTCATCGGTGTCGACATGATTCCTCCACTGCGTCCGGGTGCGTCTTCCCCAACGACCCATGCAGTGTGATCCATGTCGGTGTCCGGCTGACCGGACCTCCGTGTATGCAGTTGTTCGACTCGCGCCGATACGAGCATTATGCCCCATGACCTGGAGGAATGACAACCGTGTCGTTCCCAGTACGCTGGATCGGGAGCCGGCCCGGACCGAGGGCCATCCAGGATGGAGCGGTGATGCACGAGGCCCTGGCGATCGACATCGGCGGCACGAAGGTCGAAGCGGCCGTCGTCGACGCCGAGGGACGAATCATGCCCGGTACTCGGTTCCGCGGTCCGACGGGCGCCGCGGCCACCCGCGAGGAGCTCGCGGCGTCGATCCTCCGAACCGCCGAACGGAGCGTCTCGGCCCATGGCGGGCCGGTGTCCGGAGTCGGGATCGGTTCGGCCGGCCCCATCGGCAGGACCCACGGCACCGTCTCGCCGATCAACCTCCCCCGACTCGCCGACTTCCCCGTCGTGGCGGAGGTCCGGCGCTTCACGTCCGGTCCGGTGGAACTCCGACTCGACGGCACCTGCATCGCCCTGGCCGAGCACTGGCAGGGCGCACTCCGCGGAACCGAGAACAGTATGGGCATCGTCGTCTCCACCGGGATCGGTGGCGGGATCATCCTCGGATCCCGACTCGTCTCCGGCACCTCGGGCAACGCCGGCCACCTCGGACAGATGCAGCTCCGCCGACGCGAACCGGATGCCGTCGGCACTCGCTGGACGTTGGAGGGCATTGCGTCAGGGACCGCGACGGTCGCCTGGGCGCGCGCCCAGGGATGGACCGGCGCGACGGGCGAACAGCTCGGGGCCGACTACGCGGCGGGAACGGAGATCGCGATCCGCGCCGTCCGACGTTCCGCCGAGGCCGTCGGCGAAGCCCTTTGCAGCATCACCACCCTGCTCGACCTGGAACGCGTCGCGATCGGCGGCGGCTTCTCGCGGGTCTCCGCCGACTACCTCGACCTCGTCCAAGAGGCTGCGACCGCGGCTGCGCTGCACGCCTACGCCCGTGAGCTGCGCGTGGTCCCGGCCGGGCTCGACGCCGACGGGCCGCTCATCGGCGCTGCCGCCCTCGTCCTCGCGGACTGAACGCGCACGTCCCGATCCGGAACGCCACCGGTCCCCGAGCCGCCCCATCCCGGTCCCTGAGTAACCCCGCACCGGTCCCTGAGTAACCCCGCACCGGTCCCTGAGCAACCCCGCACCGGTCCCTGAGCCTGTCGAAGGGCCCCTTCGACAAGCTCATGGACCGGATATCGGTAGGGCGGGTGGGACTTGAACCCACGCATCGTTCGGTTATGAGCCGAATGCCTTCACCAGCTTGGCTACCGCCCCGCGCGGAACCCAGTGTACCGAGTGGCCCGCCGGGCGGGAGTCAGTCCGCGGATTCCTGGCGGTCTGCGGTCGCCGTGTGACGCTCGGTCGTCGGGTCGACGACCTGCTCGCCGCGGTAGAGCGCTTCGAAGGTGTCGAGCGTGCGCTCGATGTCGTGTGCGGAGACGAGCTCCAACGATGCGTCCTGCATCCGGCGGTACTCCTCGGGCGAGGCGCTGAGTACCGTGGCGAGCCGCTCGGCCAGGGCGTCGACGTTGCCCGGCTCGAACAGGTACCCGTTGACCTGATCGTGCACGAGGTGGGGCAGCGCCATGGCGTCGGCCGCGACCACCGGGAGACCGGAGGCCATGGCCTCCATCGTCGCGATGCTCTGCAGCTCGGCGATGGACGGCATCGCGAAGACGGTGGCGTTCGTGTAGGCCTGCTTCACCTCATCGTCGGACACCTTGCCGAGGAATCGGACGCGGTCACCGATGCCGAGCTGCTGGGTCAGCTGCTCGAGGTTCTTCGCCTGGTCGCCGCCACCGATGACGTCGACGTGGGCGTCGAGTTCCTTCGGGAGTTTCGTGAGCGCGCGCAGGAGCACGTCGATCTGCTTCTCGCTCGTGATGCGACCCACGAAGAGGATGGTGTTCCGCTTCCGCGGTTCGAACGACGGCGTGTACTGTCCGGCCTCGATCCCGCAGGAGATCGCGTGCACACCGGTCAGGCCCGTGAACTGCTCCAGGAAGTCGGCGGCCTTGCGCGTCGGGGTCGTCACGGCGAAGGCACGATCGAACACGCGACGGGCGGCAGCCCACTGCGTCCGGACGAGCCACTCCTGGGTGCGCTTGGGGATGACGGTGAAGTCGAGGATGTTGTCGGGCATAATGTGGTTCGTCGCCACCATGCGGATGCCTCGTTGCTCGGCCTCGATCGAGAGACCACGGCCGACCACGATGTGCGATTGCAGGTGCACGACGTCGGGCTTGACGCGGTCGAGGATCTTCCGGGCGTTCCGTCGCATCGACCACGGCATCGCGAAGCGCAGCCAGTCGTGCGGGTACCACCGGAGACTGAAGAGGCGGTGCGCCGTCATCGTCTGACCCTCGTGGGTCTCCTTCCACGTGCCGAACTTGCGCGAGCCCGCGGGCGCCACGATGTGGACGTCGTGGCCTCGGCGGACGAGTCCGGCCGCGAGGCGCTCGGCGAAGCGTGCGGCGCCGTTCACGTCGGGCGAGAAGGTGTCGGCGCCGATGACCACCCGCAGCGGCTTGTGGGTGTCGGGGGTCGGCGTCGTGCTGGACGCTTTCGCGAGGTGCTGGTCGTCGGGAGAAGTCAAGGTATCGGTGATTCCTCTGTGCTTGGCCAGTGATGTGAGGGGGTGCGGGCGGTCGCTCACGACCCTGATGCGGCGCGGAACGCCATGCTCAAGCATACCTGCAGCCCGTTCGGGCTCCAGGGCTCAGGCGGGCGCGTCGCCGGTCGCGAGGGCCTTCGCAGCTGCTGCGGCCGCCGGCGTCTGGCTCACCTGCGGGTGATGGCGAGCGAGCTGGAAGACGCCCCACACGGCGATCGCGCCGGCCACGACGAAGCCGAAGCCCGCCCAGAACGGTGCGTTGCTCGCCTCCCCCAGCACGATGATGCCGATGCCGACGGCGATCATCGGGTCGATGACCGTCAGACCCGCGATGACGAGGTCGGGAGGTCCCGAGGAGTAGGCGGTCTGCACGAAGTAGCCGCCGAGCGCACTCGCGGCGACGAGGCCGAGCCCGCAGAGGAACGTGAGCCAGTCGAACTCGCCCTGCTGCAGCCGTCCGATGATGACCTTGGCGAGCGTCGCGACGAAGCCGTAGAGCACGCCGGTCCCGACGATGTAGAAGATGGCCGTGAAGCGGGCGCGGAACACCATGAAGCCGAGCCCGAACACCAGGAGTACGACGCCGAGCATCACCAGGATCGTGACGAGCTCGGCCTCGGTGATCCGGTGCTCGCCCGTGAAGACCGCGGCGATCGTCACGAACAGGCCGACGCCGCCGACGCAGGCGACGATCGCGACGACCGATCGACGGTTCAACCGGACACCGCTGATCCTGCTGTTCACCACCGCCGTGATGACGAGCGCGACCGCGCCCAACGGCTGGACGAGGGTGATCGGCGCGAGGGACAGGCTGCCGAGCTGGAGCACGATCGCGAGCCCGAGCATCACCGTTCCGGTCACCCAGGACGGCCGACTGAGCAGCGCCAGGAGCTGGGCGACGTTGAGCCCTGAGGTCGCGTCGGTGCCGCTCGACGACTCGACCTTCGCCACGCCCCGATGCTGCAATTGCGCCCCGAGCGAGAGGAAGACCGCGCCGAGGAGTGCGAACGGGATGCCGAGCAGCTGGGAGGGGTTCCGGGTGAAGTCGTCCGCGAGGTCGGCGATGTCGATGGCGGAGGGGATCACCCGTCGAGGGTACCCCGCAGCCCCGCCGATCCCGGCGCGGCAGGCCGAGCCCAGCGGATAGGCTCGAGCAATGGCAATTCTCGAGATCTGTGTGACCGGTGACCCGGTGCTCCACTCCGTCGCCCGGCCGGTCACCACGGTGGACGACGATCTTCGTCGGCTCGTAGCCGACATGTACGAGACCATGGACCTCGCTCCCGGCGTCGGACTCGCGGCCCCGCAGGTCGGCGTCCCGCTCCGCCTCTTCGTCTACAGCTACGAGGACGACGACGGCCAGCCGTGGCGCGGCGTCGCGATCAACCCGGTGCTGTGGATCAGTCCCCCGCCGGTGGGCGAACTCGACGAGGAGGCCGAGTCGGAGGGCTGCCTCTCCGTCCCAGGCGAGCGGCACCCGCTCCGTCGCGCGGAAGCAGCCATGCTCATCGGGACCGACCTCGAGGGTGATCCGGTCGAGCTGCGGGTCGTCGGCTGGCGCGCACGCATCCTGCAGCACGAGTTCGACCACCTCAACGGCGTGCTCTACGTGGACCGCCTCGAACTGCCGCACTCGCGCCGAGCGGCGAAGGCGATCCGCAAGGCGGGCTGGGGCGTGCCCGGGATCTCCTGGCTGCCGGGTCGCGACGACCTCGAGGGCTGAACCGCCTCGACGGGGACACGACGCCGGCACGATCGATACGGCGTCACCTCGACAGGGTGTCCGGACATGCAACGAGGCCCGAAGAGTGGAGTCTTCGGGCCTCGTGGTCCAGTCTACGGCGTCCCCGCCGGTTTCGTGAAACCGGCCTCGAACGACGAATCCCCCGGTCCGTATGGACCGGGGGACTCTGTGCAGCTCCTCGAGTTGGACTCGAACCAACAACCTATCGATTAACAGTCGATTGCTCTGCCAATTGAGCTATCGAGGAATACGTGCTTCGACCGGCCGGACGAATCCGGCCTCTGCGTTGCAGCGCGTATCTACTGTAGCAAAGGATTCGCAGACGCCAAATCGACACGCGATCAATCGATGCCGACGGCCTCGGGCGTCTCGTACTGGGTCTCGGTGCCGCCCGACTGGGCGAGCGCCGCGAGGAACTCGTGCGGCGGATCGGCGAGCATCGCGTCGATCGGGCCGTAGCCCACGACCCGCGACTGGTGGAGCGCCAGCACGTCGTCGGTCACCTCGCGGAGCATGGCGAGGTCGTGTGTCACGACGATGACCGTACCGCCGTCGCGTCGGAACCCGTCGAGCAACTCGGTCACCGTATGCCGGACCGTGATGTCGATGCCGGCCGTCGGTTCGTCGGCGATGAACACCTTCGGGCCGAGGACGAGGGCGCGCGCGATGGCGATCCGCTGCCGCTGACCACCACTCAGCTCGTACGGGTACTTGTCGAGACTGGAGAGCGGCATCTGCACGGCGTCCAGCAAGGTGGCGACCCGGACGCCGAGCGCCTGCTCGCTGAACTTCTTGTCGCGCGCCAGGACCGGTTCCGAGATGAGCTCCGTGACGGTGAGCTCGGGCTTCAGGTGCGCACCGGCTTCCTGCTCGAGCAGCGACACCTCGAACGTGAGCTTCGTGAGTTCTCTGCGGCCCACCTTGCGCATGGAGCGACCGAGCGTACTCGCATCGCCGCCGGACACGAACGGACGGGAGTCCGCTCCGGTCAGGTGGCGTCCGGACAGCACCCGCAGGAGCGTGCTCTTCCCCGACCCAGAGCTGCCGATGACCCCGAGCGAGCCACCGACGGGCAGCTCGAAGCTGATGCCGTCCAGCGCTCGATTGCTCGGACTCACGCCGTGCGCGGCGTAGTCGACGCTCAGATCACTCGCCCGGACCGCGGGGCCGTCCTGCTCTGGGTGCTTCATGAGACCTCTCCTTCCGGTGCACGGGAGCCACCGGATCGCCATCGAGTGTATCCGGCGATCCCGGCGGGGCCACGTGCCACGCTCGGTGGAAGCCGACCGCGTCAGGCCTCGGCGCGGAGCGCTCGCCGTTCCGCCTCGACGTCTGCAAGCTGCCGGGTGATCTCCCGATGGGACTCGTCGCGGGGGTCGGTGCGACGCAACGACCCGAGCAGCGCCGCCTTACGACCGAGGAGGTCGCGGTCGATCAACGCCCGCGCGATGTCCCGGACATAACTCGGCAGCTTCTCCTCGTTCGTCTCGGGTAATGGGGACACTCCGAGCTCGCGTACCAGTCCGTCGAAGCCGGGTGGGACCTGTGCGATGACGGTCTCGAGCCAGGCGTTGGTCCCGAGGTGGTCGAGGCTCACACTCATGGCGTCGCGCACCACGGCGAGGGAACTGTTGGCGACCGAGCTCTGGACCGCGCGCTCCAGCATGGGACGTTCGAGGTGTTGGGGCAGCTGCAGGATCGCACGGAGGGCATCTTGCTCGAGCCGCGTCGACGGGTCCTTGGGCAGGTCGTTGAGCGAGGCCTGTCGCTCGCGCGGCGGCTCGGCAGCGAGTGCGCCAGGGGCCTGCTGGCGGGCGTCTCGTGCGGCGTTCTGCGAGCCTCCTGCGGCGGCACCGCCGGCGGCCCGCACGGCGCGGGCCACCTCGTCGAGTTCCATGCCGAGCTGCTTCGCGAGCACGCGGGTGTACCCGGGACGGAGCGAGGGGTCGCGGATCTCGGCGACGACCGGCGCGGCCGCACGGAGTGCGCCGACGCGGCCCTCGACCGTCTCGAGGTCGAAGCCCGCCAGCGTCCGCCGGATGATGAACTCGAACATCGGCTCACGGCCGTCGACGAGCTTCCGGATGGCGCCGTCGCCGCGGTTGAGGCGGAGGTCGCAGGGGTCGAGGCCGTCGGAGGACACCGCGACGTACGTCTGGGCGGAGAAGCGCTTCTCCTCACCGAACGCACGCGTCGCGGCCTTCTGCCCCGCCTCGTCAGGGTCGAAGGTGAAGATGACCTCGCCGGTGGCGGAGTCGTCGCCCATGACGCGGCGGATCATCTTGATGTGGTCGACCCCGAACGAGGTCCCGCAGGTCGCCACCGCGGTGGTCTCCCCTGCCAGGTGGCAGGCCATGACGTCGGTGTACCCCTCGACGACGACGACCCGCTTGCCGCGCGAGATGTCGCGTTTGGCGAGGTCGAGGCCGTAGAGGACCTGCGCCTTGTGGTAGATCGCCGTCTCCGGGGTGTTGAGGTATTTCGGCCCCTTGTCGTCGTCGCGGAGGCGCCGGGCTCCGAAGCCGAGCACCTGCCCGGTCGTATCGCGGATCGGCCAGATGAGGCGTCCGCGGAACCGGTCGTAGACCCCGCGGTCGCCGCTCGACACGAGACCGGCCGCGAGCATCTCCTCGTCGGAGAATCCGCGGGACCGCAGTGCCTTCATGAGGTGGTCCCAGCCGGCAGGCGCGAACCCGATCCCGAAGTGGTCGGCGGCGGCGGCGTCGAAGCCGCGTTCGCCGAGAAACCGCCGCCCGAGGTCGGCGTCGCCGTCGTGGAGCTGCTGATGGAAGTACTCGGCGGCAGCCTGGTTGGCGGCGAAGAGCCGCGCTCGGTTGCCGTGGTCGACCTTGCCACCGCCCTCCTCGTAGCTGAGCGGGTACCCGATGCGCTGCGCGAGACGTTCCACCGACTCCGCGAACGTCACGTGGTCCATCTTCTGCAGGAAGCTGTAGACGTCGCCGCTCTCGCCACAGCCGAAGCAGTGGTACAGTCCGACCGTGGGGCGCACGTGGAAGCTCGGGCTGCGTTCGTCGTGGA
Source organism: Plantibacter sp. MMLR14_011 (assembly GCF_001865025.1). Taxonomy (NCBI): domain Bacteria; kingdom Bacillati; phylum Actinomycetota; class Actinomycetes; order Micrococcales; family Microbacteriaceae; genus Plantibacter; species Plantibacter sp. MMLR14_011. The sequence goes on from NZ_MJGW01000017.1 coordinate 20,702, forward strand.
AGGGGCACAAGCCCTTCAGCGAGCCGACACCGGCGGACTTCAGCGAGACGTAGTCGCCGACGACGTCGCCGATGTTGGTGCGTGCCTTGACCTCTTCAACATCGCTCTGTCGAATCCGTCCGGCCATGCTTCGATCCTAGTCTCGTGCGTCCATCGTCCATCCCTGAGGGCCTCCGCGCAGCGGAGTCCGAGTCCCGCTCCTGTGTGGAGGAGCGTCAGGCGCCGACATGCCGTTCGTGCCAGGAGAGGGCGCTCTGATCGGTCAGGCTCGCGATCTGATCCACGACGACGCGACGGCGTTCCGCGTCGGAACCGGCTGCGCGCCAGTCCGCCGCGAAGCCGACGTCGAGGGCCGACTCGCCGAGCGCGAACACCGCGTCCGACAGTTCGATGAGGATCTCCCGCTGCCGGACGTACAGCGGCTGGCGGGAGTCGCTGTACATCACGAACGCGGCCACGATTCCCTTGAGGAGGGCGATCTCGGCCTGGATGCCGTGGGGCACCACGACGTCGGCCCCGAACCGCACGAGGCTGGCCTGCGGGAAGGCCTCGCGGGTCGCCGCGGTCGCCGCACCGGCGAACCGACCGATCATCTGGCTCGTGAAGTTCTTGAGGCGACCGAGGTCGCGCCGGGAGCCGTCCCAGGCGGTGATCCAGGTGTGCGAGGACTGCAGCCGGTCGAAGGCGGCGGCGAGGTCGTCGTGGGTGAAGTCGTCGCCGGCCCAGGACAGCGCGGTGTCGATGAGGCGGTCGTGTCCTGCGCGCGCGTTCAGGAACGCCGGGTCGATGTACTCCCCGACGACGGCGTCCTCGAAGTCGTGCACGGAGTAGGCGATGTCGTCCGCGAGGTCCATGACCTGCGCCTCGACGCAGCGGACGCGCTCGGGAGCGCCTGCTCGCAACCAGCGGAAGGCCGCAGAGTCCTCGTCGAAGAACCCGAACTTGGCGCGACCACCGGGATCCGGCACCGACTGGGCGGCCGGCCACGGGTACTTGCAGCTGGCGTCGAGGCTCGCGCGGGTGAGGTTCAGACCGTACGGCTCGCCGTCGGGACCGAAGACCTTGGATTCGAGGCGCGTCAGGATGCGCAGGGTCTGGGCGTTGCCCTCGAACCCGCCGATCCCGGCGGACCAGTCGTTGAGTGCTCGTTCGCCGTTGTGACCGAACGGCGGATGACCGAGGTCGTGCGCGAGGCACGCCGTGTCGACGACGTCCGGCGCGAGGTCCAGGCTGGCCGCCAGCTCGCGACCGACTTGCGCCACCTCGAGGGAGTGGGTCAGCCGGTTCCGGGCGAAGTCGACCCCACTCGTCGGGCTGAGCACCTGGGTCTTGGCGGCGAGTCGCCGGAGGGCGCTGGAGTGCAACAGCCGTGCACGATCGCGCGCGAAGTCGGAGCGTCGCGTCGAGTGGTGCTCGGGCATCCAGCGTTCTTCGTCGTGCGGGGTGTAGCCGTCCCGGTCCATGGAGACGCTCCCCTGCTCGATGATGCTATCCGCCACTGTGGTCCAGTTCTGCTCCCGCGATCTCGGTCTGCTCGTCGGCTCCCAGCGACTGCGAGTCGAGCCAGCCGTAGGGCAGTGCCGGTCGCTTCGGCGTACCGGCGCGCCCGCGCTGCCCTTCGGCTGCGGCGCCCGGGTAAGGGGCCGTCCAGTCGAGGGTCGCGAGCAGGTCGTCGAGCTGGTCGAGCGACTCCACGGTCGCAAGGCTCGCGCGGAGGTCACCACCGACGGGGTAGCCCTTGAAGTACCAGGCGACGTGCTTCCGGATGTCGCGGCAGCCGCGCTCCTCGCTCTCGAAGAACTCGGCCAGGAGCTCGGCGTGACGCCGGAACGCGGCCGCGACGTCGCCCAGGGACGGCTCTGCCTTGCCACCCTCGCCGGCGAACGCCGAGCTGAGGTCGCCGAAGAGCCAGGGGCGACCGAGGCAACCGCGGCCCACGACGACGCCGTCGCAACCCGTCTCGTCGACCATCCGGAGGGCGTCCTCGCCCGACCAGATGTCGCCGTTCCCGAGGACCGGCACCGAGGTGACCGTCTCCTTGAGCTTGGTGATCGCCGACCAGTCCGCGTGGCCGGAGTAGAACTCGGCGGCGGTCCTGGCGTGCAGCGCGATCGACGCCACGCCGGCGCCCTCGGCGATCCGGCCGGCCTCGAGGTAGGTGAGGTGGCCGGAGTCGATGCCCTTGCGCATCTTGATCGTGAGCGGGACGTCGCCTGCGGCACGGACCGCGCCCTCGACGATGTCGCGGAAGAGCCCGGTCTTCCAGGGCAGCGCCGCTCCCCCGCCCTTGCGGGTGACCTTGGGCACCGGGCAGCCGAAGTTGAGGTCGATGTGGTCGGCGCGATCCTCGGCGACGAGCATGGTGACGGCCTCTGAGACCGTCTTCGGGTCGACACCGTAGAGCTGGATGGAGCGGAGCGTCTCGCTCTCGTGGTGCTGGATGAGCCGCATGGTCTCCGGCGTGCGTTCGACGAGCGCGCGCGAGGTGATCATCTCGCTGACGTACAGGCCGGCACCGTATTCGCGGCACAGTCGACGAAACGCCGTGTTGGTGATCCCGGCCATGGGGGCGAGCACGACCGGCGAGTCGAGCACGATGGGCCCGATCGCGAGGCTCGGGCGCTGCGAGAGCGTGGTAGGAAGAGACATCACCCTCGATTCTCCCAGATGATCGGCGCTCCCGCGCCCAGTGAGGACCACATGTCAGACGCCGTCCCGCCCGCCGACCTCCAGCCGTCCGGCCGCGAGCGAGTCCGAGCAGCGGCCGCCGCACTCGGTCTCGATGTGGAGCTGATCGAGCGACCGCCCGCGCGCAGTCTCCACGAGGCGGCGGAGCTGCTCGGCATCGAGCCCGCAGACATCGTCAAGACGATCGTCGTGAAGCGTCGCAGCGGCGACTACCTCTTCGCCCTCGTGCCGGGCGGCCGCAAGATCTCCTGGCCGCCGTTCCGCACGCTGCTCGGCGTGAACAAGCTCGCGATGCCCGACGCGGCGACAGCCTTCCAGGAGACCGGCTACGAGCGCGGCACCATCACCGTCCTCGGCGCGAGTGCTCCGCTCCCCGTCTACGCGGACGAGCGCATCCTCGAGCGCGGTGGGCGCATCTCGATCGGCGCCGGGGAGCACGGGTGGAGCGCCTTCGTCGATGCGGCGGAGTACCTCGCCGCCATCGGCGCCGTCACCGCCGACCTCACCGAGCCGGAGGACCCTCAGTCCTGAGCCGGCTCCGACGGGAGCACGAGGCAACTGTCGCCCTCGCAGACGACGGCGTCGCCCCCGAGGAGTCGGAGCGCCGGCCGGACCGTCGCCGGCTGTCGATCGCCGACGCTGCGCTCAGGCGACGTCGTCTCCGTGCTCACGCCTGCACCGGCTCGGTGCTCGCGCGTTCCGTCCAGACCTGCTCGAGGACCTGCGTGAACGCGGCCGCCTCCTGCGCCCCGGACACCCCGTAGGCACCGTCGATGACGAAGAACGGGACGCCCTGGATGCCGTACCCCTGTGCCGTCGCCTGGTCCTCGCGGACCGCCTGCGTGTACTGGCCGGATTCCAGCGCCGAGACCACGGCGGACCGGTCGAGCCCCACCTCGACGGCGAGGTCGGCGAGGTCCTCGATGCGACCGACATGACGGCCCTCGGTGAAGTAGGCACGCAGGAGGCGCTCGGTCATCTCGAGCTGCTTCCCCTCCGCCTTGGCGAGGTGCAGGAGCTCGTGCGCCTTCACCGTGTTCGTGTGCTGGAGGATGCCGAAATCGTACTCGAGACCGGCGTCCGAGGCGATCCCCGTCACCTGATCGAGCATCTGCTGCACCTGGTCGGCCGGCATGCCCTTGTGCTTCACGAGGAAGTCGATCTCGGTGCCGTCGAAGTCGACCGGGGTGTCGGGTGCCAGCTCGAAGGAGTGGTACTCGACCTCGACCTCGCGTCCGTCGCCGAGCTGTGCGAACTCCGCCGCACCCCGCTCGAACTTGCGCTTGCCGATGTAGCACCACGGGCAGGCGATGTCGGACCAGATGTCGATCTTGATGGGTTCACTCATGTCAGGGCCAACCACCGACACCCGTCGCTCATTCCCCCGGGGGCGCCGGGGCGTCTGGCACGTCGCGCGCCCCGCCGAAGCGACGGTCGCGTCCGGCGTACCGCTCGACGGCCTCCCAGAGCTGACGCCGACCGAAGTCGGGCCAGAGGGTGTCGAGGAAGACCATCTCCGCGTAGGCCGACTGCCACAGTTGGAAGTTGCTGGTGCGCTGCTCTCCGGAGCTCCGGACGAAGAGGTCGACGTCCGGCAGGTCGGGCAGGTAGAGCCGGCTCTGGACGAGACGCTCCGAGACGGCCGACGGCTTGATGCGGCCGGCGGCGACGTCGTCGGCGATGCTGCGGACCGCGTCGACGATCTCGTTGCGCCCGCCGTAGTTGACGCACATGGTGAGCGTCAGGCGGTCGTTGCCGCGCGTCAGCTCCTCCGCCGTCTGGAGCTCCTTGATGACGGAGGTCCACAACCGCGGCCGACGCCCCGACCAGCGCACGCGCACGCCCCACTCGTTCAGTTGGTCGCGCCGTCGATGGAGCACCTCGCGGTTGAACCCCATGAGGAAGCGGACCTCGTCGGGTGAGCGCTTCCAGTTCTCCGTCGAGAACGCGTACACCGACAGGTGCTTGATCCCGAGTTGCAGGGCACCGGCCACGACGTCGAGGAGTGCGGCCTCGCCCGCCTTGTGCCCTTCGACCCGTGTGAGCCCGCGTCGGTTCGCCCACCGGCCGTTGCCGTCCATGACGATCGCGACGTGCGACGGCACCTCACCCTTCGCGAACGATGGCGGGACCTCCCCCGTCCAATCGATCGGCTTGAACGGCACCGCGTCGCGGTGGGTGTAGGGCTTCGGGGTCACCCGCGGCTCCGATCCTGTTCGAGGTGCGCGAGCGACCGCAGGCCGCGCTCCAGATGCCATTGCGCGTAGGCGGCGGTGAACCCGCTCGCGCGTGAAGCCGTCTGCTCGGCGGCGGCCTCCGCGTACTCCCAGTCACCGGAGAGCAGTGCTCCGAGGAGCGAGAGGGTGTCGGCGTCCAGCCGAGGGCTGCCCGAGGGCGCGCAGTCGTCGCAGACGACCCCGCCGAGCTGCACGACCACGTGTGAGTACTCGCCCTCCGTGCCGCACCGCGAGCAGGCCCCGAAACTCGGTGCCCAACCGGCGAGCGAGAAGGCCCGGAGCAGGTAGGAGTCGAGCGTGAGCCGCGGACCGTGCTCGTGCTTCGAGAGCGACCGCAGGGCGCCGACGAGGAGCAGGTACTGCTGGAGGGAGCCCTCGGACTCGGTCAGGCGATCGGCCGTCTCCACCATCGCGCTCGCGGCCGTGTAGCTTCCGTAGTCGGCGCTGATCTCGGCGCCGTACGAACCGAGCGACTCGGCCTGGGTGATGGTGTCGAGACTACGGCCCTCGTAGAACTGCACGTCTGCGACCATGAACGGCTCGAGCCGGGACCCGAACTTCGAGCCCGTGCGACGGACACCCTTCGCGACCGCCCGGATCTTGCCCCTGCTGCGTGAGAGCATGGTGACGATGCGATCGGCCTCGCCGAGCTTGTGGGTCCGCAACACCACCACTTCGTCTCGATATACCGGCACGCATCGATTATCCCGCCTCGCACCGACAACGTGACCCGGGAACCGCCGTCGGGGATCGAAGGAGCGCCTGGAGAGATGAAGCCGTGAACGAGGTCCTCTTCGTCGTTCCGCTGTGGGTCGACCTCTCGGCGGTCGCGATCGGCGCCGTCCAGGGTGCCATGTTCGCGGCCAGGTTCCAGGATCGTCAGCTCGACTGGCTCGGCGTCGCCATCATCGGCGTCGTCGTCGGACTCGGTGGTGGTCTCATCCGCGACATCCTCCTCGGACAGGTGCCGGCGTCCCTCCAGAACAACTGGTACCTCCCCGTCGCCTCGGGGGCCGCACTGCTCGGCATGTTCCTCCTGCGCACCATCACGAGGCTCGGGCCCGTCATCATCGGGCTCGACGCTCTGACGATCGGCATGTTCGGAGCGATCGGCTCCACCAAGGCCCTGGCAGCCGGTCTGCCGGTCATCCCGGCGATCTTCGTCGGCACCGTCTCGGCCGTCGGTGGATCGGTCCTCCGCGACGTCATGCTCGGCGTCCCCGTCGCCCTCATGCACGTCGGGTCGCTCTACGCCGTGGCGGCCGCGGTCGGGACCGCCCTCCTCGTCCTCGCCGTGACCTTCGGTGCGCCACTCGGGGTCGCGGCGATCGTCGGTGTCTCCTCGACCGCGGTGATCCGCCTCCTGGCCGTCCGGTTCGGATGGACGTTGCCCGAGCAGCGCCAGATCGGCGGATGGCGGATCTGGCGCCGCTCGACGCGAGGCTGAGTCGGCTCAGTCGACCGCGAGTGCCGCGACGGGTGCGATGCGGGTCGCCCGACGTGACGGGGCCACCGAGGCCGCGGCCGTCAGGAGTGCGGCGAGCACGACGATCACCGCGACGATGGCCCACGGGATGACCGGGAAGATGAGGCCGGGCGAGCCGTTGATCGCGCCGAGCATCGACTGAGCGCCGGCCCACCCGTAGAACGTCCCGAGGACGAGTCCGACGACGACGGCCGCGATGGTCAGCTGCGCCGCCTCGATCACGATCATGCGACGGATCTGCGCCGCGGAGAACCCGAGGGCGCGGAGCAGTCCGAGTTCGCGAGTGCGCTGCAGGACGCTGAGCGAGAGGTTGTTGACCATCCCGACCGCGGCGATGAGCGCGCTCAGTCCGATGAGGGCGGAGAAGACGCCGACGGTCGTCGCGACCACGGCCTGCGTGCCCTCGTAGACCTCCGGATTCGCGGCCTGTGCGTTCAACACGAACTCCTGGAAGTTGGCCGCAGCGACCGCGAACATCGTCACGAGGGTCACGCCGATCACCAGTCCGATCGTCGTGCGTGAACTGCGCTCCGGGTAGCGGACGGCGTTCTCGGCGGCGAGTCGAGCCGTCGCGGAGGTGCCGAACAGGCGGCCGACCAGCCGCAGTGCCGGCGGCATCACGAGGTGCGCACCGAGCACGAGGCCGGAGAAGGAGACGATCCCGCCGACGATGCCGATGAGCACGCCGAGCGGCGACACGAGCCCGACACCGACCCCGGCGAGCAGGAGCAGGACACCGACCACGAAGAGACCGATCGCGACCGCGTTCCGGGCGGGCCGGGCGGTGGCCTCCTCCCGACTCAACTCCTGCGATCCGCCGATCGCCTGCATCGGGGTGACCGTCAGGACGCGACGCGCGCCGATCCAGGACGCGAGCCAGGTGGTCAGGACGACCGCGACGACCGGCAGGAGCACGGCCGGTTCGACGATCGCGTACGGCAACTCGGGCAGCACACCGGTCGCGACCCCGATCCGGACGAGCGCGAAGGTCGCGAGGAGCCCGACGAGCAACCCGGCTCCGCCACCGAGCAGGCCGACGACGACGCCCTCCCTCGCGACGGCGCGACGCTGCGATCGCGCCGTCGAACCGATCAGGCGGAGCAGCGCGATCGTCCTCGTCCGCCCGGCGACGATCGTGGCGAAGGTGTTCGCCGTGACGATCGCGCCGACGTACACCGCCAATGAGACGAACACGGCGGCCGCGAGGATGAGCATGATCACCACGGTGCCGCTGGACCCGGTCACATCGTCGGCCAGGATGAACGTCGAGAGCACACTCGTCACCATGAGCAACAGGACACCGAACGAGGCGCTGAGCGTCGCGACGAGAAGGCTCGCGCGATGCTCGCGGGCCCGGGGCCCGAGATCCGCCCGGCTCATGCCGCACGCTCCATGCCGAGCATGAGCGCCGAGATCTGCTCGGGGGTCGATCGGGGACGGTCCTCGATCACCCGGCCGTCCGCGAGGAACACGATCCGGTCCGCGTAGCTCGCGGCGATCGGGTCGTGCGTCACCATCGCGATGCTCTGCCCGTATTCGGTGCTGGCCGCCGCCAGCAGGGCCAGGACGCTCCGCCCGGTGCGGGAGTCGAGGTTGCCGGTCGGTTCGTCCGCGAAGAGCAGCTCGGGCCGCGTGGCCAGGGCACGCGCGATCGCGACGCGCTGCTGCTGTCCACCCGAGAGTTCGTGCGGACGGTGCCCGAGTCGGGACGCGAGTCCGAGCGTGCTCACGAGCACGTCGATCCAGCTCTGCTCCTCACCGGTCGGACGGCGGGCGTCGAGTTCGAAGGGCAGCCGGATGTTGGCCGCGACGTCGAGCGTCGGCACCAGGTTGAACGCCTGGAACACGAACCCGACACGACGCCGACGGAGGATCGTGAGCTGCCCGTCGTCGAGGTCCGTGATGTCCTGGTCGCCGAGACGCACCCGCCCCGCTGTGGCCTGATCGAGGCCCGCCATGATGTGCATGAGCGTCGACTTGCCCGAGCCGCTCGGGCCCATGATGGCGGTGAACCGGCCCCGTTCGATCTCGAGGTCGACGCCGTCGAGGGCGACGACCTGGTTGTCGGCGGGTCCGTAGCTCTTCCTGAGTCCGTGGACGCTGGCGACGACGGACGGCTGTGCTGAAGTGGTCATACTCCGAAGCTACGGAGCGAGGTGCCGGGTGCGCGTCGGGCGCACGAGCGACCCGGGTACATCCTGGGGATGATCCTGGATCACTCCGCGGTTGCCCGTTGGACCGCCGTCAGACCAGGCCGTGCTCGAAGGCGAACACGACGAGCTGGACCCGGTCGCGCACCTCGAGCTTCGCGAAGATCCGGCTGATGTGCGTCTTCACGGTCGCCTCGCTGAGGAACTCGGCGGCGGCGATCTCGGAGTTGCTCAATCCGCGCGCCGCGAGGAGGAAGATCTCGCGCTCGCGCGCCGTGAGCTCGGCATAGCGCTGCGGTGCGGCCGGAGCGGCCGGCGCCTGCTGGAAGTGCTCGAACAGCTCGCGGGTGGCCGACGCGGCGATGACCGCGTTCCCGGCATGGACGGTGCGGATCGCTGCGAGGAGGAATTCCGGCTCCGCGTCCTTGAGGAGGAATCCGCTGGCACCTGCTCGGATGGCCGTCGCGGCCGCCTCATCGAGGTCGAAGGTGGTCAGCACGACGATCCGAGGACGCTCGCTCCCGCGCGCATCCGCCTCCGCCAGGATCGTCTTCGTCGCCTCGATCCCGTCCATGACCGGCATCCGGACGTCCATGAGGATGACCTGCGGACGTGTCCGTGCGGCCAGTTCGACCGCTTGACGCCCGTCGGAGGCCTCGCCGACGACGCGCAGGTCCGGCTGCGAACCGATGAGCATCCGGATCCCGCCTCGGAAGAGCGCCTGGTCGTCGACCAGCGCGATCGTGATCGCCCCCGCTGCCGTCGCGTCACTCGGATCGGTCATCTCGTCACTCCCACCGTCGCGTACGGGATCGATGCGTAGACGGTGAAGAGACCGTCCACCAGGGTCGTCCCGAACCTGCCGCCTGCCAGCGTAGCGCGCTCGTTCATCCCGGCGAGGCCGTGCCCCGTGCCGGCCTTCGGCGGTTCGAGCTTCGCCCGGTTGACGACCCAGAGCTGCAGCTCGGGTCCGGTCCAGTCGAGATGGACGTCGATCGGCCCACGATGGTCGCCGTGTCGGAGCGCGTTCGTGAGTGCCTCCTGGATGATGCGGTACACGGCGAGCTGCGAACCGGTCGCCACCGGTCGTTCCTGACCGTGGTTCTGGACCACCACGTCGAGTCCGGCTCCGCGCAACTGCTCGTAGAGCCGCTCGAGGTCGGCCAGGACCGGCTGCGGGCCTTCGGTCTGCTGGAACCGCAACTGCGCGAGGAGCACCCGGACATCGGCGAGGGCTTCTCGGGAGATGCTCGAGATCGTCCGCAAGGCCTGGTCGGCCGAATCCGGGTCCGCGGCCAGCGCATAGCGGGCCCCGTCGGCCTGGGCGATGACGACGGCGAGGGAGTGCGCGACCACGTCGTGCATGTCGCGCGCGATCCGGTTGCGCTCCTGCTCCACGGCGACGTCGCGCTCGGCCAGGAGTTGCGCCTGGCGGCTTTCGCGGGCGAGCCGCCACGTGCGCATGAGGACGCCTGCGGTCCAAGCGAGGCCGAAGAAGGCGGCGAACGCGAGGAACATGAACAGTCCGACCGTCACCTGCGCGACCGGTGTCATGTCGTTCGCCAGACCGAAGGTACTGATCTCCGCGCCGATGCCCGTGGTCCAACTCGGGACGACGATCACGTAGAACGCGATGAGCGCGGCACCGACGAACGCGGATGCGAAGGAGACCCATCGAACCACCCGGCCGCCGTAACTCGCCGCGGCGTAGAGCACGACCGGGATCGCGAAGTTCGCGGGATCCGGCGCGAGCAGGAGGATGAGCTGCAGCAGCGCAGCGGCCCAGGCCACGGACAGCGCGATCGCCGGAGCGAGCCGGCGGAGCGCCAGTGCACCGCACATGCCGAGCAGGACGATGGTGTACCCGGCCGGGCGCGTCGTGTACGCAGCGGCGGTGAGGATGAACAGCACCGACGGCAGCGCGATGTCGAGGGCCAGCTGGCCGGGCCGGAGCGTGCGGAACATCCTCCAACCGTACGACCTGACCGCTGACGGATCGGTCGTCACCCGGAAAGATCATCCTCCCGGCGTACGCCGCGGAGCGGGACGCTGCGCCCGGCCGACCCGAAGGCCGACCCGGCGCAGCGGGATCGTCAGATGGAGGCCAGTTCCCGCGCCTCGACCTGCGTGCGCACGGCCCGGTTGACCGCCGAGACCACTGCCTTGAGCGAGGCCGTCGCGATGTCGCCGTCGATGCCGACGCCCCAGAGGCGCTGGTCGTTCACCTGGAGCTCGACGTAGGCGGCCGCCTCGGCGTCGCCCCCGGCGCTCAGCGTGTGCTCGACGTAGTCGTACAGCGTGACCTCGATGCCGCGCCCGGAGAGCAGGTTGAGGAAGGCCGCGATCGGTCCGTTGCCGGTCGAGGTGCGCTCCTCGACCTGCTCGCCGTCGCGAAGGGCGACCTCGAGGACCACGGTGCCGGTGAGGTCGCTCGACGTCTTCGTGGACTGCAGTTCGAACCGACCCCACTTCGCGTCCGCGACCGTCGCCGGCAGGTACTCGTCCTGGAAGATCGACCAGATCTGGCCGCTCGTCACCTCGCCGCCCTCGGCGTCGGTCTTCGCCTGGACGACGCCGGAGAACTCGATCTGCAGGCGACGCGGCAGGTCGATCGCGTGATCGGTCTTGAGGAGGTAGGCGACGCCGCCCTTGCCCGACTGGGAGTTCACGCGGATGACCGCCTCGTAGCTGCGCCCGAGGTCCTGCGGATCGACTGGCAGGTACGGCACGGCCCATTCGAGGTCGGCGACGTCCTTGCCCTGGGAGACGGCGTCGACGGACATCGCCTCGAAGCCCTTCTTGATCGCGTCCTGGTGAGAACCGCTGAAGGCCGTGAAGACGAGGTCGCCCGCCCACGGGCTCCGCTCGTGCACCGGGAGCTGGTTGCAGTGCTCGGCCGTCCGCTTGACCTCGTCGATGTCGCTGAAGTCGATCTGCGGGTCGACACCCTGCGTGAACATGTTGATGCCGAGCGCGACGAGGTCGACGTTGCCCGTGCGCTCACCGTTCCCGAAGAGGCACCCTTCGATCCGGTCGGCGCCGGCCAGGTAGCCGAGCTCGGCTGCCGCGATCGCGGTGCCGCGGTCGTTGTGCGGGTGCAGGGAGATGATGATGTTCTCGCGGTTGGCGAGGTTGCGGCTCATCCACTCGATCGAGTCGGCGTAGACGTTCGGCGAGGCCATCTCGACCGTCGACGGCAGGTTGATGATGACCTTGCGGTCGGGCGTCGCCTCGAGGACCTCGACCACCTGGTTGCAGATGTCGACGGCGAACTCGAGCTCGGTACCGGTGTAGCTCTCCGGCGAGTATTCGTAGTAGATCTGCGTTCCGGGGACCGTCGACTCCATCTCGCGACACTTCCGGGCACCGTGGAGGGCGAGGTCGATGATGCCCTGCTTGTCGCTGCGGAACACGACGTCGCGCTGCAGGACGCTCGTCGAGTTGTACAAGTGCACGATCGCCTGCTTCGCGCCGCGCAGCGACTCGTAGGTGCGTTCGATGAGGTGGTCGCGGGCCTGGGTCAGCACCTGGATGGTGACGTCCTCGGGGATCGCTCCTTCGTCGATGAGGCTGCGGACGAAGTCGAAGTCGGTCTGGCTCGCGCTCGGGAACCCGACCTCGATCTCCTTGTAGCCCATCTTCACGAGCAGGTCGAACATGATGCGCTTACGTTCCGGACTCATCGGGTCGATGAGGGCCTGGTTGCCGTCGCGGAGGTCGACGGCGCACCAGCGCGGGGCCTCGGTGATCCGACGGTCCGGCCACGTGCGGTCGGGCAGCGAGACGCTGAACTGGTCCTGGTAGGCGCGGTAGCGGTGGACCGGCATGCCTGATGGGGTCTGGGTGTTCTTCATGATCCTGGGATCTCCTCGTGGGATTGGGGGTGAGCCAACGACGAACTCCGCGACGAGGGAGGCCTGGAACTAGGACTCGTCGCGGCAGCTAAGGAGGAGCAGACCGGAGAACACGTCGTTAGCATAGCACTCCCCCGCGCCGCCGGTCAGGTGACCAGCGAGGCGAGGTCTCGCACGGACACGTCCGGGAGGTAGGCGCGCCCGACCGCGATGCCGATCGCCGGGAGGGTCAGCGGGTCCGCGTAGCCGAGCACGAGCGGACGCTCCTCCGGCTGGAACTTGCCCTTGAAGGCGAGGAGCGAGCGGAACCCGTAGACGGGTTCGAGCACGTTCCCGAGGTACGTCAGGACCCGGTCGATCCCGTCCGTCTCCGGTTGCTCGGTGCTCCTCGAGCGCGCGAGCGGAGCCCCGGAGAGGCTCATCTCCTCGATGCCGTCCTCCTTGAACCGAGCGGCGGCTTCGGCGATGAGGAACTCCATGACGCCGTTCATGCCGTCCGTCCGACGGCGCATGAAGTCGAGGGTCCAACCGACCAGTTGACCGTCGCGCCGCACCGGGAGCCAACTCGTGACGCCGTGCAGCCGTCCTTGCTCGTCGACCGCGAGCAGGAGCCGGACCTCCTCGTCGACGAGCTCGTCGATCCCACCGAGGGTGAACCCCATCTCGGGCAGCTTCCGCTCGGCGACCCACTCCTCGGAGATCTCGGCGATCTGCGCCGCGAGCCCGACGCCGAGCGCCCCGTAGGTGGACCAGACGGCGGTGATCCCCGCGCGGTCGGCCCGGTTGACGGAGGATCTGATGTCCTGCCAGCGCTTGCCGACCATGCTCCAGCCCTGCGGGTGCAGGACCGTCTCCTCGGCGACCTGGACGGTGCGCCAACCGATCCGGTGGAGCGCTACTGCGGTCTCCTCGTCCACGCTGTACAACGCCACCGTCAGGCCCGAGTCCTCGCAGTGCTCGATGAACCGCTCGAGGACCCCCTGTTCGTGGCGGTCCCTCCCGAAGAAGCCGCCCGTGGTGACCGCGACCCCGGCGACGATCCGGTAGGCGACGCCCGCACTGCGCTGCGGGTCGAACCAGGTGAGGTTGCCCGGCCAGGTGGCCATGTGCCCGATGGAGTCGCTACCCTCGGCCAGGAGCTCGCGCAGCCGGCGCTCGTCGGCCGGCGCGATGGCGTTCGCGACCCGGCTCAGCGGCCAGACCGCGCCGAGCAGGATGATGCTCCACCAGACGGGTCCGACGGCGTGGAACACCACGCCGGTGAGCGGGGCGACCGGCACGAAGCCCGGAAGGACGTTCCGCAGGTACGCGGCGGGGACGAAGCGCTCCGGCGCCGCACGGAGGACCTCCCACACGTCGGGCCTCGGCGAGAATCCTCCAGGCTGGAGCAGGGCGACGACCACGAAGAGCGCGGCGAGCACGACCCACGACGCGCCGACCAGGGCGAGATACCCCAAGGCGCTGCGTCGGGTGGCCCGCACGGGGAACCCACGACGGAGCACGACCAGGAGCGCCGCCACGACGAGCGGCAGCAGGATCGCCGCCCACAGCGCGATCGCGATCTCGACGGACCGCTGCTGCGCGCCGTGCCCCGTCCCGAGCAACGAGGAGGGGTGTCCCGTCGGGTGGAGTCGCACTCCCGCTCCGAGCGACAGCGCACTCAGGACGGCGAAGGACACCATGATCGCCGTGGCGAACCAGACCGCGAAGCGTCTGCCGCGGAGCAGGCCCCACGCTGCGAAGAGCAGGGCGATCATGGGGACCACCGACAGGAGCACCGCTCCGAGGCCGTCGACGCGTACCAGCGTGAGGTCGCGCAGGCACTGTGCTGACACGCCGACCGTGCGGCATTGGCCGATGACCCGTCCGGCGTCCGGGATGTTCTGTTCGAGCAGGAGCACGAGCGGCGCGAGCGGACCGAGGTGCCGGCCGGAGAGGAAGGTGATGAGCGGTCCCACGCCCATCATCGCGACGACGGACGCCAGGAGCACCCGGGTCTCGTGGTGCGAGCTCCGCACGCGTCGCACCGACGGGCTGGCCCCGGCGAGCACGACCCCGAGCAGGACGCCGACCAGCGCTGCGAACAGTCGTGCGAGATCCTGCGGGAGTCCCGAGTACAGCAGCACGATCAGGGCACCGACGACGACGAACGCGCGGATCCGTCGACGCCAGAGCGGCCCGTGGAACGCACTCGACGCGGCAAGGGCGCCGAGCGCCCCGGCCACGGGGTCGAACGCCACGATGCGGGCGACCTCGCCGCTCCAGAACTCGCCGCCGAGCGTGCCGAGGAGTTGGAGCCCGATGGCGAGCGCGTTCCCGGCGACCGCGGTCACCAGCACCGCCAGGAGCGTCTTGGCGGCGCCGAACCGTCGCTCGGCGAGCACCAGCGCGGGGACGCCGATCAGCAGGAAGGCGAGGAGCCCGAGCACCCCGTCGGTTCCCAGGGCACCGGTCAGGAGCGCCCACCAGTGTCCGTCGACCACGACCTGCTCATACCCCACGCCGGCCGCCTCGCGGATCGCCGACCGCCAGGCGGGCGTCGCCGCCGGCGGCGTGCGCCACACGAACGCACTGACGACGAGCACCAGCGCCGTGATCCCGATACTCATCGGCACCGACCGGATCACGCCGGTCACGAGTCGGCCGAACGGCGTCGCCCTCCCCGCGCGCATCAGGCGAGCCCGAATCGTGCGGTGATGACGGGGAGCGCCCGCTCGAACACCGTGTGGACGGTATGCCAGTCGTGCGCGGTCCCGTCGGACACGAAGGTCGTCGTCCGCATGCCGGCGGCCGAGGCCATCGCGGCGACCCGCCGGACGCCGGGACCGTAGCGGCTGTCGTCGCTGCCGTAGCCGAAGACGCCGACGGTGTCCGCGTACGGGGTGTGTGCGGCGAGGATCGCGGAGGGGGCCGCAGCCTCGTACGCCGTCGCCGACCCGCTGAAGCCCTGTGCGATCGTCGTCGGTCCGATGGACGGGACGACCTCCCCCGAGATGTCGAGGATGCCGCCGTAGCGTCCAGGGTGCGCGGCACCGAGCTGGATGGAACAGGTCCCTCCCTGCGAGAACCCGGCGATGAACCAGTCCGTCCGCGATGCGGACACCGGGAGGTGCGCCGAGATCCACGCGGGCACGTCGACCGTGAGGTACGTCGCCGAGTTGCCGAGCGGCCCGTCGACGCACATCGGGTTGCGGTCAGGAGCGCCGAGCTGGTCAGGCACGACCACGATCGGTGCGAGACCCGCATGCGAGGCGGCGAAGCGGTCGAGGATCCCGGCGATCCCAGCCGACGCGAACAGGTCGGCAGGCTCTCCCGGCTGACCGCTGAACGCCTCGATGACCGGCAGTGCCGGCGGGTGGGCGGTCAGGGCGGCCGGTGGCAGATAGACGAGCGCGTCCCGGTGGGCGAACCCCGAGGTCGTGGCCGGGATGTCGACATGTTCGACCCGGCCTTCGCTCGACAGGTCGGCGGGTCGCTGCCACGTCGTGGTCGTCCCCCGGGCGGCCGGCAGGGCCGAGAACGACTGGTACGGGCTGATCCCCAGCGCCGCCCGCACCGTCGCGAACTCACCGAAGTCCTGGTTCACGCCGACCGCCCCGATGAGCAGGAAGGCGGGGATGGCGAGGCTCGCCACGACGACCCGCCACGCGCGGGTCCGCACGATCGCCGCGATCGCGAGGGCGGCACCGGCGAACCCGACCGCCGCCCACGCACGGGTGACCGGCGTCAGTTCGATCCCGAAGACGTCGAACACGTCACCGAGCAACCAGGCAGTGGCATAGGCGAGGAGCGCTCCACCGCTCGCCACGAGCAGCATCGTCATCCAGCCGCGAACCGTTCGGCGCCCGGTCAACAGGACGATCGCCAGGAGAACGGCGGCACCGCCGACCCAGACGAGGAGCTCCGGACGATCCAGCCTGATGGCCAGCAACCAGTCGAACACTCGGACTCCTTCTCGCGACCCCGAGGACCAGTATGTCCGCGGGCCTGCGAGCCTGTCGGCCAGACGACTGGTTCCACAGCGGGCCCAAAGCAGACACGCAAGTCACGTTCAGGTAACGGAGAACTCCCGCGCAGACCCGCGCGGGCGCACGGCGCCGACGGTCGACCGGATCCCGGTCAGAATCCCAGGCGACCGAGCAGTTTCGGGTCGCGCTGCCAGTCCTTCGCGACTTTGACGCGGATGGAGAGGAAGACCCGAGATCCGACGAGCGGCTCGATCCCGGCGCGGGCCCGGGCACCGACCTCTCGGAGCCTGGAACCGCCCTTCCCGATGATGATCGCCTTCTGGCTGTCGCGCTCCACGAACACGTTCGCGTAGATGTCGAGCAGGTCGGTCCCCTCGCGCGGGATCATGTCGTCGATGGTCACCGCGAGCGAGTGGGGCAGCTCGTCTTGGACGCCCTCGAGCGCGGCCTCGCGGATGAGCTCGGACACGCGGTCGACGACCGTCTCGTCGGTGGTGGCCTCGGTCGGGTAGAGGCGTTCCGACAGCGGCATGAGCTTCGTGACCTCGGTGACGAGGATGTCGAGCTGGTCGTCGGTCACCGCGGACAGCGGGATGACCGCGTCCCAGTCTCGGAGTCCCGAGATCGCGAGCAGCTGCTCCGCGATCGTCGTCCGGCTGGCGGTGTCGGTCTTCGTGACGATCGCCACCTTCTTCGCGCGCGGGAAGCCGTCGAGCGACTCGTTGATGAAGCGGTCGCCCGGGCCGAGCTTCTCGTTGGCTGGGATGCAGAACCCGATGACGTCGACGTCGGAGAGCGTGGACTGCACGAGGTCGTTCAGTCGCTGGCCGAGCAGGGTGCGCGGGCGGTGGATGCCGGGGGTGTCGACGACGATGAGCTGGCCGTGGTCGCGGTGCACGACCCCGCGGATCGCGCGACGCGTGGTCTGCGGCTTCGAACTCGTGATCGCGACCTTCTCGCCGACGAGGGCGTTGGTCAGCGTGGACTTGCCGACGTTCGGACGCCCGACGAAGGACACGAACCCCGCTCGGAAGTCGGACGGAGGGGTGGTGTCGTTCATGGGTGCTCCCGATGGTCGGTGGACGCCTGCTGGGCGTCCTGCAGCTGGTCGTCGCGCTGGGCGATGACGGTGAGGATGCGTCCCCGCCGCCCCTCGACCCGCTCGGCGGTGAGTTCGAGACCGTTGGTCGACACCGTCGATCCGACCACGGGCAACCTCCCGAGGGCCTTCGCGAGGAGCCCGCCGACGGAGTCGACGTCGTCGTCGTCGAGTTCGAGGCCGAACAACTCCCCCAGCTCGTCGACCGGCAGGCGGGCGTCGACCCGGAACCGTCCGTCGTGCAGATCGGTGATCTCGGGGGTGTCGGTGTCGTACTCGTCGGAGATGTCGCCGACGAGTTCCTCGATGAGGTCCTCGAGGGTGACGAGACCGGAGATGCCGCCGTACTCGTCGACGACCATCGCGATGTGGTTGGACTCCTTCTGCATCTGCTGCAGAAGCGAATCGGCCTTCTTGGACTCGGGTACGAAGCTCGCCGGCCGCAGGAGCGGCTCGATCGAACCCACCTCGGTGACGCCGTCGCCACCGAACATCGCGCGCACCAGGTCCTTCAGGTACAGGATGCCGACCAGATCGTCGATGTCGCCGTCGCTGACGGGCGCCCGCGAGATCCCCGTCTCCAGGAACACCTCGAGCGCCTCGCGCACGCTGAGATCGCGCTGCAGACTCACGAGGTCGGTGCGCGGGATCATCACCTCGCGGACGAGCGTCTCATTGAACTCGAAGATCGAGTGGATGAGCTCGCGGTCGTCCTCCTCGAGGACCGAGTGCGCGGCGGCCTCGTCGACCATGCTCAGCAGTTGCTCCTCCGAGGTGAAGGAGACCGAACGGGGCAACCCCGGGGTCACCCGGTTGCCCAGGGAGACGAGGACGTTCGCGACCGGGCCGAGGACCACGCGTGCGGCACGGATGGCGGGGGCACTGAAACGCAGCACTCCGCTCGCGTGGGTCCGGCCGACGCCTCGGGGGCTCGCACCGACGAGCACGAAGGAGGTGCCGGTCATGATGACGACCGCGAGGACGAGGACGAGCCACAACTCGTCGATCGACGAGGCCAGTGCGAGGGTGACGAGGACGGCGGCCGTGGTCTCGGCCAGGATCCGGATGAAGTTGATCGCGTTGACGTGCGCACCCGGATCGGCCGCGATGGCGCGGAGCGCGGATCCCGAGCGGGCGCCCTCTGCGAGGTCGAGGATGTCCGCACCCGACTGGACGCCGATCGCGGCGTCGGCTGCGGCCATGAGACCCGCGAACGCGACGAGCAGGAACGCGACGATGACGAAGACGGCGACGAGGGACATCAGCTGCTGCGTCGTCTCTCCTGGAGCGCGAAGGCGAGGAGGATGTCCCGCTGGATGCCGAACATCTCCTTCTCCTCGTCGGGCTCCGCGTGGTCGTACCCGAGCAGGTGGAGCACACCGTGGCAGGTGAGGAGCTGGAGTTCGTCCATCGTCGAGTGCTTCGCGGCGGCCGCCTGCGTCTCGGCGACCTGCGGGCAGAGCACGATGTCGCCGAGCAGCCCGGGCGGCGTCGGGTTCTCCTCGGTGCCGGGACGGAGCTCGTCCATCGGGAAGCTCAGGACGTCGGTCGGTCCCGGCTCGTCCATCCACTGGACGTGCAACTGCTCCATGGCGCCCTCGTCGACCAGGACGATGGCGAGCTCGGCATCGGGGCTCACATGCATCGCGTCGAGCGCGAACGACGCCAGGGCGAGGATGCGCGATTCGTCGACGGCGACGCCGGACTCGTTGTTGATCTCGATGGTCATGAGCGTCCTCGCTTCGGCTGGTGGTCTCTGGCGGCGCCGCGACGCTCGGCGCGGTTGGCGAACTCGGCGGCCTGCTCGCGCTCGAACCGCTGCGCCTGTCGGACGGCGTCGTACTCGCCGTAGGCGTCGACGATCCGACCGACGAGGGTGTGGCGGACGACGTCCTCGCTCGTGAGCTGGGCGAAGTGGATGTCGTCGACGTCCTTGAGCACGCGGGTCACGAGTCGCAGACCGGACGCGCCGGTCGGCAGGTCGATCTGCGTGACGTCGCCGGTCACGACGATCTTGGACCCGAACCCGAGCCGGGTGAGGAACATCTTCATCTGCTCCGGCGTGGTGTTCTGCGCCTCGTCGAGGACGATGAACGAGTCGTTGAGGGTCCGGCCGCGCATGTAGGCGAGCGGTGCGACCTCGATCGTGCCGGCCGCGAGGAGCTTCGGGACGATCTCCGGGTCCATCATCTCGTTGAGCGCGTCGTAGAGCGGACGCAGGTACGGGTCGATCTTGTCCGTCAGGGTGCCCGGGAGGTACCCGAGTCGCTCGCCGGCCTCGACGGCCGGGCGCGTCAGGATGATCCGGTTGACCTCCTTGCGTTGCAGCGCCTGCACCGCCTTCGCCATCGCGAGATACGTCTTGCCGGTACCGGCCGGGCCGATGCCGAACACGATCGTGTTCTCGTCGATCGCGTCGACGTACGCCCGCTGCCCGACGGTCTTCGCCTTGATCGTCTTGCCACGCGAGGTGAGGATGACCTGCCCGAGCACCTCCGACGGGGAGGCCGAGCCGTCCTGCCCGAGCATGCGGGCGGAGGTGCTGACCTCCGCCGGCCCCGGGTCGTGACCTTCTCGGACCATGGTGATGAGTTCCTCTACGAGTCGTCTGGCGGCGTCGGCCTGCGGCGCCGGGCCGGTGATGGTGATCTCATTGCCGCGCACGTGCACCGAGACACCGGGGTGTTCGCGCTCGACGGTCGTCAGGAGTCGGTCCTGTGGGCCGAGGAGACGGACCATGGCGAGCCCGTCCACCAGGAGGACGTGCTCGACCTCCTCCGGCCGAGCGGCGGTGGGGTGGTCTGGGTTCGAGGACTCAGGCTCCGCCAAGGGTGCCCTCCTGCAGGGAACCACCGAGGACATGCGCGTGCACGTGGAAGACCGTCTGCCCGGCGGACTCGCCGGTGTTGAAGACGAGTCGGAACTCGCCACCGGTGTGCTCCTTCGCGAGCGACGACGCCACCTCGACCATCTCAGCGAGCAAGGAGGGGTCGCCAGCGGCCAACTCCACGACGTCGCGGTACTCGGCGGTCTTCGGGACGACGAGGAGGTGCACGGGCGCCTGTGGTGCGATGTCGGCGAACGCGATCACCCGATCGGTCTCGGCGAGGAGGGTCGTCGGGATCTCCCCCGACACGATGCGGCTGAATACCGACGGTGCTTCACTCATGTCCACCAGTCTAAGGTTCGTAGCGGCCTCGTGCGCGGGCTGTTGGATCGTCACCACCGACCGAGCAGCACGTTGAGCGCGGCGATCGCCGCAGGCCCTGCCGTCGAGGTGCGCAGGACGCCCGAGCCGATCCGGACCTCGATCGCGCCGGCCGCTTCGAGCCGCTCCCGCTCCGTCGGCGAGATGCCGCCCTCCGGACCGACGACGAGGACGAGCTCCTCGGCGAGCAGTGCCGACGGGTCGAGCTCCGAGAGCGCGAGTGCCGCGCTGGGTTCGAGGACGAGGACGGTCCGGCCGGCGACGATCGCCGCGAGTCCACGGGTGTCGACGACCTCGGCCACCTCGGGTACCCGGGCGCGGATCGACTGCTTCGACGCCTCGCGCACGATGAGCTGCCAGCGCGCACGGCCCTTGACCGCTTTGTCGCCCTGCCACCTGGAGATGCTGCGCTCGGCACCCCACGGGACGATGCGGTCGACACCCAGCTCGGTTGCCGCCTGGATGGCGAGTTCGTCGCGATCGCCCTTGGCCAGCGCCTGCACGAGGACGAGCCCGGGACGGTTCTCCGGATGCACCACGACCGATTCGACGCGGATCTCCAACTCGCCCGGCTCGCTGCGCACGACTGGTCCGGTCGCGATCAGGCCACGACCGTTGCCGATCGACGTCGTCTCGCCGACCCGCAGCCGACTCACGGCGACGGCGTGCTTCGCCTCGGGCCCACGGAGGGTCACCGAGTCGCCGACACCGGTCGATTCGAGGTCCTCGCGGAGGTACAGCGAACTCATCTCAACCGACGCCGTGGAAGCGGTCGCGGATCTTCGCGAACAGGCCCTGCTGGAACTGCGCGAGCGCCGGAGCACCCTGGCGTCGTCCCGAGGCGAAGCTCTTGATCAGCTCGCGTTCGCGGTGGTCGAGCTTCGTCGGGGTGACGACCTGGACGCCGATCTTGAGGTCACCCCGGCTGTTCCCGCGGAGGCGCGTGACGCCGCGGTCCTTGACCGTGATGACCTCCGAGCTCTGAACGCCCGGTCGCAGCTCGACCTCGACGTCGCCGTCGAGCGCGTGGACGGTGACCTGGCGGCCGAGGATGGCGTCGGTCATCGGGACTTCGAGCGTGCACAGCAGGTCGTCGCCGTCGCGGCTGAAGACGTCGTGGTGCTTGACCTTCATCTCGAGGTAGAGGTCGCCGTTCGGGCCGCCTGCCGGGCCGACCTCGCCGCTCCCCGGCATCTGCAGACGCAGACCGGTGTCGACACCGGCCGGGATGTCGACCGAGACGGTGCGGCGGGCACGGAGCCGGCCCTGACCCTGGCAGGTGACGCACGGGGTCGCGATGATCGTGCCGTAGCCGCGGCAGGTGCCGCAGGGCGCCGAGGTCATGACGTTGCCGAGCAGCGAGCGGACGGCCCGCTGGATGGAGCCGGTGCCGTGACAGATGTCGCAGGTCACCGGTGAGGTGCCGGGCTGGCAGCAGGAGCCGTTGCAGGTGCTGCAGAGCACGGCGGTGTCGACCTCGAGGTCGCGGTGGGTGCCGAAGATGACCTCGTCGAGGTCGAGTTCGACGCGCAACAGGGCGTCCTCGCCGCGTGCGCGGCGGGACTTGGGTCCGCGCTGCTGGCCACCCCCGCCGAAGAAGGTGTCGAAGATGTCGCCGAAGCCGCCGAACCCGGCGTCACCTCCGCCGAACCCACCCGCCTGCGGACCGAGGTCGTACTGCTGGCGCTGCTTGGGGTCGCTCAGCACGTCGTAGGCGTGGGTGACCTCTTTGAACCGCTCCGAGGCGTCGGAACCCGGGTTCACATCGGGGTGCAGTTCGCGAGCGAGGCGGCGGTACGCCTTCTTGATCTCTTCGGGCGTCGCCTCCTTGGCGACACCGAGTGCTGCGTAGTGGTCGGGGTAGTCAGCCACTGAGGGCCTTTCGTTCGAGGTGCGGAAGGTGTTGGGGGACGCGATGAGGATGCGTCACTCGGCGTCGAGGATGCGCGAGAGGTACCTGGCGACGGCGCGGACCGCAGCCATGTTGCTCGCGTAGTCCATTCTCGTGGGGCCGAGGACGCCGAGCCGGGCGATTTCGCCACCAGAGGAACGGTAGTTCCCGGCGAGGACGCTCGTGGTCTCGAGGCCGAACGACGCGTTCTCCCGCCCGATGCTGGCGACCACGCCGTCGCGCTCGGACTCCATCTCACCGAAGAGCCGGAGCAGCACGACCTGCTGCTCGATGGCGTCCAGGACCGGATAGATGCTGCCGGGGAAGTCGTCTTCGGTGCGGGCGAGGTTGGCGGCGCCGGCCATGACGAGGCGGTCCTGGCGCTGCGCCGAGAGCTGTTCGCGCACCGCGTCGACGATGCGGACGGCCGCCGCGCGGTCGAGATCGGCGATGTCGGCGGGGACGTCGCCGATCGCGTCGTGGGCGTCGAGGAGTGGACGGCCCGCGACCGCCTCGTTGCACAGCGAGCGGAGACGCGAGATGAGGTCGTCGTCGACCGGGCTCTCCGTCTCGATGAGCCGCTGCTCGACGCGGCCGTTGTCGAGGATGATGACCGCGAGCACGCGGTTCGGGGTGACGCTCACCAATTCGAGATGCCGGACACGTGCCCGGGAGAACATCGGGTACTGCACGAGCGCGACCTGGTTCGTCAGCTGTGAGAGCAGCCGCACCGTGCGGTGCAGGACCTCGTCGAGGTCGCCGGACGCACCGAGGAAGGTCTCGATCGCCGTCCGTTGGGCGTTGTTCAGCGGGCGGCGGTCGGCGAGGTGGTCGACGAACATCCGGTAGCCCTTGTCGGTCGGAACCCGACCGGAGGAGGTGTGCGGGGCGGCGATCAGTTCTTCGTCCTCGAGCTGTGCCATGTCGTTGCGGATGGTGGCTGCAGAGACCCCGAAGGAGTGGCGGTCGACGATCGTCTTGGACCCGACGGGCTCTCGCGAGGCGACGTAGTCCTGCACGATGACGCGGAGCACTTCGAGACCGCGATCCGACACCATCTCGATCTCCTCCCGTCATCCACCTCGGAGCGCCGACCATCAGCACTCGAAGACCCTGACTGCCAATCATATCGTGGCCTCCGCGCAGCCGTCCCTTGCGCGGCCCCGTGCCCCAGGAATACCGTTGGCCGCAGGCGTGGGTCCCTGATGAGCGACACCTGGTGCGATACGCTCAGCTGGACCAATTGAATATCACTCTCCGTGAAAGGTGCGAAGATGTCCGATCCGAACGCTCAGCCGCCCGTCGACCCAGCGAAGGGCGGGTCGGTTCCGCCTGCAGGAGACGGCGCGACGCCCCCTCCCGCAGCTCCGCAGCAGCCGCCTGCAGGCGCCTACCCGCCCCCGCCCGCCGGTGGCTACGCGCCGCCGCCGCCCGCTGCCGGCTCCTACCCGCCGCCGCCCGCAGGCGCCCCGCAGTACCAGCAGCCGTACGCCGCCGCTCAGCCCATGAGCCCGTCGGACGAGAAGCTCTGGTCGACGCTCATCCACATCGGTGGGATCTTCTTCGGATTCATCCCCCCGCTGATCGGCTACCTGGTCCTCAAGGACCGTGGCCCGTTCATCAAGGCGCACACGCTCACCGCGCTGAACTTCCAGCTGACGATGCTGATCGCGCTCGTGGTCGGCTCGATCCTGACGATCGTCGTCGTGGGTCTGTTCATCATCATCGCCGTCTACGTCGTCGTGATCGTGTTCAGCATCATCGCCGCGATCAAGGCGAACAAGGGCGAGCTGTACAGCTACCCGCTCACGATCCAGTTCATCAAGGCCTGATCCGTCGAGTCGCCTGAGAACAGCCCCGTCCGGTCCGCCGGGCGGGGCTGTTCTGCGTCTCGGGTGGCGTCAGTCGCCGACCAGACGGCGGACGACCGCGTCGGCGAGGAGCCGTCCGCGGCGCGTGAGCTCCAGCCGTCCGATCAGGGCCTGGCGTGCGTCGACCAGTTCCTCGGCGATGAGCCCGGCGACCGCTGTGCGAGCCTCGGGGGCGAGCGTCCGGATGGGGATGCCGTCCCGCGTGCGGGTGAGCAGCAGGATGCGTTCGAGTTCACGGGTCTCGTCGTCCAGGGTCTCCCGCCCGGCGGCCGGCGACTCCCCCGCCGCGATCCGCTGGGCGTACGCCGCTGGATGCTTGACGTTCCACCAGCGCACCCCGCCGACGTGGCTGTGCGACCCCGGGCCCACACCCCACCAGTCCTCGCCGGTCCAGTAGGAGAGGTTGTGCCGGGAGCGGTGCGTGTCGTCCGTCGCCCAGTTGCTGACCTCGTACCAGCCGTAGCCGGCCTCGGTGAGGAGGTCGTCGGCGAGCTCGTACATGTCGGCCTGCAGGTCTTCGTCGGGGGTCCCCACCACGCCCGAGCGGATCTGGCGCGCCAGTTTCGTCCCGGGTTCGACGATGAGCGAATAGGCCGATACATGGTCCGGTGCGCAGGCGATCGCCGTCTCGAGTGAGACGCGCCAGTCGGCCAGGGTCTCCCCCGGCGTCCCGTAGATGAGGTCCAGGCTGACGCCGAGGCCGGCCTCGCGAGCCCACTGCACGACGAGCGGCACCCGAGCCGGATCGTGCGTGCGCTCGAGGGTGGCGAGCACGCTCGGCACCGCGGACTGCATCCCGAAGGAGACCCGGGTGAATCCGGCTTCGGCGAGCGTGCGGAGGTAGGCGGCGTCGACCGAGTCGGGGTTCGCCTCGGTCGTCACTTCGGCGCCGGGCGCGAGGTCGAAGTTGTCCGTCACGCCACGGAGCATCCGGACGAGGTCGTCAGCAGGCAGGAGGGTCGGCGTGCCGCCACCGAAGAACACGGTCGAGACCGGTCGGTCGGGGACGGT
Source organism: Plantibacter sp. MMLR14_011 (assembly GCF_001865025.1). Classification (NCBI taxonomy): domain Bacteria; kingdom Bacillati; phylum Actinomycetota; class Actinomycetes; order Micrococcales; family Microbacteriaceae; genus Plantibacter; species Plantibacter sp. MMLR14_011. Next base: position 46,165 of record NZ_MJGW01000017.1, read on the forward strand.
CGATGACGCCAGGACGGACTTGCCGAAGCGGAGTTCCGCGACCGCCTCGTCGGCGTAGTCAGACTGCTTCGCGCCGCGGAGCTCGGTCGCCGTGTAGGTGTTGAAGTCGCAGTAGCCGCATCGGACCCGGCAGAACGGGACGTGCAGGTAGACCCCGAAGTTGCGCTCGTGGGCTCCGACGGCCGCCGTCTCCGGGAGGAGTCCGTCGGACGGGGCCGGATCGGCGAGTGGGAGGGCGCTCGGCACGGTCCGTCGCTCAGACGCCGCGCGACGGCAGGAGTGCGCGGAGGTAGGCGTCGTTCATGGTCTTGCGACGACGCTTGGAGCCGACGAGCTTCGCTGCACCCTTCGTCGGGCGGAAGAACGAGCGCACGACGATCCAGACGGAGTCGTCCTCGCGCTGCTCGATCGTGAAGGACTGCTCGCCGCTCTCCGGATCGCCCTCCATCGTGCCGATGGCCAGGCTCACGTGACCCGGCTCCTCGGTGACGGAGATGACGCGATGCGGCCCGACGAGCGGTTCCCCGCCGACGGCGCCGGCGAAGACGACCGTCGTGCCCGGGGTGATGAACGGCGTGCCGTCCTCGGCGAAGCGCTGCTCCTCGTGCGTCTCGATGGGCTCCAGCGGCGTACCGTCCTCGGCGAAGGCGATGCCGCCGTACTGCACGCCCGTGCCGGGGTGCACCTCGGAGATCTCCACGCCGCTCGAGCGGTGCAGTCCCCAGGTGAGGAGGGCGCTGCTCGCGAGGGCGAACCGCTCATCACCGCTCCCGAGGCGGAACTCGTCCTCCGACGGCACGTAGCCCTCCGGCGGGTACTGCATGAGGTCGGTCCGCTGGGTGGCGCCGACGGCCGCGTAGTCGACCGCTTCGTCCTCGAACGAACTGCGTCGTGCGTTCACTTCTTGTCCTTCGTCTCCACGTCCCCGGAGAGCGCTGCGATGAACGCCTCCTGAGGCACCTCGACCTTGCCGACCATCTTCATCCGCTTCTTGCCCTCCTTCTGCTTCTCGAGGAGCTTGCGCTTGCGGGTGATGTCGCCGCCGTAGCACTTGGCCAGGACGTCCTTGCGCATGGCACGGACCGACTCGCGGGCGATGATCCGCGCACCGATGGCGGCCTGGATCGGCACCTCGAACTGCTGGCGCGGGATGAGCTTCTTCAGGCGCTCGGTCATGAGCACACCGTAGGCGTACGCCTTCTCGCGGTGGACGATGGCGCTGAACGCGTCGACCTGGTCGCCCTGCAGGAGGATGTCGACCTTCACGAGATCCGCGGCCTGCTGGCCGGAGGGCTCGTAGTCGAGCGAAGCGTACCCCTGCGTGCGGCTCTTCAGGTGGTCGAAGAAGTCGAAGACGATCTCACCGAGCGGCATCGTGTACCGCAGCTCGACGCGGTCCTCGCCGAGGTACTCCATGCCGAGCAGCGCTCCTCGACGGCTCTGGCAGAGTTCCATGATGGTGCCGACGTAGTCCTTGGGGGCGAGGATGCCCACCTTGACCATCGGCTCGGACACCTCGAGGATCTTGCCGGAGGGGAACTCGCTCGGGTTGGTGACCGTGACGACCTGCTTGTCCTCCGTCTTCACCTCGTAGGTGACCGACGGCGCTGTGGCGATGAGGTCGAGGTCGAACTCCCGCTGCAACCGCTCGGTCACGATCTCGAGGTGCAGGAGGCCGAGGAAGCCGACGCGGAACCCGAAGCCGAGGGCGACGGAGGTCTCCGGCTCGTAGTTGAGCGAGGCGTCGGAGAGCTTCAGCTTGTCGAGCGCGTCGCGGAGGATCGGGTAGTCGCTGCCGTCGATCGGGTACAGACCGGAGAAGACCATCGGCTTCGGGTCGGTGTAGCCCGGGAGGGCGTCGGTCGCCGGCTTCACCGCGGTCGTGACGGTGTCGCCGACCTTCGACTGCCGGACGTCCTTCACGCCCGTGATGAGGTAGCCCACCTCACCGACGCCGAGGCCCTTGGTGGGCGTCGGTTCCGGCGAGCTGACGCCGATCTCGAGGAGGTCGTGCACCGCGCGCGTGGACATCATCTGGATACGCTCACGCGGACTCAGCTGGCCGTCGATCATGCGGACGTAGGTGACGACGCCACGGTAGGTGTCGTAGACGGAGTCGAAGATCATGGCGCGCGTGGGTGCGTCCGGGTCGCCAACGGGGTTCGGGATGCGTCCGACGACGCGGTCGAGGAGGTCCTCGACACCCATGCCGGTCTTGCCGGACACCCGCAGGACGTCTTCGGGCTCGCCGCCGATGAGGCTCGCGAGCTCCTTCGCGTACTTGTCGGGGTCGGCCGCCGGGAGGTCGATCTTGTTGAGCACCGGGATGATCTCGAGGTCGTTCTCGAGAGCGAGGTAGAGGTTCGCGAGTGTCTGCGCCTCGATACCCTGTGCGGCGTCGACGAGGAGGATCGCGCCCTCGCACGCGGCGAGCGACCGCGAGACCTCGTAGGTGAAGTCGACGTGCCCGGGGGTGTCGATCATGTTGAGCGCGAAGGTCTCGCCGTTGAGCGACCACGGCATGCGCACGGCCTGGCTCTTGATGGTGATACCGCGCTCGCGCTCGATGTCCATGCGGTCGAGGTACTGCGCCCGCATGTCGCGGTCCGAGACGACCCCGGTGATCTGCAGCATACGGTCCGCGAGGGTCGACTTGCCGTGGTCGATGTGGGCGATGATGCAGAAGTTCCGGATGAACGCCGGGTCGGTCGATGCCGGCTCGAGGGCCTTCACTGCTTGGGGGCTCACGCGTTCCTCGGGGTCAGGGGTGGAATCGGGCAACCCTCATTGTCCCACGGCGGGGAGCACCCGCGCTGCGGTACCCTGGATTGCCAGAACTCTGCCCGACTGGTAATGTTGCCTGTTGGCTTGCGTGTGAGTTGAGACCACACGAGAACTCGCTTGAAGACGCCCTCTTCCGTCCGACGGCACCGAACATCATTTCCTCGAACCGAAAGTTGACCCAACGTGGCAAACATCAAGTCGCAGATCAAGCGCATCGGCACCAACAAGAAGGCCAACGAGCGCAACAAGGCCGTCAAGAGCCAGCTGAAGACTGCCATCCGCGCAACCCGTGAGGCCGTCGTCGCCGGTGACAAGGCTCAGGCCGAGTCCGCACTCAAGCTCGCCTCGAAGAAGCTCGACAAGGCCGTGAGCAAGGGCGTCATCCACGAGAACCAGGCAGCGAACCGCAAGTCGGCCATCGCCAAGCAGGTCAACGCGCTCTAAGCGACACCAGCTGCAAGGCCCCGGCGTTCCTCGGAACGTGCGGGGCCTTTCGCGTCCCCGGTGCATGCTCGTCTCTGAGCACACCGCAGTCCCTGAGCGCACACCCGTCCCTAAGCGCAGACGGGTCCCTGAGCGCACACGGGTCCCTGAGCTTGTCGAAGGGCCGCCCGCCACCACGGCCAGCTCGACGTTCTACCGCCTCGACGGGTTACCGCTCTGAGAGATCGACCCCGCGTGCCGCGATGACGCCGACGAGCCGCTCAAGCGCGAACACCGGGTCGCGGCTCGCGCCCTTCACGCCGGCGTCGGTTTCTGCGAGCATCTGCACCACGCGGCCGATGCCGGCGTCCGTCCAACCGGACAGGTCCCGACGGGCGCGGTCGACCTGCCACGGCGCGAGACCGAACTGCTGGGCGATCTGCCCGGACCCGCCGCGTGCCGACGACACCTTGGCCATCGTGCGGATCTTCATCGCGAACGCGGCGACGATCGGCACCGGGTCGGCACCCGAGTCGAGCGCCTGCCGCAGGGCGAGCAGCGCCTCCCCGTGGCGCCCGGCGATCGCGGCGTCGGCGACGTCGAACGCGCTCGTCTCGAGACGACCGCCGTAGTACTTGTTGACCGTCTGCTCGGTGATCTCCTCGGACGCGTCGGCCATGAGCTGACTGCACGCGGCTGCGAGCTCGGCGAGGTCGTCGGAGAAGGCGCCGACGAGTGCACGGAGCGCCTGGGGCGTGATCCGCCGACCGGCCGTCTTGAACTCAGCCGCGGCGAAGTCGGCCTTGTCGCTGTCCCGCTTGAGTTCGGTGCAGACGATCTCGACACCACCACCGGTGCCTGAGCGGATGGCGTCGAGCAACTTCTTGCCGCGCACGCCTCCGTTGTGCCGCAGCACGAGGTAGGCGCCCTCCGGCGGTGCTTCGAGATACCGGATGGCTTCGGTGAGGAACTGGTCGGAGCACTTCTCGACCTGGCTGACGCGAACGAGCCGGGGCTCGCCGAAGAGCGACGGGCTCGCGACGGTGAGCAGCTCGCCCGGGGCGTAGCTGTCGGCGGCGACGTCGTTGACCTCGAGCGAGGGGTCTTCGGAGACGAGGAAGTCGCGCAGCCGGCGGATCGCCCGGTCGGCCAGGAAGGACTCCGTGCCGGACACCAACACGATCGGCGCCGGGCGGATCTCCGACCAGCCGAGTTGCGGGATCGCCGCCGAGGCCTTGGCCGCCGTCTTCGCCTTCCCGCGACCGGCGGAACGTGGTGCAGCCACAGCGGCTCCTCTCGACCGTCCGAGTCTACCGGCGACCGCCGACGCCAGGCGGGGCGGTCGGCGGCTCACCCGCCGCGCTCCGACCACACGCGGAACCCGCCGCCGTCGCCTGGGCCGAGGACGATGGTCCCCGACTCGTCCGTGCGGAGGACCTCGGCCCCGGTGGCCTCGTAGAGCTCGAGCGCTGAGCGTGTCGGATGCCCGTAGCCGTTGTCGGCCCCGACGGAGACGAGCGCCACCGTCGCGCCCACCCGGCGCGCCAGGCGGTCGCTCTGATCGGCCGAACCGTGATGCGACACCTTGACGATGTCGACAGCATCCCCGAGTGCGTGCCGTCCGAGCAGTCGGTCCTGTGCCTCCTCACCGAGGTCGCCGAGCAGCAGCACCGATGTGGCGAGCAGGTCGAACCGGACCACCACGCTCGCGTCGTTCCCCGGTTCGACGCCGCCTGCCGCGGGGTCCGGCCACAGGACGCGCCATGGCGCCGCGCTCTCCGGATCCCCCAGCACCCCCTGGTCTCCGGCGCCGGCCTGTCGCACCTCGGCACCGGCCGCTCGGAGCACTCGGGCGATGCGCTCGTCCTCCGGGTCGTCCACCGGCCCGAGCAGCACCTCGTCGACCCTCCCGACGACCGCGTCGAGGCCTCCGACGTGGTCGAGGTCGTAGTGGGTGAGGACGAGCAGCTCGATGCGAGAGACCCCGAGCTCGTCCAAACACGCGCGGAGCGGTTCTGGGTCGGGCCCGACGTCGACGAGCGCGGTGGCGGTGCCCTGTCGCAGGAGGACCGCGTCGCCCTGACCGACGTCGCAGGCGGCGACGATCCAGTCGCCCGGCCGGTGCAGGGCCGGGCCGAGTCCGTCCCCGACCGCCCGACCGCACAGTGCCACGAGCGACACGACCACCGCCACCCCGATCGTCCTCGACCACCGCGGAGGCAGACCCCGACGGAACAGCAGGAGCGTGGCGATCAGGGCCGTCGGCACGGTGACGAGCACGACGCCCAGCGGCCCCTCCGGCCACGGCACCCGCGCAGCAGGGACACCCTCGAACCACCGGGCCACCGCGGCGATCCAGGTCGCGGGCACCCACCCGAGCCACGCGACGAGCAATGCGAGTGGTGGTGCGAACGGGACCAGCAGGCAGGCGAGCAGCCCGAGCATGGTCGCGGGCGCGGCGGCCGGACCCGCGAGCAGGTTCGCGGGGACACCGCCGAGCTGGATCGCTGGGTCGAGGAGGACGAGCATCGGCTGGCAGGCGAGCTGGGCGGCCGCCGGGATCGCGATGAGAGCCGCGATCCCCCGCGGCAGCCACCTACCGAGCAGGTCCGTCAGGGGTCCGCTCAGGAGCAGCAGACCGCTGGTGGCGAGCACCGAGAGCCCGAAGCCGTACTGCCCGGCCAGCCAAGGGTCGGCGACGAGGAGGACGACCACTGCCAACGACAGCGCGGCGAGGCCCCTGATCGGCCGCCCGAAGCCGCCCAGCACCAGCACGAAGGAGGCCATGAGTGCCGCCCGTTGCACGCTCGGTTGGGGCGTCACGAGGACGACGAAGGCGATGAGGCACAACAGGGCGCACGAGATCCTGAGCTTCCGCCCACCGCCGACCGCTGCGACCGCTGCGCTGACCAGCCACACGATGACCGCACAGTTCGCGCCCGACACGGCCGTCAGATGTGAGAGTGAACTGCGCTGCATCGACTCCGTGACCGCGTCGCTCACCTGGCTCACATCGCCGATCGCAAGGCCGGGCAGTAGTTCCCCGCCCGGGCCGGGCAAGGTGGACGCGAGCCCGACGAGGCCGGAACGGAGCGACGCCGACCAGTCGAGGATCGCCGGCGGCTCCCCCAGCAGCTCGGGTTCCTCCCGCGCGAAGAGCAGCGCTGCCCGCGCATCACCCGGTGCATTCCATCGGAGGGGGCCGTCGACGCGCCAGCGCTCACCGATCCTCGGCGCCCGATCCGCCGGCACCGGCGCGAAGACGAGGACCGGGACCGAGAGTCCCTCCAGGACTCCCCTGTCGTCCGAGACCGTCACCAGGTCGGCTGCGAACCGAACCGTGGGTGCAGCCGTGACCGACCCGGTAGGAACCGCGTCACCGGTCACCACGACCTCGGCATCCACGGGCGTGCTCCCGAGCGCTAGCAGCGCCTCCGGCTGCCGGTCAGGCGCGCGTGCGGCGATCGACGCGGCGACCATGCCGAACAGCGCCGCGGCGCAGGCGCAGAGCAAGAGTGTCGTGATGATGACAGCCCCTGTCCGACGCTCCCCGGGGCGATGCTCCGCACGGCGACGCCGGACGACCGTGCTGCACCCGAGGCAGGCGAAGGCGACGACGAACGCGACCAGTACCGCACCCCAGGCCAGCGTCGGAGCCGCGCTGCAGACGGCCGCACCGACCCAGGTGACCGCCGCCGAGATCAGCAGGCGTGGGAACCGCGTCGCGCTCCCACCTCGCCCGGATGTCGGTCCGGTGTCCGCGTCCACGGTCACACCGTCGCCGCCGCGCGAAGCCCCTCGAGGGTCTTCGCGCCGATGCCTTCGACGGCGCTCAGGTCGTCGAGGGTGGCGAACGGTCCATTCGCCTCCCGCCAGTCGACGATGCGTGCAGCGAGGGCCTCCCCGATCCGCGGGAGTGCGGTGAGTTCGGCCGCGGATGCCGTGTTCACGTTGACGAGCTGCGAGCCGGACGGACTCCCGGCAGCCGACCCGCTCGCGCCTCCGCCAGGTGGCACCTCGCCGACCACGGGGACATAGAGCTGCTCGCCATCGTTCACGAACCGTGCGAGGTTCACGGCACTGGTGTCCGCTTCCGGTAGGAGGCCGCCGGCGGACGCCACCGCATCGAACGCACGTGATCCGTCCGGCAGCCGATAGACACCAGGGGCCGCGACCGCTCCGAGTACATGGATGAACAGTTCCCCGGCCGCCGAGCCGGCGGGCGCGGTCGATCCCGGTGTGACGGCGGGCACGGCGCTCGCGTCAGCCGACAGCTCCACCCCACCGATCGTCCTGACCGCCCCGCCTGAGGTGAACAGCGAGACGAGGATGGCGACCACGAGCGCCGCGATCACCAGCACGACGACCGCCCCGGCGCGGAACTCCGGGCGCGGTAGCTCACCGAGCAAACGGCGCGTGGACGAACGCCTGGACGGCACCGGGTGGGACGTGGGTTCCGGTTCGATGGTCATCCTCGAACGCTACGAGCCCGGACGCCCCGCACCACACGCTCGCCGTCGCCATGGGCACCGACCGCACCGCGACGACCCCTGTGGAGCGCGTTCGCCTGGGATGCAGAATGCAGTCAGCTCACCGAGCGCCTCGGTGTTGACTGGTCGTCTTCCGACCGGGGGGTCAGGCCACTCTGGCTGGCTCAGCCCGCTCTCGCGTCGAAGACTGCCCGAACCAGATCCACAGCGGGCGAGCGGTCACGACGATGAGCACCGCGAACAGGCTCTGATTGATGACGCCGAACCACGAGAGTCCGCCGAGCAGCACGAAGACGGTCCAGTTCACGGCGATGTCGGCGACGATCACCGCGATACCGAGCACGATGCCGGAGCGCCGTCGAAGGATGATCAGCACCGCGGTGATGGGGTCCAAGACCGTGAGTGTCACCCAGAACAGCCGGACGCCGGGAGGGAAGCCGCCGTAGACGTCCAACCCGCCGAGGATCAGATCCGCGGTGTGCGTCGTCGTCCCGACGAGGAAGCCGACCACCCACAGGATCTGGAACACGCGGAGCGTTCGTACGGCTGGGGCGGGAGCGATCACCCGGTCATGCTACCGAGGAAGCAGGGCAGACTGCCGCCGGATGGGACAAGCGGATCGGACTCGAGGGTGGCGCCCAGCGCTCCGAGCGTGTTCGGGACGGGCCACAGGGCCCGCCCCGAACCGCATCAACCCTTCGTGGCGATGCTCACCACGCGCGGCGCACGCACCACGACGTTGACGATCTCGCGGTCGCCCACGGAACGCTGCACTGCCGCACTCGCGCGTGCGAGCTGCTCGAGCTCCTCGCCGGAGATCTTCGGCGACACCTCGAGCCGTTCGCGGACCTTGCCGTCGACCTGGACCACCGCGGTCACCTGGTCCTCGACCAACAGCGACCGGTCGGCCTTCCGCCACGGCACCAGCGAGACGGACGGCTGGTAGCCGAGCTTGGCCCACATGTCCTCGGCGGTGAAGGGCGCGAAGAGGTCGAGCGCCATGGCCGTGACCTCGGCGGACTCTCGCACGGCTGGGTCGCCCGCGCCGGGCCCGGCGTCGATCGCCTTCCGCGTCGCGTTGACGAGCTCCATGAGCCGTGCCACGACGACGTTGAACTTGCCCGCCTCGATGAGCCCTGGAGCCTCCGCGAGGAAGTGGTGCGTGACCTTCCGCAGCTTCTCGTCGCCGTCCTTCCAGGCGACGTCGGGTGAGCTGGTGACGTCGTGCGCGACCCGCCAGGCGCGTGCCAGGAACTTGGCCGAACCGGCCGGCGAGACGTCCGCCCAGTCGATGTCGTCCTCCGGAGGACCGGCGAACGCCATCGTGACGCGCAGGGCGTCGGCGCCGTACGACCGCAGCTCCTGGGCGAACTCCACCAGGTTGCCCTTGCTCTTGCTCATCTTCGAACCGTCGAGGATGACCATGCCCTGGTTGAGGAGCGCGCTGAAGGGCTCGGTGAAGCCGACCTTGCCGAGGTCGAACAGGACCTTCGTGATGAACCGCGAGTAGAGCAGGTGCAGGATCGCGTGCTCGACACCACCGACGTACTGGTCGACCGGGGCCCACTTGTCGGCCTCCTTCGGGTCGAACGCGATCTCGTCGGAGGTCGGGTTCAGGAACCGGAGGAAGTACCACGAGCTGTCGACGAAGGTGTCCATGGTGTCGGAGTCGCGCTTCGCAGGCTTCCCGCACGACGGGCAGTCCACGTTGATCCAGTCCTCTGCCGCCGCGAGCGGGCTCATGCCCTTCGGACGCAGGTCGAGACCCGCGGCGTCCGGCAGCCGCACGGGGAGCTGGTCCTCGGGGACCGGCACCTCGCCACAGGCGTCGCAGTGGATGATCGGGATCGGCGTGCCCCAGTAGCGCTGTCGCGAGATGAGCCAGTCGCGGAGGCGGTAGTTCTTCGTCTTCGCGCCGAGACCGCTCGACGCGAGCGCAGCCGTGACCTTCGGGATCGCGTTCGCCTTGCTCAGGCCGTCGAAGGGGCCGGAGTTCGTCAGGCGACCGTCGCCCGTCAGCGCGACACCCGTCTTGGCGGGATCGATCGACGGGAGGTCCTCCGGCAGCTCACCGTCGACGATGATCGGGATGGCACCGGTGACGGGCTGGGTGGTGTCCACCACGACACGCACGGGCAGGTCGAACGCCCGCGCGAAGTCGAGGTCGCGCTGGTCGTGCGCGGGAACCGCCATGATCGCCCCGTGACCGTAGTCGGCCAGGACGTAGTCGGCCGCCCAGATCGGCAGGCGCTCGCCACTCAGCGGGTTGATCGCGTAGCGCTCGAGGAACACGCCGGTCTTCTGGCGGTCGGTCGCGAGCCGCGCGATCTCGCTCTCGCCCTTGACGCTGTCGAGGTAGGCCTGGAAGCGCCCCTTGACCTCGTCGGAGGTGTCGGCGACGAGCTCGGCTGCGAGCTCGGAGTCGGGCGCCACGACCATGAACGTCACGCCGTACAGTGTGTCGGGGCGGGTCGTGTACACGGAGACCGGCTCTGAACGACCCTCGATCGAGAACGAGACGTCCGCACCGTTGGATCGACCGATCCAGTTCCGCTGCATGCTGAGGACCTTGGCCGGCCAGGTGCCCTCGAGCTGGTTGAGGTCGTCGATCAGGCGGTCCGCGTAGTCGGTGATGCGGAAGTACCACTGGGTGAGCTTCTTCTTCGTCACCTCGGCGCCGCAGCGCTCGCAGTGTCCGTCGACGACCTGCTCGTTCGCGAGCACGGTCTGGTCGTTCGGGCACCAGTTGACGGGGCTCGCCTTGCGGTACGCGAGGCCCTTCTCGAACAGCTGGAGGAACAGCCACTGGTTCCACCGGTAGTACTCGGGGTCGCTCGTGTGGAGCTCGCGGTCCCAGTCGAACGAGGGGCCGTACTGACGGAAGCTGGCCTTCTGCTGCGCGATGTTCGCGTAGGTCCACTCGCGTGGGTCGACACCGCGCTGGATGGCCGCGTTCTCGGCGGGGAGACCGAACGAGTCCCAGCCGATCGGGTGCAGGACGTTGAAGCCCTGGTGACGCCAGTACCGCGCGACGATGTCGCCGAAACCGAACGCCTCGGCGTGACCCATGTGCAGGTCGCCCGAGGGATACGGGAACATGTCGAGCACGTACTTGCGCGGACGTTTGTCGGCAGGATCTCCTGCTGCGAAGGGCTTCAGCTCGTCCCAGACGGGAAGCCACTTCTCCTGGATCGCCTGGAAGTCGTACCGCTCGCCGTCTCGGCGGTCGTCGGTGTTGCGCTCGTCTGACACGTCACTCTCAATCACTGCAGGTGCTGGGGGTGGAATCCCGTGGGTTGCTCGCACGGCGCTCGGCCGCAGGATGGACGGGCTGGAGCGCACGACGGCGCTCCGTCCAACGGTCAAGCCTACCGGGATTCGGCAGGCGGACGTCCGACGCCGAGTGCGGCCAGCGGGGCCGCCGCCTTGGTCCACGTCTCCTCGAGCTCCTCCCGGGCGTCGGACAGCGCCGTGATCCCACCACCCGTGCCGATCGACGCACCCTGCGGATCGATCACGATCGAGCGGATGACCATGGCGAGGTCCATCGATCCGTCCGCGGACAGCAGGCCGAAGGCACCGGCGTACACCCCGCGCGGCCCCGCTTCGAGGTCGTACAGCAGCTCCATCGCCCGGCGTTTCGGGGCCCCGGTCATCGATCCGGCCGGGAACGCGACCTCGACGACGTCGAGCGCGTCCAGTCCTGTGCGCAACCGTCCTTCGACGGTGCTGACGAGTTGGTGCACCTGCGGGTAGCTCTCGACGTGGTGGAGCGCCGTCACCCACACGGAACCCAGCTCGCAGACTCTGGAGAGGTCGTTCCGCATCAGATCGACGATCATGAGGTTCTCAGCGCGCTCCTTGGGACTCGCGAGCAGATCGGCGCGCTGACGGGCGTCCTCCTCGGGATCGTCGCCTCTCGGCCGGGTTCCCTTGATCGGCTTCGTCCGGACGCGGCCGTCGGCCGAGACCTCGAGGAACTGCTCCGGCGACGCGCTCGCGAGACTGATCGAACCGAACCGGAGGAAGCCGCCGTGGTGCGTGGGGCTCGTCCTGCGCAGCCGCAGATAGGTCGCGAGCGGGTCGTGGACGCCGTCGACGCGCAGGAGGTTCGTCAAGCACAACTGGTAGGCGTCACCACGGGTGATGTGTTCCTGGCACCGCTCGACGAGCCGCACGTATGCGGCGTCGCTGTGGCGGGGCGCGCAGACCCCGCCGGCAGCCTCGGCCACGGGAGGAGGCTCGGCCGCCGTGCTGAGCCGCTCGACGGTCGTCGCGATCCAGTCGGGATCGTCCGACGAGATCGTCACCGTCCGCGCCGCATGGTCGAACCGCACCTGATCGTCGAGGCGCAGGAAGAGCGCGTCCGGGGTGGCGGCCGCGTGTGCAGGAACCCCGACGAGCCCTGCCCCCGACTCGTAGCCGAACCACCCGACCCAATCGCCCGGGTCGGCGTCCGCACGCACGGTACGGAGGGCGTCGAGGATCGTCGTCCGGTCGACCGAGGCGGACACCTGGCTGACGCGCTCCACCGTGCCGAGCCGGACGTCCGCGACGAGGCGTTCGGTCCCGCGTCCGATGAGACTGACGCCGGTCCGGGCGCCCTGGCCAGAATCCAACCAGGCCGCACAGGGCTCGTCAGCGAACACGCGTCGGTAGACGTCCTCCGGCTCGGACCAGGCCGGGAGGACGACCTGCCGGCGTGCTCCGGTGGATCGCATCAGCCGACGGCCGCGATCGGCGGCGCGACGATCCGGAGGCGACCGGTCACGAGGTCGTCGGGAACCGGCGTGTGCGAGATCACGATGACCGCACGACCCTCGGATCCCGCGACACCGAGCAGGTCCTCGAGGAGGGCGGTCGCGCGCTCGGGATCGACGTTGGCCGTCGGCTCGTCGAGCACGAGCACGGGGAACTCGCGGAGGAGCGCACGGGCGAGGGCGATGCGCTGCGCCTGCCCCCCGGAGACGAGCGCGCCGTGCTCCCCCACCGGGCGGTCGAGTCCGCCGCGCTCGGCGAGCCAGGACGAGAGCCCGACGCGCTCCAGCACGGCCTCGAGCTCCGCGTCGTCGGCCGTGTCCCTCGCGAAGAGGAGGTTCTGGCGGATGTCTGCGTCGAAGAGGAACGGACGCTGCTCGACGAGCCCGATCGACTCGCGCAGCGTGTCCGGACGGAGGTCGCGTGCCTCGACACCGCCGACGCGGTACCCACCCTCGTACTCGAGGAAGCGGACGAGGGTGTGCGCCAGCGTGGTCTTCCCGGCTCCGCTGTCGCCTTCGACGAGCAGTCGGTCGCCGGCCGACAGTCGGAAGCTGATCGGTGCGAGCGCCGCCGCCGTACTCCCGGGCCACCGTGCGCTGAGGTTCTCCGCCTCGAGCATGACGCCGTCGAAGGTCGGCGTGAGGATGCTGCCGGAGTCCTCGTCCGGGATCTCGCGTGGGCGCTCGCTCGGGACCGCGTCCGCCACGCGCTCGGCACTCGCGACCGCTTCCCGCCAGGCCCCGAACGCGAGCGGCACCATCGCGCAGACCTCGAACACGGCGAGCGGGACGAGGACGATCACGGTGAGCGCCGGGCCGCCGATCGTTCCCAGTGCAGGCATGCCTGCCCAGAGCGCCGCGACGACGGACGCCCCGGAAGCCAGGGAGAGGACGGCGCCGGCCACCCCGGCGCCCGCGGCCCGCCGCACCATCGCGCGCGTGAGTGCCGCGTCGGCATGTTCGATCCGTGCCCGCGCGGCATCGACCGCGCCGTAGGCGGTCAGCACGTCGAGACCGGTCACGAGCTCGAGCAGGGCTTCCGACAGCGCACCGCGCAGCGGCGCGAGTTCGCGTTCGGCGCGCGCCGCCACCCGACTCACGAGCAACCACGAGACGAGGAATGCCGCGACGAGGCAGACCGCGAGCGCGATCCCGGCGGCCGGGAGCAGCGCGGTCGTGAGGATGACGGAGGCTCCGGCGACGACACCCGACACCACCAGTGGTTGGACGACCCGCAACGGCACGTTCTGCAGCTCGTCCACATCGGTCACCAGGCGGGTGAGGAGGTCGCCCCGCCCGGTGAGCTGCAGTCCGTCGGGAGCCACCGGGATGACGCGTTCGATGATGCCGGCGCGCAGCTGCGCCAACTGACGGAATGCGGCATCGTGGCTCAGCAGGCGTTCGAGGTACCGGAAGGACGCCCGGGCCAGCGCGAACGCGCGCACCCCGACGACGGCGACACCCAGCTCGACGATCGAGGGCTGCTCGGCGGCCTTCGTGATGAGGAACGCGCTCGAAGCGAGGAGGGCTACGGCGGCCCCCGCGGAGAGGATGCCGGCCAGGAGTCCAGGGACGAAGCGGCGAGCCGGTGGCTGCGCCAGTCGGATGATCTGTCGGACGCGCTCATCCATGGAGCATCACCTCGTCGTCCTGGACGCGTTCCGACCGCACGCGGATCTCGAGCACGGCATCCGCGTGTTCGACGATCGACGGTCGGTGGGTGATGACGATCACGGCCGCCCCGCCCCGAGCGGCGTCGCGCGCGGCCTCGATGACGAGCGCCTCGGACGCGGCGTCGAGCGCCGAACTCGGTTCGTCGAGCAGCAGCACCGGCGTTCCGGCATCCGCCGGGGTGCGCCGCAGCCGGTAGAGGGCCCTCGCGATCGCGATCCGTTGCGCCTGCCCACCGCTCACGCCGTCGCCGACCGCGCCGATGGGGTGTCCGAGCGGCAGCGCGGACAGCCCGAGTGCCGACAACGCCTCGACGATGAGCGCCTCGTCAGGGGCGCCGTCGCCCAGCGCGACGTTGCTCCCGACCGTCCCGGCGATGAGGACCGGACGCTGCGGCGCCCACGACAGCCAGCGTCGTCCGCCGGGCGTGGGCGGCACGCGTCCGCCGTCGTGCAGGATCGATCCGGTGGCGTCCACGAATCCGAGGATCGCCGACGCCATGCTCGTCTTCCCGGCTCCGCTGGCGCCGACGACAGCCGTCAACACGCCGGCCGGGAACGTCGCGTCGAGGCCGTCCAGCACCCGCAGCTCGTCGTACTGCACGCCGAGACCGTCGAGTACCAGGCCAGACGTCGGGCGAGCGGAGTCGCCGACCGTTGCAGAATCGCCGATCTGATCAGGAGCCGACGGCGATTCGCGCACGGCCTTCGCTTCGTCGAGGATCTCGAAGACCTCGTCGGCGGCGGTGACGCCCTCCGCGGCCGCGTGGTAGTTCGCACCGACGTTCCGCAGTGGCAGGAAGGCCTCCGGGGCCAGGATCAGCACGAAGAGCCCGGTTCCGAGGAGGAGCGAGCCGTCGAGGAGCCGCAGGCCGATGCCGACCGCTACCACGGCGACCGCGAGACTCGACAGCAGCTCGAGGGCGAAGCCGCTCACGAACGAGAACCGCAGGACCTTCATGGTCTCGACGCGGTACTCCTCGGTGACGGTCCGGATCCGCTGCACCTGCCGGTGCTGCCGCCCGAACAGCTTGAGGGTCGCCATGCCCGCGACGAGCTCCAGGAACCCGCGCGACAGGTGGGCCAGGGTCTCCCACTGGCGCCGCTGCACCGCCTGGGTCGCGAATCCGATGAGGATCATGAAGACGGGGATGAGCGGGAGCGTCACGATCACCGTGATGCCGCTGAGCGGGTCCTGGATGAAGATCACCGCCGCGATGATCGGCATGGCGATCGCCGTGAGGATGAGCTGCGGGACATAGCGACCGAAGTACGCGTCCAGGGCGTCGAGCCCGCGGCCCGCCACGGTCGTCAGAGCGGCGGAGTTCCGACGCGAGACCCAACCCGGCCCGAGCGCCTCGAACGCGCCCGCGAGTGCCCGCCGCAACTGACTGCGGACGATCGCGGAGCCACGGGCGTTCACCGAGTCGGATGCCAGGACGGTCCCGGCACGCAGCACCACGATGCCGATCAGCAGCCAGAGCGACGGCAGGAGCTCCTCGACCGGATCCCCCGCGATCGACCGGGACACGAGCTGGGCGACGAACCAGGCGAACCCGAGCGTGCAGGCGGTCTGGACGAGCGCGATGACCGCGCCGAGTCCGAGGACCGACCGGGCTCCGCGGGCATAGCGGAGCAGTCGCGGATCGAGGGGGCGCACGATGACAGGTTAGTGCGCGGCGGCTTCGATGTGCTTCCGCGTGATGCGCTTGCGGAACACCCAGTACGTCCATCCCTGGTAGGCGAGGATCAGCGGCAGGAAGATCAGGGCGGTCCACGACATCACCGTGAGGGTGTACTCGGTCGAGGAGGCGTTCGCGATCGTCAGGCTGTTCGCCGGGTCGTTGCTCGCCGGCATCACCGCTGGGAAGAGCGCGGTGAACAGGGTGAGCACGGCCGCCGCGACGGTCACGGCCATGAGCGCGAACGCACGGCCCTCCAGCCCTCGGCTGTTCGCGAACCAGGCGCTGATGAGCGAGACCGCGGCGATGGCGGCGAGGATCAGCACCGGGAGCGAGAAGTGCGCGAGGACGGTCCAGCCGAGGAACGACGCCGCGAGGAGGATCGCGACGAGCCCGGCACGGCTCGCGAGGCGGCGGGCGCGCTCGCGGATGTCGCCCTCGGTCTTCAGCGAGGCGAACACGGCTCCGTGGGCGAAGAAGAGCACGAGCGTCGTGAGACCACCGAGGATGCCGTACGGGTTGAGCAGGGTGAAGAGCGTGCCCGTGAAGTTGTGGTCGGCATCGAGCGGGACGCCCTGGACGATGTTCGCGAAGGCGACGCCCCAGAGGAAGGCCGGCAGGGCCGAGCCGACGATGATCATGAGGTCGAAGCGCCGTTTCCATGAGGCTTCCGGCCGCTGGTGCCGGTACTCGAACGACACCCCTCTGATGATGAGCGCGAGCAGGATGAACAGCAGCGGGAGGTAGAAGCCGCTGAACAGGGTCGCGTACCACTCGGGGAAGGCGGCGAAGAGGCTCGCACCGGCGACGATGAGCCAGGTCTCGTTGAGGTCCCAGACCGGCCCGATGGTGTTGATGAGCATCCGGCGGTCGGTCTCGTCCTTCCCGAGGAAGGGGATGGTCATGCCGACGCCGAAGTCGAATCCGTCGAGGACGAAGTAGCCGACGAACAGTGCGGCGATGATCCAGAACCAGAGAATCGTGAGGTCCATGATGCGCTCCTAGTAGACCGTGGTCGCGGGGGCGGCGGGCTTCTGCACGCCGTCCTCGTCGGGTTCGGACAGCTCGATCGGGTCGGGCCCGGCCTTGATCGTCTTCTTCAGGAGACCGAACTCGACGACCAGCAGCGATCCGTAGACGACGGTGAAGGCGATCAACGAGATCAGGACGTCGAGGCCGGTGGTGTTCGGTGAGACCGCGTCCTCCGTCTTCAAGAGGCTGAAGACGATCCACGGCTGGCGGCCCATCTCGGTGAAGACCCAACCCATGGTCATGGCGAGGAACGGCATCGGGACGGCCCAGACCGCGACGCGCCACATCCAGCGCTTCGGCTCGCGGCCCTTGCGGGTGAACCAGAGACCGGCGGCCGCGACGAGCATCGAGGCGAGGCCGAGGCCGATCATCCAGCGGAACGCCCAGTAGGTGACCCAGATGACGGGCGAGTAGTCGCCCGGACCGTAGAGCTGGGTGTACTGCGCCTGCAGGTCGTTGATGCCCTCCACCGTGCCGTCGAAGGTGTGGGTCGAGAGGAACGACAGGAGGTACGGGATGCGGATCGAGAAGAGCTCGTGGACGCCGTCGGGTGTTCCGAGGGTGAAGATCGAGAACGAGGCGTCGGCACCGCTCGCCGTGTTGTACATCGCCTCCGCAGCCGCCATCTTCATCGGCTGGGTCTCGACCATGGCGAGGCTGAGCTGGTCGCCGGCGAGCATGGTGGCACCGCCCGCGAGGAGCATGCTCCACGCACCGACCTTGAGCGCCGGGCGCATCGCCTCGACGTGCTGGCCCCGGGCGAGGTGCCAGGCCGCAGCGGTGATGATGACGGCTGCGGAGACCATGAAGCACGCGAAGATCGTGTGCGGGAAGGCGGCCAGGGCGACCTTGTTGGTCAGCAGCTCCCAGATGTTCGTGAGCTCGGCGCGGCCGCGCTCCTCGTTGATCCGGAAGGCGACCGGGTTCTGCATGAAGGCGTTCGCCGCGATGATGAAGTAGGCCGACAGCACGGTGCCGAGCGCCACGATCCAGATGGTGGCGAGGTGGAGCTTCGGTGACAGCTTGTCCCAGCCGAAGATCCAGAGTCCGATGAACGTCGCCTCGAGGAAGAACGCGAGCAAGCCCTCGAGTGCGAGCGGGGCGCCGAAGACGTCGCCGACGAACCTGGAGTAGGTGGACCAGTTCATGCCGAACTGGAACTCCTGGACGATGCCCGTCACGACGCCCATCGCGAAGTTGATGAGGAAGATCTTCCCGAAGAATCGGGTGAGTTGCAGGTAGTGCAGCCTGCCGGTCCGGACCCAGGCGGTCTGGAACCCGGCGACCGTCACCGCCATGCCGATGGTGAGCGGCACGAAGATGAAGTGGTAGACGGTGGTGAGGCCGAACTGCCATCGGGACAGCAGTAGCGGGTCGAGAAGGTCGTTCACGATGAACACTCCATTTTTCGCGGCATCCAGGGAAGGCGGCGCAGGTGCGGCCCGATCGGGGTGGTCATCCCCGTGGCTTCGATCCATGTCGTCGAGACCAATCGTACAGGACTTCACGCCTGTGGTCAGACCACACATCCAAGGGTGTCCTAACAGGCGTTTCCGAGCCACTCACACACCCGCGGCAGTAGGCTCTGAGCCGTGAACGACGTGCTCGGCTGGCTGCTCGACCTGGTGCAGAGCGTCGACCCCGTGACGCGCACGATCCTCGCCGGCGTCGGCATCATGCTCGAGACCTCGGTCCTCGTCGGCCTCGTCGTCCCGGGCGACACGGTCGTCATCGTCGCGAGCACCGCCGTCGCCGGACCCTTCCAGTGGATCTCGATGATCCTCGTCGTCATCACCGGCGCGCTCATCGGTGAGTCGGTTGGCTTCGCGCTCGGCCGCTGGTTCGGCCCGCGCATCCGTGCCAGCAGACTCGGCCGACGGATCGGCGAGCGGCACTGGGCCCGTGCCGAGCGCTACCTCGACCGGCGGGGTGGCATCGCCGTCTTCATCTCGCGGTTCCTCCCGGTCCTGCACTCGCTGATCCCTCTCACGGTCGGGATGAGCACGATGAGCTACCGACGCTTCATCTCCTGGACGCTGCCCGCCTGCGTCATCTGGTCCTCGGCCTACGTCTCCGTCGGCGCACTGGCTGCGGGCAGCTATCGCGAGCTGTCGGACCGACTCCATTGGGCGGGCTACGTCTTCGTCGGCATCATCGTCGTCTTCGCCGTCGTGGTCCTCGTCGTGAAGCGACTCCTCCAGCGGAGCGAGGAGCGACACATGCTGGCCCAGGAGGACGCGACACCACCCGACGACGGCTCGACGCCCCAGTAGCAGACGACCGTCATCGCCGCGAGACGGCGGGCCGGACGCACCGGCATGACAGACTGAACGGGTGAAGGCATCCGACGATCGTCCAACGGCCTCCTCCGACGCCGCCGAGCAGATCCGGCACTTCGCCGCACGGATGGAGGACGCCGTCCAGTTGCGCCGCCAGCGTCGTGCGAGGCGGCACGGACGCGAGGCGGCGGTCATCCCCTTCACCGGCTACGGATCGACGTCTTGGATCCGTGTCCTGGCCAGGGTCGTCCTGGCGGAACCGGGTAAGACCACCGTCCAACCGCAGCAGAAGGTGCGCGGCTGGAAGAGCTTCTTCGCGCTGAGCATCGCCGACCCGACGGTCGAGGTGGAGGTCGACGGGCAGCGTCACACGGTCACGGGCGACCGAGGCGGCGTGGTCGACGCGGTGGTCCAGGTCTCGCTCACCCCCGGCTGGCACACCCTGAGACTGAGCTCGGAGGGCAGCGACCCGGTCGAAGCGCCGGTCTTCATCGTCGCCGACGACATCGAGTTCGGCATCGTTTCCGACATCGACGACACGGTGATGGTGACGGCGCTCCCCCGCCCGCTCGTCGCGGCCTGGAACACCTTCGTCCTCGACGAGCACGCCAGGACACCGGTACCAGGTATGGCGGTCTTCCTCGAGCGCACGGCGCGTGAGCACCCCGGTTCGCCGATCATCTACCTCTCCACCGGCGCCTGGAACGTCGCGCCGACGCTCACCCGGTTCCTCTCCCGCAACCTCTACCCGGCCGGCGCCCTCCTCCTCACCGACTGGGGCCCGACGCACGACCGGTTCTTCCGCAGCGGTCGCGAGCACAAGCGCAACAACCTCGACCGGTTCGCCGAGGACTTCCCTCGGCTGCGGTGGCTGCTCGTGGGCGACGACGGACAGCACGACGAGGCCCTCTACCGGAGCTTCGAGGAACGCCACCCCGACCGCGTCGCCGCCGTGGCGATCCGTCAGCTCTCCCCCGGTGAAGCGGTGCTCGCCGGTGGACGCTCGAAGGTCGGCACCCAGCACGCGGGCGCCCCCTGGGTCTACGCGGGGAACGGCGCAGAACTGCTCGACCAGCTCCACGACAAGCTCTGACGGCACCGATGTCCGTCGTCCCCGTCCTGCGCACCAGATCGCGCCTGCCCCTGCTCCAGGTGCTGAAGACGGCGCTGGCCGCCATCGCGTCCTGGATCGTCGCGATCACGATCATCCCGGGCCAGCTCCCGGTCTTCGCCGCCATCGCAGCCATCCTCGTGGTGCAGCCGAGCGTCAACCAGTCGTTCGGGAAGGCGCTCGAGCGCAGCCTCGGGGTCATCACCGGCGTCATCCTCGCGACGGCCATCGGGATCGTCTTCGGACACTCCGCCTGGATCGTGCTCCTGGCCATCGTCATCTCCATCCTGCTCGGATGGGTCCTCCGCCTCGGGCCCGGATCCGCGAACCAGATCCCGATCAGCGCGATGCTCGTGCTGTCGATCGGCGCTGCGACCCCGGACTACGCGGTCGCGCGGATCGTCGAGACCGTGCTCGGTGCGGGCATCGGGCTCCTCGTCAACGTCGTCCTCGTCGCACCGGTCCTCCTCGCTCCCGCGAAGGCGGCGGTGACCACCCTCGCGCTCGCGTGCGCCGACACCCTGGACCATCTCGCCACCTCACTCACGCGTGCGAACTCAGACGCGGAGCTGGTGGCGCTGCTCCAGGAGGCCCGCGCGCTGAAGCCCCTGCGAGACCAGGCGATCGCCGCGGTGAAGGAAGGCGATGACAGCCTGCTGCTCAACCCTCGTCGATCGAGGCACCGTGACGAGCTCGACCGTCAGCGCCTGCTCCTGCGTCGACTGGAACCTGTGGTCACGAGGACCCTCGGCATGGCGCGATCGGTGCACGACCACGACGACCCGACCCTGCACGAGGAGCCGACGGTGGCGGACATCGCCGTCGAGCTGACGCGAGCGGCCCACGATCTCCGGCTGCTCGTCAACGATCGTGCCACGTCCGACGAGCCACCGACCGAGACCGCGGAGATCCCGGCGCTGACCGCTCCCCTCGTGATCGCCCGCCCGCACCCCCAGCACTGGATCCTGATCGGATCGCTCATGGAGGACCTCCGCCGCGTACGCGACGAGATCGTCGGCGAACCGACCTGAGTCGGCCGGATGCACGAAGGGCCGGCGGAGCGAAGCTCCACCGGCCCTTCGACGTCCTGGGACTACGCCTGGTGCGCGGCCTGCAGTTCGATGGTGATCGTGACGTCGTTGCCGAGCAGCACGCCGCCGGTCTCGAGCGCCGCGTTGTAGGTGAGGCCGAAGTCCTCGCGGTTGATCTTGGTGGTCGCCGTGGCGCCGAACTTGTAGTTGCCGTAGGGGTCGGTCGCGAAGCCGCCGAACTCGACGGTGAAGGTGACGGGCTTGGTCACGCCCTTGATCGTGAGGTCGCCGTCCACGAGGAAGTCGTCGCCCTTGGCGCGGGCGCCGGTCGAGACGAAGTCGATCGTCGGGTAGGTCTCGGCGTCGAAGAAGTCACCGGTGCGGAGGTGACCGTCGCGGTCGGGCTGGTTCGTGTTGATCGATGCGACCTCGGCGGACGCGGTGACCTTCGTCTCGAGGGGGTTCTCCGGCGTGACGAACGTCGCGTTGAAGCGCTCGAACTTGCCCTTGACCTTCGAGACCATGATGTGGCGGATGCTGAAGCCGACCTCGCTGTGCGTGGTGTCGACCTCCCAGGTGCCAACCTTGTAGCCGGGAATCGTCAGGGTGTCGGTCATGCGGTACTCCTTGCGTCGATGTCGGCGCGCTCGCGCCACGTTCTATTCAAACGCACGGACCTGGGAGCTATTCCCACATCCCCGAGAAATTCTCCTCACCGACATCAGCGCGACATCGGCCGGAGCGACGGGAGGCCGAGCCGGACGCGGAGCAGTCGGTGCGCCGCATCGGCGACCGTCGACTCCGGAATCCTGCCGGACCGGACCGCGGCGGCGATGTCGGCCACGAGTACGGCCGGGTCGACACCGGTCGACGACGGGTCGGCCCCGAGGACGAACAGCAGCATCGTGTTCCCGGCGGCCACGGCGCGGATCGCGTTCTCCGAGGGGTTCCGGTAATCCGCCAGGCCCGTGTGCTGCAGCATGAGCATGTCGTCGGTGATCGTGATGCCGGTGAAGCCGAGGTCGTTCCGAAGGCGCTCGTGCCACGCCGCCGACAGCGTCGCCGGTGCGGCGTCGACCGCCGAGTAGACCAGATGGCCGAACATCACGACCTCGGCCCCGGCCTCGATACCGGCGACGAACGGCAGGGCGTCGGTCGCAGCCCAATCCGCGGCACCGATGGCCGTCGTCGGGACCGTCGAGTGCGAGTCCCCCGGCGCCTGCCCGTGGCCGGGGAAGTGCTTCAACGTGCTGAGCACCGCGCCCCGCTCACCACGGACGGCCGCGGCCACCCGCTCCGCCGAGGCATCCGGCGTCGTCCCGAGGGCACGGTCGAAGATGAAGGAGCTCGGATCGGCGGTCTCGTCCGCGACGATGCCGAAGTTGACGGAGCAACCCGTACCGGCGAGCATGGCCGCTCGCTGGCGGAACGCCTCCCCGCTCGCAGCGGGCGGTTGCGACTTCAGGGTATCGGCTGCGGCGAAGACGTCCTCGTCGATCCGCCGGACATCGCCGCCCTCCTGGTCGATGCCGATGAGCAGCGGCATGGTCGGGTCGGGGCTGAGGGCACTCGTCACCGCAGGCAGCCCCGCGAGGCCCGGCACGTTGTCGCCCATGATGATGAAGCCGCCCGGCTGATACCGCTCGACGAACGCCCGGAGCGTGCCCGGGTCGGTTCCTGGAGCGTGGAGCATCAGCATGGACGCGATCCGCTGTTCCAGGGTCATCGCTGCGAGTTCGGCGGCCGCACGCTGGTCGGCTGCAGCCGGAGTCGTGCTCGTGAAACGGTTCGTCGGCTTCGAGGAACCGGGCCCCGTGCACCCGGACAGGCCGAGGACGGCACCCGCCGCCATCGAGGCGCCGACTGCGAGAAACCCTCGTCGTCCCAGCTGCACCGGCCCACTCTAGGCTCGGATCTTCCATGCAGGCTGGGCGTCGCTCCCGGTGTGGCAGGAGTGACGAATGTGACATCGACGGCTACACTTGCGTGGGTGACCGCCAGGATGGACGCATGCGCAAGCCGCTGACAGCCCTCTCGCCCCGCTCGAGGGGCGTCTCGCGAGCCGCAGCCCTCGGAGCTGCGCTCGTCATCGCGGTGTCGGTAGCGAGCCCGGCGGCCGCCGTGACCCCCACCTCGTTCCGGACCGCCGACTACCCGAGCTGGGACGACGTCCAGGCGGCCAAAGCGAACGAATCGACCGCTCAGGCTGAGGCCGACCGGATCGTCTCCCTCCTCGACGGTCTGCGCGATGAATCCGCCCGGCTCGGCGACGAAGCCGTCCGCCAGGGTGCGGCGGCAGGTGAAGCGAAGGCGGCGTTCGAGGCGCAAGCCGCCGTCGCGGACACCATCAGTGCGCAGGCGACGGCCGCGGCGTCGGCAGCGGCATCGAGCAAGCGTCAGGCCGGCGCGGTCATCGCCCAGATGACCCGCACCGGAGGCGTCGATCCGACGCTCTCCCTCGTCCTCTCCGGTGCGGCCGACGACGACCTCCTCTCCAAACTCAGTGCGATCAGCAAGCTGAGCGAGACCTCGGCGCAAGACCTCGCGTCCGCGACCGCCGCGAGCAACACGGCGACCGCGCTCGCTGAGCAGGCGACGGCGGCGGAGACCGAACGTCAGCGACTCTCGGAGGCGGCTGATGCCAGCTACGAGACGGCGCAGTCCGCGAGCGACGCCGCAGATGCGGCGGTCGCCGAGCAGCAGGCCAATCGCGACCGGTTGTACCAGCAGCTCGCCGTCCTCAAGAACACCACGGCGGCGGTCGAACAGGCCTACGCGCAGAGCCAGGAGGCGATCGCGGCGGAAGAGCAGCGACGCAACGAGGCGACCGGTGGCGAGGGCTCCACGAGCGCTCCGCCGCCGGACCTGGCAGCCGACCCGGCCGGCGCGAAGGCGTACGCGCAGTCCGCGATCGGCGCCTACGGCTGGGGTAGCGGAGAATTCCAGTGCCTCCTGCAGCTCTGGACCCGGGAGTCGAGCTGGCGCGTCAACGCCTACAACGAGTCCAGTGGCGCCTACGGCATCCCGCAGTCCCTGCCCGGGAGCAAGATGGCCAGCTCCGGCGACGACTGGCGCACCAATGCGGCGACGCAGATCAACTGGGGCCTGAACTACATCGACAGCCGGTACGGTTCCCCCTGCGGCGCGTGGGCGCACTCCGAAGCGACCAACTGGTACTGACGCCCCGTCTCAACCGTTCTGGGCCGCGCCGAGATTCGTCCCGGCCACTGCCAGCACCACGGTGACGAGCAGAGCGGCCCCGATGATCAGTCGGAACAGCAGACGGTCCGGCGCTCGGGTTCCGACGAGCACGAGCCCCCACACGACGAGCGCGAGGACGCCGACCGCGCCCAGCGCCCCGACGATCGGCGGTGCGATGGGCCTGCCGACGAAGATCCCGCTCTGTCCGAGGACGGCGACCAGACCTGAGACGCCGAGGGCGATGAAGGCCGTCCGACCGGCGGTCCGCGCGCCGAGCCGGTGCGGCAGACCGCGGACCCCGGTCCGCAGGTCGTCTTCGAGATCGGGCAGGGCGTTCGTGAAGTGGATCGCCACACCGAACAGTCCACCGACCGCGAGCGTCCACGCGGCCGGCACGATCGGCGGGACCGCAGCGAAGGTGACCACGGCGGGCAGTGCGCCGAACCCCACGATGAACGGGACGACCGACCAGGCCGTCGACTTGAGGCCCAGGTTGTACGCCCACCCGCAGACCAGGAAGAGCAGGTGCGAGGCAGCCGACGCCCAGCCGAGGGATGCCGAGAGCGGAATGCTCGCCGCACCGGCCAGCAGCGCCGCCGCCCGGACTGCCGAGACGCTGAGGTCGCCGCGTGCGACCGGTTTGTCCTGTCGTCCCGAGCGACGATCGCGTCTGGCGTCGAGCCAGTCGTTGGACCAGCCGATCGAGAGTTGTCCGACGAACACCACCACGGCGAGCAGGGCCGTCCGAAGGGGTGGTAGCCCGACGGCCGATCCGAGCACGACGGCGAGGACAGTCACCGCGACGGTCGGTCCGGGATGGGAGGACGCGAACAGACGACGGACCATGGAGAACACCGCCTCAGCTTAGGGTGACACCCATGCCACGGCGGTACACTGCAGCATGACCGTCTCCGTGAGGGCGATCGGCGTGGCCGTTCCTCAGACCATCCTTCATCAAGACGAGATCAGGGATGTGTTCCGCGACCAACCCGGGCGGACCCGGCTCGCCCAGCGTCTCATCGGCGCGGCGTTCGACGCGTCCGCGATCGACACCAGGCACACCGTCATCGACGCCTTCGACCACGACGTCGAGACGAACACGGCCGCCTTCTACGACGCGGCTCAGCGGCAGGTGCTCTCCCCGCCCACCGGCGTGCGGAACGACGCCTACATCGAGCACGCTCCCCCGCTGCTCCTGGAGGCCGCACGGCGGGCATTGGACGCCGCCCCCGGTCTGTCGGCGGCGGACGTCACCCACGTCGTGACCGCGTCCTGCACCGGGTTCTTCGCGCCCGGCCCGGAATACCTCCTCGTGCGCGACCTCGGGCTCGACCCGAGCACGGAGCGCTACCACCTGGGGTTCCAGGGGTGTTTCGCCGCGTTCCCCGCCCTTCGCGCCGCAGAGGCGTTCTGTACAGCAGACCCCGACGCCGTCGTCCTCGTGGTCTGCATCGAGCTCTGCTCCATCCACCTCCGTTCCTCCGACGACCCCGACGTGATCCTCGGTTCCTCGGTGTTCGCCGACGGTGCTGCGGCCGCCGTCGTGACCGGTCGGGACACCGGATCCTCCGCGCCCGTGCTCGAGTTCGACGGCTGGTCCACCGCGCTCGTGCCGGACGGCGAGACGGAGATGGCCTGGACGATCGGCGATCACGGGTTCGAGATGGTCCTGAGCGGCGCGGTGCCCAAGCTGATCGGCGAGCACCTCGAGATCGCCCTCCGCCCACTCCTCGCCGCAGCCGACGACGCCCCGGTCTCATCGATCGACCGCTGGGCGATCCATCCCGGTGGCCGGAGCATCCTCGACCGGGTCCAGCGCGGGTTCGGGCTCGACGACGAACTGCTGGCTCCATCACGCACGGTGCTCCGTGAGTACGGCAACATGTCGAGCGCCACCGTGCTCTTCATCCTCCAGCGTCTGCTCGACGGCGCGCCGGCCGACGCCGATGAACGGGTGTGCGCGCTCGCCTTCGGTCCGGGACTGACGATCGAGAGCGCGCTGCTCCGGCTCCGCGCCGGCCGAGTCTGATGCTGCCCGACCTCGGCCGCCGTGCGACGGATCTCCTCGAACTGATGGACGACCCCGACTGCGATCCCGCACTGCTGGACGCCACCTACGCCAGGTTCGCGACGGTGAACCGGCTCGTCTCGGGCTGGCGTGGCCTGTACCGGTCGCGCATCCGTCCGCTCCTCCACCCGTCCCGGACCACGACGATCCTCGACATCGGCTTCGGTGGTGGCGATGTCGCCGTGGCCATCGCCGACTGGGCGAGGGCCGACCACCTCCCCGTGCAGGTGGTGGGGATCGATCCCGACGAGCGGTCCGTGGCCTTCGCCCGTCGCCGGTACCCCGATGGCCCCGTCGCCTTCCGTCCGGCGCACAGCAGCGACCTCGTCGCCGCTGGCGAGGAGGCCGACATCGTCCTCTCCAACCATGTGCTCCACCACCTCGATCCCGCGGGACTGTCGAGCCTGCTCGCGGACAGCTCGCAGATCGCCCGACGTCTCGTCCTGCACAGCGACCTCGAGCGCAACCGACTCGCGTACGCGGTCTACGGGCTCGCCACCCGTGCAGGACGACGGCGCTCCTTCCTCCACGTCGACGGGCTGCGCTCGATCCGTCGCAGCTATCGCCAGGGGGAGCTGCAGCGCGTCGTGCCGAACGACTGGATCGTCGAGCGTCGGTTCCCCATGCGACTCCTGCTGTCGCAGAGCGTCCCGTCAGTAGCGGACGAGCCCCGATGACCGAGGTGCTGGTCATCGGTGGCGGACCGGTCGGCCTCGTGTCCGCGATCCTCCTCGCTCAGGCCGGCGTCAACGTGACCGTCTGGGAACGACGGTCGGACTCCCCCTCCGGCACCCGGGCGATCGGGATCCACCCGCCGTCGCTCGACCTGTTCGAGGAGCTCGGCGTCCTCGACGAGATCCGCCGCGACGCGGTCCGGATCGACCAGGGCGAAGCCTGGAACGCCGGACGACGCCTCGGGGCGGTCGTGTTCCGTGATCGGCCCGTACCGCACCCCTACGTCGCCGCGCTCGAGCAATGGCGGACCGAACGGGTCCTCCGTGCTCGACTTGAGGCCGTCGCACCGGGATCGCTTCGGATCGGGACGAGCTGTACGCGGTTGGCCCCGGCAGAGGACGGCGTCCTCGTGTCCGGCAGTGACGCCGATGGAACGGTGAGCACCCACGCAGCCGTCGTGGTCGTCGCAGCGGGAGGACGCGCCACCGTCGCCGGGATGCAGGCTCCAGGCCCCGTGCACCGGTATCGGGACCGGTACCTCATGGGGGACGTCGCGGATCGGAGTGGGGCAGGTTCCATCGCCAGGGTGCACCTGCACCACCGAGGGGTCGTCGAGTCCTTCCCGCTCCCCCATGGCATGCGACGATACGTCGTACACACCGGGTACTCGGACGGTCAGGACGCGGCCCGCCCGGAACCCACCGCGTCCGACCTCGCGTCCCTCGTCGCCGACCGCACCGGCGACGACGTCGACCCGGCGACGAACACCATGCTCAGCGCGTTCGGCGTGCTCCGTCGACGACGGAAGCGCGTCGTCGACGATCGGGTCGTCTATCTGGGCGACGCCGCCCACGAGATCAGCCCGATCGGCGGCCAGGGCATGAACCTGGGCTGGTCCGACGCACGGGTCTTCGCGCCACTGATCGCCCGCATGACCGCCGGGCATCGCTCGACACAGCACGACGTGGCCGCGGCCGTCTCCCGCCAACAGCGCGCGATCCGTCGGGCCTCCTGGCAGGCGGAGATCAACATGCGCTTGGGGCGTCCGCTGCCGGGCCCGCTCGTCGGGGTGCGGGACCTCGCGCTGCGAACCGCGCTCAACGGTCCCGCGATGCCGATCCTCGCCGACGCCTACACGATGCGCTGGCTGCGCTGACGCCGTCCGAGGTCTTCCGGTTCAGTGACCGACGTGCACGCCCGCGGAAGCCTGGTCCGTTCGCCGGATGAGGAACGACGCACCGATCGCGAGCAGCGAGAGCACGGCCCCGCACATGAACGCAGCCTGCACACCGGCCGCCGTCGCGTCGACCACGGCACTCCCGGCCGCCGCACGAGCCGCCGCCGTGGTCGACATCATGGTGATGAACAACGCCGTCCCCGCCGCTCCGGCGAGTTGCTGGACCGTGCCGACGATGGCACTGCCGTGTGGGTAGAGCTCGGGCCGCAGGGAACCGAGCGCCGAGGTGAGGAGCGGTGTGAACATGAACGCGAGGCCGGCGCTCAGCAGCACGTGGACGGCGATGATCATGACGATGGCGCTGCCGACGCCGAGCATCGTCAACAGCCAGAGCGCGGCACTCACGGCGAATGCCCCGGGGATCACGAGTGGACGCGGACCGAACCGGTCGAACAGCGACCCGACCAGCGGCGCGAGAGCGGCCATCGTCAAGCCGCCCGGCAGCAACATGAGGCCCGTGGTCAGGGTGTCGACCTGGAGCACGGTCTGCAGGTAGATCGGCAGGATGATCAGCGAGCCGAACAACGCCATCATGACGATGACGACCAGGATGATCGAGACGGAGAACGAGCGGTTCGCGAAGGTGCGGAGGTCCATGAACGCCCGGTCGTCGCGGGCGAGGGCACGCTGGCGGAGCACGAAGCCCAGGAGGGCGAGGACACCGACCGTGAGGGGGATCCAGACGGGCATGAGCGCGTGTCCCTCGGCGGACTCGCCGATGCTGCTCAGCCCGAAGATGAGACCGCCGAACGCGAACGCGGAGAGGACGAGCGACAGCACGTCGAAGCGGACCCGACGCGGCTCCGTCACGTTCCGCACGAGGACGGCACCGAGGACCAGCGAGGCGACGGCGATCGGGAGGACGATCCAGAACATCCAGCGCCAGTCGAGCACGCTGAGGATGAGGCCGGAGACGGTGGGCCCGACGGCCGGCGCGACCGAGATGACGATCGAGATCGCCCCCATCGTCCGGCCGCGTGCCGACACCGGCACGACGTTGAGCACGGTCGTCATGAGCAGCGGCATCATGATGGCGGTACCGCTGGCCTGGACGACACGACCGAGCAGGAGCGTGCCGAATCCCGGGGACAGCGCGGCGATGAGCGTACCGAGGCTGAACAGCACCATCGCGGTGATGAACATCGTCCGCAGGGAGAACCGCTCGAGGAGGAACCCGGTCGCGGGGATCACGACGGCCATGGTGAGCATGAAGCCGGTGGTCAGCCACTGTGCGGAACTCGCCGTGATGTCGAGGTCCTGCATGAGCCGCGGCAGGGCGACGCTCATGATCGTCTCGTTGAGGATGACGACGAACGCCGACACGAGGAGCAGCCCGATCAGGAGCTTGGACCCGGGTGGGAGGCGATCGTCCGAGGGCTTCCCGGTCGTCGGGACGGAACCGGTCGGATTCGGCACGGTTTCAGTCGTCATAGCGGTGTCATCCTTCTCAGGCCTCGGCCGTCGTGCGGGCAGACGCCTGCCCTCTCGAAAGACAAGCGCCGTGTCGTCGCGGGTATTCCCATGCGTGTCGACCGGTTACGCGCAGGGCGAAGACCTGTTCCGCCCGGACGGTTCCGGTGCCAGCATGAGGACATGACAGTTCCCACCATCACCCTGAACGACGGCCACACCATCCCTCAGCTCGGCTTCGGCGTCTTCCTCGTCGACCCGCAGGAGGCTGAGCGCATCGTCTCGGACGCGCTCGAGGTCGGCTACCGCCACATCGACACCGCGGCCATCTACAAGAACGAGGAGGGCGTCGGCGCCGCCATCGCGAAGTCGGGCATCCCCCGCGACGAACTCTTCATCACCACGAAGCTCTGGAACGACCGTCACCAGAAGGCGTCCGCTCACGCCGCCATCGACGAGAGTCTCGAGAAGCTCGGGCTCGACCACGTCGACCTGTACCTGACCCACTGGCCGACCCCGGCCAAGGACGACTACCTCGAAGCGTGGCTCGCCCTCGAGGAGATCAAGGCGGCCGGCAAGGCACGTTCGATCGGCGTGTCGAACCACCAGGTCGAGCACCTCGAGAAGCTGATCGCCGGTTCCGAGACGGTCCCGGCGGTCAACCAGATCGAACTCCACCCGGCGTTCGCCCAGCGTGAGTTGCGCGCCTTCGGTGCCGAGCACGGCATCCACATCGAGTCCTGGGGCCCGCTCGGTCAGGGCAAGTACGACCTCTTCGGCGAGCAGGCCGTCTCCGCTGCAGCAGAGGCGCACGGCGTCACGCCGGCGCAGGTCGTCATCCGGTGGCACCTGCAGAACGGGCTCATCGTCTTCCCGAAGTCGAACTCGCGCGAGCGCATCGCCCAGAACTTCGACGTCTTCGGCTTCGAGCTGTCCGCCGACGAGATCGCGTCCATCGACGCCCTCGACTCGGGCAAGCGCGTCGGCAGCCACCCCGACGAGGTGAACTGACCTCAGGGTCCCGCCAAACCCAGGGTCTGACCAACGCAGAAGTCCCCGTCAGCTGTTCCGCTGACGGGGACTTCTCGGTGTTCGGGTGGATCTGAGGGGACTCGAACCCCTGACCCCCTGCATGCCATGCAGGTGCGCTACCAGCTGCGCCACAGACCCGTATTCAACTTGCTTGCCCCTGCTGTTTCAGCGGAAGCAACTTGAATAGGTTACTACATCTTGAGAGCGGTTGTGACCACTTTCGGTGCTCGGCACCGACGGGATGGTCAGTTCGCGGGCTGCGGTGCGGACGAGACCAGCGGAATCACCGGGCAGTCCTTCCACAGACGCTCCAGCGAGTAATACATCCGCTCCTCCTCGTGGAAGACGTGGACGACGACCTCGCCGAAGTCGAGCAGGATCCACCGCCCCTCGGACTTGCCTTCGCGCCGCAGCGTCTTCACGCCGCTCGCGTTCAAGCGGTCCTCGACCTCGCCGGCGATGGCGACGACGTTGCGCTCGCTCCGGCCGGTGACGAGGAGGAAGGCGTCGACGAACGGCAACGGACCGGAGACGTCGAGCGCGACGAGATCCTCGCCGCCCTTGGACTCGGCTGCGGTCGCTGCGAGCTGGACGGCTTCCAGTGTGGTGTCGGACAGGGTCATGTGGTGTACTCCTCTGACGATCGCATGGAACGCGATCGGGTGAATGCCGGCAGGGCTAGAACGCTCCGCCGAAGAAACCGATGATGAGCACCGCGATCACGCCGGCGGCGAGCACCGCGGCGGCGATCGCGAGCGTCATCAACAGTTTGTTGCTCTGGTTGGTGGTGGCCGGGACGACGTCGCGGGTGGAACCGTGGCTGCTGACCGCACGGCTGGCCGCGACCGGAGATGCCGCGGTGACCGAGGCCGGCAGCTCATCGCCCTCGATGAGTCGGTCGATCCCTGCACCGTCGAAATGGTTCGGGTCCTGACCGGCGGAACCCAGTCCGCGGGGCAGATCGATGGTTCCGGTGATGAGGATCTCGCCCGTGGAGTTGGACGTGGCTCCCGCTTCAGCCTGGGCCGGAGCGACGGGGATGATGAGCGAACTCGTGGTGATCTGCCCCGTGCTCGTCATGCCGCTTCCGAGGAGGTCCTCGAACGCGACCTCGTTGTCCGCCTGCGAAGCCTTCTCGGCTTCGAGTGCCGCGACGAGCATGGAGTCGCGCCCGAACCCCTTGGACAGGGTCGACGCGGGGTCCTCGGAGATGTCGTCGCGATCCGAGACGTCGAAGAGTGAACCGGTGGCCACCGGCGCCGCAGCGGCGGGGGTCACGGAAGGCGTCGGCGCCTCGGCCGACCGGGCCTTGGCCGCGCGCTCGTCGGCGGCGGCCCGCTCAGCGGCCTTGCGTTCTGCCGCCTTGCGTTCGGCGGCCTTGCGTTCTGCAGCCTGCTGTTCTTCGGCCTTGCGCGCGGCGGCCTGGCGCTGCTCGGCCTGCTTGGTGGCCTCGGCTTCGCGACGTTCCTGCTCAGCAGCAGCGGCAGCCTTGGCGCCCGCTTCCTGCTGCGCGAGCTTCGCTGCCTGCTGACGGGCCGCCTTGTTCTGCTTCTGAGGCGGAGCGACCACCTGATCGGGCGTCCGCGGCGGCAGGGCGACCGAGGGGACCGGCTGCTCGACCGGAGGAGCGACCGGCGCTGCCGGGGAGCCCACCTGCTCGATCGAGCCGGTGCGCTCGAGTTCTCGCAACTGACGACGCGTGAGTCCACCGGTCGGGGCCGGAGCCGGCGCACCGGATGCCGGAGCGCTCGACGACGGCGCGGGTGACGTGGACGCTGGTGCTGGAGCGCTCTCGTCGCGCGACGTGGTCTGCCCGGGGATCGCTCCCCCGGCGACGGGTTCGGATGTCGACGCGCGTCGTGTCCGTGGCGCAGCAGTGTCGGGCGTCGCTTCGTCAGCGGACGTCGACGGCTGCTGGCTCGCTCGAGCCTGTCGCCTGGTCAGGGGCGCATCCTCTGGCAACGCGGTCATGTGGCTTCACTCCGATACAGGTGGTGCTTGGTGATGTACTGCACGACACCGTCGGGAACCAGATACCAGACCGGAAAGCCTTTGCTCACCCGGCTCCGGCAATCCGTCGACGATATCGCTAGGGCCGGAACTTCCAACAAGCTTACGTCGTGCTGTGGTAATCCGGAAACGTTCAAATCGTGTCCCGGTCTACTCACAGCGACGAAGTGAGCGAGGTCCCAGACCTCCCTGACGTCTTTCCAACTGAGGATCTGGGCGATCGCGTCGGCACCCGTGATGAAGAACAGCTCGGCATCGGGACGTTTGCGGCGCAGATCGCGCAGCGTGTCGATCGTGTACGTCGGTCCGGCTCGATCGATGTCGACCCGGCTGACGGTGAAGCGGGGGTTCGCTGCGGTGGCGATCACGGTCATGAGGTAGCGGTGCTCGCTGTCGCTCACGCCCGACTTCCGGTACGGCATGCCGGTCGGGACGAAGACGACCTCATCGAGATCGAAGTGCTGCGCGACCTCCGAGGCGGCGACGAGGTGCCCGTGGTGGATCGGATCGAACGTCCCACCCATGACCCCGATCCGAGGACGACGGGTCGTCGTCTCGGTGACGGGCGCGCTCACGCCGGACAGCCTAGTGGCCGTGCTCGCCGTGAGCGGAGGCCGACTCGCCCTTGTCGGCGTGACGGTTGGCGACGTCGCGGTAGCTGAAGGTCACAGCGCCGAGGATGGCGAACAGCACGAGGGCGACCGCACCGAACACCCAGGTCGGTGCGGCGAGTTCGACGGCGTGCTCCGATTCAGCCAGGACGGCGGTGGCCAAGACGGACGCGGCAATCGACATGATCTCTCCTTCTGTGCGACGCCTGGTGACGCCCGTACCAGTCTAGCGACTACCGACGGGTGTGGCCCGAACCACGCACGAGCCACTTCGTGCTCGTGAGTTCCGGCAGTCCCATCGGACCGCGGGCATGGAGTTTCTGCGTCGAAATGCCGACCTCCGCGCCGAATCCGAACTCGGCGCCGTCGGTGAAGCGGGTCGAGGCGTTGACCATGACGACGGCCGAATCGACCTCGGCGAGGAACCGATCGGCGTTCACCACGTCGTTCGTGATGATCGCGTCGGTGTGTCCGGTGGAGTATCGGTCGATGTGCTCGAGCGCGGCGTCGAGGTCGTCGACCACGCGCACCGAGAGCTCGAGCGACATGTGCTCGGTGGACCAGTCCTCCTCCACGGCGGGCACGACGTCGGCGAAGACCTCCCTGGCGCGTTCGTCCGCGTGGATCAGCACCCCGTGCTCGCGCAGGTCGCCGAGCACGGCGGGCAGCACGCGCGCGGCCGCAGCACGGTGGACGAGGATCGTCTCGAGCGCGTTGCAGACCGATGGGCGCTGCACCTTGGCGTTGCGGACGATGTCCACCGCCCAGTCGAGTTCGGCACTCTCGTCGAGGAACACGTGGACGACGCCGGCGCCGGTCTCGATCACGGGGACCGTCGACTCCCGGACGACCGTCTCGATGAGTGACGCGCTCCCCCGCGGGATGAGGACGTCGATCAGGCCTCTGGCGTTCATGAGCTGCTTCGCACCGTCGCGACCGAACTCGTCGATGGTCTGTACCGCATCCCCGGGAAGGCCGACGGACTCGAGTGCCGATCGCAGCAGCCCCACGAGGACCGCGTTCGAGTGTTCCGCCGCCGACCCGCCGCGGAGCACCACGGCGTTGCCGCTCTTGATCGCGAGGGCGGCGATGTCGACCGTGACGTTCGGGCGCGCCTCGTAGATCGCGCCGACCACGCCGAACGGGACGCGTACCTGCTCGAGCTTCACCCCGTCCGGAGTGTTGCTTCCGCGGACCACCTGGCCGACCGGGTCGACGATCGCGATGACGTCGCGGACCGCCACCGCGAGCCCGTCGATGCGGCCCCGGTCGAGGCGGAGACGGTCTTGCAGGCCGACACTGATGCCCTGCTCGCGTCCCGCGACGAGGTCGCGCTCGTTGGCGGCGATGACCGCATCCGCACCCTCGACGATCGCGACGGCGATGGCCTCGAGGGCCCGGTTCTTCTGCGCGGTGGTCGCCTGGGCGAGGACCCGGGAGGCACGCTTCGCAGCGGTGAGACGATCCGCGAGTGGCAGCACGGTGGTGGTTGGCGACGACATGCGTCGATTCTACTCAGCGGCGTCCGGTGGACGCTCTCCGCGTCACGCCGGTTGGAACCAGGTGCCGAGGTGCTCACCGCGGAGGGCTGACGCGACGTTCGTGGTCGACGTCACGAGGACGGACGTCCCCGCCTCGGCGGCCAACCGGGCGGCCGACACCTTCGTGCCCGCTCCCCCGGTACCGATGCCCGCGGAGCCGATGTCGCCGAAGGTGACGCCCGAGAGGGTGTCTCCGAACGGGACCTCCTCGATGCGCTCGGCACCCGCTTCGTGCGGAGGGCGGGTGTACAGCGCGTCGACGTCGCTCAGGAGGACGAGGACGTCGGCCGCGACGAGGACCGACACGAGGGCGGCCAGGCGGTCGTTGTCGCCGAACCGGATCTCGTGCGTGGCGACGGTGTCGTTCTCGTTGACGATCGGCAGGATGCGCAACCCGAGGAGCCGTTCCATCGCCCGCTGGGCATTGCTCCGGTGACTGGGGTTCTCGAGATCACCGGCAGTGAGCAGCACCTGGCCCGCGACGATGCCGAACCGGTCGAGGCTGTCCTGGTACCGGTAGATCAGCACGTTCTGCCCGACGGCGGCAGCCGCCTGCTGCGTCGCCAGGTCGCTCGGACGGGCGTCGAGGCGGAGGTAGGGCATCCCGGTCGCGATGGCGCCCGAGGACACGAGGATGACCTCGGTGCCTCGGGCGTGCGCCTCGGCCAGCGCCTCGACCAGCGCAGTGATCTGCCCGGCGTTGTCGCCACTGATCGAGGAGGACCCGACCTTCACGACGATGCGTCGCGCCGAGGGGATGCCACTGCGCTGGTGGATGGTCACCGGTCGTCGTCCTCCGTCGTGACACCCTCGTCCTGCGGTGCGTCGGCCGGCACGGAGCCAACCTCGAAGCCCTCGTCGTCGTTCCAGAGACCGGCCGCACGTTCACGGAGCAGCTCGGCACGAGCCTCGGCCTTGGCATCCATGCGCTCGAAGTACTCGTCGCGACGCTGGTTGCGCGTCGGGCGGTGGCTCGCGTCGAGACGCGGGTCCGTTCCACGCGGCTGCGTCAGCAGTTCCGCGGTGCTCGTGAGCGTGGGCTCCCAGTCGAAGACCACACCGCCACCCGCACCGATCATCACGGTCGCGCCGGCGACGGCACCGGCCTTGAAGAGCGCCTCTTCGACGCCGAGCTTCGCCAGGCGGTCCGCGAGGAACCCGACGGCCTCCTCGTTGTTGAAGTCCGTCTGCTGCACCCAGCGTTCCGGCTTCGCGCCGATGATGCGGTAGAGGTTGCCGTAGGTGCCACCCTCGACCGTGACGGTGAACTTGGAGTCGTCGACCGGCTTCGGGCGCAGCACGATCCGGGGCTTGGCGGCCTCGAGGGCTGCGCGGGCGCGGCTCTCCTCGACGAGCTCGCTCAACGCGAACGAAAGCTGTCGGAGGCCCTCGCGCGAGACCGTCGAGATCTCGAAGACCTTGTAGCCGCGCGCCTCGAGGTCGGGACGCAGGAACTCGGCGAGCTCCCTCGCCTCCGGGACGTCGATCTTGTTGAGGGCGATGAGCTGCGGGCGCTCGACCAGCGGCGTCTGCCCCTCCGGTACCGGGTAGGCGGCGAGCTCGGCCAGGATGATGTCGAGGTCGCTGATCGGGTCGCGTCCCGGTTCGAGCGTCGCGCAGTCCAGCACGTGCAGGAGCGCGGAGCAGCGCTCGACGTGACGCAGGAACTCGAGACCGAGGCCCTTGCCCTCACTGGCGCCCTCGATGAGCCCGGGGACGTCCGCCATGGTGTAGCGGACCTCGCCGGCCTCGACGACGCCGAGGTTCGGGTGCAGGGTGGTGAACGGGTAGTCCGCGATCTTGGGCTTTGCAGCGGACATCGCCGCGATGAGGCTGGACTTGCCGGCGGAGGGGTACCCGACGAGCGCGACGTCTGCGACGGTCTTCAGCTCGAGGAGGACGTCACCTTCCCAGCCGGGCGTGCCGAGCAGCGCGAACCCGGGGGCCTTGCGCTTGGTCGAGGACAGTGCCGCGTTCCCGAGGCCGCCCTGGCCGCCGGGAGCGACGACGAACTCCATGCCGGGCTCGACGAAGTCGACGAGTTCGACGCCGTCGACGTCCTTGACGACCGTCCCGACGGGGACGGGCAGGATCAGCGTCTCGCCCTGGAACCCGTTGCGGTGGTCGCCCATGCCGAAGCCGCCGGTGTCGGAGCTCCGGTGCGGTGACCGGTGGTACCCGAGCAGCGTCGTGATCTGAGGATCGGACACGAGCACGATGTCACCACCGTGTCCGCCGTTGCCGCCATCGGGGCCGGCCAGCGGCTTGAACTTCTCGCGCTTCACGGAGACGCAGCCGTTGCCGCCGCCGCCCGCTCGCAGGTGCAGTGTGACCCGGTCGACGAATGTGACCATGGACGCTCAGCCCCTCTCTGGATCATGGAACTCGGTTGTACGACAGCAGGGGGCGGGCCGAAGCCCGCCCCCTGCTGGAAAGACGTTGTTGCTACTCTGCAGCAGCGACGATGTTGACGACCTTGCGGCCGCCCTTGTTGCCGAACTGCACGGAGCCGGCCTCGAGGGCGAACAGCGTGTCGTCGCCGCCACGACCGACGTTGGCGCCGGGGTGGAAGTGCGTGCCGCGCTGACGGACGAGGATCTCGCCCGCGAGGACGACCTGGCCGCCGAAGCGCTTCACACCGAGACGCTGTGCGTTGGAGTCACGACCGTTGCGAGTGGAACTCGCACCCTTCTTGTGTGCCATCTCTTCTTCTCCTCGATGCCTTACTTGATGCCGGTGATCTTGACGCGCGTGAGCTCCTGACGGTGCCCCTGACGCTTCTTGTAACCGGTCTTGTTCTTGAACTTCTGGATGATGATCTTCGGACCGCGGAGGTTCTCGAGCACCTCGGCCGTCACCGTGATCTTCGCGAGCGACTTCGCGTCGGAGATGATCTTCTCACCGTCGACGTGGAGCACCGCGGGAAGCTCGATGTTGCCATCCTTGTCGGCCTTGACCCGGTCCATCGTGACGATGGTTCCGATCTCGACCTTCTCCTGCCGTCCTCCGGCGCGCACAACTGCGTAAACCACTACGTACCCGTTCTTTGGGGAGCGAAACGCTCCGACTGACTGTTGCTGGAAGTTACTGCTCGGAAAGGCTCGAACACGTGGGACACCTTGATGGCAGAAAACCGTTGGGCGTGGCAATGAAAACTCAATGCACACCAACGGTCGAGTTTACTTCATCGTGCAGTCCAGGTCAAACCAGCGGGCACAGAACCTCGTGACCGAGGCTGTTCCTCACGGCTCCCACACCGGACGCACTCGACAAGTGTACCCCGGGGGCTCCTGAACGCCGGCCGGGTGCCCGGCGCGTCCGAGCGCGGACGGGAATCGCGATGGACGCTCGATGGTTGGATGGTGGCATGACGGTGCTCATCGATCCCCCGCTGTGGCCGGCGCACGGCACGCTCTGGTCCCACGTGGTGAGTGACAGCTCCCTGGAGGAGTTGCACGCCTTCGCCGGACGCACCGGGCTCCCGCCGCGATCGTTCGACCTCGACCACTACGACGTCCCCGCCGAGCGCCACACCTCGCTCGTGGCGGCCGGCGCCGTCCCGGTGACCGGCGGCGAACTCGTCCGTCGACTCATCGCCAGCGGCTTGCGCATCACCGCACGCGAACGGCGCGCCTCCCGAGGAGACGCGCCGTCCTGATACGACCGGACTATTCGGTCTGACGCTGCGCGCCGTCCGACCCGACGGCCTGTCCGCCCGCGAGAGAAGCGGTGGACACCCGACGGCTGCGGCCGCGACCCTGGCCAGGCTGCTTCGGCTCGGGGAGCGCGTCGAGGACGGATTCGAGCAGGTGCTCGGGGTCCGCGACGGCTGCGCGACGCGGCTTGTCGGCGACCGGTGCGATCGGCAGGTCGAGCAAGGCCAACGTCGGGGCCGCGGATTCGCTCGGCGCCTCGGTGGGGCGTTCCTCCGAAGAACCCCGGCGGGATCCGTCACCGCCACGACGACGCGGTTCACGCTTCTCGCGCCGGCTCCGACGACCGTCGTGCGACCCGGACTGATCCTCCGGTGACGTCGTGGACTCGTCCGCGACCGGCCCCTCGGAACCCTGCGCCTCGGTGTGCTGGGACTGCGTGTGCTGCGCCTCGGCCACGACGGCGTCGGCCACGGCCTCGGCGGCGGCGAGCTCCTCGTGGTGTAGCGTGCGCGCCGCGATCAGGGCGAGCGCGTTCTTCGCGTCGTCGGTGATCCCGTGCGTCTGTCCGGCCGGCTTCTGCTGGGCGCCCTGGCCGTTCGAGGACGGCTGGCCGCCCTGTGACCCACCCTTGCCGCGACGGCGCTGCTGCTCCGGCTGCGGCGTCTGGCGGTGCTTCACGACGGGGTCGTGGTGCACGACGACGCCGCGTCCGGCGCAGACCTCGCAGGGCTCGCTGAACGTCTCGAGCAGGCCGAGACCGAGCTTCTTGCGCGTCATCTGCACGAGACCGAGCGAGGTGACCTCGGCGACCTGGTGCTTCGTGCGGTCGCGGCTGAGGCACTCCACGAGGCGGCGCAGCACGAGGTCGCGGTTCGATTCGAGCACCATGTCGATGAAGTCGACGACGATGATCCCGCCGATGTCGCGCAGCCGCAGCTGACGCACGACCTCCTCAGCGGCCTCGAGGTTGTTCTTGGTGACCGTCTCCTCGAGGTTGCCGCCGGAACCGACGAACTTCCCCGTGTTGACGTCGACGACCGTCATGGCCTCGGTGCGGTCGATCACGAGGGATCCGCCGGACGGCAGCCAGACCTTGCGGTCGAGCGCCTTCTCGATCTGCTCGGCGATGCGGTAATCGACGAAGGAGTCGCCCGTGCCGTCGTACGGCTCGACCCGCTCGAGCAGGTCGGGGGCGACGCCGCGAAGGTAGCTCTGGATGTCCTGCAGCGCGTCCGAGCCCTGGATGACGAGCTTGTGGAAGTCCTCGTTGAAGACGTCGCGGATGATCTTGATGAGCAGGTCGGGCTCGCTGTGCAGCAGTGCCGGCGACTGGACCGTCTCGATCTGACGGGAGATCTCCGACCACTGCGACTTCAGCCGCGTGACGTCGAGCGTGAGCTGCTCCTCGGTCGCTCCCTCGGCGGCCGTGCGGACGATGACGCCGACGTTCTCCGGAAGGACCTCCTTGAGGATCTTCTTCAGGCGGGCGCGCTCCGTGTCGGGCAGCTTGCGCGAGATGCCGTTCATCGAGCCGTTCGGGACGTAGACGAGGTACCGACCGGGGAGCGAGACCTGACTCGTCAGGCGCGCGCCCTTGTGTCCGACCGGGTCCTTCGTGACCTGGACGAGGACCTTGTCGCCGCCCTTGAGCGCGAGCTCGATCCGGCGGGGCTGATTGCCCGTCTCCACGGAGTCCCAGTCGACCTCGCCGGAGTAGAGCACTGCGTTGCGTCCGCGACCGATGTCGACGAACGCCGCCTCCATGCTGGGCAGGACGTTCTGCACGCGACCGAGGTAGACGTTGCCGATGAGCGACGCCTCCTGGCTCCTGGCGACGTAGTGCTCCACGAGCACGCCGTCCTCCAGCACGCCGATCTGCGTCTTGCCGTTCTTGGAGCGGACGACCATGACACGGTCGACCGATTCGCGGCGGGCGAGGAACTCGGCCTCGGTGACGACCGGACGACGACGACCCGCGTCGCGTCCGTCACGGCGACGCTGCTTCTTGGCCTCGAGCCTCGTCGAGCCGCGCACCTTCTGCGGTTCGGTGATGAGTTCCGGCTCACGCGGCGTGCGGACCTTGACCACGTTGCGGGTGTCGGAGCGCGAGTCGCCACCCCGCTCGCCCTGCTCCGGTCCGTCCTCGCCGGCACGACGACGCGTGCGACGCCTCGACGAGCTGAGCTCGGCCTCGAGCGGTTCGTCGTCGCGGTGGACGATCGGCGGCAGGTCGGGTGCCTGGAACAGCAGCATGGTGGTCGGTGGACGCACCGGTGCCGCAGGTGCCGACTGCTCGTCGGGCCCGGCCGCCTGGGCGTCCGTCTCGGTGCTGGTCGACTCGTCCGCCGTCTCGGGCGTCGTGAGGTGCTGTTCGGTCGGTTCGTGCTCGGTGCCCGGCGTGGCCGGATCCTCGGTGTGCTCTTTCACCATTCCTGGTGTACTCCCCTATGCCGGGTCGGTGGCCGCGCCACCCTCCGGTTCTTCGTCTCGTGCGTGCGGCCGCGGGTGCAGCCGTTCGCAAATCCTGTGTGATCGCTGGCTCTCGGAGCTCTCACGATCGTGCCGGCACGTGCCGGCGGGTCCTGGGCTCTCATTGCCCAACAAGCCTGTTGTGTCGTGCGGTCGAGCGCGGCTCGGGCACCACCCCACGATTATCGCACGAACAGGGCCGACGGTCCTGAGTACGGACCACCCGGGCATGTCCCGCCGCCGTTCAGGCGGGCGTGCGAGAATCAGGGCGTGTCAACTCCGGTCATCGACGCGCGCCCCAGGGGCCTCGCGATCTTCCTCATCGTCGCAGGCGTCATCGGGTGGATCGCGGCGTTCGCGCTCACCCTCGACAAGTTCCAGCTCCTGCAGGATCCGAACGCCCAGCTCGGCTGCAATCTGAGCATCCTCGTGCAGTGCGGGGTCAACCTGAACTCCTGGCAGGGTGCCATCCTCGGGTTCCCGAATCCGATCATCGGTCTCGCCGCCTGGATCGCCCCGATCGCCGTCGGCGTCGCGGTCCTCGCCGGTGCGCAGTTCGCGCGGTGGTTCTGGATCGCCTTCAACATCGGGTTCCTCGGCGCGCTGGGATTCGTCATCTGGCTGATCTCGCAGAGCATCTTCGTCCTCGGCACGCTGTGCCCGTGGTGCATGGTCACCTGGTCGGTGACGATCCCCTCCTTCATCGCGGTCACCGCGTTCACCCTGCGGAACGGCATCATCCCGGCGTCCCCCGCCGTCCGCCGCGTCGCCGGGGTCGTGTCCTCCTGGATCGTGGTGGTGACGCTCGGGTGCTACCTCGTCGTGGCGGTCATCGCCCAGCTCCGCCTCGACGTCCTGTCCTACCTGTAGCCGGTGGCGGCCCGGACGGCCGCCTCACGCACACGACGAAGCCCGCCCCGGAATCGGAGGCGGGCTTCGTCGTGCGGAGTCGGTGCGTCAGGCGAACCAGAGCGCGAGCTCGCGGGAGGCGGACTCGGGGCTGTCCGAACCGTGCACGAGGTTCTGCTGGACCTTGAGGCCCCAGTCGCGGCCGAAGTCGCCGCGGATGGTCCCGGGCGCGGCGGTGGTCGGGTCGGTCGTGCCGGCGAGCGAGCGGAAGCCCTCGATGACGCGGTTGCCGGCGACGCGGATCGCGACGACGGGACCGCTCAGCATGAACTCGACGAGGGGCTCGTAGAACGGCTTGCCCTCGTGCTCGGCGTAGTGGGCGGCCAGCAGCTCGCGGTCCGGCTCGACCATGCGCAGGTCCACGAGCGAATAGCCCTTCGCCTCGATCCGACGGAGGATCTCGCCGGTCAGGTTGCGTGCGACGCCGTCAGGCTTCACGAGTACCAGGGTTTCTTCAACAGCCACGGTCAATCCTTCGCTTCTCGGTAGAGCGCCTGCTGACGCTCGATCTTGTCGCCTTGGACCATCGCATAGGTCCAGACGGCTGCGGCCATTCCGCCGACGAGGAACATCATCGGCACGAGCAGGCCGGTAGCCACGATAGCGGCTTGCACCGCCCAGCCCAGCCAATACCCCCAGCGGAATCGCAGGAGCGGGATCGTCGCGACGATGATCAGGCACAGCACCGCTCCGCCGATCAACGCGACCGGGGCCGGGAGGGCCTTCAGCCCGAAGATGACGAGCGCACCGAGGAACATGACGATCATCTCGAAGCCCAGGATGATCGATCCGAGAGTCTGCTTGATGCTCCGTGGAGCCCGGCTCCGTGCCATGCCGCTCATGCGGTCGCCTTCCATTCCCGATCGTCGGCGATCTCGATCGCCTCGCCCACGAGGGTGATCGAGCCGGTGATCACGACCAGGCGGCGCGGCGCCTCCTCGGCCCAGCGCCGTGCGTCCTCCGCGGCCTCGTCGAGGGTGTCGGCGAAGGTCGACGCCGGCAGGTCGAGCGACGCCGCGAGGCGCGAGAGCTCCTCGGCGGGGATCGCCCGCTCCGACTCGGACTGGGTGAAGAAGAAGCCGGATGCGGCGGGCGCCAGGGTCGTCAGGATGCCGGCGGCGTCCTTGTCCTGGAGGATGCCGACCACGAAGGCGATCTCGTCGACGTCGAAGTAGCTGCCGAGCGCGGCGACCAGGGACGCGGCACCGTGCGGGTTGTGCGCCGCGTCGACGAGCACGGTCGGTTCGGTGCCGATCAGCTGCAGACGGCCCGGGGAGGCGACCTCGGTGAGGCCCTCCGCGAGGACGTCCTCCGCGACCGGCTGGGTCGCTCCGCCGAGGAACGCCTCGACCGCGGCGATCGCGAGCGTCGCGTTCCGTCCCTGGTGGTCCCCGTAGAGCGGGAGGTACAGCTCCGGGTAGGTGCCGGCGCGCCCTCGGACGGTGATGAGCTGTCCGCCCACCGCCACGGCGTCCTGCACGAGGGCGAACTCCTCACCCTCGAACACGGCCGGGTCGTCGACCGCGGCGGCGGCGTCGATGATCGCCTGACGCGCGTCGGGGTGCTGAGCGGCCGAGACCACCTGCGCTCCGGGCTTGATGATGCCGGCCTTGGTGCGCGCGATCTCGGCGATCGTCTTGCCGAGCCGCTGCACGTGGTCGAGGTCGATGGGCGTGAAGACGGCGACCTCGGCATCGGCGGCGTTCGTCGAGTCCCAGGCACCGCCCATCCCCACCTCGACGACGGCGACGTCGACGGGGGCGTCGCCGAAGCAGGCGAAGCCCAGCACGGTGAGCGCCTCGAAGAAGGTCAGCGCGGGCTCACCGGCCGCCGTGAGCTCGGCGTCGACCATCGCGAGATACGGCTTGATGTCGTCCCAGTTCCTGGCGACGGCCTCGTCCGAGATCCGCTCGCCGTCGATCCCGATGCGCTCGGTGAACCGGACGAGGTGCGGACTCGTGAAGAGACCGGTGCGGAGCCCGTGGGCACGGAGGATGCTCTCGATCATGCGCGCCGTACTCGTCTTGCCGTTCGTCCCGGCGATCTGGATGATCGCGAAGGACGACTCAGGGTTGCCGAGGAGCTCGAGCGCCCGCTTGGTCGCACCGAGCCGCGGCTGCGGCTGGGCCTCCCCCAGCCGCTCCAGGAGTTCGCG
This sequence comes from Plantibacter sp. MMLR14_011, assembly GCF_001865025.1. Lineage (NCBI taxonomy): Bacteria > Bacillati > Actinomycetota > Actinomycetes > Micrococcales > Microbacteriaceae > Plantibacter > Plantibacter sp. MMLR14_011. Next base: position 90,401 of record NZ_MJGW01000017.1, read on the forward strand.
GTACACGGCGTCGGCGGCATCGGCCGCGGACAGCTCGTCTCCGGGGATCAGGTCATCGGACATCGGTGGTCTCCTCTGCACGCGCGACGGTCACGGTGAAGGCTCCGGCGTTGCCGAACTTCCCGGCAGCGAACGACTGGGCGAAGCCCGACGCCCCAGCTTGCGCCTCGACGTCCGACCAGGTCAGGGACGTCGCCAGGGTGTCGCCGGCGAGGTCGACCACGTCGAGGGCGCTGCGCACCGCACGTTCGTCGGCGTCGTCCTCGAATCGGAGCTGGAGCCGGATCCGGTCGCTCACCTGCAGATCCGCCGCCTTCCGGGTGTCCTGCACGGCGCGGATGACGTCGCGGGCGAGTCCCTCCGCTTCGAGTTCGGGCGTCAGCGTGGTCTCGAGCAGGGCGAATCCACCCGAGGGCAGGAGCGCGAGTGCGACACCACCGGCGGCGCCCGAGGAGGCCTCCATGACGAGTTCGTACTCACCGTCGACGAGCTCGATGCCGCCGGCCGTGACCGTGCCGTCGACCTCCGACCAGTCGCCGCTCCGAGCGCCCTTGATCGCCTGCTGCACCGTCTTGCCGAGGCGCGGACCCGCCGCGCGGGCGTTGATCGAGAGGCGCGAGGTGACACCGAACTCGGTGCCGCTGGTGTCGGTCAGCTCGGCGAAGGAGACGGCCTTGAGGTTGAGTTCCTCGCGGAGGATCGCCTCGAACGGTGCGAGCGACGCGGGGTCGGGTGTGACCACCGTGAGCGATGCCAGGGGCAACCGGACACGGAGACCGGCCTGCTTGCGGAGGGCGAGGGTGACGCCGGAGACCTCGCGGACCCGGTCCATCGCCTCGACGAGTGCCGCGTCCTCCGGGAACGCCTCGGGCTCCGGCCAGTCGGTGAGGTGCACGCTGCGGTCGCCCGTCAGGCCGGTCCAGACCTGCTCCGTGATGAGTGGCAGGAGCGGAGCGGCGACCCGGCAGTACGCCTCGAGGACGGTGTAGAGCGTGTCGAAGGCGTCGCGGTCGAAGGCGCCACCGTCGGTCGACCAGAAACGGTCACGGGAGCGACGGACGTACCAGTTGGTCAGGACGTCCGCGAAGTCCCGCAGCGAGGCCGCTGCGAGGGTCGCGTCGAACGCCTCGAGGTGGTCGGTCACGGTGACGACGAGCTCACGCGTCTTGGCGAGGATGTAGCGGTCGAGGACGTCGGTGGAGTCCGTGCGCCACACGGCGTCGTAGCCACCAGGCACCGCCGTGTTGGCGTACAGCGAGAAGAAGTACCAGGTGTTCCACAACGGCAACATCACCTGTCGGACGCCCTCACGGATGCCTTCCTCCGTGACGACGAGGTTGCCGCCGCGCAGCACCGAGCTCGACATGAGGAACCAGCGCATGGCGTCGGAACCGTCGCGGTCGAAGACCTCGTTGACGTCCGGGTAGTTGCGCAGCGACTTCGACATCTTCTGGCCGTCGCTGCCGAGGACGATGCCGTGGCTCACGACGCTCGTGAACGCCGGCCGGTCGAACAGCGCGGTCGACAGCACGTGCAGGAGGTAGAACCACCCGCGCGTCTGGCCGATGTACTCGACGATGAAGTCCGCCGGGCTGTGCGAGTCGAACCACTCGCGGTTCTCGAACGGGTAGTGCACCTGGGCGAACGGCATCGATCCGGAGTCGAACCAGACGTCGAGGACGTCGGTGATGCGGCGCATCGTCGACCGGCCGGTGGGGTCGTCGGGGTTCGGCCGCGTGAGCTCGTCGATGTACGGGCGGTGCAGATCGGTGGGGCGTACGCCGAAGTCGGCCTCGAGCTCGTCCAGCGAGCCGTACACGTCGATGCGCGGGTAGGCCGGGTCGTCGCTCTTCCACACCGGGATCGGCGAACCCCAGTACCGGTTGCGGCTGATCGACCAGTCGCGTGCACCCGCGAGCCACTTGCCGAACTGCCCGTCCTTGACGTTCTCCGGCACCCAGGTGATCTCCTGGTTGAGTTCCTCCATGCGGTCGCGGAACTCGGGCACGCGGACGAACCAGCTCGACACCGCCTTGTAGATGAGCGGCTGCTTGCAGCGCCAGCAGTGCGGGTAGGAGTGCTCGTAGCTCGCCTGACGCAGGAGGCGTCCCTGTGCCTTCAACAGCTGGGTGAGCGGCTTGTTGGCGTCGAAGACCTGGAGACCGGCGACGTCGGACACCTCGGGGAGGAACTTCCCGCCGTCGTCGACGGAGACGATCACCGGGATGCCGGCGGCCTCGCACACCTTCTGGTCCTCTTCACCGTAGGCGGGGGCCTGGTGCACGATGCCGGTGCCGTCCTCGGTCGACACGTAGTCGGCGACGAGGATGCGCCAGGCCTGCTCCATGCCCCACTCGGCGTCGGCGTAGTAGTCCCAGAGGCGGTCGTAGGAGACGCCTTCGAGCTCGCGCCCGACGACCGTCCGAGAGACGGCGGCCTGCGCCTCGGCCGCGGAGTCGTAGCCGAGGTCCTTCGCGTAGTTGCCGAGCAGCGCCGAGGCGATGAGGTACTCGCCGCCGAGCACCTCGGTGTCGGCGTGGGCGGAGCCCTCTTCGCGGAGCACCGTTGCGTCGGGGGTGCCGTTCGGGCCGGCCGGGACGACCGCGTACTCGATGTCGGGCCCGACGGCGAGCGCGGCGTTCGTCGGCAGGGTCCAGGGCGTGGTCGTCCAGGCGAGCGCGCGGACGGCGGTCAGGCCGAGGCTCTCGGCCTTCGGACCGACCAGCGGGAAGGTGACGGTGACGGTCTGGTCCTGGCGGGAGCGGTAGACGTCGTCGTCCATCCGCAGCTCGTGGTTGGAGAGCGGCGTCTGGTCGCGCCAGCAGTAGGGCAGCACCCGGTAGCCCTCGTAGGCGAGGCCCTTGTCGTGGAGCTGCTTGAAGGCCCAGATGACCGACTCCATGTAGGTCACGTCGAGGGTCTTGTAGTCGTGCTCGAAGTCGACCCAGCGCGCCTGGCGTGTCACGTAGTCCTGCCACTCCTCCGTGTAGCGGAGGACGGAGTCGCGTGCGACCTGGTTGAAGGCGGCGAGCCCCATCTCGTCGATCTGGCGCTTGTCGGTGATGCCGAGCTGTCGCTCCGCCTCGAGCTCGGCGGGGAGGCCGTGGGTGTCCCAGCCGAACCGGCGGTGCACCTGCTTGCCGCGCATCGTCTGGAACCGGGGGAAGAGGTCCTTGGCGTAGCCCGTGAGGAGGTGACCGTAGTGCGGGAGACCGTTCGCGAAGGGTGGGCCGTCGTAGAACACCCATTCCGGAGCGCCCTCGCGCTGGTCGATGGAGGCCTGGAAGGTGCCGTCGGCGGCCCAACGGGCGAGCACCCCCTCCTCGATCGAGGGAAAGCTGGGCGACGGCGTCACGCCGAACGCCGCGCCGTTCGACGCCGACTCGGTTGGGGTCGGTTCCTGGGACTTCGGGTAGCTCATCGTTCTCCTGGCAGGTCTCGTGGGTCCTGCGAGGACGCCGGCGTTGCCGACGCGGTACCACCCCGCTTGCCGCTCCACTGGAACGGCCGCTCTGCATCGGCTGTGACGGGCCTGACCCGCTCGGTTCTACTGGGCTCCCGCTGAGCGGTCGCTGTTCTGCCGAGGACTCCCCGGTGATGGCCGGATCGATGTCGTTGGGTCCCATCGTACAGCCTGCGGAGCGGCTCCGAGGAGGGTCGGCTACGAGGAACTCGGCCCGTCGATCCGGGCGAGGGCGCGGCCGTACCCGTCCACCACCGGAGCGATCGCGCGGCGGAGGTAGTCGCCGAGCTCGCCCCGGCCGACGCCTGCGGCCGCCCAGGCCCCGGCTCCGGCGACGATCGCGCCGGCGAGCGCCGCTGCGGCGGACCGGATCGTCAGCTCGTCGGCGCGGACGGCGAGGCGCGCGAGCGAGACCCGGAGCACGGCTTGGAGACGCAGGAGCCGTTCGAGGCCGGACGCCTGCAGCTCCCAGGCGGTGTCCATCAGTTCGATCTGCGTCAGCGCCCAGGGCACGGCGCCGTTCGAGCGCTCCTCGGCGATGCCCAGGAGGGCGGCCTGCAGTGACGGCATGGCGTCGGCGACATCCGTCGCGGGGGTTTCCCCGCCTGCGGCGAGCGCCCGTTCGAGTCCGGCGAGCGCGGCGTCGACGTCGACCCAGAGGACGTCGCTCTTGGAGCCGAAGTAGTTGAAGAAGGTGTTGCGGCTGACGCCGGCGCGGCTCGCGATCTGGTCGACGGTGGTGCCGGGGTATCCCTGTTCGAGGAAGAGTTCGGCGGCCGCCTCCTCGAGGACGCGTCGGGAGGATCGTCGGGGTCTGCCGACGGCGTTCCGTGCTGGTGGTCGTGCCATGGGGGCTCCTTCCGCCGCCTGTGAGCCTAGCCGTCGTGCGAGGGGTCGGGGCGTGGTGCTGAGGCTCTATGCTGGTTCCGAGACGGCGTCCAATAATTCGTCCGACGCCGCCACCGGGCCCTCAGCACCCGGTCGATCGCCTTCTGGAGTCCCTGTGCCCGCATCCCCCTCCCCTGCCCGTCGGCGCCCTGCGTCCTCGCGTCGTCCGTTGCGCATCGCCGCGGCGCTCGTTCCGCTCGCGGTCCTGCTCGCGGCCTGTGCACCGGGGACGCCGGCCGCGTCGAGCACACCGAAGGCCGGTGGGACCCTCGTGTACGCCAGCGGGGACGCCGAGCCCACGTGTCTCGATCCGCATGTCGGCGGCAACTACCCACAGGCCCTGTTGAGTGCGCAGTTCCTCGAGCCGCTCGTCTCGCGAGACGCCAAGGGTGAGATCATCCCGTGGCTCGCCGAGTCCTGGACGACGTCGGAGGACGGTCTGACCTGGGAGTTCACCCTGCGGTCGGACGTGACGTTCACCGACGGCACCCCGTTCGACGCGGCGGCGGTCAAGGCGAACATCGAGCACCTGCAGGACCCGGCGACGAAGTCGTCCACGGGCTACCTCGCGGTCGGTAAGGTCGCGACGGTCGAGGCGGTCGACGCCACGACGGCCCGGTTCACGCTCTCCGCTCCCGACAGCGCGCTCCTGGAGTCGTTGTCGCAGCCGTGGACGGCGATGGAGTCCCCGACGGGGATCGCCCGCGGTGAAGCGGCGAACTGCGACGCTCCGGTCGGTACCGGGCCGTTCGTCGTCGACGAGTGGGTGAAGCAGGACCACGTCTCGCTCGTCCGGAACGACGCCTACGACTCGGCACCGGGTGATGCCGCGAACGACGGTCCGGCGTACCTCGACGGCATCACGTGGCGCTTCATCCCCGACTCCGCGTCGCGCTTCGCGGCGCTGCAGAGCGGCGACGTCGACATCATCGACAACGCGCAGCCCGACACGATCGCGCAGGCGAAGGACTCGAAGACGATCGTCGATCTGGACGCACCACGTCCTGGCGCCTCGAACCGCATCGAGCTCAACGCGGGACAGGCGCCGTTCGACGACCAGCGCGTGCGTGAGGCCTTCGTGCGGTCGACGGACGTGAACGCCGGCATCGAGTCCCTGTTCTTCGGCACGGCGAAGCGTTCCTACTCGCCGCTGTCGAGTGCGGAGGCGACCGCCTACTCTGACGAGAGCCTGTTCGGCTACGACCTCGATGCGGCCAACAAGCTCCTGGACGAGGCCGGCTGGACCGAGAAGGACGAGGACGGCGTGCGGACGAAGGACGGCGTCCGGCTGACCGTGCGGTTCCCGGTCAGCACGAACCAGTCGATCCCGGCCGAACAGTCGCTCTTCGAGCAGATCCAGGCCGGAGCCGGTGACGCCGGCTTCGACGTGCAGCTGGAGCTGCTCGACCTGTCGAGCTGGTACGAGGCGCTCGGCTCCAACGCCTACGAGGCCGTCAGCGCTCCGTACACGAAGGTGGGACCGGACGTGCTCCGCGTGCTCTACGACTCCTCGGGCATCGTTCCGGCGCCGAGCGGCTACTTCGCGAACCACGCCCAGCTGGACGACCCCGCGCTCGACGAGATCCTGAAGCAGGCGAGCGACACCCTCGATCCCGAGGAGCGGGCGTTCCTCTACGAGCAGGCGCAGCAGATCATCCTCGACGGCTACTACATCCTGCCGCTCTACGACCAGCAGAACCACTTCCTGCTGAGCACCTCGCTGCAGGGCGTCCGCGCACTGCCGACGGTGTCGACGCCGGTCTTCGGGGACGCCTGGCTCGTGGAGTGAGCTCCATCGGCCGCTCGGGACGCGACCTCCGCCGCCTGGCCGGGCGGATCGGGGCGCGTCTGGCCGGTGCGGTGTTCGTGCTCTGGGCGGTCGCGACGGTCACCTTCTTCGCCGTCCGGCTGATCCCCGGCGATCCGGCGCAGGCCTATCTCGGTGGCCCCGGCTCCCAGGCCTCGGCTGAAGCGCTCGAGCGGGTGCGCGAGCAGTACGGCCTGGACCAGCCGCTCCTCGTGCAGTACCTGGCGCAACTGGTCCGACTGGTCCAGGGGGATCTCGGCGAGTCGGCGTCGCTCCGCACACCGGTGGCCCAGGTGCTCGCCGAACAGCTCGGCGGGACCCTGGTGCTGGCGACGGCGTCGCTCGCCGTCGCCTGGCTCCTGGCGCTCGGCCTCGCGGTCTGGTCGACCCGGGGTGGGCGGGTGTCCGCGGCCCTCGGATCGGCCGTCGAGCTCGTGGCGGCGTCGCTCCCCCAGTTCTGGCTCGCGACCGTCCTCATCACACTCTTCAGCACCTGGCTCGGATGGCTCCCTCCGGTGAGCACGGGTGATGCGGTCGGTCTCATCCTCCCGGTGCTGACCCTGGCCATCCCGGTCGCCGGGTTCCTGGCCCAGGTGATGCGGGAACCGTTGCTCGACGCGGGGAGCGCACCGTTCGCCGTCTCCGCAGCCGCCCGTGGTGAATCGACCACCGGCCTCCTGCTGAGGCACGGCCTACGCCACGCCGCCGTGCCCGCGGTGAACCTGTCGGGATGGGCCTTCGGGTACCTCATCAGCGGCGCGGTGGTGGTGGAGACCATCTTCGCCCGGCCCGGTCTCGGACGGACACTGCTCCAAGCGGTGACCGTCCGTGATGTCCCGGTGGTCACCGGCGTGGTGTTGAGCTCGGCGGTGGCCTACGTCGTCGTCATGTTCGTCGCGGACCTCGCGGCGGAGCTGCTCGACCCACGCGACCGGATCCGGCGGTCCGGTTCATGAGCGGGCTCGCGATCACCCCGACATCCGGAAGCCCCGACGCCCGGGTCCGCCGCGGACGGCGCCGCTCGTCGGGGTTCGGCGCACCCGAGATCGTCGCGGCCGTGGTGGTGCTGTTCCTGCTCGGCTGTGCGCTCGCCCCCCAGCTGTTCGCGACAGCATCACCGACGGCGGTCGACCCGCGGGCCGCGTTCTCGCCGCCCTCCCTCGCGCACTGGTTCGGCACGGACGAGTCCGGTCGCGACGTCTGGAGCCGGGTCGTGCACGGTGCGGGGACCTCGCTCCTCATCGGCGTCGCCGCGACGGCCATCGGACTGATCCTCGGAGCGGTCCTCGCGACGATCGCGGCAGTCGGCGGCCGGATCGCGGACTTCGCCGTGGGACGCGTCCTCGAGGTGCTCTTCGCGTTCCCCGGCCTGTTGCTCGCGCTCCTCGTGATCGTCATCGCGGGGCCCGGTCCGGTCACGGCGACGATCGCGGTCGGCCTGTCGACTGCGCCGGGCTACGCGCGCCTCATCCGCGGTCAACTGCTCCAGGTCCGCTCCTCCGACTTCGTCGAGGCCGCGCGAGTGCTCGGGCACGGGCCGGCCCGGATCCTGTTCCGACACATCCTCCCGAACGCCGTCGCCCCGCTGTTCGTCCTCGCGACCCTCGGCATCGGACAGGCGGTCGTCTGGGCGTCCGCCCTGAGCTACCTCGGGCTCGGGGCGCAACCACCCGCGCCGGAGTGGGGTGCCATGCTCGCCGCAGCACGCACCTACCTCGCGACGGCGTGGTGGCTCACGGCGTTCCCGGGTCTGATGATCGTCGCGACCGCCCTGTCCACCACGGTCCTCGGCCGGGGTCTCCAGCGCCGATCTCGGGAGGACGGCCGATGAGCGACTCCACTCCACTGCTCCAGGTGGAAGCACTGACGGTCGGATTCGGCAGTGGGGACGCCGTCGTCTCCGACGTCTCCTTCCAGGTCGAGCGCGGCACCTGCGTCGCGATCGTCGGCGAGTCGGGCTCCGGCAAGAGCGTGACCGCCAGATCGCTCCTGGGCCTCGCCGGCGCGTCGGCGCGGGTGGCGGCCGCTCGACTCGACTTCGACGGCACCGATCTCCGCGGACTCGGAGCATCGGCCTGGCGACGCCTTCGCGGGCGTCGCATCGGACTCGTCCTCCAGGACGCGCTGGTGTCGCTCGACCCCCTGCGACCGATCGGCCGAGAGATCGACGACGCACTCCGACTCGGCACCGACCTCGACCGGACCGCCCGCACCCGGCGAGTGCTCGAACTCCTCGAATCCGTTGGCATGCCCGACCCGGCTTCCCGCATCGGCCAACGTTCCGGTGAACTCTCCGGCGGGCTCCGTCAGCGCGCGCTCATCGCGTCGGCGATCGCACTGGACCCCGACCTCCTCATCGCCGACGAACCGACGACCGCACTCGACGTCACCGTCCAAGCACGTGTCATCGGCCTCCTCGACGACGTCAAGCGGCGCGGCGCGGGCCTCCTGCTGATCAGCCACGACCTCGCCGTCGTCTCGTCGATCGCCGACCACCTCGTCGTGATGCAGGACGGTGTCGTCGTCGAGCAGGGGCCGGCCGAACAGGTGCTGACCAGGCCGACACACCCGTACACCCGAGCCCTCATCGCCGCGGTCCCCACCGACCGCGCTCGAGGGACGCGCCTCAGCGCAGACCAGCCGGTCGACGCGGCCCCGGTGGCCGAACAGCCGACGACGCGCACCCGTCCGACGACGCAGACCGGATCGGATGCACCAGCGCTGGAGTTCCGATCCGTCACCCGGAGCTTCGAGCGTGGCCGGAGCGCCTCGCCGATCGTGGCGGTCGACGAGGTCTCGCTCCGCCTGGAACCGGGGACGACCCTGGGCGTGGTCGGCGAGTCCGGTTCGGGCAAGACCACCCTCGCCCGCATCGCACTCGGTCTCACCGCACCGCAGTCGGGAGCCGTGCTCTTCGAGGGCGAACCGTGGTCGGAGCTCCCCGAGCGAGCGCGTCGTCCACGACGGAACCGTCTGGGCTGGGTCTCGCAGGATCCGCTGAGCTCGTTCGACCCACGCTGGCGCGTCGACGCCATCCTCGCCGACGCCGTTCGTGGACGCGCGGCCGCACCTCGCGACATCAGCCGTCTCCTCGCGGACGTCGGCCTCGATCCCTCGCTGGCCCGCGCTCGCCCGCGGACGCTCTCCGGCGGGCAACGGCAACGCGTGGCGATCGCCCGGGCACTCGCGAGTCGACCGTCGACGCTCATCCTCGACGAACCCGTCTCCGCGCTCGACGTCACCGTCCAGGCCAGGATCCTGGACCTCCTCGACGAGCTGCAGCGACGCCACGGCCTCAGCTACCTGCTGATCTCCCACGACCTCGGCGTCATCCGCCACATGAGCGACCGCGTCGCCGTGATGCAGCACGGGCGGGTCGTCGAGCATGGCGACGCCGAGCAGGTCTTCACCGCCCCGGCCCACCCCTACACCGCCCGACTGGCAGCCGACGCTCCGCGCCTCATCGCACCGGGTGCGGCATCAGGGAGCGACGCGGTCTGAGTCCGGCGTCGGGATCCGGTCGAGCACCGCCTGGACGACGGGCGCGAGGGTCTCGGCGTACACCCAGCTCAGGTGGTGGTGATCGCGGTACGCGAGGACACCGCCGATCACCGGCGAGCACCGATCGGACGCGCACAGGGCGTCCGAGAGGTCGACAGCACGGACCCGTGGGTCGGTGCTCGCGAGGGCGGCCTCGTACTGCGGATCCTCCGTGAGCGCGTCGCTCCGGTCCCGGGCGCACCCGTCCTCCGGAGCAGCGTCGTCGCGGACGCACTCCAGCACGTCGTCCGCCATCGTCGGGGTGTCGCGCAGGACGACGATCTGCTCGATCGTCTCGGGCACGAGCGCCCAGCGCTCCGCATAGGCTTCCGCAGCCACCTCCCGCCAGTCGCGGTCCCCCTCGGCGACGACCGGGTTCCGGGCGCGCGCCGAGACGACGAGCGTGTCGATCCCCGGCTCGTGCCGCAGCAGCTCGAGGGCGTCGCGGTTCCAGCTCAGGCACCCGGCGCGCATCTCGGCGAGCACCGCCGCGCTCGTCCCGGGCTCCGTGCGCTCGGCGTCGCTGAACGGGCAGGAGCTCTTCGCCGCGACGAGGAGCCGCCACCCGTTCGTCTCGGCAGCCGTCGCGAACGCCGGCAACCACTGCTCGGCGTGCGAGTCCCCGATGAGCGCCACCGTCCTCGTCGCCTGCTCCGCGCCGGCGCCGTAAGCGCAGACCTCGAACGCGGCGGCTCGGATATCGGTGATGCAGCGGTCCGGCGGCAGGTCGGCGAGCGACGCGTCGGGAATGACGACCCCGCTGGTCTCATCCCCGGAGGACGCCGAGGAACCGTCGAGCGAGGTCTCACCACCAGAGCCCTCCGTGCCGTCCGATGACGCTCCCTCGTCCCGCGGACACGCTGCAGCATCGACGAGCTCCGCGGCACCGAGGCAGTTCGACGGGGTCGCGACCAAGGTCTCGATGCGTTGCTGTTCGGCGGCGATGCGCGCCTCGGCACCGGGGAGCATCCCGATCGAGGCGATCGACAGGACGCTCATCGCGAGGGCGGTCGCGCCGATGACCCGTCGTGGCCGCCAACCGGCCATCCGCCGGAACCGGATCGGGCGCTCCACGAACCGCGTCGTCACCTCCGCGAGGACGCCGGTGATGACGAGGACGACGAGCTGTTCGGGGAAAGTGGTCGACCGAGCGAGCACGATCCCGCCGAACACGATGAGGGGCCAGTGCCAGAGGTAGACCGCGTAAGAGCGGTCGCCGAGCCACTGGATCGGCGCCCGGGCGAGCAGCGTGGTCGGCGACCACCGGACGTCCGGGGCCCAGGCCGCCATCACGGCGATCGTCCCGCCCACCGGCAGCGCAGCGGTCAACGCCGGGAAGGGCGTCTCCCCCGAAAACCAGACGGCAGCCGCCCCGATTGCGGCGAACCCGAGCCAGGCGACGACCGTGCGCCCACCCGCCCGCAGCCCCCAGCCACGCCGGGCCCCCTCGGCGACCATGATCGCCGTCAGTCCCCCGGCGGCGAACTCCCAGGCCCTCGTCGTCGTCGCGAAGTAGGCCGGAGACGGGTCCTGCACGGTGAAGACGACCGACCAGGCGGCCGACGCGATGCAGACGAGTCCGATCGCGATCGCGACGCCCCGACGCCGCACCGTCGGCGCAGCCGAGCGACGGGCGACCCGCACGGCGAGCCAGCCGGCGCCGAGGACCAGGATCGGCCAGACGAGGTAGAACTGCTCCTCGACCGACAGCGACCAGAAGTGCTGCACCGGCGACGGAGCGTCCTCCGCCGCGAGGTAGTCGATCGCGGATCCGGCGAGCGCCCAGTTCTCGATGTACAGGGCCGACCATGCGATCTCGCGCAGGAACCGGGGCAGGTCCCCGAGCGGCGCGAGGTACCAGCTCGCGACGAAGGTCGCGGTGAGGACGGTGAGTGCGGCGGGGAGCAGCCGTCGTGCGCGCCGGGCCCAGAACCGCCCGAGTCGGACCGAACCGGATCGCTCGACCTCGTCGAGGAGGTGCGCCGTGATGAGGAAACCGGAGATCGCGAAGAACACGTCGACGCCGACGAACCCGCCCGGTATGAGCCCCGGCCAGAGATGGAACACCACGACGAGCGAGACCGCCACGGCACGAAGGCCCTGGAGGTCGGCTCTGACGGGTCCGGTGACGGCTCTGGTCGACACGGTCCGATGCTATCGGCGGAGGATGGCGGTCGGCGGTCCGGCGACCTCCCGGTCCCCTGCGATAGCATGGGATGTTCCCACACACTCAGGCACGCAGACACGGTGCCGCACATATCAGCAGGAGATCGCCTCATGACCGCTGCCAGCATCCCGGACAAGCCGGCCCTCGAAGGTCTCGAGCAGAAGTGGGGCTCCTCCTGGGAGTCCGCGGGGACCTACCGGTTCGAGCGCGACGGCGCCACGCGTGAGTGCATCTACTCGATCGACACCCCGCCGCCGACCGCATCCGGCTCCCTGCACATCGGTCACGTCTTCAGCTACACGCACACCGACGTGATCGCCCGCTACCAGCGGATGACCGGCAAGCGCGTCTTCTACCCCATGGGCTGGGACGACAACGGCCTCCCGACCGAACGCCGCGTCCAGAACTACTACGGCGTCCGGTGCGACCCGACACTCCCCTACGACGCGGACTTCACCCCGCCGTTCGAGGGTGGCGACAACAAGAGCACGAAGGCCGCCGATCAGATCCCGATCTCGCGTCGCAACTTCATCGAGCTGTGCGAGCGCCTCACCGTCGAGGACGAGCAGCAGTTCGAGGCCGTCTGGCGTGCGCTCGGCCTCTCCGTGGACTGGACGCAGAGCTACCGCACCATCGGCGACGAGTCGATCACGGCGAGCCAGCTCGCGTTCCTGCGCAACCTGGACCGCGGCGAGGCCTACCAGGCGATGGCGCCGACCCTCTGGGACATCACCTTCCGAACGGCGGTCGCCCAGGCGGAGCTCGAGGACAAGGAGCAGCCGGGCACCTACCGTCGGCTGTCCTTCCACCGCCTGGACGGCGGCACCATCGAGATCGAGACCACACGGCCGGAGCTCCTCCCCGCCTGCGTCGCCCTCGTCGCCCACCCAGACGACGAGCGCTTCAAGCCGCTGTTCGGTACGACCGTGACCACGCCGGTGTTCGGTGTCGAGGTACCCGTGCTCGCCCACCACCTCGCCCAGCCCGACAAGGGCGCCGGCATCGCGATGGTGTGCACCTTCGGTGACATCACCGACATCGTGTGGTGGCGCGAACTCGACCTCCCCAACCGCGCGATCCTCGGCTTCGACGGCCGCGTCATCTCGGAGGCCCCTGAGGCGATCACCTCCGAAGCCGGTCTCGAGGCGTACGCGCAGCTCGCCGGGAAGACCGTCTTCAGCGCCAAGCAGACCGTCGTCGACCTCCTCGCCGCCTCGGGCGACCTGATCGGCGAGCCGAAGCAGATCACCCACCCGGTGAAGTTCTTCGAGAAGGGCGACAAGCCGCTGGAAATCGTCTCGACCCGCCAGTGGTACATCCGCAACGGCGCCCGCGACGAACAGCTCCGCGGCCGCCTCCTCGAACTCGGCTCGGAGCTCGAGTGGCACCCCGACTTCATGCGCGTGCGCTACGAGAACTGGGTCGGTGGTCTGTCCGGCGACTGGCTGATCTCCCGCCAGCGCTTCTTCGGTGTGCCGATCCCCCTCTGGTACCCGCTCGACGCCGACGGCAACCCGGTCTACGACCAGCCGATCGCGCCAGACCACGCCGCTCTGCCCGTCGATCCCTCCAGCGATGCCGCACCCGGTTACGACGAGTCGCAGCGCGGCGTCCCCGGTGGGTTCATGGGCGAGGTCGACGTCATGGACACCTGGGCCACGTCGAGCCTCACCCCGCAGCTCGCCGGCGGCTGGGAGCGCGACCCAGAGCTCTGGGATCTCGTGTTCCCGTACTCGCTGCGCCCGCAGGGTCAGGACATCATCCGCACCTGGCTGTTCTCCACCATGCTCCGCAGCGTCCTCGAGTACGACCGGAAGCCGTGGGAGCACGCCTCCGTGTCCGGCTTCATCGTCGACCCCGACCGCAAGAAGATGTCGAAGTCGAAGGGCAACGTCGTCACGCCGGCGGCCATGCTCGAACAGCACGGTTCGGACGCCGTCCGGTACTGGGCGGCCTCGAGCCGTCTCGGCACCGACGCCGCCTTCGACCCGCAGAATCCGACGCAGATCAAGATCGGCCGACGCCTGGCGATCAAGGTGCTCAACGCCTCGAAGTTCATCCTCGGGTTCACCGGTCGTGAAGACGCCCCGGTGACGGAGGCCGTCGACCTCGCCATGCTGAGCGTCCTCCGCAAGACCGTCGCCGACGCCAGCAGTGCGCTGGCCGGTTACGACCACGCGCGCGCGCTCGAGCTCACCGAAGCGTTCTTCTGGACGTTCTGCGACGACTACCTCGAGCTCGTCAAGGAGCGGGCCTACGGCGAGGAGAGCCCTGAGCAGGCTTCGGCGGTGGCCGCGCTGCGGATCGCGCTCTCGACCCTGCTCCGCCTGTTCGCCCCGTTCATCCCGTTCGCGGCCGAGGAAGCCTGGTCCTGGACGCACGACGGCTCCGTGCACCGTGCCAGCTGGCCCACCGACGAGGAGTTCGCAGGACTCGCAGCGGGCGAACCGCAGGTGTTGCAGCTCGCGAGCGAGGCACTCACGGGCATCCGGCGCGCGAAGACCGACGCCAAGGCGTCCCAGAAGACCCCGGTGGACTCCGCGGTCATCGCCGGACCCGCCGCATCGATCGAGCTGCTCGCGCTCGTCGCAGACGACCTCCGCGCCGTCGGACGCATCGAGTCCCTCGAGTTCCGCACCGCCGATGTCCTGTCGGTCGGCGACATCGTCTTCGCCCCGGCGGCCGACGCCGAGGAGGCACGCGCATGAGCGTCACCATCCGTCCCGCCGTCGAGAGCGACCTGTTCGCGTGGCACGCGCTGTACTCCGGCTACGGGGAGTTCTACGGCAACCCCCTGACCGACGAGAAGGCCGTCCTCGTGTGGGGCTGGCTCAGCGACCCGACCCACCCGTTGACCGCGCTCGTCGCGGAGGACGCACAGGGCGCCCTCGTCGGCCTCGCTCACTATCGGGTGTTCCCCCGTGCCCTCGCCGGCGGGACCGGGCTCTACCTCGACGACCTCTTCGTCGCCGAGGACGCCCGCACCGGAGGAGTCGGGACCGCGCTGATCGAGCACGTCCGCGACCTCGCGAAGGCGGACGGCCACAGCGTCGTCCGGTGGATCACCGCCGCCGACAACGAGCGCGCCCAGGCCGTGTACGACAAGCTGGCGACCCGCACGAGCTGGGTCACCTACGACCTGGAGCCGTGATGCAACTCGGGACCCGCTGGGCCGTCGGCGCCAAGCCGCCGGAGAACGTGCCGACGCCGGTGCAGACGGTCATCGCCGCCGAGGAGCAGGAGTTGCTCGCGCAGGGCGTGGACGCATCCTCGTGGCGCTGGACCCTCACCTGGCTCGAACGCCGACCCGTCGTCGAGCTCGACGACGGTACGACCATCCGTCAGCACGCGGACGGATCCGTCAGCCTCACCCGGCCGGACGACGACCACGACGACGACGAAGACGAAGACGACTGAGCCTCCTCCCCGGCACGCTGGATAGGGTGAGGTATGGAATCACACACGAATCCGTTCCTCCAGCCGAGCACACTCCCCTATCAGCTGCCGCCGTTCGGCGAGATCCGCGAGGAGCACTTCCGCCCCGCCTTCACAGCCGGGTTCGCGCAGCAACTCGACGAGATCGCGGCGATCACCGCGCAGGACGACGCGCCGACCTTCGAGAACACGCTGATACCGCTCGAACGGAGCGGCGCGATCCTCAGGCGGGTCGCAGCGGTCTTCTTCAATCAGAGTTCGGCGGACAGCTCCGCGTTCACCAATGCACTCGAGGAGGAGCTCGCGCCGCAGCTGGCCGCCCACGAGGACGCGATCAGGCTCGACCCCGCGCTGTACGCGCGGATCGCGGCGGTCCACGCACGTCTCGACGACCTCCAGCTGTCGGCCGAGGCGGCCTACCTGGTCCGACGCGTGTACAGCGAACACACGCTCGCGGGCGCCGGTCTCGACGCCGAGGAGAAGCAGCGGCTCTCCGACCTCAATCTCCGCCTCTCGACGCTGACCACCCGGTTCGAGAAGCAGCTCCTGGCCGACACCAACGACCTCGCCGTCCACCTCACCGATGCCGCTGAGCTCGACGGGCTGAGTGCGGGCGAGATCTCCGCCGCGGCCCAGGCGGCCGCCGAACGAGGTCTCGACGGATGGCTCATCACCCTCGTCCTCCCGACCGGCCATCCGGCGCTGTCGTCGTTGACGCACCGCGGCGTCCGCGAGCGGATCATGACGGCCTCCCGTGCCCGCGGCACGCACGGCGGACCGAACGACAACCGTGACCTCGTGCTCGAGATCACCCGCCTCCGAGCCGAGCGCGCCGCACTCCTGGGGTTCCCGTCGCACGCGGCGGTGGTCACCGCGGACCAGACCGCGGGGACCCCGGAGGCCGTCGCAGCGCTCCTCTCCCGTCTGGCGATCCCCGCCGCCCGCAACGCGGATCGGGAACAGCGCGAACTCGAGCGGGTCACCGGCCTCGAGACCGTCGAAGCATGGGATTGGCCGTTCGCGACCGAACAGGTCAGGATCGACCGGTTCGACGTCGACACCAGCGTGATGCGCCCGTACTTCGAAGCGGAGCGGGTCCTGTTCGACGGGGTGTTCGCCGCAGCGACCAAGCTCTACGGCATCACCTTCGCCGAACGGACCGACCTCCAGGGCTACCACCCCGACGTCCGTGTCTTCGAGGTCTGGAACGAGGACGGCTCCGGCCTCGGCCTGTACCTCCTCGACCTGTACACCCGCGACAGCAAGCGCGGCGGCGCCTGGATGAACGCGCTCATCTCCCAGAACCGCCTGCTCGACCAGCCCACCGTCGTGGTCAACAACCTGAACGTCCCGAAGCCGGCCGAGGGCGAACCCACCCTGCTGAGCCTCGACGAGGTCACGACCTTCTTCCACGAGTTCGGCCACGCGCTGCACGGTCTCTTCGCGGAGGTCGAGTACCCGCGGTTCTCCGGTACGAACGTCTTCCGGGACTTCGTCGAGTTCCCGAGCCAGGTGAACGAGATGTGGATGCTGTGGCCCGAGGTGCTCGCCGGCTACGCCAGGCACGTCGAGACCGGTGAGCCGATGCCGCAGGAACTGGTGGCGAAGCTCCAGGCGTCCGAGGGATTCAACGAGGGCTTCTCGACGAGCGAGTACCTCGCTGCGGCGATGCTCGACCAGGCCTGGTACAGCATCGGTACGGATGACCGCGTCGACGATGTGGAGGCCTTCGAGGCGGCGGCGCTCCGATCCGCCGGACTCGACAATCCGGCCGTCCCGCCCCGGTACGCGAGCACGTACTTCGCCCACACCTTCTCGGGTGGATACGACGCCGGCTACTACTCCTACATCTGGAGCGAGGTGCTCGACGCCGACACCGTCGACTGGTTCACGGAGAACGGCGGACTGACGAGGGAGAACGGCGACCGCTTCCGCACCAAGCTCCTCGGGGTCGGCGGTTCGAAGGATCCGCTGGAGGCCTACCGCGACTTCCGTGGGCGCGACGCGGTCATCGAGCCGCTCCTCCGACGCCGCGGGCTCGAGGACTGAACGACGAAGCCCGCCGCAGCTACTCCGGAGGATCCGGGGCGCTGCGGCGGGCTGTCCACCGCTGGGTGTCGTCTAGGCCGACTTCTCCTGGCGGCGAGCCGCACGAGGGACGATCGTCGGGGCCGCGTTCTCGACGACGGACTCCCGGGTGATGACCACGCGAGCGACCTCGTCGGTGGAGGGCACCTCGAACATGATCGGCCCGAGCACCTCTTCCATGATGGCTCGGAGCCCTCGGGCACCGGTCTTGCGGAGGACGGCGAGGTCGGCGATCGCTTCGAGTGCCGCCTGGTCGAACTCCAGCTCGACGCCGTCGATCTCGAACATGCGCTGGTACTGACGCACGAGCGCGTTCTTCGGGACCGTGAGGATCTCCATGAGCGCGTGCTGGTCGAGCGGTGTGACCGTCGTGACGACCGGCAGGCGACCGATGAACTCGGGGATGAGGCCGAACTTGTGGAGGTCTTCCGGCAGGACCTCGCCGAAGAGGTTCACGTCATCGCCCTTGCTGTGCAGGGGTGCACCGAAACCGATGCCCTTCTTGCCCGCGCGGGAGGAGATGATCTCCTCCAGCCCGGCGAAGGCGCCTGCCACGATGAACAGGACGTTCGTCGTGTCGATCTGGATGAACTCCTGGTGCGGGTGCTTCCGGCCGCCCTGCGGGGGTACCGAGGCGACGGTGCCCTCGAGAATCTTGAGGAGCGCCTGCTGGACGCCCTCACCGGAGACGTCGCGCGTGATGGAGGGGTTCTCCGCCTTACGGGCGATCTTGTCGACCTCGTCGATGTAGATGATGCCGGTCTCCGCGCGCTTGACGTCGTAGTCGGCGGCCTGGATGAGCTTGAGGAGGATGTTCTCGACGTCCTCGCCGACGTAGCCGGCCTCGGTCAATGCGGTCGCATCGGCGACGGCGAAGGGGACGTTGAGTCGCTTCGCGAGGGTCTGCGCGAGATAGGTCTTGCCGCAGCCCGTCGGGCCGATGAGGAGGATGTTGCTCTTCGCGATCTCGATGTCGTCGTGCACCGTCTCGGCGGGAGCGAGCGTGGCACGGGAGCGGACGCGCTTGTAGTGGTTGTACACCGCGACCGAGAGCGCCTTCTTCGCGGCCTCCTGGCCGATGACGTACTCCTCGAGGAAGGCGAAGATCTCCTTCGGCTTCGGGAGGTCGAACTCGCTCACCGTCTCCTCGCTCGCTTCGGCGAGTCGCTCGGCGATGATCTCGTTGCACAACTCGACGCACTCGTCGCAGATGTACACGCCGGGACCAGCGATCAGCTGCTGGACCTGCTTCTGGCTCTTGCCGCAGAACGAGCACTTGAGCAGATCGGCGCTTTCGCCTATCCGTGCCATGTCTTTCCCTCTCCCTGGAGATTCGGTGCTCCGAGCCTAACCTGTCCGTGCGACAACTCGGCGCGCCACCCCGCTGGGATGACGCGCCGAGTCGTGAGCACGGGAACCGGGTCAGGCCGTGATGGCCGCGATCGGGTTCTTCCGTGAGGTGAGCACCTGGTCGATGAGACCGTACTCGAGCGCCTCGGCGGCCGAGAGGATCTTGTCGCGGTCGATGTCCTTATTGACCTGCTCCACCGAACGGTTGGAGTGGTGGGCCAGGGTCGACTCGAGCCAGCCGCGCATGCGGAGGATCTCGGCCGCCTGGATCTCGATGTCCGAAGCCTGTCCGTGGCCGGCCTCGCCGACGGCGGGCTGGTGGATCAGGATGCGGGCGTTCGGGAGCGCCAGGCGCTTACCCGGCGTACCGGCGGCGGTGAGCACGGCAGCGGCGGAGGCCGCCTGTCCGAGGACCACCGTCATGACGTGCGGACGGATGTACTGCATCGTGTCGTAGATCGCCGTCATCGCGGTGAACGAGCCACCGGGCGAGTTGATGTACATGACGATGTCGCGGTCGGGGTCCATGCTCTCGAGCACGAGCAGCTGGGCCATGATGTCGTCGGCCGATGCGTCGTCGACCTGCACGCCGAGGAAGATGATGCGGTCCTCGAAGAGCTTCGCGTACGGGTCCTGGCGCTTGTAGCCGTAGGCCGTGCGCTCTTCGAAGCTCGGGAGGATGTAGCGAGCACCCGGCATCTGCAGCGAGCGGCCCGCCGCACTGAACGTTGGAGTCTCCATGTGTTGCATTCCTGTCTGGTCGAAGCCGGGTTACTTGTCGCTGTCGACGGTTCCGCCGCCGCCGGCCACGTCGAGCGCGGACTCACGGAGGTGGTCGACGAAACCGTATTCGAGCGCCTCTTCGGCGTTGAACCAACGGTCGCGGTCGCCATCGGCGTTGATCTGCTCGACGCTCTTGCCGGTCTGTGCCGCGGTGATCTCGGCGAGACGGCGCTTCATGTCGAGGATGAGCTGCGCCTGGGTCTGGATGTCGCTCGACGTTCCGCCGAATCCGCCGTGCGGCTGGTGGAGGAGCACGCGGGCGTTCGGGGTGATGTAGCGCTTGCCCTTGGTGCCGGCCGTGAGGAGGAGCTGACCCATCGACGCGGCCATACCGATACCGACCGTGACGATGTCGTTCGGCACGAACTGCATGGTGTCGTAGATGGCCATGCCGGCCGTGATGGAGCCACCGGGCGAGTTGATGTAGAGGTAGATGTCGCGCTTCGGGTCGTCCGCGGCGAGCAGCAGCAGCTTGGCCGCGATCTCGTTCGCGTTCTCGTCGCGGACCTCGGCGCCCAGCCAGATGATCCGGTCCTTCAGCAGGCGGTCAAAGACACTGGGCGAGAACTGTGGTTCGGCCATTATCGCTCCGTTTCGGTTGTGCAGTGGTTCGAATCTATCGGAGGCGACGCACCACCAACGCCCTGTTCGCCCTCGGCAGACTCCCGGGCGGCGGGGTTCGCCGGAGGCGGACGGCGAGCGGACGGACCGCGCGACCGCCGGGGCTCAGCGGAGCGGATCCGTCTCGAGTTCGTCGGCGTAGGCGCGGACGGACCGGTGGTAGCGCGGGAGGTGCGGCACAAGGGCACGGAGGGCGACCGCGGTCGCTCGGCGCGGGTCCCCCGAGCTGGCGAGCGCCAGTGCCAGGAAGGCCGCGGTCGCGTCCGCGTACGGACCGGTCGGATCGTCCGCGAGCTGCTGTTCGAGCAGATCGACGCTCTCAGCGGTCCGGCCGAGGTTACGGAGCGTGCTGGCCAGTTGGATGATCGCCTGCGGACGGTGCTCCTCGTCGAGCCCGGCTTCGAGGGCGGCACGGTAGAAGACCTCTGCCTCGACCTCGTGGCCAGCGGAGTCGCGCGCACCGGCAGCCTCGAACGCGGCACGGGCGTCACCCGCCGGACGCTCGGTGACCAGGGCGTCGATGGCAGCGATGCGCTGCTCGTCGTCGATGGTCTCGTCGGCCCAGACGGCTGCGACCCGTTCGTCCCAGCCGGTTGGTTCGATCGTCGTCATCATTGCTCCCATTCGGCTGATGTGTCCGGAGACGACGACAGGGGCGGAATCGCTTCCGCCCCTGTCGTCACTGCTGGTTGCTGTCCTACTCGGCAGCGGCCTCGTCGGCAGCGGCCTTCTTGGCCGGTGCCTTCTTGGCGGGCGCCTTCTTCGCAGGTGCCTTCTTGGCGGCGGCCTTCTTCGGCTCGGCCTCGACCGGAGCCTCGTCGGCGGCGTCCTCGGCCGGAGCCTCGGTCGTCTCGTCGGCTGCAGTCTCGGTGGCGGCGTCCTCGTCCTCGACCACGGCGACGAAGTCGCTCAGGTCGACGGGCTTGCCGTTGGAGTCGACGACCTCGGCCTTGCCGAGCGCGATGGCGATGGCCTTGTTGCGGGCGACCTCGCCGACCATGGCTGGGATCTGACCCTGCTGGCCGAGTGCCTCGATGAATTCACCGGGTTCCATGCCGTACTGCGACGCGCTCTGGATGAGGTATTCGGTGAGCTCGTTCTGGTTCACCTGGACGTTGAGCGACTCGGCGAGGGCGTCGAGGAGGAGCTGCGTGCGCAGTGCCTTCTCGCTGGACTCGGTGACCTCGGCGCGGTGCTCGTCGTCCTCGAGGCGGTTCTCGCCCTCGAGGTGACGGTGCACCTCGTCCTCGATGACGCTCTCGGGCACGGGGATCTGCGCGGCCTCGAGCATGGCGTCGACGAGCGCGGTGCGTGCGTCGCGGCCCTGGGTGATGACCTGCTGGCGCTCGACGACCTCACGCAGCTGCGCCTTGAACTCGTCGATGGTGTCGAACTCGCTCGCGATCTGAGCGAAGTCGTCGTCGGCCTCGGGGAGCTCGCGCTCCTTGACGGCGGTCAGGGTGACGGTGACCTCGGCGTCCTCGCCCTCGTGCTCGCCACCGAGCAGCGGCGAGGTGAAGGTGGTGGTCTCACCGGCGGTGAGGGAGTCGAGTGCCTCGTCGATGCCGGTGAGCAGCTCGCCCGAACCGATCTCGTAGGAGACGCCGCTCGCGCGGTCGACCTCGGCGTCGTTGATCTTGGCGACCAGGTCGAGCTGGGCGAAGTCGCCCGTCTTGGCCGGGCGGTCGACGGTCACGAGCGTGCCGAAGCGCGCGCGGATGCGGTCGAGCTCGTCCTGGACGTCGGCTTCGCCGGCTTCCTGGGCGTCGACGGTGAGCTTGAGGCCCTCGTAGTCGGGAAGCGTGATCTCGGGACGGACGTCGACCTCGATGTTCACGAGCAGGTCGCCGGAGAAGTCCTTCTCGTTCGGCCACTCGACGATGTCGGCCTGCGGGCGGCCGAGCGGACGGAGTTCGTTCTCCTCGAGTGCCTTGCGGAAGAAGCCGTCGAGGCCCTCGTTGACGGCGTGCTCGATCACGGCGCCCTTGCCGACGCGCTGGTCGATGATCGCCGGTGGCACCTTGCCCTTACGGAAGCCGGGGACGTTGATGTCCTCGGCGATGTGTCCGTAGGCGTGGGTGATGCTCGGCTTGAGCTCCTCGGGCGTCACCGCGATGGCGAGCTTGACGCGAGTGGGGCTCAGCTTCTCGACCGTGGTCTTCACGTGATTACTTCTCCTGTGTCGGGGATTCTGCCTCAGTTGAGGACGCAAAACGGAGTCGGGGCGACAGGATTCGAACCTGCGACCTCCCGGTCCCAAACCGGGCGCTCTACCAAGCTGAGCTACGCCCCGGATCGGCGACAATCCGGCCAGCCGGCCCGACCGACGAGCGGTGGGCGAAATGGCCTCGGTCAGTCTAGCCCAGAATCTGTGCGGCCCCTGTGCGGTTTCCGGGGCGGAACCGGCCTCGGCACACGTGGCTGCACGGATGGGCCCTCGGGATGCAGTAGCATTACCGGGTGAGTTCGTCGCAGTGCGGCGCCTCGGGGATGTAGCTCAATGGTAGAGCCTCAGTCTTCCAAACTGATTACGCGGGTTCGATTCCCGTCATCCCCTCTCAATACATCAGAACCAGGCGGCGGCGCGAAAGCAGGCGCGACGGTTCGGTCATCGCACAGGGCCTTCCTGACATCACACCCTTCGACAGGCTCGTCCACTCTTCGACAGGCTCCGGGGGCGAAGCGTCCCGAGCGAACCTCTCCCGGTCGCTGAGCCTGTCGAAGTGCCCACGAGGACGCCTTGTCGTTCCGAGGTCAGAACGGAGCAGGGTCCGGTTCTGTGCGGTGGTGCTTTCCGTCGGGCGTCGTCCACTCGAGGACTCCGCCCGGTCCGTGGTCGAGGTTCCACCCAGGGAGGTGCTTCATCCGATGGTGATGTCGACAGAGACAGGCGAGATTCCCGACATCCGTCGTCCCGCCGTCCTCCCACGCGATCGAATGATCGAGGTCGCAAGCCCGGGCCCGCCTCCCGCAACCGGGTGCCCGACAGGTGCCGTCCCGCAGCCGGACCGCGCGTTGGAGATCTGCCGGAACGCGGTACCGGTTCCGGCAGACGGAGAGGACCGCACTCGTTTCTGCCTGGACGAGGATCCGGGTGAAGCTTGGTGCGTTCACCGCGATCCGTGCCGCGGTCTCCGGGTCGATGGGACCGTACCCATCGAGGGTTGCCGGGGTGTCGGAGACACCGGCCATGCTGAGCGCCGGGACGGAGATCTGCACGATCGGTGTGATGTGTTCCTGGACCTCGATCGGGTGCGGGAGCACCGGGCTCGACATGACGTCCTCGGGCGTGACGCCGGTCAGGGCGACGGCCGCGAGGGCGTCCGCCTGCAGTTGTGCGCAGGTGCGGGTGTCGCCGGCTGAGCGTGACTCCGCTGCGGCGGCTTCGACGCGCTCGAGGACGCCTTGCGCGATGGGTGCCGTGGTGAAGAGGTGCACCCAAGCCATGCCGTCGGCTGCCGGGTCGAACTCAACCCGGCGGTCGGCCTCGGAGCGGACGGCTCGTGCCGTGATCGATTCCGGGTGGAGGCGCTCGCGGAGCACACGGGCACGGCTCTTGAGACCCGCAGCGGTCATGCGCTCCGCTTCAAGCAGGACCTTGTCGAGGAACACCGCCCGCCCGGCGGCAGGGACGTCGCAGAGCTGGTCGGTGATCACCTGCGCATGCCTCGCCGAGATGCGGCCTGCCTCGAGCGACGCCAGCACGGC
This sequence comes from Plantibacter sp. MMLR14_011, assembly GCF_001865025.1. Taxonomy (NCBI): domain Bacteria; kingdom Bacillati; phylum Actinomycetota; class Actinomycetes; order Micrococcales; family Microbacteriaceae; genus Plantibacter; species Plantibacter sp. MMLR14_011. Next base: position 114,251 of record NZ_MJGW01000017.1, read on the forward strand.
CGGCGCTTCGTTGACGAGCCGTTCGGCGTCGTTGGTCGCACACTGGACCGTCCGCTCCGGGATCCGGGTCGCCATCGCGAGGGCCGCACACGTCGACCGACGAGACAGAGCCTTGCGTTCGGCCGGCGGGAAGACCGCAGGGACCGTGGCGTCGGCAAACGCGTCAGCATAGGCGGCGGAACGGGCCAGGAGGCGCGCCTTTCGTGCGTCCAAGACGGCCTGCTGACGGTGGAGGTCCGCCCACTCCTCCGAGAACTCCGCGAGCTGCGCGGCGTACTCGTCGCCGACGCGGGTCGCGGTGAGGGTGGTCTCGGTCATGGGACAAGTCCACCATGAACCACTGACATTCCAGATGCCGAGTGAGGGTGACTGTGGAAGTTGCTCGTGTGCCCTTCGACAAGCTCAGGGACCGGGAAGAGGAGCGCCGGTTCTCCGCGTGCCCTTCGACAAGCTCAGGGACCGGGAAGAGGAGCGCCGGATTCGTGAGGTTCTCCGCATGCCCTTCGACAGGCTCAGGGACCGGAGGAGGTCCCCCAAGGAACCGGAGGTGGTCATCGGGGTCGGGAGGGAGACCACCGGAGCGGGGAGGTCGCTCGTGTGCCGTTCGAGGGGTCGAAGCGCGGGGAGGACGGAGCACGGGATGCGCGACGGCCTAGGCTGAGCGCATGCGACTCGACGCGATCTGGCCCCACATCTGGACGGTGGCCGGCGCGCTCGTCTTCTTCGTCGGGGTGTACGCGCTCGCGACCGGACGACTCGGCGTCGGCCTCATCTGCATGATCGGCTGCGTCGTCTGCCTGTCCGGCTCGCTCGCCGCGCAGCGTCGCCTCAAGAAGCGCGACGCACGCCGCCGCTAATCCTCGTCGACCGCTGCGGAGTGGACCGCTCTGAGCGCGACGTAGTGCGCGGCGTTCTGCCGGATCGCCTCCTGCTCGTCGGCCGTCAACTCTCGCCGCACCTTGGCCGGGACCCCCGCGACGAGCGAACCGGGCGGCACGATCATGCCCTCGAGGACCACGGCTCCCCCGGCGACGAGCGACCCGGCACCGATCACGGCTCCGCTCAGGACCACGGAACCCATACCGATGAGGCAGTCGTCCTCGACGGTGCAGCCGTGGACGACCGCGTTGTGTCCGACGGAGACGTTGCGCCCGATGACCGTCGGGTGGCCGCTGTCCGTGTGCACGGCGACCCCGTCCTGGATGTTGGACCCGGCGCCGAGCGTGATCGAGTCGGAGTCCGCACGCAGGACGGCGTTGTACCAGACGCTCGAATCCGCGGCGAGCGTGACGGCTCCCACCAGCACGGATCCCGGCGCCGTGTAGGCGCTCGGATCGATGCGGGGCGAGCGTCCGTCTGAGAGTTTCCTGACCGTACCGTGCAGCGTCATACCGGCCACGCTATCGCAGGCGGCCCCGACGGACGGGAACCCGCGTCGTTCCGGGGTGAATCGCCGGTACGGTCAGGCTTTCCTTGCTGAGTGCACCCTTCGTAAGCCGAGCCTCGACTTCCTTGCGGAATGTCTGCGGCTGAGTACCGTTGCATTCAAGCAGACCGACGAATCCGTCCGACCAGGGCCTCACTCGTCAACGAAGGGGAAACACCATGACCGACATCACCACCTCCATTCCGCAGGCCGTCGCCAACCCGGACGTCGCAGCAGGCACCGCGCAGTTCCTCAGCCCCGTCGTCGTCGACCTCACCGCCATCGTCGTCAACGGCAAGCAGGCCCACTGGCACGTGCGTGGTGCGAACTTCATCGGGGTCCACGAACTGCTCGACGACATCGTCGACCACGCGCAGGAGTGGGCCGACCTCGCCGCGGAGCGCATCGTCGCCCTCGGCCTCCCGGTCGACGCACGCCTCAGCACCGTCGCCGCGAAGACCAGCACGCCCGAGCTGAGCGAGGGCTTCCAGCAGTCCGACCGCACCATCGCCGAGGTCATCGCCCTCATCGACGCAGCGTCCGCCTCGGTCAACACCGCGGTCGACGAGCTCGACGAGCTCGACCAGACCAGCCAGGACATCGCGATCGAGATCGCCCGCGGCCTCGACAAGGACCGCTGGTTCCTCTTCGCCCACCTCAGCCGGTAGCACCCCGGCGGGGCGACCCGCCAGCATCACCCACGAAGGGGCAGTCATCCGTGACTGCCCCTTCGTAGCGCGTGTCAACCGTTCCGCTGGAGCAGGGCGAGGACCGCGAGGACGCGTCGGTGGTCACTCCCGGAGTCCTCGAGACCGAGCTTCTGGAAGATGGCCGAGATGTGCTTCTCGACCGCACCGACACCGACCCGCAGGCGTTCGGCGATCGCCGTGTTCGTGCGCCCCTCCGCCATGGCGGAGAGCACCTCCGTCTCACGTGGGGTCAGGCCGGCCAACGGGTCGCGCTGTGCTGCGAACAGGGTGCGGACCACGTCGGGGTCGAGGACGGTCCCTCCCTCCACCAACCGGTGGATCGCGTCCTGCACCTCCTCCAACGAGGCGACCCGGTCCTTGAGCAGGTAGCCGATCCCACGCCCGCCGTCCGCGAGCAGCTCCCGGGCGTAGACGGTCTCGACGTACTGGCTGAGCAGCAGGACGGGGAGGTCGGGATGCTCGGCACGCAGCGCTATCGCTGCGCGGACCCCTTCGTCCTGGAACGTGGGCGGCATGCGGACGTCCATGACGATGAGGTCCGGTCGGTCCGCCGCGAGCCCGCGCTGGAGCGCTTCCGCATCGGCGTACGCGGCGACCGTGATGAAACCGGCCTCGTCGAACAGCCGCATCAAGCCCTCGCGGAGGAGTGTCGAATCCTCGGCGATCACGATGCGGAGCGGTCCACCACCGGCACGGTCAGGGCTGATCACGCGTTCAGCCTACGGGGAGCGAGATCGACACGGCGCTGCCGCGTACGACGCCGTCCCACACCGGGGCCGGCTCGATCACCAGTCTTCCGCCGAGGCCCTGCGCCCGTTCGGTCAGGCCTTCGAGACCGTGGCCCGGTTCCAGGTGCGCGCCGCCCCGACCGTCATCCGTCACGCGGAGGGTGAGCCGCGAACCCAGCTGCTGGTCCACCGTCACGTGGGCCGCGACGCCGGCGCGCCGCGCATCCGCATGCTTCGAGACGTTGGTCAGGAGTTCGGCGACGATGAAGTAGACCCCACGTTCCGTCTCACGAGGCAGCGCCACCGATGAGACGACCGCCAGCTCCGTCCTGGTCGGCACCGGACACCGCGCGGCGAGGTCGTCGAGTGCCGCGACGAGACCGCGGTCCTGCAGCAGTGGCGGCATCAGGCCCTTCGAGAGCGCGCGGAGTTCGTCGAGCGTCTCGGCGGCCTGGGCGCGCGCCTCACCCAGGAGGGAGCGTGCGGAAGCGGGGTCCGTGTCGAGGCGTCGTTCGGCGGCCGCGAGATCCATCTGCAGCCGGACGAGTCGCTGCTGCGGACCATCGTGGATGTCCCGTTCGAGCCGCCGAACCGCGCCCGCCTCAGCCGAGACGGCGGCACCGCGTGCACGCCGCTCCGCCAAGAGCTCGGCTCGCAGTTCCTCCTGTGGCCGCGCACCGAACAGCCCGGAGGCGATGGCATGGTGGAGCAGCACCAGCACCCGGAGGACCAGCGGGAGCGTCACGAGGAACACGACACCGAGCGCGAGATTCCAGAGCTTGTCGGCGAGCAACGCGTCCGACGGGTCCAGCGTGGGAGCCAGCAGCTCCGCGAAGCCCGAGGAGGAACCAGCCGAGAGCCTGTCCGCCCAGATCCAGTAGGTCGTGCCGGCGACGGCACCCACGGTCCAGGTGATGGTCAGTCCCCAGGTGATGCCCCCGACGATCGGGTTCACGAGGACCGTGTGCAGGGCCGCCAGCCACCAACGCGGTCCGGCGAGTGGCGCGAGCACGGCACCCAGTGTCGTCTCGGTCCCGATGGACGACCGCCAGGCTCCTCGTCGGATCGGCGGGAGCCCCGTCGTGCGGAGACGCGCGACCTCGAGCTCCACGAACGCCCGCGAGACCCAGAGGGCTCCGACGACGATCAGGAGACCGACCCCCAGGATCGCGAGCCCGAAGCCGAGGGAGAGAATCACCACGGCCACGACGCCGCCGGCGATGACGATCGGCAGGTTGGGCAACAGGAACAGGAGCGATCCGGGGACGTCCAGCCAGAGCCGACCGTATCGCCATGCGCCTCGGGTGGAGGGATCAGGCTTCGCCGACGCGTCGAGCTGCCGGCCGATGGCGGTGGTCATGAAGGAGGTCCTTTCGACGGAGCGGTCCCGGCTCTCACACCGGGCTCACCTCAGTCTGTTCGGCTCCGCCCACGAACGGCATCCGGTGGACGCCCCGTTCCGATCGGGGGTTATCCCCCGGCCGGGTGGACGGATGGAGTCGCCGTCAGCCGCCCACCCAGCATCGTCGCACGGACCGGCATGGTGCGCAGGGCCTCCGGTGCGCAGGAGAACGGGTCGAACCCCACGATGACGAGGTCGGCGGGGCGGCCGACGGCCACCACATCATCGTCTCCTCTGGTCGACGCCGCCAGTGCCTCCTCGACCGTGATGGCCTGCTCCCCGTGCCAGGCCTCGCGTCCATCGCGGCTGCGCGTCACGGCGGCGGCGATGGAGACCCACGGGTCGAGCGGAGCGACCGGGGCGTCGGAACCGAGTCGGAGCGTGGCGCCGGCGTCGAGGAGGCTGCGGAGCACGAAGGCACGGTCGGTGCGACCGGCCCAGTGGACCTCGGCGATGTCCCGATCGTCCATCGCGTGTTCCGGCTGGACGCTCGCAGCCGTCCCGGTCCGCGCGAACCGCTCCAGGTCCGAGGCCCGGAGCAGCTGCGCGTGCTCGATCGTGCCCCTCGCGCCGGTCGTCTCGATCGCGTCGAGCGCGAGGGTGTTGGCTCGATCGCCGATGGCGTGCACCGCGCAGTGGAGGCCGTTGGCGGTCGCCAGGGTGAGCAATGCGGTGAGTCGCTCCGGCGGGACGTTGAGCATCCCGTGCGCGTCGGTTCCGGGGGCCGAACCCGGATAGGGCGCGTCGCAGCAGGCCGTCCGGGTGTTGAGGGATCCGTCGGTGATGACCTTGAACGGCCCGACCTGCACCAGGCCGTCCGTTCCGGCGAGCACTCCCCCGGTCACGAGCCCGGCGTCGATCGCGCGCTCGAGGTGCTCGGCGTACACACCGAAGGAGATGCGGAGCGCGCGAGTCCCGTTCCCGACCCGACGGATCCAGTCCGCGGCGTTCCAGCGCATCTCCAGGTCGACGACACCGACGACGCCGCGGGATGCCGCCTGATCGGCTGCGGCGTCGACCCAGCGGTCGGAGAGCTCGTCGGCGACCTGGTCGAGCTGTTTGAGGACGGCGAACGACTCCTCCTCCCGCAACAGGCCGGTGGGGTGGTCGGCGAAGCCCGTGGCCCGGAGCGCCGCGCTGTTCAGCCAGCAGCAGTGCAAGTCGGCACTGACCAGCACGACCTCGCGGTCCGGGGCGATCGCGTCGAGCAGTGCGAACGTCGGCGTGTCCGGCCAGAGGGCGTCCCGGAACCTCGCGCCCTCGACCCAGCCGTCACCATCGGCCTCCTGAGCGATCCGCTCAGCGACCAACTCGACCGCCTCGGCGGCGGATGCGGCCGAGGACAGGTCGACGCGCCTGGCCGTGCGCGCCCACTGGGTGAAGTGCACGTGGTGGTCCCAGAGCCCCGGCAGGAGGAAGCCACCACCACCGTCGAACACCCCGGGGTCGGAGCTGAGCAGGACCTCGGGATCGGCGGGTCGGATCGCCACGATCGAGCCGCCCTCCAGCAGGACGTCGACCCGTTCGGCATCGGACGAGCCTCCGCGGCGCGGTCCGGACAAGTGGACGTCGGCGATCGTCGTGACGAGGTCGCCGACGGATCCAGGGCGGTGCTCGGTCATCACATCGGTCCTCGTCGGTTCGGCAGGCGGGTTCGGTTCAGCGCTGACAGTTCGGGCACCAGTACAGCTTGCGGGCGCCCATCTCCTCGAGGAGGATGTTCGTCCCGCAGACCCGGCACGGCAGTCCCTCCCGCTTGTAGACCCAGTGGCGATCAGCGCGGTTGGCCATCGCGAGGCGGTAGTCGGCCGCCGACAGGTCGTCCATCGTCATCATCTGTCCGGTCTCGACCCCGATCGCGAGCAACCGCGTCCAGTCGAGCCAGATCTCGCGAAGCGTCTCGACGGGGACCGTCTTCCCGGTGCGGTGCGGATCGAGACGGGCGCGGAACAGCAGTTCGGCGCGGTAGACGTTGCCGATCCCGCTGATGATCTGCTGATCCATGAGGAGCAGACCGATCGGGGAACCCTTGCGGTGCGCACGCGACACGAACCGCTCCCCCGCCTCCGCGCTCGGGTCGAGCAGTGGATCCGGTCCGAGCCGATCGATGACGGCCTGCACCCCGGCGGCGTCGATCACCTCGCAGGCGGTCGGCCCGCGGAGGTCCGCCACGGTCGCCTCGGTCAACAGCCGCACGCGCACCTGACCCACCGGTTCGGGTGGGAACCGCTCGTCGATCTCGGCGAGTGGACTCGACTGCTCGGACATCCGGACCCTGGCCCGGCGCGGTGCACCGATGCTGTGCAGGGAGTTCTCCCCGTCCGCATCGTGGATCGGCGCATCGTCGTCGTCGAGCACCGTGCCGCGCTGGTTCGTCTGCCCCATGCGGCCGTTCGAGGCGGCGATGGTCGGGTCCGACCGGATCTCACCGGCGAAGTCCCACGCGCCGTACAGACCGAGGTGCACCCGCAACCACAGTCCGTCGTCGAACTCGAGGAACATCTGCTTGCCCACGGCCTTGGCGTCGGTGACCGTCCGGCCGTCGAGCACGGCGGCACCCTCGGCGAAGCGCCCCTGGGGAGACGACACGGCGACCCGGTGTCCGACGAAGTTCTGAGCGAACTGTCGGGCGATGCGATGGACGGAGTGCCCCTCGGGCATGGTGACTCCTCACTCGGTGGGGGCGCGATCCGGCGCGCCGCGCGGTGGCGGTGGAGGACGCGTCAGGCGTCGACGTGCTTGCCGGCGATGGTGCCGGTCGCCTCGAACTCGGCGAGCTGGGCGATCCGACGGGCGTGACGTTCCTCGAGGCTGAACGGCTCGGCGATGAACGCGTCGATGAAGGACACCGCCTCGTCGGTGCTGTGCTGACGCGCACCGATCGAGATGACGTTGGCGTCGTTGTGCTGCCGAGCCAGCTGCGCCGTGCTGAGGTTCCAGACGAGCGCCGCGCGGACACCGACGACCTTGTTCGCGGCGATCTGCTCGCCGTTGCCCGAGCCGCCGAACACCACGCCGAGGGCGTCAACACCGGCCTGCTGGTCGCGCACGACGCCCTTCGCCGCGTTGATGCAGAACGCCGGGTAGTCGTCCAACGCGTCGTACTCGGCCGGGCCGTGGTCGACGACGTCGTGACCGGCTGCGCGCAGGTGGTCCTGCAGGAACTGACTGAGCTCGAGACCGGCGTGATCGGTGGCGATGTGGATGCGCATGTGGAAAGTCTAGGGTTCCGGGCGCCGGCGTCGCGTCAGTCGAAGATCGGGTCCGCCGTGCGGCTGCGCTTCAGCTCGAAGAAGCCCGGGTAGGCGGCAGCGGCGACGACACCGTCCCACAGCGCGAGCGCCTGCTCGCCCTTCGGCGCCGGCGAGATGACGGGTCCGAAGAACGCCACGTCGTCGATCGCGATGACGGGGGTGCCGACGTCCTGGCCGACCCGTCCGATGCCGTCGAAGTGGCTCTCGCGCATGGGCCCGTCGTAGGCGTCCGTCGTCGACGCTTCGGCGAGCGCCGCCGGGAGCCCGGTCTCGGCGAGGGCTTCGGCGATCACGGCGTCGACGTCCTCCGCGCGTCCGCCGGGGTGGATCCGCGTCCCGAGCGCGTCGTAGAGCGGCTTGACGACCGCGTGTCCGTGTTCGGCTGCCGCAGCGGCGACGAGCCGCGTGTATCGGAGCGCCCGGGGGAAGAAGGCCCGGTAGTCGTCGCTGACGTCCTGGTCCTCGTTGAGGACGGCGAGGCTCATGATGTGCCAGTGGACGTCGAGGTTCCGGGCTTCGGTGACCTCGTCGACCCAGCGCGAGGTCATCCAGGCCCACGGGCAAGAGGGGTCGAACCAGAAGTCGACGCGGGTGTTGTCTGCAGCGGAAGTCGTCATGCCGTCACCCTACGCGCCGATCCCCGTCGACTCCCCCGAAACCGATGGACGGCGGGTCTAGGCTGGTTGATCGTGCCGCGGTCGTCACGAGCGACCACGTGCAGTTCACACGTCACGTGTCCATCAACACCAGGGAGCAGTTGTGCCAGGAGAGAACCTCACCCGAGTCGAAGCCCAGGAGCGCAGGGCGCTCGTCGACACGTCGAGCTACGAGGTCGTGCTCGACCTCACGACCGGTCCCGAGGTGTTCCGCAGCACCACGACGGTCCGCTTCACCGGTGAACCGGGCGCTTCGACCTTCATCGACGCCATGACGCGCACCGTCCACTCCGTCACGCTGAACGGCGTCGAGCTCGACCCGTCGACCGTCTCCGACGGCGTGCGCATCCAGCTCGACGGCCTCGCTGCGGAGAACGTGCTCGTCGTCGACGCGGACGCCGAGTACACCAACACCGGTGAGGGCCTCCACCGATTCGTCGACCCCGTCGACGGCGAGGTGTACCTGTACAGCCAGTTCGAGGTGCCGGACTCCCGTCGGGTGTTCGCGGTGTTCGAGCAGCCCGATCTGAAGGCGACGTTCACCTTCACGATCACGGCGCCCGCGGCCTGGCAGGTCGTCAGCAACTCGCCCACGCCCGAGCCGGCACCGGCGCACGACGGCGCGGCGACCTGGAGCTTCGCACCCACGCAGCGCATCTCCTCCTACATCACCGCGATCGTGGCCGGCCCGTACGACGTGGTGCGCAGCGAGCTCACCTCGAGCGACGGCCGGACCATCCCGCTGGGTGTCTTCGCGCGGAAGAGCCTGGCGGAGTACCTCGACGCCGACTACATCTTCGAGAAGACGCGTCAGGGCTTCGCGTACTACGAGGAGAAGTTCGCGTACCCCTACCCGTTCGAGAAGTACGACCAGCTCTTCGTCCCCGAGTTCAACGCGGGCGCGATGGAGAACGCCGGCGCGGTGACCTTCACCGAGACCTACGTGTTCCGCTCGAAGGTGACCGACGCGATCAAGGAGCGCCGGGTCGTCACGATCCTGCACGAGCTCGCCCACATGTGGTTCGGCGACCTCGTCACCATGAAGTGGTGGAACGACCTGTGGTTGAACGAGTCGTTCGCCGAATGGGCTTCGACGATCGCCACCGCAGAGGCCACCGAGTGGACCGAGGCGTGGACGACGTTCAACGCGATGGAGAAGACCTGGGCCTACCGCCAGGACCAGCTGCCGTCGACGCACCCCATCGTCGCGACCATCAACGACCTCGAGGACGTCCAGGTCAACTTCGACGGCATCACCTACGCCAAGGGCGGCTCCGTCCTGAAGCAGCTCGCCGCCTGGGTGGGCATCGAGGCGTTCTTCGCCGGCGTGGGCAACTACTTCCGCAAGCACGAGTTCGGCAACACGGTGCTCGACGACCTGCTCGTCGAGCTCGAGGCGACGAGCGGCCGTGACCTCCGCGAGTGGTCGAAGCTGTGGCTCGAGACCGCCGGGGTCGGGACGTTGAGCCCGGAGTTCACCGTCGACGCCGACGGCGCGTTCACCGCGTTCGCCGTCCGTCAGACGGTCCCCGCGGACTACGACACGCTGCGTCCGCACCGCCTCGCCATCGGCCTGTACCGGCTGCAGGACGGCAAGCTCGTCCGCACCCGACGCGTCGAACTCGACGTCGACGGGGCGCTCACCGAGGTGCCGGAGCTCCTCGGTGAGACGCAGCCCGACCTGGTGCTGCTGAACGACGACGACCTCGCCTACGCGAAGATCCGCCTCGACGAGCGGTCGCTCGCGACGGCGATCGGCCACCTCGCCTCGATCGAGGACCCGCTCGCACGCTCGCTGGTCTGGGGCGCCGCCTGGGACGCGACCCGCGACGCCGAGTCGAGCGCCTCCAACTACGTGGAGCTCGTCCTCGGGAACATCGCCACGGAGACAGAGTCGACGACCCTGCGCACGACGCTCGGCCAGCTCGGTCTGGCCGCGCGCAACTACGTCGCTCCGGAACGCCGCCTGGCGACCGTCTCCCGGGTCGGCGACGCGCTCTGGACGCTCGCCCAGGAGGCTGAGGCCGGCTCGGACGCGCAGTTCCAGTTCGTGAAGTTCTTCGCCGCCCTCGCCTCGACCCCCGAGCACGGCGAGCACCTGCGTGCGCTGCGCGACGGCTCCGCGGCACTCCCGGGCCTGGAGATCGACACGGACCTCCGCTGGGAGCTCCTCGAGGGCCTGGTCCTCCTCGGTCTCGCGGACGGTTCGGACATCGATGCGGCGCTCGCCGAGGACAACACGGCGAACGGTGCGCAGGCGGCCGCTCGCGCACGGGCGACGATCCCCACCGTCGAGGGCAAGCGTGCAGCGTTCGACTCGGTCGTCGAGCACGACGACCAGCCGAACGCGATCGTCCGGAACGTCGGTCTCGGGTTCGGGCATGTCATCGACCCGGCCGTCCTGCAGCCGCTCGTCGAGCCGTACTTCGCCGCGCTCACCTCGGTCTGGGAGTCGCGCAGCTACAAGATCGCCGAGTACATCGTCGAGGGGCTCTACCCGGCGGCGCTCGCCTCCACCGAGCTCCGCGACCGCACCCGCGCGTGGTTGGACGCCAATGCCGATGTCCCGGCACTCCGACGCATGCTCGTCGAAGCCCTCGCCGGGGTCGAGCGGGCACTCGCGGCACAGGCACGGGACGCCGCATGATCCACTCGGCCGGATAGCACTCCGGTACCAGGATCCTCTGGCGAGAACCCCTCCACGGCACGACCCGCTGTGGAGGGGTTCTCCGTATCCTGGAGGGATGCGCCGACCAGTGAACGACGACCGACCCTCAGGGTCGTCCTCGTCGTGACCGCTCGGAAGCCCTCCTCCGCCCCGGACCGGGCCGCGACGGAGGCCGCGCTGATGCTCCCGCGCCCGCCCGGGGTCGTCCGACGCTGGTGGTCGAGGCATCCGTGGACCGCCGACTCGCTCATCGCCGCCGGGTACCTGCTCGTCGCGCTCTCGGTCAGCACCGTCGAGTGGTTCGACGTCGACCTGGCGGCCCAGCCCGGTCGCATCGCCCTCGCCGTCGCGATCGTGGGCGTCACGACGCTCGCCGTCCTGCTCAGGCGACGGCGTCCGCTCGCGATGGCCGTGCTCGTCATCGTCGTCGGGCTCGTCTCGGTCGCGCAGACGGTGGGCGTCGACGCGTTCGCGGTGCCGATCCTGCTGTACTCCGTGGCCGTGTACCGGACCGTCGCACTGGGCTGGCAGGCCTTCGCCGCCGCCGCGATCGTCGCCGTCCTCGCACCCTTCCTGCCCTGGGCCGCGCCACACGCACCGGGAGAGCCGCAGCAGACCATCATCTCGGTCGTCCTCTTCGCGCTCTTCGGGCTGCTGATCGGGATCAACGTCGGCAATCGCAAACGGTACGTCGAAGCCCTCGTCGATCGGGCGGCGCAGCTGGCCCGCGAGCGCGACCAGCAGGCCCAGCTCGCCGCCGTCGCCGAGCGGACCCGCATCGCCCGCGAGATGCACGACATCGTCTCCCACAGTCTCACCGTCATCGTCGCACTGAGCGAGGGGGCCCTGGCGACGAAGGACCCGACGGCGTCCCGATCCGCCATGACCGCTGTCACCGACGCCGCCCGGAGCTCCCTCGTCGACATGCGACGCATGCTGGGGGTCCTCCGTGAGACGGGCAGCGCGCCCCTCGCTCCGCAACCCGACGCCGCGTCGATCCCCGCGCTCGTCGAGACCTTCCGCGGACTCGGTCTGCCGGTCGCCCTCACCGCCTCCGGACCGTCGACGGACGACCCGTCGATCCTGCTCGCCGTGCACCGCATCACGCAGGAGGCCCTCACGAACGCGCTGCGGTACTCGGAGCGGCCGAAGCGCGTCGACGTCGTCATCACCACCGACGACGAGCACCTCGAGCTCATCGTCGAGAACGACGGGTCCATTCCGGACGCGCCGTCGCTCGGCGCCGGCCAGGGCTTGCTGGGCCTCCGCGAACGCGTCGCGTTCCAAGGGGGTCAGGTCACCGCCGGAGCCGTCGGCGATCGACTGTGGCGCGTCCATGCCGTCCTGCCACTGGAACCACGTCCGACGAGAACGGCTCCGCCGACCACCGAACCACGAGGAACCACACCATGACCGATCCCGTCCGCATCCTGCTCGTCGACGACCAACAGCTCATCCGGCTCGGATTCGGTCTCGTGCTCGGCGCGGAGGACGATCTGGACGTGGTCGGTGAGGCTTCGAACGGCGCCGAGGCGATCCTCCTCGCCGCCACCCTGCGGCCGGACGTGATACTCATGGACGTCCGGATGCCGGGACTCGACGGGATCGAGGCGACCAGGAGGATCGTCGCCGCGAACCCGGACAGTCGCATCATCATCCTGACGACCTTCGACCTCGACGAGTACGCCTTCGGAGCGCTGCGGGCCGGCGCGAGCGGCTTCCTGCTGAAGGACGCCCTGCCGAACGAGCTGACGTCCGCGATCCGTGCGGTCCACGCCGGCGACGCCGCCGTCTCGACCCGCATCACGAAGCGGATGCTCGAACTCTTCGCGACGGCCCTCCCCGGCACGCCCGCGGCCGCCGAGGACGGCTCGGCCGCAGAACTCGCCGAGCTGACACCGCGGGAGCACGACATCCTCGTCGCCATGGCGGAGGGGCTGAGCAACGCGGAGATCGCCGCCCACTTCGTCCTCTCCGAGTCGACGGTGAAGACACACGTCGGTCGCGTGCTCATGAAGCTGCAGCTGCGCGACCGCGTGCAGGCCGTCATCTTCGCCTACAAGCACGGACTCGTGCGTCCATGACCGTCCACGCAGGCACCGTCCGGCTCGCACTCGGGCGGCTCACACGGTTCACTCCGGGTCGCTCGATACACTGGGGCCCATATGAACTGGGATGAGATCTGGCCTGACGTGACCGCCTTCCTCTGGACGGCGGGGTGGAAGATCATCGGCGTGGTGATCGTGATCGGCCTGGCGTTCGCCGCCGCATGGGTGCTCCGATTCGTCATCCGACGCGTCGTCGGCCGCATCGTGAGTGGCGTCAAGAAGAGCGCCGATGTCACCGACACGCAATCGCTGCTCGCCTCGCCGCTGGCCGCCGTCCGACTCGTCCAACGCACACGGACCCTCGGTACCGTGCTCAGCAACATCGTCAACGTCACCATCGTCATCGTCGCGGCCATCCTCGTCGTCAACGTCATCGACTCGAGCATCATCGGCTCCTTCGCCCTGCTGACGGCAGCGGTCGGCGCCGGTCTCGGTTTCGGCGCGCAGAACATCGTCAAGGACATCCTCAACGGCCTGTTCATGGTGGTCGAGGACCAACTGGGCGTGGGCGACGTGGTCGACCTCGGGCCCGCCACCGGCGTCGTCGAGACCGTCGGCATCCGGATCACCCAGGTACGCGACGTCAACGGCACGCTCTGGTTCGTCCGCAACGGCGAGATCCTGCGGGTCGGCAACATGTCGCAGGGCTGGTCGCGGGTCATCATCGACCTGGCGATCCCGTACGACACCGACGTCGAGGCCGTCCAGGAGCGCATGCTCGACACGGCGAACGAACTCGCCCACGACTCCAAGTGGCGCTCCCGCATCCTTGAGAAGCCCGAACTGTGGGGTCTCGAGTCGATCTCGGGCGACGCCCTCGTCATCCGCCTCGTCATCAAGACGCGCACGAGTGCCAAGGACGATGTGGCTCGCGAACTGCGGATGCGGTTGAAGCGGGCCGTCGACGAGATGGACGTCAAACTGCCGTCGCTCAACAGCATCGTCCTCTCGGGTTTTGAGGGTGCCGCAAGCGTGACCGGTTCGCGTCCCCCGCGCACCCACCCGACCACGGTGGTCCCGCCACGGGCGCCGAAGACCAAGCGACCCCCGAGAGGGCAGCAGTGACCGACTCCCAGGCACCAGGCATGTCCTTCTACGAGCAGGTCGGCGGACACGCCACCTTCAAGGCCCTCGTGGACGAGTTCTACCGCGGTGTGGCCGGCGACCCCGTCCTGAAACCGATGTACCCCGAAGAGGACCTCGGTCCGGCGGCCGACCGGCTGATGCTCTTCCTCGAGCAGTACTGGGGTGGGCCCGGCACCTACAGTGCCAAACGCGGCCATCCGCGTCTCCGGTTGCGGCACCAGCCCTTCCACGTGAACCCCGACGCTCGCGACCGCTGGCTGCTGCACATGCGCGCCGCCGTCGACAGCCTCGACCTCGCGCCGGTGCACGAGGCGACGCTCTGGGACTACCTCGAGCGGGCAGCCCACGCCATGGTCAACACCTTCGACGAGGATCCAGGGGCACCGCGCCGCAGTCTCCTCTGATTCCGGCCGCGCGGTCGTAGGATCGGACGCACGTCCGTGCCGAAGGAGTCAACAGATGCCAGCAGCCGTCCCTCCCAATCCGTCCGCCGATCGAACCGAGGCCGACGCGATCGTGATCGGCAGCGGGCTGGCCGGGCTCGTCGCCGCCGCAGAGCTCATCGATGCCGGCAAGCGGGTCATCCTGCTCGAACAGGAGCCGGAGTCGAACCTCGGTGGCCAGGCGCACTGGTCGTTCGGCGGCCTGTTCCTGGTCGACTCCCCCGAGCAGCGCCACCTCGGCGTCCGTGATTCACTCGAGCTCGCGACCCAGGACTGGTTCGGCGCAGCAGCGTTCGACCGTCCCGAGGACCACTGGCCCAAGCGCTGGGCAGAGGCGTACCTCGATTTCGCCGCGGGCGAGAAGCGCGCCTGGCTCCACGACCAGGGCGTGCGGTTCTTCCCGGTCGTCGGCTGGGCGGAACGGGGCGGTTACGGCGCCATCGGCCACGGCAACTCCGTTCCCCGCTTCCACATCACCTGGGGCACCGGACCCGGTGTCGTCGCGCCCTTCGTCCGACGGGTGGGCGCCGGCGTCGAGGACGGCACGGTGTCGGCGCATTTCCGGCACCGCGTGGACGAGCTGCTCACCGAGGACGGCGCGGTCGTCGGCGTGCGCGGCTCCGTGCTCGCCCCGTCGCATGCCGAGCGCGGTGCTCCGAGCACGCGTGAGGTCGTCGGCGAGTTCTCGTGCAGGGCGCCCGCGGTGCTCGTCGCGAGCGGTGGCATCGGAGGGAACCACGACCTCGTCCGCGAACAGTGGCCGGCCCGGCTCGGGACGCCGCCGACGACCATGCTCTCCGGTGTCCCCGCGCACGTCGACGGACGCATGCTGGCGATCAGCGAGCGCGCGGGCGGGCATCTTATCAACGGCGACCGGATGTGGCACTACGTCGAAGGCATCACCAACTGGGATCCGATCTGGCCGCAGCACGGCATCAGGATCCTGCCGGGGCCGTCGTCGCTCTGGTTCGACGCGACCGGGAAGCGGCTCCCGGTGCCGCTCTTCCCGGGCTTCGACACGCTCGGTACCCTCGCGCACCTGCGTGCCACCGGCCACGACCACAGCTGGTTCGTGCTGACCCAGCGGATCATCGAGAAGGAGTTCGCGCTGTCGGGGAGCGAGCAGAACCCCGACCTCACCGGGAAGGACCTCGGGCTGCTCGCGAAGCGCATCGGTCCGGGAGCGCCCGGCCCCGTCGAGGCGTTCAAGGAACACGGCGCTGACTTCGTCGTCGCAGACACGCTCACCGAGCTGGTCGCCGGCATGCAGGAGCTGAGCCCGGAGACGCCCATCGATGCGGCGAACGTCATCGCCGAGGTGGAGGCCCGCGATCGCGAGATCGACAACCCGTTCACGAAGGACCTGCAGATCACGGCGCTCCGCGGTGCCCGCTCCTACCGGGGCGACAAACTCATCCGCGTCGCCGCACCGCACCGGCTCCTCGATCCGAAGGCCGGACCGCTCATCGCGGTGAAGCTGCATGTGCTGACCCGCAAGAGCCTCGGTGGGCTCGAGACCGACCTCGCGAGCCGGGTCCTCGGTCCCGACGGGAACCCGGTGCCCGGTCTCTACGCCGCCGGTGAGGCGGCCGGCTTCGGCGGTGGAGGGATCCACGGCTATCGCGCGCTCGAGGGGACCTTCCTCGGCGGCTGTCTGTTCAGCGGTCGGACCGCCGGCCGCGCGATGGCCGCCGGCTGAGGATCAGGACACGGCACCCGCGAGCACATGCCCGCGTCGGGTGCTCATGCGGACCCATCCGCCTGAGCGGAAGACGGCCGCGCGCTCGGGCTCGGCGATGAAGCCGAGGCCCACTGCGGCGAACGCGGCACCGGTCGGGAGTCCGTAGCCGTCGCCGAGGGGCCGGGACCAGACCTGCGACCGCACCTTCTGGACGATCTGATCGCCCACCGCAGTGGGGAGCGTCTCGGCGATCTCCGAGGCCCCCGTCCTGGCGACGAGTTCGAGCTCGATGGTGTCCACGTCGCCCGAACGTTCCCAGCCGCCACGCGGCGGTGCCTGTCCGACCCACGGAGCCGTCCTCGTTGACGGCGGCAGCTCGAGCGGTACGGTCTCGCGGTCATCCGCGACCAGGTCCTCGACAGCGACGCCGCCGAGCGTACGGACGATGCGGTCGATGAGTTCACGCGGGGTCGCGAGGACGTCGGCCGTGGCGGGTTCGGCGAGTGCGAAGGTACGCATCCCGATGATCGTCGGACTCCGGTCGAGCAGACCCTGCGGGTGTAGCACCGGAGCGGAGACCGCCAAGACGTCCCCGGCGGCCAGGAGTCGCACGCCGGAGTCGTCGATCCGGGCGGCGCGTGCGAGGAAGGTGCGGAGGTCGGCGAGCGAGGTGGCGTCGAGGAGCTGCAAGGTGGTGGACATCTCCTCTCAATCTACGCCACCGCCGCGTGCGCTTCGGCACCGCGCCGCCGGGGCCTGGATAGACTCGGCGGGTCGGGTCGGGCATCGACGACCGAGCCTCGACCCCCGGATGAAAGGCGTGTTCGCGTGAAGGAACCGATCCACTCCCTGCTGACCGCGCTGGACCTCAGTGCTCCCGGTGTCCGGACCGACGAGGACATCTTCACCGGTCCGTCGCAATGGATGCCACAGGGGCGGGTCTTCGGTGGTCAGGTGCTCGCCCAGTCCGTCGTCGCCGCGACCCGGACCGTCGACGCCGAGCGCATCATCCACTCGATGCACGGCTACTTCCTCCGACCGGGCGACGTCGACCTGCCGATCACGTTCGCGGTCGACCGCATCCACGATGGACGCTCGTTCGCCACCAGGCGCACCCAGGCCTACCAGAACGGGGTGCCGATCCTCTCGATGATCGCGTCCTTCCAGACCCAGGACGAGGGTCCGGAGCATCAGATCGAGCTGCCCGACGGGATCCCGGACCCGGAGACGCTCCCGTCAGCCGCCGAGCTCCTCAGCGGGATCGACCACCCGGCGGCCGAGGCGTGGGCGACGGGACGCCCCTTCGACCTCCGACACATCGGCTCCCCCGTCTACCTCCGGGTGGAGGGCGAGCGGACCACCCAGCAAGCGGTGTGGTTCAAGACGATCGAAGACCTGCCCGACGACCCGGCGCTGCACCGTGCCGCGCTCGCCTACGCGAGTGACTACACGATCCTGGAGCCGGTGCTCCGTCGTCACGGCGTTCCGTGGGCCACCCCGGGCATCAAGATCGCCAGTCTCGACCACGCCATGTGGTGGCACCGTCCCGCGCGCGTGGACGAATGGCTGCTCTACCTGCAGGATTCCCCGAGCGCCACCGGCGGAAGAGGTCTGTCCCTCGGGCGCATCTACGATCGGGCGGGTCGCCTCGTCGCGAGCGTCGCCCAGGAGGGCATGGTGCGATTCCCGAAGCCTCGGTGACCGGGGTCGCTCAGCGTCGCGAGAACTCGATCGGATCCTCGAGGAACGGCTCCCATGCGGCACGTTCGACGTCCGAGATCCGGCGCGGCTTGAGGGTCTTGGCGTCCACCATGACGACCGTCGTCGAGGCTCGGGCGTACAGCGTCTGCGATGCCCCGCCCAGCGGCGAGTACACCTCGTACGCGACCTGCAGGCTGGCCCCGCCGATCTTGCCCATCCAGAGCTGGACGTCGAGCGGATCGCGCTGGTATGGGATCGGGGCCAGGTACTCGATCTCCTGGTGCGCCACGAGCGTCAGCGTCTCGGCCTCGAGGCTCGCGTCGATGACCGCGGTCGGCGGCACGTCCTCCGACGCCAACGTCGGGATCCAGAAGACGCGGACACGCGCCTCCTCCAGCAGCTTGAGCATCGAAGCGTTGTTGACGTGGTTGAAGGCGTCGAGGTCGCCCCACCGCAGTGGGATCGGCACGTGGAGTCTGGTCATTGCTGGGCCCTCCGTGGGTCGGGGACGTACGGGTCGTGAACGGACGACGGCCCACCGGCAGAAGCCGATGGGCCGTTCGCACGAGTCCTAGTCGCGCGTGAGCTTGCGGTACGCGGAGCGGTGCGGCTTGGCCGCGTCCGGTCCGAGGCGCTTGATCTTGTCTTCTTCGTAGGACTCGAAGTTGCCCTCGAACCAGTGCCAGTTCGACGGGTTCTCCTCGGTACCCTCGTACGCCAGGATGTGCGTCGCGATGCGGTCGAGGAACCACCGGTCGTGGGTGATGACCACGGCACAACCCGGGAACTCGAGGAGTGCGTTCTCGAGGCTCGAGAGCGTCTCGACGTCGAGGTCGTTGGTCGGTTCGTCGAGCAGCAGGAGGTTGCCGCCCTGCTTGAGCGTCAGCGCGAGGTTCAGGCGGTTGCGCTCACCACCGGAGAGGACACCCGCCTTCTTCTGCTGGTCCGGGCCCTTGAATCCGAACGTCGACACGTAGGCGCGGGACGGGATCTCCTGGTTGCCGACCTGGATGTAGTCGAGCCCCTCGGACACGACCTCCCAGAGCGTCTTGTTGGGGTCGATGCCCCCGCGGGACTGGTCGACATAGGAGAGCTTCACGGTCTCGCCGACCTTGAGCTCGCCGGCGTCGAGCGGCTCGATGCCGACGATGGTCTTAAACAGCGTGGTCTTACCGACACCGTTGGGGCCGATGATGCCGACGATGCCGTTGCGCGGGAGGCTGAAGGAGAGGTCGTTGATGAGGACGCGTCCGTCGAAGCCCTTCTCGAGCTTCTTGGCCTCGAGGACCGTCGAGCCGAGTCGCGGACCGGCGGGGATCTGGATCTCTTCGAAGTCGAGCTTCCTGGTGCGCTCGGCCTCCGTCGCCATCTCCTCGTAGCGAGCGAGACGCGCCTTCGACTTCGCCTGGCGGCCCTTCGCGTTGCTGCGGACCCACTCGAGTTCGCTCGCGAGGCGCTTGGCGAGCTTCGCGTCCTTCTTGCCCTGGACGTTGAGGCGCTCGCCCTTCTTCTCGAGGTAGGTGGAGTAGTTGCCCTCGTAGGGGTACAGGCGACCGCGGTCCACCTCACAGATCCACTCCGCGACGTGGTCGAGGAAGTACCGGTCGTGAGTGACGGCGAGCACGGCGCCCGCGTACTGGGCGAGGTGCTGTTCGAGCCAGAGCACGCTCTCGGCGTCGAGGTGGTTGGTGGGCTCGTCGAGGAGCAGGAGGTCGGGCTTCTGCAGGAGGAGCTTGCAGAGTGCGACGCGACGCTTCTCACCACCGGAGAGGTGGGCGACCGTGGCGTCGGACGGCGGGCAGCGCAGGGCGTCCATCGCCTGCTCCAGCTGCGAGTCGAGGTCCCAGGCGTCAGCGGCGTCGATCGCCTCCTGCAGCACGCCCATCTCGGCGAGCAGGGCGTCGAAGTCGGCGTCGGGCTCGGCCATCGCGAGCGAGATCTCGTTGAAGCGGTCGATCTTGCCCTTGATCTCGCCGACGCCCTCCTGGACGTTCTCGAGCACCGTCTTGTCCTCGTCGAGTTCCGGCTCCTGCATGAGGATGCCGACGCTGAAGCCCGGCGTGAGCTTCGCCTCGCCGTTCGAGGGGGTGTCGATCCCCGCCATGATCTTCAGGATCGTGGACTTACCGGCACCGTTCGGGCCGACGACGCCGATCTTCGCTCCGGGCAGGAACGCCATCGTCACGTCGTCGAGGATGAGCTTGTCGCCGACCGCCTTGCGGGCGCGGACCATCGAGTAAATGTATTCAGCCATGTCGCCGTCCAGTCTACGGCCGGACCCGTCGTTTGCGCTGCACGACGACGCCCGCGACGACGGCCGCCGCCGCGATCGCGCAACTCGTCGTCACCTCGAGGAGCCGGGCGGGTCCGCCGAAGAACATCGACACCAGCAGCGCGACGAGCGCGACGACGACCATGACCGTGAGCCACGGGTGTCCCCACATGCGGATCCCGCCGACGCGGTCGCTGCTCTCCGACGCCGAGACCTGGTCGAACCGTCGACTGCGCAGTTGGGCGACGGCGATCACGATCCACACGAAGATCGCGATCGCGCCGGTGGAGTTGACGAGGAACGTGAAGACCTCGTCCGGTGCGAGGTAGTTCAACAGGACGCACACGAGCCCGACGACGGCCGAGCACAGGATCGCGAACGCCGGCGTGCCGCGTCGCGTCGTCGCGCGGACCGCTCGCGGGGCCTCCCCGCGGCCCCCGAGCGAGAACAGCATGCGCGACGCCGTGTACAGCGACGCGTTGAGCGTCGACAGCAGGGCTGTGAAGACGATGATGTCCATCGCCACCCCGGCACCGGGGATCCCGGCGGCGTGCAGCATGGTGACGAAGGGGCTGATCCCCGGCGTGATCTCCGTCCATGGCACCACGATGAGGACGACCAGGATCGAGCCGATGTAGAACAGCAGGATCCGCCAGACGACCGAGTTCACCGCTCGCCGGACGGCACCCTTCGGGTCCACCGATTCTCCTGCCGCGATCGTGGCGACCTCGGCACCGAACATCGAGAAGATGATCGGCAGCAGGGCCGCCAGGACGCCGCCGATGCCGAACGGCAGGAAGCCCCCGTCGGTCGGAGCGAGGTTGGCGACGGTCGCCGTCTCGGTCGGGACGACGCCGACGATGATGAGCGATCCGAGCGCGATGAACAGGATCACGGCCGCGATCTTGATCGACGAGAACCAGAACTCGAACTCACCGAAGGACTTCACCGAGACGAGGTTGGCGGCGAGGAACGCGACGGTGATGACGAGCGCCGGGATCCATTGCGGGAGACCGGGCACCCACTGGCTCACGATCTGCGCTGCGGCGGTCGCCTCGATGCCGACGACCACGACCCAGAACCACCAGTAGAGCCATCCGATCGCGAGACCGGCCCAGGGTCCGATGAATCGCGAGGCGTAGGCGGAGAACGACCCGGTCTCGGGCGACGCGGAGGCCATCTCCCCCAGCATGCGCATGACGAGCACCACGACCACGCCGGCCAGGGCATACGCGAGGATCACGCCGGGCCCCGCTGCGAGGATCGCCGTGCTCGACGCCACGAGGAGCCCGGCGCCGATCATGCCACCGAGGGCGATCAGCGCCAGGTGACGAGGCTTGAGTGTGTGCGCCAGCGCCGCAGGAGCGACGGCGAGACGTGCGTCGGCCAGGAAGACGGCCTCGGTGGCAGGTTCCCCGCCCGGTGATGGGTTGGCGGTCATGCGGGCCCTCGATTCCGGATCGAGCCACCCAGGAGGTGGCGATATCTGAAATGTCAGGTTATGGCATGCTCACAGCTCGCACCAGCCCGGGAGTGGTCAGCGGCTCTACCAGTCGATCGCGCGGGTGACCCCGACGAGGCATCGCCCGGTGTCGAGCTGCGACACCACCGACGAGTGGTATCCCGTCGCCGGCCCGTTCTGCCCGAGGATGCATTGTCCTTGCCACCGGATGGCGAACTGGATCGAGTCGGCCGGCTCGCCGATGCTCGTCGTGTCCGAGGAGACCTCCATCTCCGCCTTCGGGAAGCCGGCGGCGACGAGACCGTCGATGATCGCCTGGCCGCCAGCGGCGGGGTTTGCGGCGAGCGTGGCGGCGTTGACCGCGTCGAAGAACGGCAAGTTGTCGGTGGCGGTGCCCTCGGGGAGCAGCACCGGCGCCGCCGGAGTCGTCTCAGTGGCGGTCGGCGTCTGGCTCGGCGTGGCCGTCGGCTCGGGAGCGGGCTGGGTGCAACCCGTCACGACGATGCCGAGCAGGCCGAGCACCACGCCGGCCCGTACGCCGGCGATCGACGAGCGGCGACGGATCGAGGTGACGGCTGAGGCGGGGCGGTCGCGGAGGCTCTTCTGCACGTCGAGCAGTCTACGTGGCGCGTCAGAACGGCGTGTCCTGCGGCGGCGCCGACGCCCACTCCCCGGTTCCGGATCCGGTCGACCCGGATGCGGCGGACGCCGGACTCGCCCCAGCTCCGACCGGTGACTCGACGGCCCCCTTCGGCTGCCAGCCGATGTCGGGCCCGATGTGATCGGCTTCGATGTCGACCGACGTCCCTCGTCGCTCACCCTGCTCCCAGTCGCGGATCCGCAACCGACCGAGCACGATCACACGTTGTCCTTTGACGATCGATGTGGCGGAGGCGGTCGCCAATCCACGGAAGGCGCTCACCGTGTACCAGTTCGTCTCCTGCGCCACCCAGGAGCCCTGCTTCTGGTCGTACCGACGTTGCTGCGACGCCAGGCGGAAACTGGTGATGTCCAGCCCGGATGTCGTGCGATGGTGCTTGGGGTCTGTCGCGACGTGTCCGCAGACGGTGATCTGGTCGTTCATGGGTTCCTCTCCTGTCGGTTCGTCGATCCTGGCGGTGGATCGCCGAAGCGTCCGGGGCGGGTCCGTGCCGATCGCCACCCCGGACGCACTGCCAGCCTCACCGATCCCGTAGGCCCTGTGTCGAGCCGGGCAACCCTCGTCGATGTCCACAACCGCGCACCTCGCTGTGGAGGACCCTCGTTCCGCCCCGACCAGGGCTGATGTCGGTGGCCCCGCATACGCTGACGAGTACCAGCCGGCAGTCCCCGTCCGGCATCACCCCACCAGCGCAGGAGGAGTCCCATGCCCAACGCCCTGAGCATCCGTCCCGGCTACTGGCGCGTGACGACCCCCGACGGCCGCGTGCTCGGAAACATCGAGGCCGTCGGAGCGGACGGCGTTCCGGAGTACCGGGCCAACCGGTTCCGACCGGCGGTCCTCGGGTACGCCCCATTGGGCAGCTTCAGCGATCTCGCGGTCGCCATCGACGCCTTCCGCAACTGAGCGGCGACCCTCCCGCCGTTCCCGTCGAACCCGGTGCGTCGCCCGTGTTCACGCCCGAACGAGGGGTAGTCTGCGGCCCATGCAGTGGTGGAATGACTTCGTAGAGTGGGTGACCTCAGCTGAGGTCCGCCCCATGCTGTTCGCTGCGGCCCTCTTCATCGTGGCCGTCGTGGTGTCCTCCCTCGTCGCCGCCGGCGCAAGCCGTCGCGCGCTTCGGGCCATCGTGGACCAACGCGATCGAGAGCAGAAGAACGTCGCGATCCTGGCGCTCGTCGACGCCGCCACCGAGGCCAGCGTTTGGAACTCGCTCACCCCTCAGGAGCAGGTGCTCAGTGATCGGGCGGTCGCCCAGGCCGACACGCTCGTGCGACTCAGCCCGATCAAGGGTGCGGCCGTCGCCGCGGACTGGGCGAATCACCAGCTCCACGAGATGAAGCGCAACTCCGCGACGTTCGGGTACGAGTTGGACCCGGTGGTCGAGGACTTCCGCGACCGTCTCGTCGAGTGGTCGAAGAAGCCGGCACGGGCCCGGAAGGACTTCGACGGCGACCTCCGTCGCTGGCGCGCCGAGTCCAGCGGATCGGAACAGGCGCTCGTCGCTGAGCAGGAGTCCTGGGTCGCCAAGCAGCACCACGAGCAGTACGCCGAGGTGAAGCCCGCATCCACCGCGCCGGCTTCACGGCCCGGCGACATCACCCGCTCGACGGGCGGCACGATCAACACGAGTACGACGCAGCGCATCATCGACGACGTCGCGGTCCTGGAAGCCGAACGCAAGCAGTCCAGCGTCAGCTGACCACCGCGACTGACAGACGGCGGTCCGATCATCCGATCGGGCCGCCGTCTGCATGTCAGGGGTTCGTGGTCAGTGCCACCAGGTGTCGAACTTGCTGACCGGGACCTGGCGCTTGTGCTCCGTCGCCGCATATCGGGCCTCGATCGCTTCGGCGGCCACCGGATCGATCTCGCTCCCCTCGAGGAAGTCGTCGATCTGCTGGTAGCTGAGTCCGAGGTTCTCCTCATCGGTCTGGCCGGGAGTGCCGTCGAGGAGATCGGCGGTCGGTGCCTTCAGGTAGAGCCGTTCCGGAGCGTCGAGCGACTCCAGGAGGGCTCGCCCCTGACGCTTCGTCAGGCCGCTGAGCGGGAGCACGTCGGCTCCGCCGTCGCCGAACTTCGTGAAGAAGCCGGTGACCGCCTCGGCCGCGTGGTCCGTCCCGACGACCAGGAGCCCCTGCTGACCGGCGATCGCGTACTGGGCGACCATCCGTGCCCGGGCCTTCGCATTGCCCTTGACGAAATCGCTGAGGGGTTCGCCGGTCGCATCCGCGTACTCGGCTTCGAACCCGTCGACCGCGCGCTGGATGTTGAACACGACGGAATCGTCCGGGCGGATGAACGACAGCGCCAACTGGGCGTCGTCCTCGTCGTGCTGCACGGCGTACGGCAGACGGACGGCGACGAACCGGGCCTCCCCACCCTCGGCTCGGACCTCTTCCGCCGCGAGCTGGCACAGGCGCCCGGCGAGCGACGAGTCCTGTCCCCCGCTGATCCCGAGCACGAACCCCTTCGTGTGCGTCGCCCGCAGGTACGACTTCAGGAAGTCGATCCGGGAACGGACCTCGGCCGCCGGGTCGATCGTGGGGCTGACATGGAGTTCCGCAATGATGCGGGCCTGGATCTCGCGCATGTCCCCAGGCTACTCGCTCGCCGGAAGCGCACCCGGAACTCCGAGGCACTTGCAACACACCGGAAACACGGCTCGGTGGGCGAGGCGGGTCTCAGGCCCAGCCGAGCTCGTGCAGCCGCTCGTCGTCGATGCCGTAGAAGTGCGCGATCTCGTGGACCAGGGTGGTGTGGATCTCGTCGGCGAGCTCGTCGAGTGTCTCGCACGCCGCCAGATGCGGCTCGCGGTAGACGATGATCCGGTCGGGCATCTCACCGAAGCCGTAGCGGTCGCGCTCCGTCAGGGCGACGCCGTCGTACAGCCCGAGTGTGTCGAGCGTGCCGTTCTCAGGGCGGTCCTCGACGACGAAGACGACGTTGTCGAGGCCGTCGACCATCTCGTCGGGCAAGCGGTCGAGTTCGTCCACCACGAGCGCTTCGAACGCCTCGGTGTCCAGCTCCAACATGCCCGCTCCCCGGATACGACAGAAGCCGGAGGGATCCTCCGGCTTCTGTACGACATGGGGTGAGTAACGGGGCTTGAACCCGCGACCTCCTGGACCACAACCAGGCGCTCTGCCAACTGAGCTATACCCACCATGCGACCTGCTCCGCGGAGACCGCGTCACAAGCGACTGGACGAGTCTATTACATGTTTGGGGCGTACCGTGACACGACGGCTTCCGAAACCTGCTTCGCGTCGTCGGACGACGGGCCGGGGAGGTCGACGAACAACGCTCCGCGGTAGTAGGCGAGCTCACGGATCGACTCGAGGATGTCCGCCAGCGCACGGTGTCCGCCGTGCTTCGACGGGGCGTTGAAGTACACCCGCGGGTACCACCGACGGGCCAGTTCCTTGATGGAGGAGACGTCGACGTTGCGGTAGTGCAGGTGGGCGTCGAGCCGCGGCATGTACCGCGCGAGGAATCCGCGGTCGGTCCCGATGGTGTTCCCGGCCAGCGGCGCCTTCGACTCGTCGGGGACGAAGCGCTGGATGTACTCGATGACCTGGAACTCGGCGTCCGCGACGCTCACACCGTTCGGGATCTCCTCGAGCAGCCCCGACGTGCGGTGCATGTTCGTCACGAACTCACCCATGTTGTCGAGGGCCGACTGATCGGGCTTGATCACGACGGAGTAACCCGGGTCGAGGATGTTCAGTTCGAAGTCGGTGATCACGACGGCGATCTCGACGAGTTCGTCGACCTCCAGCTCGAGTCCGGTCATCTCGCAGTCGATCCAGACCAGACGGTCCCCAGCTGTGCTCATGGGTCGAGTCTACTCAGCACGACCGACGCCGCCGGTTCCGTAGACTCGAGCAGTGATCATCGCCATCTCCGTCCTGCTGCTCGTCAACGGTGTCTACAACGTCGTCGTCTGGCCCCGCTTCCTCAAGCGGATCGTCGCCGACCCGCGTGCCCGCGACGATCAGGGACGTGCGACGACGTTCCTGCGCGTGCACGTCATCCTCATCAGCATCGCCCTCGTCCTCGCAGCCCTGTCGCTGGTCTTCGGTGTCCTCGGCCTCCTCGGCGTCGGCGCCTGAGACACCGCTGCGGTATCCTGGACGACGCCCGCCTCCGTAGCTCAGGGGATAGAGCAGGAGCCTTCTAATCTCTTGGTCGCAGGTTCGAATCCTGCCGGGGGCACCTCACACGACATCGCGGACCCTTCTCATCTCTTGGTCGCAGGTTCGAATCCTGCCGGGGGCACACCCACCCTTCGACAAGTTCAGGGACCGAGATCGCGGTCGGTCGTCAGGCGCGGAGCCAGGAGTTCCAGCGGCCCACTTCGTCGCGCCTCAGGGCGTCGAGGACGAGTGCGGAGACCCGGTCCGCCGCGCCGGTCGCCTCGATGCGGAGCCCGGCATCGAGGTCGGGCCGCTCCCGCTCGATGAACGCGTCCTCCTGGAGGGTCCACCCCGCGAGCCAGTCCACACCGTCACCGCGCCCGATGAGGCGGTCCGTGCGCTGCACCACCGGCGCGTCGAGCCACAGCACCGTGTCGGCGAGCACCCGCGACGACCGCGACGACGACCCGCAACCCTCGACGACGAGTGGACGGTCGCTCGGCACGAGGTGCACCTCCGCACGGGCGGACCGTTCCCAGTCCCAGCGCCGCCACTCCCCCGCGCGTCGCTCGGCGAACGGTCTGAGGATCCACTCGACGAGGAGTCGAGCACCTTCCTCGAGCCCTTCCCACCCCGGATACAGGTCGTCCATGTGGATGACCGTACTGTCGGTCAACGCGGACGCCACCGAAGAGGCGAGCGTCGTCTTCCCCGTGCCCGAGCGACCGTCGACGAGCAGGACCGGCGGGACCGCGCTCACTGGCCCACGACCCGGAACGTACCGGCGAGGACCGCCGTGGACAGCGCGAGGGCCATGATCACGATCGTCACCAGGACGGCAATGAGATCGGCCCGGCCCAGGCGGGACGGTCTGGCCCAGGTGCGTTCGATCGGTGCCCCGAACCCCCGCGCCTCCATCGCCGTCGCGAGTTTGCTCCCCCGTCGTATTGCGAACACCAGCAGGACGAAGGCCATGGAGGCGAACCGGCGGACCACTCCCCGGTCCCCCAAGCCACGGGCACGACGGGCGAGCGCGAGACTGCGCCAGTCGTCGATGAAGAGTCCGAGCATCCGCGCTCCAGCGAGGATCCCGAGCACGAACCTCGACGGCAGCTTCGCGATCTGGGACAGGCCGTCGGCCAGATCGGTCGGGTCCACCCGCGCGAAGAGCAGGATCGTCGGGAGACCGAGCGCCAACACGCGGATCGTCACGGCGACCGCCAGCTCGATCGAGTTGTCCGTCACGCGGACGAACCCGAGCGACAGGTACTCCGTCCCTCCCGGCTTCGCGTACAACAGCATGCTGATCCCGCCGATGGGCGCGAAGACGAGCACCGGCAGGGCCCGCTTCAGCAACGCGGTGAACCGCAGGCCGGAGAGCGGGAACAGCATCACTTCGAGCAGGACCGCCGTGCTCGCACTCACCCAGTCGATCGTCAGCAGCAACGGGACGGACAGGATCAGGACGGCCAGCACCTTCGTCACCGGATTCACCCGATCGAGCGGCGGTCGATGGTGCAGCACCGTCGAGCGCTCCGCTGCCGTGAGGCTCGTCATGCGGCCCGCCTCCGGAGCTCCGGCGGTTCGAGGAGGATGCGATGGTCGCCCAGATGCTCGACGACCCCCGCGTCATGCGTGACGGAGACGATCGTCGCGCCGCGTTCGAGCTCGTGCTGCAGCAGGCGGACGAGTGACAACCACGTGCGTCGATCCTGCCCGAACGTCGGTTCGTCGAGGACCATGACCGCCGGCCGGGCGGCGAGGACGGTGGCCACCGACAACCGGCGCTTCTGACCCCCCGAGAGACTGAACGGGTTCGCCTCGGCGAGACGACCGAGACCGAGCGCATCGAGGATCTCGGAGACCCGCTCGTCGATGGCGGTCCGGGACCAGCGGAGGGCCTGCAGGCCGACACCGAGCTCGTTCCGCACGGTCGATGAGACGAACTGGTGCTCGGGATCCTGGAAGACCGTCCCGATGCGCGTGAGCAACTCGGTCGACTTCCAGCGGATCGGCCGGGATCCCAGCCTGCCGGCGAGCTGCGGAGCGGCGGTCACCGTCCCCGTGATCTCCGGCAGCAGTCCCGCCAGCGTGAGCGCGAGCGTGGACTTCCCCGCGCCGTTGGGGCCGACGATGACGGTCCCCGCGCCTTCGGGCACCGCGAGCCCCAGGTGCTCCTGTACCGGCTGCTTCCGCGTTCGACCGATCGCCAGGTCGTCGGTCGTGATGACCGCCGCTGATGGGCCGGACACCGGACGAGGGGCCAACCCCAGCGGGATGCCCGGCACCCAGACGCCCGCATCGGCCAGGCGCTGCCCGACGTCGTCGAGGACGAGGTCGGGTGGCCCGTCGGCGAGGACACCGCCGTCGGCGTCGAGCACGACGACCCTGGTCATCAGCTCGCGCCAGACGTCGACGCGGTGTTCGATGACGACCAGGGTGGACGAACCGTCATCGACCAGCCGAGCGACGGCGTCCCGCACCTCGGCCACCCCGGCCGGGTCGAGGTTCGCGGTCGGTTCGTCGAGCAGGAGGAGCGAGGGGTGCATGGCGAGTACGCCGGCGAGGGCCAGCCGCTGTTTCTGACCACCGGACAGCGCCGAGGTCGAGTGGTCCAGCGGCAGGTCCAGTCCGACGGCCTCCAGCGAGGCGTCCACGCGGCGCCAGATCTCCTCGCGCTCGACGCCGAGGTTCTCGCAGCCGAAGGCGACGTCGTCGCCGACCTTGGACAGGATCACCTGCGAGTCGGGATCCTGCAGCACGAGCCCGATGCGACCCCTCGCTCGTTCAGGCGGAACGCCGTCCACGAGGAGCGTGCCGTGGGACTCCCCCTCGTCCGCACCGCCGAGGACGCCGGCGAGTGCGTGGATCAGCGTCGACTTGCCGGCACCGGACCCCCCCAGGAGGAGGACCCGTTCGCCCGGTTCGATCACGAGGTCGAGGTCGCACACCGCCCAGGCCTTCCGACCGGCATGACGCCACCCCCAGTCCCGCGCGACGACGCGCGCCGGACCGGTAGCTCCCGGCACGATCAAACCTCGCGCCGAGCGTCCCGCCCCGACGCGAACCGACTGAG
This sequence comes from Plantibacter sp. MMLR14_011, assembly GCF_001865025.1. Taxonomy (NCBI): domain Bacteria; kingdom Bacillati; phylum Actinomycetota; class Actinomycetes; order Micrococcales; family Microbacteriaceae; genus Plantibacter; species Plantibacter sp. MMLR14_011. The sequence continues at coordinate 143,723 of NZ_MJGW01000017.1, forward strand.
CGCTCCGGTCGACGCGAGTGCCCTGACGAGGGCCCAGCCGACGACACCGGCGAGGATCGCGCCCGAGACGAGCAGCGAACCGAGGTAGATCGCGTTGAACTCGACACCCTTCTCGAGGTTGCCCGACATGACGAGTTCGAGGAGCCACGCGCCGGCCCCGGCACCCGCCCCGGCGAGGATCGCCGGAACGAGGCCGAAGCGCTTGTACGCGAACGCCGCGAACACCAGCTCGGCACCGAGGCCCTGAGCGAGCCCGGAGTACACCGTCGTGATGCCCCATGCGTTGCCGATGAGGGCGGAGACGATCGCCCCGATGGTCTCGACGAGGAGGGCAGCGCCGGGCTTCCGGATGATGAGTCCGCCGAGCACCCCGCCGAGGAGCCAGATCCCGACGGCGATCCCGCCGAAACCGGGCGTGACGGCGCTGGCACCCGCGTACCAGAGTGATCCGATCGTGTTCCACGCCCAGAAGATGAGGCCGGTCGCGACGCCGAGTACGGCGACCACGACGATGTCGACGACCCTCCAGCGCAAGGTCCGCGACACAGCGCGTTCAGAGGGTGAGATCTTGGTCGATGCTGACACGATACGTGCCCTTCCTGTAGACGGAAAAGAGCACGGGATAGCGAGAAATGGTCTCCCTGCGCTGGCATGATCCAGATCAGGTTCGACGGTCGAAGGCGAATACCTTCCTCTCAGCCCGGTTCACCGGACTCCCGTGGTGGCACGAGTCTAACCCCTGCCGTGCGCGGTCGCACGACAGGGGTTGGACGGAGGGGGCTACTTCTTGAGGGCCTTGATGAGGCCGGCGAGCGCCTTGCCGCTCACCCAGATGAACGGGATCGCGACGGCGATCAGCGAGATGAGGTTCGGGTCGAAACGGAGACCCTCGTCGGTCTTGATGTAGGCACCGACGGGGATGGAGACGCCACCGCCGCCACCGCCGCTCGGGGCGTCGTCGCCGTCGCCCTCGGAGCCGCCGCCGAAGCCGTAGTACGTCAGCGCGACGGGCACGAGCTTCGTCCCGTCGATGTCCTGCTGCTCCCCATAGGCCGCGGTCACGCCGAGCCCCTTCGCCTGTTCTGCCAGCTTCTCCACGAGATTCGTCATACGGCGAGGCTATCGCTCGGCATCTCCCGGTCCAAGGGGTTGATCCGTGCTCCCAGCACCCTGCGAGTCTCCGCGACTGCCGAGTCCGCGACGCCTCGGCTTGCCGAGGAGGGAGGCGGGGGCGATCGCGAGATCGCCGAACCGGCTTGCGACCCGGTCGATCGTCTGCTCGGCTTCACGCCACTCCTCGTCCGGGTCCCAGAGCCCGGCACCGGCCTCATCGGCCGGGACGAGCTGGTCGACCTTCACCCCCACGAGGCGCACGAGGCGTCCGCCTCGATCGAGGTCGTCGAACAGCGAGGCCGCTTCGTCGTACACCCGCCGGCCCACGTTCGTGGCCTCGCCGATGGTGCGCGACCGGGTGACGACGCTGAAGTCCGCATAGCGCACGCGGATGCTGATCGTCCGGCCGGCGTAGCCGCCCTTCCGGAGTCGGATCGCGACGAGGCCGGCGAGGTTCAGCAGTTCGCGCTTGAGGATGGTCGGGTCGGAGACGTCGGTCGGGAAGGTCACCTCGTGGCTGACGCTCTTCTCGCGTCGTGCCAGCTCGATGCCGCGCGGATCGATCCCGTTCGCGAGCTCGAGGAGTCGGCGACCGGAGGCTTCGCCGACCGCGCGCTGGAGCATCGGAAGCGGGGTGGAGGCGAGCTGACCGATGGTCCGGATGCCCCGGTTCGTCAGCTGCTCCTCCGTCCGACCACCGACGCCCCACAGTGCACCGACCGGCAACGGGTGGAGGAACGCCAGGGTCTCGTCGGCCGGCACGACCAGCAGACCGTCGGGCTTGGACAGGCCGGAGGCGAGCTTCGCGACGTACTTCGTCGCCGCCAGGCCCACCGAGCACGGCAAGCCGGTCGCGTCGAGGACCCGTTGCTTCACGAGCGCGGCGATCGTCCGCGGGCTCCCGAGCAACCGGACCGCGCCGGAGACGTCGAGGAAGGCCTCGTCGATGCTCAGGGGTTCGACGAGCGGCGTGACCGACTCGAACACCTCCATCACCCGGTCGGAGTACTCGCGGTACCTGCCGTGGTGGGGCGGCAGCACGACGGCGCTCGGACAGAGCCGCATCGCCTGGGACACCGGCATCGCCGCGCGCACGCCGTACCGGCGTGCCTCGTAGCTGGCGGAGGTGACGACCGACCGCCCCTCCTTGTTGCCCACGATGATCGGCAGACCGCGCAGCTCGGGCCGTTCCAAGAGCTCGACCGAGACGAAGAACGCGTCCATGTCGACATGGAGGATGGGGGTACCGCTGTCGTCGGCATCGTGCGCCGAGACGCGACGAGACGCTCCATCCTGCCGACTCATACCTCCATTGTCGCAGTCGCCTCCGACACGCTCTCCACAAGGGCCGAGGCGGGAGCGCCCGGCGACGCTAGGCTGTCCGGCGATGAGCACGCGAACGCGGACCGGGTCGGCCCCGGCGGTCCCAGACCTCTCCGGGCGGGACCTCGCCCTCGACCTCGTGCGCGTGGCCTGCGTCGTCACGGTGGTCGTCGTCCACCTCCTGATGGTCGCCGTGGCGATCGAGCCGGACGGCGCGATCGGCATCTCCCGGGCGCTCGAGCAGCAGCCGTGGTTCGACACGGGCACCTGGTTCGGCCAGATCATGCCGCTGTTCTTCATCGTGGGCGGCTTCGCGACGATCACCGGCTGGCGCAGCACCGTCCGACGTGGTGGCGGGACCAGCGACTTCCTCCGGTCCCGGGTCTTCCGACTCGCCCTGCCGACGATCCCGGTCCTGCTCTTCCTCGCCGTCGGACTCTGGCTCGCCGGGGCGCTCGGTGTCGACCCCGCCATCATCGAGGCCGTCGCCGCAGGCGTCGGGTCCCCACTCTGGTTCCTGGCCGCCTACCTGCTGTGCCAGGCGGTCGCGCCCTTCCTGGCCACCTGGCACGACCGCCACCCCGTCCTGACCTGTGCGGCACTGCTGGCCGGTGTGATCCTCGTCGACGTCGTCCGGTACTCGACCGGCCTCCTCGGCATCGGTCTCGTCAACCTGGTGTTCGTCTGGCCACTGCTGCAGCAGTTCGGGTTCTTCCTGGCCGATGGTCGTCTCCGCACCGTCCCTCGCCTCGTCCTCGTGGCCGTGGTGCTCGTCTCCTACGGTGCGCTCGTGCCGATCACGACCTGGCTGCCGTACTCGACCAGCATGCTCGGCAACCTCAACCCACCGACCCTCCCCCTCGTCGTCCTCGGCATCGGGCAGCTCGCCCTGCTCGCCCTGGTGCACCCGCTGCTCACGGCGATCATGCGGACCCGCGCCGCGCGAGCCGTCGTCTTCCTCATCGGGTCCCGGCTGATGACGGTGTACCTCTGGCATCTCCCCCTGATCATCGCGGTCGCCGGTCTCCAGCTCGCCCTCGGCATCCCCTTCGCGGAACCGCTGAGCGCCGCGTGGTGGTGGACCCGGCCGGTCGTGCTGCTCGTCGTCGCGGTCCTGCTCGCGGGCGTCGGCACACTCCTCGGCCGCGTCGAGCACCCCCGCAAGCTGCGCCTCGACCCGGAGCGCAAGCCGACACACGTCGCCGTGTGGATCGCGCTCGCGAGCGCCTTCATCATGCCCTTCGCGGAGATCTCCCACCCGCTCACCGCCGCGATGGCGGCTGCCGGCGCTGTCGGCTCGATCATCGCGGTCGTGCTTCTGAACCCGACCCGTCGGCCGGTCGAGCGCGTCGCGAGCGGATCAGACCAGGCCGTGGACCAGCGGCCGTAGCCATTCGCGGAAGGCCTCCCGGTCGTCCCGGAGCGACTCACTGACCACGATCGTGTCGGGCGCGACCACCCAGGCCCCCGGTCGGCAGATCGGAAGCACCTCGAGGTCCAACCGGAACGAGCTGGATTGCCGACGCAACTCGAACTGGCGCTCGCGGATGAGTTCGTAGACGTCGGTGAGACGGCTCGGCGATCGACCTGCGAGCGCGCGTTCGTACTCACGGATACGAGCCGACGCCCATCGGTGCGCCTCGTCGTACGCCCGGTAGGCGAGCTCCTGCAGGTCGAGGGCTCGATCGAACACCTCGAAGTGTGGTGGACGGACCTCGGCCATGAAGAGGCGCGTGTCGCGACGAGCGATCCCGGTCCACCAGCCGTCGAACTGGACCGCGAGCGCGTCGAGGTCGAGGCCGGCGACGTCGATCCGCTCCAGCCCCGGCGTGACGGCGGGAAGCTGCGCGACGCATCGCTCCCCGAGCCCTGCCATGTCGCGGAACGCGAGCGCCAGCATGAGGGCCATCGGAGCGTCTTCCGTGACCTGCCACCGCATGGTGCCTTCGACCAGCATGGCGGAAGTGTATGCCGGGCCAGCAGTCGGCACCAGGGCTTCCCCTGGCCGACGACATCGGGCCCGTGCCGCCGTCGTCGACGCTGGCACGGGCCCGATGGTGCAGCAGTGACCGCTACTGCGAGGCGCGTTCCAGGACGAGTTCGCGCACACGTGCCGCATCGGCCTGTCCGCGCATCGCCTTCATCACGGCGCCGATGACCGCGCCGGCCGCCTGGACCTTGCCGTCGCGGATCTTGGCGAGGACGTCAGGCTGAGCGGCCAGTGCCTCGTCGATGGCGGCGATCAGCGGACCGTCGTCGGACACGAGCGCGAGACCGCGAGCGTCGATGACCTCCTGAGGAGTGCCCTCCCCGTCGATGACGCCCTCGAGCACCTGGCGCGCGAGCTTGTCGTTGAGCGTTCCGTCCTCGACGAGCGCAGCGAGTGCCGCGACGTGCTCGGGCGACACGAGGCTCGTCGCCTCGACGTCGCGCTGGTTCGCGATCCGCGAGATCTCACCCGTCCACCACTTCCGTGCGGCTGCCGGAGCGGCGCCGGCCTCGACGGTGGCCGTGATCTCGTTCAGCAGACCACCGTTCACGACGTCCTGGAACTCCAGGTCGGTGAAGCCCCACTCGCTCTTCAGCCGACGGCGGCGGACCGCCGGCTGCTCGGGCAGGGCCGCTCGGAGTTCCTCGATGAGTTCGGGCGACGGCACGACCGGGAGCAGGTCGGGCTCCGGGAAGTACCGGTAGTCGTCGGCGTCACTCTTCGGCCGGCCGGCGGACGTGGCCCCGGTGTCCTCGTGCCAGTGCCGCGTCTCCTGGACGATGGACCCGCCGTCCTTGAGGATCGCCGCCTGCCGCTGGATCTCGTAGCGGACGGCGCGCTCGACCGAACGCAGGGAGTTGACGTTCTTCGTCTCCGTGCGCGTACCGAGCTTCTCCTGGCCGCGCGGGCGCAGCGAGATGTTCGCGTCGCAGCGGAGGTTCCCACGCTCCATCTTCGCGTCGGAGATACCGAGCGCCACGACGATGTCGCGGATCGCGGAGACGTAGGCCTTGGCGATCTCGGGCGCCCGGTGCTCGGTGCCGTAGATCGGCTTCGTGACGATCTCGACGAGCGGCACACCGGCGCGGTTGTAATCGACGAGCGAGTACTCGGCACCCTGGATACGGCCGGTGGAACCGCCGATGTGCGTGAGCTTGCCGGCGTCCTCCTCCATGTGCGCGCGCTCGATCGGCACCGTCACGATGGAGCCGTCGGCCAGCTCGACGTCGACCGAGCCCTCGAAGGCGATCGGCTCGTCGAACTGCGAGATCTGGTAGTTCTTCGCGAGGTCGGGGTAGAAGTAGTTCTTCCGTGCGAACCGGCTCGAGGGTGCGATCGAGCAGCCGAGGGCGAGCCCGAGGCTGATCGAGTACCGCACCGCCTGCTCGTTCACGACCGGGAGCGACCCGGGCAGACCGAGGCAGACCGGCGAGATGTTCGTGTTCGGAGCGTCGCCGAAGCCGTTCGGTGCCGAAGAGAACATCTTCGTCTTGGTGTTCAGCTCGACGTGCACCTCGAAGCCGAGCACCGGCTCGTACAGTTCGAGGGCTTCTTCGTAGGAGAGGAGCTTGTCCTTGGCCATGGGTTACCGACCTCCGAGAGCGGGTGCCTGCGAGATGAGGGTGTGCCCCCACGTCGATTCGAGGAGCGCCTCGAGGGCGGCGCCGACCCGGTAGAGCCTGGCGTCCTCCCGTGCTGGCGCCATGAACTGGATGCCGACGGGCAGACCGTCTTCGGGCGCGAGACCGATCGGCACGCTGATGCCGGGCACACCGGCGAGGTTCGCCGGGATGGTGGTGACGTCGTTCAGATACATCGCCAGCGGGTCGTCGATGCGCTCGCCCAGCTTGAACGCCGTCGTCGGGGCGCTCGGGCTCACGAGGACGTCGACCTGTTCGAACGCCGCCGCGAAGTCGCGCTGGATGAGCGTCCGGACCTTCTGGGCACTGCCGTAGTAGGCGTCGTAGTAGCCCGCGCTGAGCGCGTACGTGCCGAGGATGATCCGTCGCTTCACCTCGGGACCGAAACCGGCCTCGCGCGTCGCGGACATGACCTGCTCGACCGTGCCGCCACCCTCGGGCGTGACCCGCATGCCGAAGCGCACCGAGTCGAACTTCGCGAGGTTGCTCGACGCTTCGGCGGGGAGGATGAGGTAGTAGGCGGCGACGGCGTATTCGAAGTTCGGAGCGGAGACCTCGACGATCTCGGCACCGTTCGCCTCGAGCACCGCGAGCGCCTCCTGGAAGCGGCTCTTCACACCGGCCTGGAAGCCTTCACCGTTGAGCTCGGTGACGACGCCGACCCGGAGGCCGCGCAGCACGTCGCCACGCGCGCCCTCGCGGGCCGCAGCGGCCATCGAGGGCCACGCGTCGCGGAGCGAGGTGGAGTCGAGGGCGTCGTGCCCGGCGATGACGTCGTGGAGGAGGCCCGAGTCGAGGACCGTGCGGCTGACCGGTCCGACCTGGTCGAGCGAGGAGGCGAGTGCGATCGCCCCGTAGCGGCTGACCGCGCCGTAGGTGGGCTTCACGCCGACCGTGCCGGTCACGTGCGCCGGCTGGCGGATGGACCCACCGGTGTCGCTGCCGAGGGCGATGGGCGCCTCGAACGCGGCGACCGCGGCAGCGGAGCCACCGCCGGAACCGCCGGGGATGCGGTCGAGGTCCCACGGGTTGTGGGTCGGGCCGTACGCCGAGTGCTCCGTGCTCGAGCCCATGGCGAACTCGTCCATGTTCGTCTTGCCGAGCGGCACGAGACCGGCGGCACGTGACCGCGCGACGACGGTCGCGTCGAAGGGCGACAGGTACCCCTCGAGGATCTTGCTCCCCGAGGTGGACGGCATGTCGGTCGTGACCAGGACGTCCTTGATGGCGAGCGGGACGCCCGCCAGCTCGCCGAGGTCCTCGCCAGCGGCACGGCGTGCGTCGATGTCGGCGGCGACGTCGAGCGCGTGGTCCGACACGTGGAGGAAGGCGTGGACGTCGCCGTCGACCTGCGCGATGCGGTCGAGGTGGGCCTGGGTGGCTTCGACGCTGGAGACCTCGCCCGCGCGGAGCTTGCTCGACAGCTCCGCTGCCGTGAGACCGATCAACCCGCTCACTGCTCCTCCCCCAGGATCGCCGAGACCTTGAAGCGGCCGTCGGCCGATTCCGGCGCGTTCTGCAGCGCCTGTTCGCGCGTGAGCGTGTTGCCGACGACGTCGTCGCGGTACACGTTCTCGAGCGGGATCGGGTGGCTCGTCGCCGGGACGTCAGGCGTGGCCACCTGCTGCACCTTCTGGATGTTGTCCACGATGGAGTCGAGCTCCGTCGTGAGGTGGGCGATCTCGTCCTGGCTCAGGGCGATTCGAGCGAGGTTCGCGAGATGCGCGACCTGCTCGGTAGTGATTTCCGACATGCGTCTCCCGTACGTGTAGCGGTGGCGGTCGCTCCAGTCTATTCGCCAGGGACGTGGTCGTCCGTCGGGCTCCGCCCCTACAGTGGAACGGTGACCCAGAACGACTCGAGCAGCCGTCCCCGTCCCCCGCACGAGCGTCCGTGGCTCGCGAGCTACGCCGCCGACGTGCCGGACGACATCCCCGAGCAGACCGGCAGCCTCGGCGATCTCGTCGAAGCCTCCGCCGCGAGCTACCCGGACGCCGTCGCGCTGGAGTTCTTCGGGTCCACCACCACCTACACGGAGCTCGAGGCGCTGATCGCCCGTGCCGCCGCGGGCCTGCGTGCACTCGGTGTCCGGGCGGGCGACCCCGTCGCCCTCATGCTCCCGAACTGCCCGCAGCACATCGTCGCGTTCTACGCCGTCCTCAGGCTGGGTGCCGTCGTCATCGAGCACAATCCGCTCTACACCCCCCAAGAGCTCCGCCACCAGTTCGAGGACCACCGCGCGACGTTCGCGATCGTCTGGGACAAGGTCGCCGAGCACCTGCAGGACTTCCCGGCCGACCTGGCGGTGCACTCGCTCGTGACGATCGACGTGACCCGGGCGATGCCGCTCCACATGCGCGCCGCTCTCCGTCTGCCCATCCCGAAGGCGAGAGCCTCACGGGCCCAGCTCACCGCACCGGTCTCGGGCACGGTGCGGTGGGAGCAGCTCCTGACCTCGGCGCCGCTGCCGGCGAGCCACCCGAAGCCCGCGACCGACGCCCTCGCGCTCATCCAGTACACGAGTGGGACGACCGGCTCGCCCAAGGGGGCCGCACTCACCCACGGCAACCTGCTCGCGAACGCGGCGCAGTCCCGAGCTTGGGTGCCCACGGTGAGGCGCGGGGAGGCCGTCGTCTACGCGGTGCTCCCGATGTTCCACGCCTACGGCCTGACGCTCTGCCTGACCTTCGCCATGAGCATGGGCTCGCGCCTCGTCCTCTTCCCGAAGTTCGACCCGGCGCTCGTCCTCAAGGTCATGAAGAAGCGACCGCCGACCTTCCTGCCCGCCGTCCCGCCCATCGCCGACCGACTCCTGACCGCGGCGACCGAGCAGGGCGTGTCGCTGCAGGGCACCGAGATCGCCATCTCGGGCGCGATGCCGCTGCCGCACGACCTCGTCGTCCCGTTCGAAGCCGCGTCCGGCGGCTTCCTCGTCGAGGGCTACGGGCTCTCCGAGTGCTCACCGGTCATCTCCGCGAACCCGGTCTCGACCGCACGGAAGCCCGGGACCATCGGCCTCCCGCTGCCGAGCACCGAGGTGCGCGTCGTGGACCCCGACGACCCGGAGACCGACCGTCCGGCCGGCGAGGCGGGCGAGCTGCTCGTCCGCGGCCCGCAGGTCTTCCACGGCTACTACAACAAGCCCGAGGAGACCGCCGCCGTCCTGCTCCCAGGCGGCTGGTTCCGCACCGGCGACATCGTGTCCATCGACGAGGAGGGGTTCATGACCGTCGTCGACCGGATCAAGGAGCTCATCATCACCGGCGGGTTCAACGTGTCGCCGAGCGAGGTCGAGCAGGTGCTCCGCGGACACGCGTCGGTCGCCGACGCCGCCGTCGTCGGTCTCCCCGATCCCCACTCCGGCGAGCAGGTCGTCGCGGCCGTCGTCGCGGGTCCCGGTGCCACCGTGGATGCGGACGCGCTCAGAGCCTGGGCGCGGGAGATCCTCACCCCGTACAAGGTGCCGAAGCGGGTCGTCGTCGTCGACGAACTCCCCAAGTCGCTCATCGGCAAGGTGCTGCGGCGCCAGGTCCGAGACGAGCTGCTGCAGGCCGGCCAGGACTGAGCTCAGTCCGTCGGCGCCTCGTCGGCGGACGCTGCGCCCTCGGCCTCGTCCTCGGCCGGGACGTCCGGCTCGCCGAGCGCCGCCGGACCCTCGGAGACGAGCAGGGCGAACTGCTCGGCGTCGATGATCCGCAGACCGAGTGCTTCGGCCTTGGCGAGCTTCGACCCGGCACCCGGGCCGGCGGCGACGAAGTCGGTCTTCTTCGAAACGCTCGACGCAGCCTTCCCTCCCGCCTGCACGATGGCTTCCAGCGCACCCTCCCGGGTGAAGCCCTCGAGCGAACCGGTGGCGACGACGGTGACACCCGACAGCACCCCGCCGGCCGCGACAGCGGCGCCCGGCCCCGGGTGTCCGGGAGTCGCCCACTGCACGCCCGCCGCAGTCCACTCCTCGACGATCTCGCGATGCCAGTCGACCTCGAACCAGGCGATGAGCGCATCGGCGATAATCCCGCCCACGCCGTCGACCTCTGCGAGCTCGTCGCGGGTGGCCGCACGGATGGCATCGAGCGAACCGAAGTACTCCGCGAGTGACCGGGCGGCGACCGGGCCGACGTGGCGGATGTTGAGTGCCACGAGCAACCGTGCGAGCGGGCGGGTCTTCGCGCCGTCGAGGTTGGCGAGGAGTTCGATCGCGTTCTTGGACGGCACCGAGGACTGGTCACCGTCGAACTCGGCCGCGGCCGGATCGTGCACGCCGTCCTTCTTGGCGCGTCGGCGGCGGAAGGGCGTGACGCGCTTCTCGGATCCGTCCTCGTTGAGCTTGGGCAGCCCGGTCTCGTTGTCGCGGACGATCACCGTGACCGGGAAGATGTCGGACATCGTGAGCGAGAAGAGTCCGGCCTCGGTCGTCAGCGGTGGTTCCGCGGGCTCCACCGGTTGGGTGAGCGCCGCCGCCGCCACCTCGCCGAGCGCCTCGACGTCGAGCGCGCCACGGGAGCCGATGTGCTCGACGCGTCCGCGCACCTGCGCCGGGCAGCTCCGCGCGTTCGGGCAGCGCAGGTCGATGTCGCCCTCCTTCGCGGGGGCGAGGGTGGTACCGCACTCGGGGCAGTGCTCGGGCATGACGAACTCGCGCTCCGAACCGTCGCGGAGCTCGACCACCGGGCCGAGGACCTCGGGGATGACGTCGCCGGCCTTCCGGAGGACGACGGTGTCGCCGATGAGCACCCCCTTCGCCTTCACGACGTCCTGGTTGTGCAGGGTCGCCTGACGCACCTCGCTGCCGGCGACGAGCACCTTCTCCATGACGGCGAACGGGGTGGCGCGACCGGTGCGCCCGACGCTCACGACGATGTCGAGGAGCTTCGTGTTCACCTGCTCGGGCGGGTACTTGTAGGCGATGGCCCACCGCGGAGCACGACTCGTCGCGCCGAGCTCGCCGTGGAGCGCGAGATCGTCGACCTTCACGACGACGCCGTCGATCTCGTGCTCGACGCTGTCGCGGTGGGCGCCGAAGTACTCGATGAACTCCGCCGCACCGGTCGCCTCGTCGTGGACCCGGTAGTGCGAGGACGTCGGGAGACCCCAGCTGTGCAGGAGCTCGTAGACCTGTGACTGCCGAGCGACTGGTGGCTGTTCCCACGCGCCGATGCCGTGGACGAGCATCTGCAGGCGGCCGAGCCGGTCGTGCATGAGTGCGAGCTGGGCCGGGTTCTTGCCCTCCGCCTTCTGGCGCAGGGAACCGCTCGCCGCGTTGCGCGGGTTGGCGAAGACCCGTTCACCGGCCGCCGCCTGGTTGGCGTTCAGTTCGCGGAAGGCCTCGACCGGGAAGAAGATCTCGCCCCGGACCTCGACGACCTCCGGGAACTCGACCTCGGGGTCGGACGAGGTCAGTCGCTCGGGGATGGAACGGATGTACCGCACGTTCTCCGTGACGTCCTCGCCGACGACACCGTCGCCGCGCGTGGCCGCGCTCACGAGGCGGCCGCGCTCGTACCGGAGGTTGATGGCGAGGCCGTCGATCTTCAGTTCGCAGAGGTACTGGACGGACCCTCCGGCGTCGCGCTCGACCTTGGCGGCCCAAGCGAGGAACTCCTCGATCGAGAAGACGTTGTCGAGGCTGAGCATGCGCTCGAGGTGCGTTACCGGGGCGAACAGCGTGGTCTCGGCGCGCCCGCCGACGGTCTGGGTGGGGCTGTCCTGGCTCTGCAGCTCGGGGAACAGACGCTCGAGCTCCTCGAGCCGCCGGAGCATCGCGTCGTACTCCTCGTCGGAGGCGAGCGACTCGTCTCGCTCGTAGTACGCGTCGCGGAGCTCGAGGATGCGCGAGGTGAGTTCCTCGGCCTCGGTCGATGCCTGCTGGAGGGTCTGTCCGGTGCTGTTCGCCACGGCGTCCAGTCTACGAGCGGCGTCCGACACCGGCGGGCGCTTGACACCCGGCACGTCCTCCCAGATGTGCGCAACGGGGTCGGGGCGGGTCTCATCGAGGAGTAGGGTGTCGCAGTGCCGCAGGAACCATGCGCGCGGAATCGGAGGAACCATGTCCCAGTCCAGCAGTCCGGGAACGGGGGCGGCTCCCACCAGCAAGCAGCTGACCGCGCGCGTCATCGGCATCTCCGTCTCGGCCGCGGTCGGTGGCTTCCTCTTCGGATTCGACTCATCCGTGGTGAACGGCGCGGTCGACGCGATGCAGGACCACTTCGCACTCAGTGAGGCGCTCATCGGCTTCGCGGTCGCGTCAGCGCTGCTCGGTTGCGCGCTCGGCGCCTACCTCGCGGGCCGGATCGCCGACAGCCGCGGTCGCATCTTCACGATGCTGCTCGGTGCAGGCCTGTTCTTCGTCTCCTCCTTCGGAGCCGGCTTCGCCTTCTCCCCCTGGGACCTCGTCATCTGGCGCATCGTCGGCGGGCTCGGTATCGGCATCGCCTCGGTCGTGGCTCCGGCGTACATCGCCGAGATCGCGCCGAGCGCCATCCGCGGCCGTCTCGCCTCGCTGCAGCAGCTCGCCATCACGCTCGGCATCTTCGCCGCGCTCCTGTCCGACTCCGTCCTGGCGGGCGCCGCCGGCGGCGCGTCGAACCCGCTGTGGTTCGGCGTCGAGGCCTGGCGCTGGATGTTCATCGCCTGCGCGCTCCCGGCCGTGGTCTACGGCGTGCTCGCGATGCGGCTCCCCGAGTCGCCCCGGTTCCTCGTCCGCAAGGGCAAGTCCGACGAGGCCCGTCGGATCTTCGCGACCGTCTGGCCGCAGGAAGAGGTGGATCGCGCCGTCAAGCTCGCCGAGCAGGCGGTGAAGGACGATGAGCAGCAGAAGAAGGCGACCCTCTGGGGCGGACGCTTCGGGCTCCTGCCGATCGTCTGGATCGGCATCATCCTGTCGATCTTCCAGCAGTTCGTCGGCATCAACGTGATCTTCTACTACTCGACGACGCTGTGGAAGGCCGTCGGGTTCCAGGAGTCCGACTCGCTCCTCATCTCGGTCATCACCTCGGTGACGAACGTCGCGGTCACCATCGTCGCCATCCTGCTCGTGGACCGCATCGGTCGACGGCCGATCCTCCTCGCGGGCTCCATCGGCATGACGGTCTCGCTCGGTGCGATGGCGATCGCGTTCACACAGTCGGTGACCGACAGCGCCGGCGAGGTGTCGTTGCCCCAGCCGTGGGGAACGATCGCCCTCGTGGCCGCCAACGTGTTCGTGGTCGCGTTCGGCGCGTCGTGGGGACCGCTCGTCTGGGTGCTCCTCGGCGAGATCTTCCCGAACCGCCTGCGCGCGAAGGCACTCGGTGTCGCGGCGATGGCGCAGTGGATCGCGAACTTCCTCATCACGGTCAGCTTCCCGGCCCTCGCCGCGTTCTCCCTGCCGGTGACCTACGGCATGTACGCGCTGTTCGCGCTCCTCTCGTTCGTCTTCGTCCTCGCGAAGATCCCTGAGACGAACGGCCTGACGCTCGAGGAGGCGGAGACCCTCTTCGTCAAGAAGCCCAAGAAGTCCAAGGCGGGCGCACCGTCCCGATCCTGAGACCGACGCGGAACGCCCGACGAGCCTGGCTCGTCGGGCGTTCCGTCGTTCCGGGGTCGTCAGGCGGAGGCGGCGGCTCCGACGGGTACCGCGCTGACGGTGCGGTCGATCGTGAACTGACCGAGGACGCGCGTCCCGCTGTACAGCACGGCGGTCTGTCCGGGAGCGACGCCGTCGAGCGGCGTCTCCGGGTGGACGACGAGTTCACCACCGACGAGCGTCAGCGCGGCGGGGACCGGGTCCGCGTGCGCACGGATCTGGACGTCGCACGGGATCGGTTCGGCACCGACCTCCGGAGCCCTCCCAGCCCAGGTGAAGCGCGAGCCGGCGATCTCGCCGATGGCGAGCGCCTCCTTCGGCCCGACGACGACCGTGTTGTCCTTCGGACGCACCTCGAGGACGAAGCGGGGACGTCCGTCCGGCGCCGGCACGCCGAGGTGCAGGCCCTTGCGCTGGCCGACGGTGAACGCGTGGGCACCCTCGTGCGAACCGACGACGGCTCCGTCGCGGTCGAGGACCTGGCCGGTCTCGGTACCGACCCGCTCCCCCAGCCAGCCCTTCGTGTCGCCGTCGGGGATGAAGCAGATGTCGTGGCTGTCGGGCTTGTTCGCCACCGTGAAGCCGCGCTCAGCGGCCTCGGCACGGACCTCGGCCTTCGACGGCGTCGCCCCGAGCGGGAACATCGAGTGCGCGAGCTGTTCGGCGGTGAGCACGCCCAGGACGTACGACTGGTCCTTCGCCCAGGCACTCGCCCGGTGCAGTTCTCGATCACCCTCGGGGCTCGTGACGATCGTGGCGTAATGGCCGGTCACGACCGCGTCGAACCCGAGGTCGAGCGCCTTCTCGAGCAATGCGGCGAACTTGATCTTCTCGTTGCATCGCATACACGGGTTCGGGGTCCGGCCGGCGCGGTACTCGGCGATGAAGTCGTCGACCACGTCGAGCTTGAAGCGCTCCGAGAAGTCCCACACGTAGTACGGGATGCCGATCAGGTTCGCCGCACGCTGGGCGTCCATCGAGTCCTCGATGGTGCAGCACCCGCGACTGCCGGTCCGGAGCGTACCCGGCATCCGGCTGAGCGCCAGGTGGACGCCGACCACCTCATGGCCCGCGTCGACGGCGCGTGCCGCTGCCACGGCGGAGTCGACTCCGCCACTCATCGCTGCCAGAACTTTCACCGGGCAAGTCTATGCGCCAGCCGCCGGACGGCCACCCGCAAGCAGCGACGGGAGGGCTGCTCAGGGACGAGCGCCCAGTGCCGTGTCGCGGTCGGCGGAACCGGCCCGACTCGCCTGCGCGTACGCGCGCGGCAGCGCCTGGAGGAAGTCGTCCACGTCGCCCTCGGTCGTCGTCCGGCCCAGCGTGATCCGGAGGACCGATCGGGCCTCGGTCTCCGGGCGTCCCATCGCGAGCAGGACATGCGACGGTTCCGGGACGCCGGCCTGGCAGGCGGAACCCGTCGAGACCGCCACCCCTGCGAGGTCGAGCAGGAAGAGCATCGAGTCCCCCTGTGCGCCGGGGAACACGAAGTTCGCGTTCGACGCGAGTCGCTCGCTGGGATCACCCGTCAGCTCGGCCTCCGGAACGGTCGCCCGCACGCCGGCCACGAGTCGGTCGCGCAAGGCGCTGAGACGCTCCTGTTCCGCGGTCCGCTCGAGCGCCATGAGCTCTGCGGCGACGGCGAATCCGACGGCTGCCGCGACGTCCTGCGTGCCGGAGCGGAGTCCGCGTTGCTGTCCGCCACCGTGCTGCAAGGGCTCGACCACGGCTGCGCGACTCACGACCAGGGCTCCGATCCCCACGGGACCACCGATCTTGTGCGCGGAGACGCTGAGCGCGACGAGACCACCGGCACCGACGGATCCGGATGCGGCGCGAAGGTCGGCGAGGTCGATGGGGAGGTGTCCGTAGGCCGAGACCGCGTCCAGGTGGAACGGCACCTCGGACGCTGCGGCGAGCGCCGCCAGCCGGACGACGGGCTGGATGGTGCCGACCTCGTTGTTCGCCCAGAGCGCCGTCGCCACGGCGATGTCGGGGCCGTGGTCGGCGAAGTGCGCGGCCGCCGTGTCGAGTGAGACCCGGCCGAGGTCGTCGAGCGGGATCCAGAGCGGGGATGCACCCTCGTGGCGCTCGAGCCACTCGACGGTGTCGAGCGTGGCGTGGTGCTCCCCCGCGGGTGCGAGCACGGCGGCGCGGCGTCGATCCTGCTGGCGGTGCCAGTAGAGACCCTTGAGGGCGAGGTTGATGGATTCGGTGCCGCCGGAGGTGAAGACGAGTTCGATGGGGTCGCATCCGAGGGTCGCCGCGACCCGCTCACGTGCCTCTTCGAGGAGGCGGCGGGCCTGTTGCCCGGGGCCGTGGATGGAGGCCGGGTTGCCGACGGTCGCCATCGCGGACGCGTAGGCCTCGATCACCTCGGATCGCACCGGGGTCGTCGCGGCGTGGTCCAGGTACACCACCATGCCGCTCCTCCCCTCGCCGCGTTGTCCGCGGATCTTCGCGCACTCCCGCACTCACTACTGTAGAACCCATGAACGCTGGTGACCCCTTCCACGATCTCGGCGTCCGCCTCGGCCCGTCCGGTGGTGAGCTCCGTGTGTGGTCCGAGCATGCGGATGCCCTCGAACTCGTGATCTTCGACGACAAGGATCTGAACTGGATCACCCACTCGGTCGAGATGACCCGCGACGACGACGGTGTCTGGAGTGGGAGTTCCGAGGAGCTGGTGCTCGGCCGACGCTATGCGGTCCGCGCCTCCGGGCCGTCCTCGCCGAACAACGCCTTCGACCCGAGCCTCCTGCTGCTCGACCCCTACGCCCGCGGCCTCGCCCGGGTGTCGGCAGAGCAGTGGCGGTCCGTCGTCGTCGACGACGCGTTCGACTGGGGCGGTGTGCAGAAACCCCGTGTCCCGCTCGACCGGACCGTCGTGTACGAGGCGCACGTCAAGGGGCTGAGCAAGCTGCACCCCGACGTGCCGGAGGAGCTGCGGGGCACGTACGCGGGCCTCGCCCACCCCGCGATGATCGCGCATCTGCACGACCTCGGGGTGACGAGCGTCGAACTGCTTCCGGTGCACGCGTTCACCTCTGAGCAGCGTCTCATCAAGCAGGGCCTCGTCAACTACTGGGGCTACAACACCCAGAACTTCTTCAGTCCACACGCCTCCTACGCGACGAAGACGGCGCAGGCGGGAGGCGCGGACGAGGTCCTCCGCGAGTTCAAGGGCATGGTGAAGCTGCTGCACGAGGCCGGCCTCGAGGTCATCCTCGACGTCGTCTACAACCACACCGCCGAAGAGGGGCCCGGCGGCCCCCGCACGAGCTTCCGCGGCATCGACAACGCGACCTACTACCGTCAGGACGCCACCGGCGCCTACATCGACGTGACGGGCTGCGGCAACACCGTGGGCTTCGGCCACCCGGTCCCCCAACAGCTCGTGCTCGACTCGTTGCGGTACTGGGCGGACGAGGTGCAGATCGACGGCTTCCGGTTCGACCTCGCTGCGACGCTCGGTCGGAACGAGGCGGTCGAGTTCACGCCCGACCACCCCCTGCTCGAGGCGATCGTCCACGACCCGTCGCTCGTCGACGCGAAGATGATCGCCGAGCCCTGGGACGTCGGGATGGGCGGCTGGCAGACGGGGCACTTCCCCGCCGGGTGGCACGAGTGGAACGACCGGTACCGGGATCGCGTCCGCAACTTCTGGCTCTCCGACATCGACTACGCGAGACGCGCGGACGCCCCTGTCGGGATCGGTGGGTTCGCGACCCGTCTGGCCGGATCGAGCAACACCTTCTCCGCTGAGCGCGGTCCGCTGGCCTCCGTCAACTTCATCACGGCCCACGACGGGTTCACCCTGGCCGACCTCGTCTCGTACGACGTCAAGCACAACGTCGGGAACGGCGAATCCAACCGCGACGGGACGGACAACAACCGTTCCTTCAACCACGGTGCCGAGGGCCCGACGGACGACCCCGCGATCCTCGCCGCTCGTCGCAAGGCGATGCGGAACCTGCTCGGCACGCTCCTGCTGTCGGCGGGTGTCCCGATGCTCACGGCTGGCGACGAGTTCGGGCGGAGTCAGCGCGGCAACAACAACGCCTACTGTCACGACTCCGAACTGACGTGGGTCGGGTGGACGAGGGAGCCCTGGCAGGACCAGTTGCTCGCACACAGCCGCCGGCTCCTCGAACTGCGCCGCGAACACCCCGCCCTCCGACCGGAGCATTTCGCCGCCGCCGGGACGACGGTGCCCGGCGCGAGCGTCATGGACTGGTTCGACGCGTCTGGCGGGACCATGAGCACCGAGGACTGGACGAGTCCACGGAACCGGACGTTGCAGTTCTTCTCGACGAGCACGCCGGAGTCCGAGGAGCTCGACCGCGTGCTGCTCATCGTGCACGGCGTCGAGCAGCCGGTCGAGGTCACCTTGCCCCAGCACGAGGGCGTGACCGCGTTCGTGCGCATCTGGAACTCCGCAGACGACGCACCGACGTCCGAGGAGGAGCAGTTCGTCCCCGGCCAGACGGTCCCGGTCTCGGCCACGTCGATGCAGCTCTTCCGAGCCGTCTGACGATGGCGAAACGGAGGGCCGAGGGCGGTGGCACCCCGGCGACGGTGACGTTGACCTCGCTGGGCATCCCGTTCACCCCGCGCTCCTACCGACACGATCCGTCGGTGACGGCCTTCGGGCTCGAAGCAGCCGCAGCGCTCGGGGTCGACCCGCCCAGGGTGCTCAAGACCCTGCTGGCGGAGGTGGACGGGTCGCTCGTCGTCGCGATCGTCCCGGTCACCGACCAACTCGACCTCAAGGCGCTCGCGACGGCCCTCGGCGGGAAGCGGGCGACGATGGCGGACCCCGCCGTCGCCGAGCGCAAGACGGGCTACGTGGTCGGCGGCATCAGCCCGATCGGGCAACGCACCACGCTCCCGACGGTGCTCGACGAGAGCGCCTTCGAGCACGAGACGGTGTTGGTCTCGGGTGGTCGGCGCGGGTTCGACCTCGAACTCGCCCCATCAGACCTCGGATCGGCCGTGTCCGCCGTCGTCGCGCGGATCGCCAGATAGTCGGATCCCTCGGCGCGCCGGTCCGGGGGTCGTACCGGCGCGTCGGGAGAGATCGCCCTACTGGTCCGCCACGGCGACGAGCCCGAGTTCCGCGGGGGTGAGGAGCAGCTCGTGTCTCGGCACGATGCGCACCGTGTACCCGAACCCGCCGGCCCGATCGAGGGGAAGCGTCCCGGCGTACTCGAGTGTGTGCTCCGGCCGACTCGTCGACGGGGACTGCTGCTGCTCGAGCGGCTGCGTCCGGATGTCGAGCAGTTCACCCCCGGCACCGGGCACCCCGTAGACCACCTCGACGGTCACGTCCTCGGGTGACAGCGATCCCAGTTGGACGTAGGCGCGCAGCCGCAGCACGTCACCGACCTGCGGGACCGCGTCGACACCGCCGCTCTCGACATGGGCGACCGCCAGCTGTGGCCAGGCCTCGCGCACCCGCTGCTTGTAGGCTGCCAGCTCGCGTGCCCGCTGCTGATCGGACGCGTTCAGCTCGCGCTCCATCGCCGCCGCCGGGAGGTACATGCGCTCCGTGTACTCGCGGACCATGCGGTCGGCGCTGAGCGGTTCGGACAGCGTCGAGATCGTGTGTCGCACCATCTGCATCCAGCGCTGCGGCAGCCCGTCGTCCTCGCGCTCGTAGAACCGCGGTACCAGCTGGTGCTCGAGGATCTCGTACAGTGCCGTGGCCTCGAGGGCGTCGCGTTCCTCGTCGTCCGCCGCCCCGTCCGCCGACGGGATGACCCAACCGTTCTCGCCGTCCGCGTACTCGTTCCACCATCCGTCGAGGATCGACAGGTTCAGTGCTCCGTTGAGTGCGGCCTTCATACCGGAGGTCCCGCAGGCCTCGAGGGGACGCAGCGGGTTGTTCAACCACACGTCACAGCCGGGGTAGAGCGTCTTGGCCATCCCGATGCCGTAGTCCGGTAGGAAGACGATGCGCGATCGGAGCTCGGGATCCTGGGCGAACTGTACGAGGCGCTGGATGAGCCGCTTGCCGTCGTCGTCCGCCGGGTGTGCCTTGCCCGCGACGACGATCTGGACGGGCCGTTCGGGGTGGAGCAGGATCGCGCGCAGTCGGTCGGGATCGCGCAGCATGAGGGTGAGCCGCTTGTAGCTCGGCACCCGCCGGGCGAACCCGATCGTCAACACCTCGGGGTCGAGCAGTTCGTCGATCCAGGACGGGAGCACCGCTTGCGGGTTCTGGGTCCGATACCCGTCGGCGATCCGGCGCCGCACGTCGGCGACGAGGCGCTCCCGCATCCCGTGCTTGCGCGACCAGAGCTCGGCGTCCGGGAGCGACGGATCGGACCAGTCCGCCCGACTCGTGTCGGTCGTCCCCCACCGGTCCACGGCGAGGTCGACGAGCGACGGATCCGTCCAGCTCGGGGCGTGGACGCCGTTCGTGATGGACGTGATCGGCACGTCCGAGACGTCGAAGCCGGGCCAGAGCCCTCGGAACATCGCGCGGCTCACCTCACCGTGCAACCGACTGACGCCGTTCGCGCGCTGCGCCAGACGCAGGCCCATGATCGCCAGGTTGAAGACGTCGGCCGAGCCGCCGTTCGCCGTCTCGTCGCCGAGTGCGAGGGCGTCCTGTGCGGCGACGCCCGGGAGCAGGTCACCGCTGAAGTACCGCGTGATCACCTCGCGGTCGAACCGGTCGATCCCGGCCGGAACGGGGGTGTGCGTCGTGAAGACGGTCCCGCCCCGCACGAGCTGCAGCGCCTCGTCGAAGGAGAGCCCGTTGCCGACGAGGTCGCTGATCCGCTCGAGTCCCAGGAAACCGGCATGGCCTTCGTTGGAGTGGTAGACCTGCGGCAGCGCGTGGTCCGTGAGCTCGCTCCACTGCTTGATCGCTCGGACGCCGCCGATGCCGAGGAGGAGTTCCTGCAGGAGGCGGTGCTCGCCGCCACCGCCGTACAACCGGTCCGTCACGCCGCGCAGGTCGGCGACGTTCTCCGGGATGTCCGTGTCGAGCAGCAGCAGTGGCACCCGACCGACCTCGGCGATCCAGACCCGTGCCGACAGGCTCCGGTCGTCCGGGAGCGCCAGGGTGACGGTGACCGGTGTCCCGTCCGGCTCCCGGAGCACCGTGACCGGGAGTCCGTCGGGGTCCTGCACGGGATAGGACTCCTGCTGCCAGCCGTCGTTCGTGATCGACTGCGCGAAGTATCCGGAGCGGTAGAGGAGGCCCACGCCGACGAGCGGCACCCCCAGGTCGGACGCGCTCTTCAGGTGGTCGCCGGCGAGGATGCCGAGTCCGCCCGAATACTGCGGCAGGGCCGCGGCGATACCGAACTCGGGCGAGAAGTAGGCGATCGTCTGCGGTTTCGGGTCCGGAAGACCCTGGTACCACCGCGGCTCCTCCAGGTACCGGCGGAGGTCGGCGTGCAAGGCGTCGGCGCGGCCGACGAAGTCCGCATCGGCGGCGAGTTCCGCCAGTCGCTCCGGTGTCACGAGTCCGAGGCCGCTGATCGGATCGTGGTCGGACTCGCGCCAGACGTCCGGTGCGATCTCGTCGAACAGGCGCTGCGTCGGCTCGTGCCACGACCACCGCAGGTTCGCAGCGAGGGCCGTGAGCGAGGTCAGGGACTCGGGGATGAGCGCGCGGACGGTAAACCTGCGGATAGCCTTCACGCGCTCACTCTATGGCAACCGCAGCGGCCGCTCAGGACACGGCCGCGCCCGAGGCCTTAGCATGACGCGCGACACCCCGCGCGCCCCTTCATCGGTGGTCGTTTCGCGGTACGGTCGGACCAGTGGCACCGAAGGAGATGGAACGCACTATGCCGAAGTCAGTACCGCAGTCCTCCACCGTCGACGACGCCGGACCGGTGTCGCTCACGCTGTCCCCGAGCATCGGGCGCATCCCGATCCTGGATCCGACGCCCTCGGTCGAAGGTGGCCGTTGGCCGGCCAAGGCGTTCTCGGGCGAGGTGGTGCCGTTCGGCGCGACCGCGTTCCGCGAAGGGCACGACCTCATCGGCGTCGAGCTCCTGTTGACCGACCCGCGCGGGAAGACGGTCGCGCATCGGATGTCCCCCGGCGCCCCGGGCACGGACCGATTCGAGGTCGAGGTCCAACTCGCGACGGAGGGCCCCTGGCGGTACCAGGTCCGCGCCTTCGCCGACGAGTTCGCGACCTGGGAGCACAACGCCCGGGTCAAGATCGAGGCCGGTGTCGACGTCGAGCTCATGTACCTCATCGGCGCCGAACTCCTCGAGCGCGCCGCTACGGACAAGCTCCGCCCGGCGAAGGACCGCCGCTTCCTCACCGCCGCCGCCAAGCTCCTCCGCGACACCGAGGCCGAGCCGGAAGCCCGGTTCGCGGTGCTCGACGATCCAGAACTCCTGGCCATCGCCGACCGTCGGCCGTTCGCCGGTCTCGCGAGCACGAGCGACGAGCGCGTGGTCCGCGTCGAGCGCACCCGGGCCGGCGTCGGTTCCTGGTACGAGTTCTTCCCGCGGTCGGAGGGTGCCGAGCGGAACCCGGACGGCTCCTGGACGTCGGGCACTTTCCGCAGCGCAGCCGGTCGGTTGCCGGCCGTCGCCGCGATGGGGTTCGACGTCCTCTACCTGCCGCCAATCCACCCCATCGGCGTGACGTTCCGCAAGGGACCGAACAACACCCTCACACCCGGCGAGCACGACCCGGGCTCCCCCTGGGCGATCGGTGGTGCCGCGGGCGGTCATGACGCGATCCATCCCGACCTCGGCACGGAGAAGGACTTCGTCGCCTTCGTCCGCCAGGCGAAGAAGGTCGGTCTGGAGGTCGCCCTCGATCTCGCCCTGCAAGCGTCGCCGGACCACCCCTGGGTGACCGAGCACCCCGAGTGGTTCACGACCCTCCCCGACGGCACGATCGCGTACGCCGAGAACCCGCCGAAGAAGTACCAGGACATCTACCCGGTCAACTTCGACAACGACCCCGAGGGCATCCGGGCCGAGGTGTTGCGCATCGTCCGCCACTGGATCTCGCTCGGCGTCCGCATCTTCCGCGTCGACAACCCCCACACCAAGCCGCTCGACTTCTGGGAGTGGTTGCTCGCGACCGTCAACCGGACGGACCCCGACGTCGTGTTCCTCGCGGAGGCCTTCACCCGTCCGGCCCTGCTGCAGGGTCTGGCGAAGGTCGGGTTCCAGCAGAGCTACACCTACTTCACCTGGCGCAACACGAAGGAGGAGCTCGAGGAGTTCCTCGGTGCGGCGGCGACCGAGACCGCCGACTTCCTCCGGCCCAATCTGTTCGTCAACACGCCGGACATCCTCACCGAGTACCTCCAGTTCGGTGGCCGGGCGGCGTACAAGGTGCGTGCGGCGATCGCCGCGACCGCCGCTCCGACGTGGGGGGTCTACGCCGGGTACGAGCTCATCGAGAACGTCGCCCGTCCCGGTGCCGAGGAGAACATCGACAGCGAGAAGTTCGAGTACCGTCCGCGGGACTGGGCCGCTGCGGAAGCCGCCGGCACCTCGCTGTCGCCGTACCTCACCCTGCTCAACCGGATCCGGCGTGCGCATCCCGCCCTCCGGCAGTTGCGCAACATCAGCTTCCACTGGAGCGACGACGACCAGATCCTCGTCTTCAGTAAGCATCTCGACCAGCGGTTCACCGGGACCGGTGAGCACGACACCCTGCTCGTCGTCGCCAACCTCGATCCGCACTCGGTCCGACAGACCATGGTGCACCTCGACCAGACCGTGTTCGGTGGTGTCCCGGGCGGCAGCTTCGACGTCACCGACCTCGTCACGGGAGCCGAGTGGATCTGGTCCGACAGCAACTTCGTGCGCCTCGACGCCTTCACCGAGCCCGTGCACATCCTGAGCGTGAGGATCCGACCATGACGACCAGCCCTGTGACCCCAGACGGAGCCGCTGCACCGAAGCGCTCCGGCCGTCGAGCCGCACCGATGCCGGTCGACGCCACACCGGCGCCCCGGGAGCTCCCGCTCCCCTCCGTCGAGGACTGGATCCTCGACGCCGTCGCGGAGGGCCGCTACCACGATCCGCACGAGATCCTCGGCCAGCACCTGGTCGACCTCGGCGGGGTGAGCGACCCCCTCGTGGTCGTCCGCGCCAGACGCCCGCTGGCAGAGCAGGTGACGGCGGTGCTCGCCAACGGTGCGCGCGTCGAGCTCGCGCACGTCCGCGCCGGCATCTGGCAGGGCTTCCACGTCGACGGCATCATCGACTACACGCTCGACGCCCGCTACAGCGACGGATCGATCTGGAACGCCGACGACCCGTACCGGTTCGCGCCGTCGATCGGCGAACTCGACCTGCACCTCATCGGCGAGGGTCGCCACGAACGACTCTGGGACGCCCTCGGCGCACACGTCACCGAGCTGCGTGGGGTCACCGAGTCGGTCGCCGGCACCGCGTTCTCCGTCTGGGCACCCCACGCACGCGCGGTCCGGGTCATCGGCGACCTCAACTCCTGGGACGGCACCGCGCACGCCATGCGCAACATGGGTGCGACGGGTGTCTGGGAGCTGTTCATCCCCACCATCGGCGCCGGCGAGCTGTACCGCTTCGAGATCCTGACCCAGCGCGGCGACTGGGTCCGTCGGTCCGACCCGATGGCCCGGTTCACCGAGCGCTCCCCCGCCACCGCATCCGTGACCGGTGTCAGCGACTACCGCTGGACCGACGAGGCGTGGCTCGATCGGCGAGCCGCGAGTGATCCGCACAACGGACCCATGAGCGTCTACGAGCTCCACGTCGGCTCGTGGCGTCCCGGGCTCGGCTACCGGGACCTCGCGGACCAGCTCATCGAGTACATCGCGGAGCTCGGCTACACGCACGTCGAGTTCATGCCGCTCGCCGAGCACCCCTTCGGCGGCTCCTGGGGCTACCAGGTCACCGGCTACTACGCGCCGACGAGCCGCTTCGGTTCGAGCGACGACCTCAAGTACCTGATCGACCGTCTCCACGGCGCGGGGATCGGCGTCCTCATGGACTGGGTGCCCGGCCACTTCCCCAAGGACGAGTGGGCCCTCGCGAACTTCGACGGTCAGCCCCTCTACGAGCACCCCGACCCGCGACGTGGCGAACAGCCGGACTGGGGCACCCTCGTCTTCGACTTCGGGCAGCCCCAGGTCAAGAACTTCCTGGTGGCCAACGCCCTCTACTGGCTTGAGGAGTTCCACGTCGACGGCCTGCGCGTCGACGCCGTCGCCTCGATGCTGTACCTCGACTATTCGCGGAAGGACGGCGAGTGGCTGCCGAACGTCCACGGCGGGCGCGAGAACCTCGAAGCGATCAGTCTCCTCCAGGAGGCGAACGCGACGGCCTACCGGCGGAACCCCGGGATCGTCATGATCGCCGAGGAGTCGACGAGTTGGCCCGGCGTCACGGCGCCGACGAGCGCGGGCGGTCTCGGGTTCGGTCTGAAGTGGAACATGGGCTGGATGCACGACTCGCTCCAGTACATCGAGCACGACCCGCTCTACCGGTCACATCACCACGGCGAGATCACCTTCTCGATGGTCTACGCCTTCAGCGAGAGCTTCCTCCTGCCGATCAGCCACGACGAGGTCGTCCACGGCAAAGGCTCCCTCCTCGCGAAGATGCCCGGTGACCACTGGCAGCAACTCGCGAACATGCGCGCCTACCTCGCGTTCATGTGGGCCCACCCCGGCAAGCAGTTGCTCTTCATGGGCCAAGAGTTCGGTCAGCCCTCCGAATGGTCTGAGGAACGCGGTCTCGACTGGTGGATCCTGGACCAGCCGAGCCACCGGGCGCTGCTCGGCCTCGTGTCCCGACTCAACGCCGTGTACACGGAGCACCCGGCGCTCTGGGCCCTGGACCACGACGCCGCCGGCTTCGAATGGCTCGACGCCGGGGACGCGCAGAACAGCGTGCTCTCATTCCTGCGCTGGGACGACGACGGCAACGTGATCGCCGCACTGGTCAACTTCTCCGGCGCCCCCGTCGGCCCGTACCGGGTCGGTCTGCCTCGCGCCGGTCGGTGGGAGGAACTCCTCAACACCGACGCCGTGGAGTACGGCGGATCCGGCGTGGGCAACTACGGATCGATCGAGGCGTCGGCGTCACCGTGGGCAGGACGCCCGGCTTCCGCCGAGCTCACGCTCCCCCCGCTCGGCATGATCTGGCTCAAGCACGTCGGCTGATCAGGCTTCCGCAGCACCCGGATGCACGACGAAGGCCCGCC
>NZ_MJGW01000017.1:169937-535222 GCF_001865025.1 Plantibacter sp. MMLR14_011
GGCGGGCCTTCGTCGTGCATCGGTCGGTCAGTAGAGGAGGCCGGTCAACCGGGCCCTGGCCTTCATGACGCGCGGATCGGTGACGCCGGCGACCTGGAAGAGCTCGAGCAGGCGCGTCCGGACGGTGTCCTTACCCGACTGGTCGAGGTCGGGGAACAGCGTCAGCAGACGGTCGAAGGCGTCCTCGAGGTGTCCTCCGGAGAGGTCGAGGTCGGCGACGGCCAGCTGGGCGTCGAGGTCGTCGGGAGCAGCAGCGGCGCGTGCGCGGATCTCATCGAGGGTCTTCCCCGTGAGGCGGTGCAGCAGACGGACCTGAGCGAGGCCGGCCACGGCCATGTCGTCCTTCGGATTCTGCGCGATGGCCTTCTCGTACGCGGCGATGGCCGTCGGGTAGTCGGCACGCTCGATGGCCTCGTACGCCTCGGCGTGGAGGGGCGGCAGCGGCTCCTCCACGGGTTCGGCTGGAGCTGCGGCGTCCCCTTCGGCGACGACGGCCCGACCGGAGACCCCGTTCTGTTCGGCCAGCTGCAGCAACTGCTCGATCACATCGCGCACCTGCGACTCCGGGATGGCGCCGTTGAACATCGGCACCGGGCGTCCGCCGACGACGGCGACGACCATCGGGATCGACTGCGCCTGGAACGCCTGGGAGAGCTGCGGGTTCGCGTCGACGTCGACCTTGGCGAGCACGAAGCGGCCGGCGTATTCGGCGGCGAGGCGTTCGAGCACCGGGGAGAGCTGCTTGCACGGTCCGCACCACTCGGCCCAGAGGTCGATGACGACGGGGACGACGGAGGACAGCTCGACGACCTGACCGAACCCGTCGTCCGTCGCGTCGAAGACCAGGGACGGGACCTGGACGGTCTGGCCGGTCGTCGCGCCGGGCGCCTCTGCCGGTGCGCCCGCCTGCGTCGACGCGCCCGCGGGCGGCGTCTGGTGGCGACGAGCGAGACCGGAGAGGTCGACGGCGCCGCGCAGGTGTGCTGCGCTCGGCTCCGCGGCACTCACGGGAGCTCCGATGCGGCGATGAGGGTCTGGGTGAATCCGAGCAAGGTGATCTTCTCTCCGGAGTTGACGGCTGGCACGTAGAACAGGAGCTGGTCGCCGTAGGTGGCCTGCGTCCCCTTCGCGCTCTCGGTGATCCCGGAGAGCGCGGCGACCGCACCCGAAGGTTTCACGGTAGCACCGGCCGTGACGACCGAGACCACCTCGCCCTCCTGCACGTTGACGGCGACGATCGCACCCGAGTCGTTGGTCGCCAGTGCGACGTTCGGGCCGGTACCGGCGGCCGCCGAGAAGGCGATGCTCGCCGTCGTCGGCAGGTTCGCGGCCTTCGTGGCGCGGTCCGCAGCGACCTGGGTCCGGAAGACGTCACCATCGGCGTTGAACATGCCGGCGAAGCTGCTCGCATCGCCGTTGGTGATGATGTCGGCGTATGCCGCGGCGATCTCCTCCGGCGGCATGACGAGCAGCTTCGAGTCCGGCGGGACGCTCGCGGCACCGATGGTCGCGGGCGCGACGTTCTCGAGTCGGGCGCCCTCGAGGAGCTTCTCCGCGTAGACGACCTGGTAGTTCGACCGCGGGTCCTGCTGGGTCATCACGAGGACCGTTGGCGACACCGTCTCGTCGGCCTTGTCCTGGATGGCGGTCATGACCGTCCGAGGCCAGGCATCCGTCGCCTGGGGCAGGGTGAGCGTGACTGGCGACGCGGGGATGGGCGTCGCTCCGGCGGCATCGGCCACCTTGGAGCGGAGGGCGTAGTTCGCCGTGCGCTCCTCGAGAGCCGGCCCGGAGAACC
Source organism: Plantibacter sp. MMLR14_011 (assembly GCF_001865025.1). Taxonomy (NCBI): domain Bacteria; kingdom Bacillati; phylum Actinomycetota; class Actinomycetes; order Micrococcales; family Microbacteriaceae; genus Plantibacter; species Plantibacter sp. MMLR14_011. Next base: position 171,736 of record NZ_MJGW01000017.1, read on the forward strand.
GGACGGCTGCAGCGGTGCCGTCGAGCGCAGCATCGGCCTCGGACGCCGCCGTCGAGATCCGCGACACGATCCGCTCGACCTGTGGCACGGTGACGACGGGCGCGGCGAAGTCCTGGTCTTGGCTGTCGGCCGGCAGATCCGTCGCAGTGACGGTGGGCGTCGGTGACGGCGCTCCGATGGTCGGCCAGTAGTCCTGGGAGCAGCCACTCAGGCCCAGGGTCCCGATGAGGACGAGCGGTACGCCCACGACGAGTGAACGGCGCAGCGAAGAGCGCTTCGTCTTGCCGGCTCCGAGTTCACGGGGGCGGCGCGGCTTCGGTTGTCTCGACATCTTCGTGATGCCCTTCTGTCCTTGTCCCGGACCCTTGCGACGCGGGCCTCGCGAGCGACGCATGCGCTGGATCCCCGAGAGGTAGAGCACGATGCCGGCGAGGAGCACGAGGATGCCACCGGCGATCAGGGGACCGGCCCACGGGGTGGCGTTGTCGAGTGGCCAGGAGAGTCGGAGGGAATCCGGAGCTGCGGCCGAGCCGTCGGTCGCGATGAGCACGTCGATGTCCTTCGGCAGGTTCATCGTCGCGATGACCGCGCCCGCCTCGTCGTACTCACCGAGCCAGAGGTCGGATCCGCGCGGGTCCGGGCCCTTCTCGGCGGTGGTGGTGTCGTCGCTGGCCTCGGGGGCCGGCGTCGCCGACGGCTCGGGACTCGGGGTCGCCCCATCGTCGTCGGTGGCGTCCGCCTCGGCCGTGACGGTCGTGGTCGTCAGTGCGGTACCGGCACTGTTGACGCCCACGCGGCTGTAGGGCTCGTCGCCGAGCCAGGCCGTGATGTCGTCGGAGCGCCCGTAGCTCATGAACACCTGCGTGTCGCCGCCCGCGCCCGCCACGATGGACTGCGCTCCCGGCTGCGACTGCAGCACGCTCCCGGGGATGACGATGAACCGGTCTCCGCTGTCGACCGTCGTCGACAGGCTGAAGGTGCCGGGCGAGAGGAACACGGTCCGTTGCGCGATTCCCGTCACGATCATGACGGCTGCCACGACGAACGCGGCGATGGCGAGAACGAAACGCACGGATTACTCTCCTCTGGCGTCGGAACGACGCGGGTGATCCTGCGTCCGACGGGATCCGGCGGGTCGGGCCGGCAGGAGACGCAGGTGGTTCAGGCTATCGGAAATGACTGAGAGGCGGCTAGACGGCCGCTGGGAGGCCGGGAGCCGGCCAGTGGGTCGGCAGCGGCAGCGCCTCGGGACGCACTGCAGCGACGATCTCGGTGAGCACGCGTCGGGTCTGGCTCTCCCCCACCCACAGGTGCTTGGCGCCGTCCACCGGGACGAGCGTGACCCCGGGGAGGACGCCGAACCGTTCCGCCGCTTCCGCGGGTCGGAGGTAGTCGTCGAACTCGGGCACGAGGACGACCATCGGCCGGTCGTCGCCGGCCCATGCCCGGAGCTCGTCCTCCGTCGTGCGGTGCAGCGGCGGAGACAGGAGGATCACTCCGTCGACGGCCGGGTCGCGCCCGTACTTCAGGGCCAGCTCGGTCCCGAACGACCATCCCACGATCCACGGGTGCGGAAGCCCGCGCTCGGCCACGAACGCGAGCGCGGCCTCGACGTCGGCCCGCTCCCCGACGCCGCCGTCGAAGGCGCCGTCGCTCGTCCCTCGAGGAGACGAGGTGCCGCGGGTGTTGAAGCGGAGCACCGCGATCCCCGTGAGCGCAGGCAGGCGCGCCGCGGCCTTCCGCAGCACATGGGAGTCCATGAACCCGCCGGCGGTCGGCAGCGGGTGGAGCGTCACCAGGGTCGCGACGATCTCGCCATCGGCCGGCACCGCGAGCTCGCCGACGAGGGTCAGGCCGTCGGCCGTGTGCAGCTCGATCTCCTCGCGGACGGCGGGGAGCTCGGCGCCACCACGGATCTCGATGGTGTCGGTCATGAGTCAGTCCTCCGGGGCAGTGTGGTCGGGTCGATTCGCGGCGTGCGGGCGTTCACCGGATCCGCCAGCAGTGGGAGTGCCAATGCCGCCGGGCAGCGATGTCGGCCTGGTCGCCCAGGACCCCGTCGGCGCGCCACGTCACCACATGTGCGGTGCCGGGCGGGATGGACTGTCCGCATCCCGGACACACGTAGGTCTTCTGCGCACTGGAACCGCTGACGGGCTGGACGAACCAGGACCCGTCTCGATGGTCCTCGGTGCGTTTCCACCCTGCCATCAGCCGTTCGAGACCGTTACCCTCGTCGTCGCCGGGCCGTGGCCGGTGGCGGTGGTGTCGGGGCATGGGTCAAGTCTAGGCTCAGCCTCCACGACCGTGTCGGGAGGCGGTTCCGGTCAGTACCAGCCGTTGGACTCCGAGTGGGCCCACGCGCCACACGGCGTGCTGTACCGACTCGTGATGTATCCGAGACCCCAGGTGATCTGCGTCGCGGGGTTGGTGGCCCAGTCGGCTCCGGCCGAGGCCATCTTGGAGCCGGGAAGCGCCTGCGGGATGCCCGTGGCGCCAGAGCTGGCGTTGTAGGCGTACACGTTCCAACCCGACTCACGGTTCCACAGGGAGACGAGGCAGCTGTACTCGCCCTCGCCCCAGCCGTTGGCCATGACCATGTCGTAAGCGATCGCCTGAGCCGTACCCGGGTCGGGCGTGCCTGCCGCGGGAGCGCTGCCCGTGGACGAGGAACCGCCGTCGGTCGCGGCCGGCGTCGCCACGGGAGGCGGCGGGGGCGGAGCGACGACCTCGTAGCTGTCGCGGGCGAAGGTGTACTGGTAGTTCGAACTCGCGACGACGGACTGCGCCGCGTTGCCACCGAACTGCGCCTGCTTCTCCGCGTAGGAGGACGCCACGACGCTCGAGGTCGGGTCGACCATCGTCACGGCGACGAAGCCGAATGCAGCCGTCGCGGCGAAGATGCCGAGGACTTTCTTGCCGCGAGAGCGCGGCCGACGGTACGGCTGAACCGCCTTACCGGTGTTCGGCTGGGCTGATGGTTTCCACGGGGTCACGTCAGTTGAGTCTTGAGGCACGATGCATCGATGGTAGCCGAGAATGCCTGATCAGGCCACCTGGTCGACCGACGCTCAGCGAACCGCCAGCATGACGTCCACGACGCTGTCGAGCAGTGCGTCGACCTGCGACTCGCGGTATCCGGCCCATTCGTTGCGGAAGACGGCCGTGCGGACGCGGTCGACATTGAGCGGTGTGCCGTCGTGGAAGTAGGCGACGAGGCGGTCCGCGAGGGCGTCCACGTCCTTCCGGCTGTAGCCGCGGGCGAGCAGGCTCACGCGCTGGAACCGTTGGCCCTCCGGCCTCGTCAGCCGGTTGAGGATGACCTGCGCGGTGCCGCGGGCGTCGCGCAGCCACTCCTTGGCGCCGCGCTCCTCGACCGACCGCTCCCGCTCGCGGAGCGAGAAGGCGTCCTCGAGTCGCTCGAGCGCCGCGTCGACGTGCTCGGTGCTGTAGCCACCCCGGACGAGCCGGAACGCCACGTGCCGGATGTCCTCCGCGCTCAGGGTCGCATCCGCGTCGGCGTCGGCGTCCTGCCCGTAGGCGGCGCGAGCGCGGTCGAGGAACTCGTCGACCTCGGCCGGATCGTAGCCACGCTTCGAACGCTTTGAGGTGGGGAAGATCGTGCTCACCGGACCATTCTCCCCCATGAGGGGCTGATCGGGCGAAATCGGACCGGGCCAGAGCTCAGACCGCGAGTCCGCCGAACAGCAGGAAGACCACGTAGGCGACGACCGCCGACGGCAGGATCGAATCCAGGCGGTCGAGGAATCCCCCGTGTCCCGGCAGCCACGAGCTCATGTCCTTCACGCCGATGTCGCGCTTGATGAGCGACTCGGCGAGGTCGCCGACCGTGGCACTGCCGAGGAGCAGCAGGCCGAGCAGGACACCGACCCACCACGGCACACCGAGCATGAGGATCGCGAGCAGCACACCGGCCACGACCGCGACGACACCCGCCCCGGCGAAGCCCTCCCAGGTCTTGTTCGGGCTGATCACCGGCGCCATCTTGTGCTTGCCGAATGACAGGCCACTCACGTAGGCGCCGACATCGACGCAGATGACGAGGATCAGGAACGCCAGCGTCCACCATTCGCCCTCGGGCTGGGCGACCAGGAACACGGCGAAGGAGGCAAGGAAGGGGACGTAGACCTGGATGAACGTCCCGGACGCGAGGTCGCGGACGAGCGTGGGAAGGTCGGTGCGCTTCGAAGCGATGGCCTGCTCGGCCACGCGCCAGACGATGACCAGCAGGATGCCGAGCAGGACGACGGACCAACGCCAGACGTCGTGGAGGAAGAACGCCGCCGGCTGCATCGCGACGGCGGAGACGACGGTCGGGATCGCCGGCACCCGGCGCCCAGTCTGCTCGAGGGCCTTCCGCAGCTCCAGCGTGGCGAAGGCCACCACGGCCGAGGCCAGGACGACGAAGATCACCTTGAAGATGATCAGGCTCACGAGCATGATGCCGCCCGCGGCCACCCCGATGAGGATGGCGTTGACGAGGTTGCGGCCGACGCGCGCCTCGATGCGTTCGTTCGTCGCGTCGAACTGCGCCTTCGTCGCCTGGACCTGCCGTTCGATGTCGGCGCGTTTGGCGTCGACCTGCCGCTCGAACTTCGCGCGGCGGTCCTTCAGCTGGGACCGCAATTCCTGCGAACCCGACTTGCCGGACCGGCCGGGTTCGGGTTTCGACGGATCGCTCGATCGCCCGGGAGCGACATCGTCTTCCACAGGTACCTCCAGCGGGCGTGCCGTCGGTCGAGGGACCGGTCGGCGAACGGAATCAGCGGTGGGACAGCGGCTCAGATGGAGAGCAGCTCGGTCTCCTTGGCCTTCAGCGCGGCGTCGACGGCGTCGATGTGCGACTTCGTGACGGCCTCGAGCTCCTTCTCGCCGCGTGCGACGTCGTCGTCGCCGACCTCGCTCTTGAGCGCCTCGAGGTCGTCCTTGCCCTTGCGACGGATGTTGCGGATGGACACCTTCGCGTCTTCACCCTTGCCGCGGACGATCTTCACGTATTCCTTGCGACGCTCAGCGGTCAGCTCGGGCATGGTGACCCGGATGACGGTGCCGTCGTTCGTCGGGTTGGCGCCGAGGTTCGGGATGTCGCGGATCGCCTGCTCGATGTCGCGCAGTGCGGACTTGTCGTAGGGCGTCACGACGATCGTGCGAGCTTCCTGGTTCTGCAGGGAGGCGAGCTGCGCCAGCGGCGTCGGCGTGCCGTAGTAGCTCACCAGGACTTTCTGGAACAGCTGGGGGTTGGCGCGACCCGTACGCACCGTGGCGAAGTCATCCTTCGCGGCCTCGACGGCCTTCGACATCCGGGTACCAACATCCGAGAGGACATCCGCGATCACGAGCACTCCTTTGATTGCATTACTGGGTTCAGTCTAGTCGGGCGGCGGGCCTCGGCCTGGCCGCCCTGCCGCCTACGCGGAGGTGACGAGGGTGCCGATCGCGGCACCGCGGATGGCCGCCGTGACGTTGCCGGCCGGCTCCATGCCGAAGACGCGCATCGGCATGCCGTTGTCCATGCAGAGGCTGAAGGCCGTCGAGTCGACGACCTTGAGGCCGCGCTGGAGCGCCTCCTGATAGGAGATGGTGTCGATCTTCGTCGCCGTCGGGTCGACGCGGGGGTCTGCGGTGTAGACGCCGTCGACGCCGTTCTTGGCGACGAGGACCTCGACGGCTCCGATCTCGAGCGCGCGCTGTGCGGAGACGGTGTCGGTCGAGAAGTACGGGAGTCCGGCGCCCGCTCCGAAGATGACGACGCGACCCTTCTCGAGGTGTCGCTCGGCACGGAGCGGGATGTAGGGCTCGGCGACCTGCGTCATGGCGATGGCCGACTGCACGCGCGTGGCGGCGCCGGCCTGTTCCAGGAAGTCCTGGAGCGCCAGGGCGTTCATGACCGTTCCGAGCATGCCCATGTAGTCGGCTCGGCCGCGGTCCATGCCGCGCTGGCTGAGCTCGGCTCCGCGGAAGAAGTTGCCGCCTCCGACGACCACTGCGACCTCGACCTCGGCGGTCGCTTCAGCGATCTCGCGGGCGATCGACCCGACCACGTCGGGGTTGACGCCCAACTGGCCGCCTCCGAACGCCTCACCTGACAGCTTGAGCAGTACCCTGCGCTTCTTCTCCGGCATCCGCCTGTCCTTCCTCGTCCCTCACACAACTTAGCGTCAGGAGCCGCCCGCTGTCCGCGACAGTGGTCGACTCACTGACCGGATCGTCACCGATCCCACGTGCACGGGTATGCCCGCGCACGCAAAGGGGTCCGGATCGCCACTGGCGATCCGGACCCCGTCACAACTGCTACGCGCCGACCTTGAAGCGGGCGAACCCGGTCACGGTGAGGCCCGCGTCAGCGAGCACCTTCTGCACGGACAGCTTGTTGTCCTTGGCGTAGTCCTGCTCGAGGAGCGCGACCTGCTTGAAGTACGAGGTCACGCGGCCCTCGACGATCTTCGGCAGCGCAGCCTCGGGCTTGCCCTCGTTCTTCGAGATCTCGGTGACGATCTCGCGCTCCTTCTCGACCTCGTCGGCCGGGACGTCGTCGCGGCTGAGGTAGGACGGGTTGGCGAACGAGATGTGCTGCGCGATGCTGCGAGCCGTCTCCGCGTCGTCGCCCGTGTAGCCGACGACCACGCCGACCTGCGCGGGCAGGTCCTTGTTGGTCTTGTGGAGGTAGACGGCGAAGTGCTCACCGTGCACCACCGCGAGGCGGCGGAGCTCGAACTTCTCACCGATGATCGCAGCGGAGTCCGCGATGACCTCGGCGACGGTCTTGCCGTCGGCCGGAGCCGCGTTCCCCTCTTCGACGGTGGTCGCGCCGGCGGCGACGACTGCGTCGAGGACGAGGTCGGCCAGAGCGAGGAACTTCTCACCCTTCGCGACGAAGTCGGTCTCGCAGGCGAGCTCGATGAGCGTGGCGGTGTCGCCGTTCTCCTTCGCGGCGACGAGGCCCTCGCTCGTGGAGCGGTCGGCACGCTTCGCGTTGCCCTTCGCACCCTTGAGACGCAGGATCTCGGTCGCCTTCTCGACGTCGCCATCGGCTTCGACGAGTGCGTTCTTGGTGTCGACCATGCCGGTGCCGAGCTGCTCGCGCAGCACCTTCAGGTCAGCGAGAGAAAAGTTGGCCATTGCTGGTGTCCTCCTTGATTACTTCTCGTCGGCGACGACGGCGGCAGCTGCACCCTCGGCGTCGGCGGCGGACTCGGTTGCAGCGACCTCGACGTCTTCGACAGCCGGGGCTGCCTCGACGGCGTCGGTTGCGGCGATCGCCTCATCGGCGACCTTCTCGGTCTCGGCGGAACCCTGCTCGCCGCCCTGGAGCAGCTCCTGCTCCCACTCGGCGAGCGGCTCGGCCGGGGCGTCGCCCTCGGTCGGCTTCTGGTGGCGCTGGATGAGACCCTCGGCGGCGGCGTCGGCGATGATGCGCGTCAGCAGGCCGACGGAACGGATCGCGTCGTCGTTACCCGGGATCGGGTAGGTGACCTCGTCGGGGTCGCAGTTGGTGTCGAGGATGCCGATGACCGGAATGCCGAGCTTGCGCGCCTCGTCGATCGCGAGGTGCTCCTTCTTGGTGTCGACGACCCAGAGCGCCGACGGCGTCTTCGAGAGGTTACGGATACCACCGAGCGACTTGTGGAGCTTGTCCAGCTCGCGCTTCTTGATGAGGAGTTCCTTCTTGGTGAAGCCGCTCTTGGAGGCGTCTTCGAAGTCGAGCTCCTCGAGCTCCTTCATGCGGGCGAGTCGCTTCGACACCGTCTGGAAGTTGGTGAGGAGGCCACCGAGCCAACGCTGGTTGACGTAGGGCTGGCCGACGCGCGTCGCCTGCTCGGCGATGACTTCCTGCGCCTGCTTCTTCGTGCCGACGAAGAGGATGGTGCCGCCGTGGGCGACCGTCTCCTTGACGAAGTCGAAGGCCTGGTCGATGTAGCCGAGCGACTGCTGCAGGTCGATGATGTAGATGCCGGAACGCTCGGTGAAGATGAAGCGCTTCATCTTCGGGTTCCAACGGCGGGTCTGGTGCCCGAAGTGCACGCCGCTGTCGAGCAGCTGGCGGATGGTTACGACGGCCATGAGCCGTTCTCCTGTTCTGCGCTCGCCACCGCACCGCTGACGCGGACGGGTGGGAGTGCCTCGGTTGTCTGACGGACCGGATGGCCTCGTCCCTGGTGCCCGGCGCACGTCCGCCACGCTCCGGAGAGCGAGGACCGATTGGAAGTGGTGGCCGAAATGGCACGCGTAGTCACCCCGACGAGCGAGGTGCTCCGTTCAGCATAGCATCAGGCCACCGTGATGACGGCGCTCCACAGCCCGTCCGGCCACGTCCGTCTCCCCGCTCCGAGGCGCCCACCCGCCCTCGCTTTCCCCAGCCCGTCAGGCTCGGATCATGATGACCTCGATCGCCAGTTGGTTCCTCATCTCCTGTCTGGTGCTCCTCGCACCCGTGAGCACGTCTGGGGCGGCGCCGGCCTGGAGCTGGCCGATCGCTCCCCCGCACGTCGTCACCGAGCCGTTCGTCGCGCCGCCCGACCCGTACAGCGCCGGCCACCGGGGTGTCGACATCGCCGCATCGCCCGGTCAACCGGTCGTTGCAGCAGCCGCCGGCGTCGTGACGTTCAGCGGGACGGTGGTCGACCGACCGCTCGTCGTGATCCGGCACGACGACGGACACGTCTCGAGCATCGAGCCGGTGGTGGGTTCGGTCGAGGTCGGCAGTCCGGTGACCCGCGGGGCATCGATCGGGACCGTCGGTGTCGGCGGACACTGCGCCGACGGCTGCGTGCACTTCGGGGTGCGGCGCGACGGCGTCTACGTCAATCCGATGCTGCTGCTCGGCGAGGTGCCACCGGCCGTCCTGCTCCCGCTGACCGCGACGGCGGGGGCTCAGGCCCGCGGGTGGGCGTTGCGGTAGCTCTCCTTGATGCGTTCGACGGAGACGTGCGTGTAGATCTGCGTCGTCGCGAGACTCGCGTGGCCGAGGAGTTCCTGGACCGCGCGGAGGTCCGCTCCTCCGTCGAGCAGGTGCGTCGCGGCGGTGTGCCTCAGGGCGTGAGGCCCTGCCGGACCGCCGCCGGGCACGGCGTCGAGGAGCCGGGCGACGAGTGTGTAGACGGAGCGCGGGCCGAGCCGCCCTCCGCGCGCGCCGAGGAAGAGGGCTGCGCCGGGCGTCGGTCCACGGTCGTTCGCGGCTGCACGGGCGACCAGCTGCGGGCGGGCGCTCGTGAGGTAGTCGACGATCGCCGACTGAGCGGGGACGCCGAACGGCACGACCCGCTCCTTGTCGCCTTTGCCCGTGACCCGGACGGTGAGTCGGTCGAGGTCGAGGTCGTCCCGGTCGAGTCCGCACAGCTCGGACACGCGAAGGGCCGAGGCGTAGAGCAGTTCGACGACGGCGAGGTCGCGGAGGGCGTTCGGCTCCCCCGATGCGGCGCGGTCCTCGAGCCCCGCGAGGAGGTCGTCGAACGGGCCCCGGCCGACGACGCGTGGCAGGGTCCGACCCGTCTTCGGACTCCGGAGACGTGCTGCGACGTCCGAATCGACCCTGCCGGTGCGGAGGAGCCAGGCGCTCCAGGCCTTCGCCGTGGCGGTGCGTCGCGCGAGCGTCGCCTTGGACGAGCCGGCCTCGGAAGCGGCCCAGAGCCAGTCGCGGAGGAGGTCCAGCGTCACGCCGTCGACGAGCTCGACGTCGCGTCCGGTGGCGAAGTCGGCGAGCTGCCGAAGATCGGAGGCGTAGGCGCGAACGGTCTGCGGCGACAGCCGACGCTCGGAAGCGAGGTGCTCCGAGAACCCGTCGATGCTGCTCCAGATGTCCACGTGGACAGCATGCCCCACGCGTCCGACGCCGTGGCCTTCCCCCGCCGAGCGATCACCTCACGCCCGTCCCCCGACGAGCACCCACCCGCGCTCCCGTTCCTCGACGGCCCCGGCGAGATCGAGCGCACCGAGCACGCCGGTGACCTCGCGAGGACTCAGACCACTCGCTTTCGCGAGCGCCTCGACGGTGTGTGGCGAGCGCGCACTCATCACATCACGGACCCGGCGTTCCTCCGGGGAGGCGAACGCCTGCGCGTCCGCATCGACCGCGGTCCACCCGGCGAGCTCCGCCATCTGCGCGGCGTTCGTCACGCACGTGGCGGCGTACTCACGGATCAACCGGTGACAGCCAGCCGACGACGGACTCGTGACCGGGCCGGGCACGGCTCCGAGCGGACGCCCGAGGGACGCGGCGTGACCCGCCGTGTTGATCGAACCGGAGCGGTCTCCGGCCTCCATGACCACCGTCGCCGCCGAGGCTGCGGCGATGAGTCGGTTCCGCTGCAGGAACCGCCATTTCGAGGGTGTGGACCCGCACGGCGATTCGCTGATGACGGCTCCGCCGGCCTCGCGGATCCGACGGATGAGCGCATCGTGACCGGCCGGGTACGGCCGATCGACCCCGCCTGCGAGGTAGGCCACGGTCACGCCCCCGCTCCCGAGGGCGGCTCGGTGCGCCGCGCCGTCGATGCCGTACGCGGCACCCGACACGATCGCGAAGCCCCGATCGACGAGCCCGGACGCAGCCTCGAGGGTGACGTGCTCGCCGTAACCGGACGCGGCCCGGGCACCGACCAACGCGATGGCACGTTCTCCCGCGGGGGCGTTGGGAGAGCCGCGCAGCCAGAGGGCGTGCGGCGCGTGCACACCGAGGTGGTCGAACCCCGCATGCCAGCCCGGAGCGCCGGGCAGGAGGAGTCGGACGCCGACCTCGATCGCCGTCTCACACGCGGCGACGAGGTCAGCCGAGACGAGCCGGGGCCGCCAGCGTTCCAGCGCACTTCCGAGCACACGGGAGGCGGGCACCGCGGAGGGATCCTCGGACTCTGCATCGGCCGACGTCGAGCCCAAGCCACTGGACCACTCGCTGCCGAGGATGCGGCGCTGCAGTTCGGTCGGCCCCACCCGGTCCAGAACCGCTGACAGTGCGCCCGCAGGGCCGAGCGCACCGATCACGAGCCCGGCCACGCCGTCGCCCGGTTCGGCGATCATCGTCCAGGCCGCCCGAGCGAACGCCGCCCGGATCCCGGCGGTGCCGACGTCATCATCGGCCTCCAAGACGGGCTCGGCACCTCCATCTGCGCCAGGGCTGCCCGCGGCCACGACCGGTTCCAGGCCGCCGAGGCCTCGGACGAGGCGTTCGACCAACCCGCGGTCCAAACCGAACCACGCACTCATGAGATGCCCTTCCGCAGGAAGAGGGCGCGCCCCAAGTGCTCGGCTGTGGGGCTATTGGCGCCGTCGAGGTCGGCGAGCGTCCAGCTCAATCGGAGGATCCGGTCGTAGCCACGCATGGTGATGCCTCCCCGCTCGAGGGAGCGGTCCAACGCGCTGGTGACGGATCTGGACAGCCGCATCCGCGGGCTCCTGAGCCAGGTGCCGCTCGCCTGTGCGTTCGTGGTCCAGCCGGTGCCGGCCAACCGCTCGGCACTCGCGGCCCGCACCGCCTCGACGCGGGAACGAGCCTCGGCGGTGGAGACCTCACCCTCCCGCGAGAGACTCGTCAGTGCCGAGGTGATCCGGTGCACCCGCACGCGGATGTCGATCCGGTCGAGGAGCGGCCCCGAGATCCGCCCGAGATAGCGTCGACGGGCCTGCGGTGGACAGGTGCAGACGCCGTCCGCCGTGCCGTACTGACCGCACGGGCAGGGGTTCGCGGCGAGGACCAGTTGGAAGGCGGCCGGGAACGTCGCGCTGCCGTGCGCACGATGCACGGTGACCACGCCGGCTTCGAGTGGCTGACGCAGCGAGTCGAGGACGTCGGCGCGGAACTCCGGCGCTTCGTCGAGGAAGAGCACGCCGTGCGCCGCGCGCGCGGCTGCCCCAGGGCGGATCTGGCGCGAACCGCCACCGATGATCGCCGCCGCCGAGGACGAGTGGTGCGGGCTCTCCCACGGTGGTCGTCGGGCGAGCGCGCCGTCCGGCGGCAGACCGATGAGCGAGCGGAGGCAGCTGACCTCGACCGCGGCCTCGGCGTCGAGGTCGGGAAGGATCTCGGGGAGCCGGGCGGCCAGCATGGTCTTGCCGGCCCCGGGAGGTCCGACCATCATGACGTGGTGCCCGCCGGCCGCCGCAGCGACCATCGCGTCGACCGCCTCCGGTTGTCCAACCACGTCCGCGAGATCGAGTGGGTCGGGCGTGGGCAACCGATCGACCCGTTGCCGGACGGGTTCGAGGTCGATCGCGGAGAGTTCTGCACCGTGCCAGATGGCCGCATCACGTAGCGAGGTCGCCCCGATCACCGTGACGCCGGGCACGAGCTGCGCCTCCTCGACGTTGGCGGTCGGCACCATCACCGCGTCGTAGCCGGCGCGGGCGACGGCGAGGACGGCCGGCAGCACGCCGACGAGCGGACGGAGTCGACCGTCGAGCCCGAGCTCACCGAGGTGGACGACCCGCTCGGCGGACTCCCGGCGCACCAGGCCGCCCACGGCGAGGCAGGCGATCGCCATCGAGAGGTCGAAGGCGCTCCCCTGCTTGGGCAGCGACGCTGGAGACAGGTTGATCGTGAGCTTGCCGCCGGGCAGCTCGCAGCCGGAGTTCGCCGTCGCACTCTTGATGCGGTGCGCGGCCTCCCCGAGCGATTTGTCGGGAAGACCGACGATCGCCATACCCGGCACGGTCGCGGCGGCAGACGCCTCGACCTCCACGATCGCGCCCGTGAGGCCGGCGAGTGCGACCGACCAGGTGCGTGCGACGGCCATCAGGAGACTCCCCGCAGGTGCTGGAGTCGCATGTCGCCTTCGGACGGCAGCACGATGCCGACGACGTCGACGCGCATCCGCCTCGAACGCGGTCGGTGCTCAGCACACCAGGCGCCGGCGAGGCGACCGATCCGGGCCAGCTTGCTCGGCGTGACCGCCTCCGCGGGATCACCGAAGCCGACGCCCGAACGGGTCTTCACCTCGACGAAGACCAGCGTGCCGTCGTCGTCCGCGACGAGATCGAGTTCGCCCTGCGGGCATCGCCAATTGCGGTCGAGGATGCGGTATCCGCACGCCTCGAGATGATCCGCCGCCACCTGCTCGCCGCGTCGGCCGAGCTCGTCCTTCCGTGCCATGTGCACCTCCTGGCATCCAGCCAAGCGTGCAGACGCGGCTCGTCACCCAGAGGTGGGTCCGTCGTCGACGAGCGCGCGGCGAAGCGCGCCTGTGGAGCGCTGTCGGTCGCGGGGGCCTCGCCCTACTCGTCGAGCGTGAGTTCCTTCGGGAGCTCGAAGTCGCGCGAGGACAACTGCTCGACGTTGACGTCCTTGAACGTGAGCACTCGGACGCTCTTGACGAACCGGTCGGACCGGTAGACGTCCCACACCCAGACGTCGGTCATGGAGAGCTCGAAGTAGAAGTCGTTCGCCGTGTCGCGTCGCACGAGGTCGACCTCGTTGGCGAGGTAGAACCGGCGCTCGGTCTCGATCACGTACTTGAACTGCCCCACGACATCGCGATACTCGCGGTAGAGGGCCAGTTCGACCTCGCGGTCGTAGTCTTCGAACTCGTCTTCGTCCATGGTCTCTCCAGTCTACGTGTAGGCGGGCAGCCAGCTGCTCCGGTGGTGGAGGGTCAGGCCGTGCTCGGAGAGGGCCGACAGATGCTGCGCCGAGCCGTATCCCTTGTTGCCCTCCCACCCGTACTCCGGCAGTGCCTCGTGCAACTCGATCATCAGTCGGTCGCGGTGCACCTTGGCGAGTACGGACGCTGCGGCGACCGACGCGCAGTCCCGATCCGCTTTGACCCTCGTGGTGATGGTGAGCGGTCGCTGGAGCGCCCGGCTCAGCCAGTCACTGTTGCCGTCGAGCAGGACGGTGGACCCGGCGACATCCGCGCCGACGGCGTGCAGTTCGAGCAGCGCCCGACGGCCGGCGAGTCCGAGGCACGCGGTGATGCCGAGCTCGTCGACCTCCGCCGGACTCGCGAGCCCGACGGCCCCGTGCAACACCCACTCGCGGGCCAGCGGTTCCAGGCGGGTCCTCGCTCGCTCGCTCAACAGCTTCGAGTCACGGAGTCCCGCAGGGAACGCCCCGCACGCCGGGGCGACGACCGCAGCGCCGACGGCCACCGGGCCGGCGATGGCTCCGCGACCCACCTCGTCCATGCCGATGACCGACGGGACACCCGCAGCGAACAGTTCGTACTCGACCTCGAGGGTCGGTTCGCTGACGGCCATCACTCCTCTTCTGGGGCGGGGATGCCCTGGAAGACGGACGGGTAGTTGTCGAGCCAGGCCCAGTTGCTGGACGGCCAGGTGATGACGAACGCGCGCCCCACGACGTTGTCGATCGGGACGAAGCCACCACCGGGTGTGTCGCCGTTGTACCGGGAGTCCTTCGAGTTGTACCGGTTGTCGCCCATGACCCAGAGCGAGCCCTCCGGGACGACGATGTCGAACGGGTCTCCGGACACCTTCTCGGTGCCGGCCGGGAGCTTCACGTACGGTTCGTTCAGCGGCACCCCGTTGACCGTCATCTGCCCGAGGGGGTTGCAGCACGACACGTGGTCGCCGGGCAGGCCGATGACGCGCTTGATCAGGTGGTCGTCGCTGTCGGGAGCGACGAGGCCGAAGATCGACAGCACCCATTCGACGGCTGCGGTGACGGGAGGCTGCGGAGCCTCGACCGTCTGCGGGAGCCAGCCGCCCGGATCCTGGAAGACGACCACGTCGCCACGGTTCAGCGAGACCACGTCGGGGACGAGCTCGTTCACCAGGATGCGGTCCTGGATCTGCAGCGTGTTCTCCATCGACCCGGACGGGATGTAGAACGACCGCACGAGGAAGGTCTTGATGAGGAAGGAGACCAGCAGCGCGACCACGAAGATGATCAGGAGGTCGCGAAGGAAGAGCAGCGCTCCGCGTTTGCCGCGGGGGCGCTGCTGGTGGTCGGGCGACGCGTCTGCCGCCAGGGAATTGTCTGTCATTTAACCGCCTGAGCTCCCCACCAGCTTATCCGGTGGGGAGCTCAGGAATGATCGCGGAGGGCGACCGGGAGGACGACTAGTTGTCGCGCTTCTCCTTGATCTTCGCCTTCTTGCCACGGAGCTCGCGGAGGTAGTACAGCTTCGCGCGACGGACGTCACCGCGGGTGACGACCTCGATGTGGTCGATGTTCGGGGAGTGCACCGGGAAGGTACGCTCGACGCCGACCTGGTAGCTCACCTTGCGGACCGTGAAGGTCTCGCGGACACCCTCGTTGGAGCGGCCGATGACGACACCCTGGAAGACCTGGATACGGGACTTGTTGCCCTCGATGATGTTCACGTGCACCTTGACGTTGTCGCCGGCGCGGAAGTCGGGGATGTCCGACTTGAGGGATGCTGCATCGACTGAGTCGAGAATGTGCATGATGATTCCATCTCTGCGACCGCCACAGGTCGACCGCTGAATACGTTCGGAAGGAAGGGTGTGCCCGATGCCGGCGTTCCCCTGTGGCAGAACTGCGGAGGCACAAACAGCAATTGTGTCATGAAAGGGCCCCGGATGGGAAACCGGGCCCCGGACGGCGCGGGCGACAGCGGTGGAGACGACCGCTCAGCGGCGCTCGTCGGGCTTCGACTCCTCGATGACGATGAACTCGCCGCCGTCGATCGGGCCGGGATCGAACCGAGGCTGTGGCGGGATCGCCGATCCGGGCATCGTGCCTGGCCCCGCTGCAGCGGCCATGCGCTCGAATTCGGCCATCGTCTCCCGAGCCCGGCGTGCCGTCTCGGAGATGAGTTGCGCGATGACGCCCCAGAAGGCGGCGAGGCCGGCGACGACGCCGAGGACCGCCCAGAGGGCGATGCCCGAGCTGAAGGAGCCGAAGCAGATGATCGTGATGTGCCAGAGCGTGAGCAGGCCGACGTCCGTCCAGGACACGAGCTTCGTCGTCCGGACGCTGGCCCGGGCGGAGATGAGGAACGCGATCGCAGCGAGCGCGATGGCGAGGATCGGCATGGCGATGAAGAGCCCGAAGAGGCTCCAGCCGCTCTCACCGAAGAGTCCCGATCCGACGAACGGCCAGGCGGGCAGCACGAAGATCGCGGCGAATCGCCAGTAGTAGAACGCCCGACGGATGATCATGTCCCTCAGGCTACCGCCGGGCTCCTGAGCGTGCACTGGTCGTTCGCTGACGGCCGATGTCGGTCCCGGCCCGCGTGGTCAGAGGAGCTTGCGCTGCAGAGCCCAGGCGGCGAGTTCGTGGCGCGAGGACAGCTGCAGCTTGCGCAGCACGCTCGACACGTGGGTCTCCACGGTCTTCACGGAGATGAACAGCTCCGTCGCGACCTCCTTGTAGGCGTAACCGCGGGCGATGAGGCGCATGACCTCCTGCTCGCGGGCGGACAGCCGGTCGAGCTCGTCGACGGACTCCGCGGTCTCCCCCGTCACGGCTCCGAAGGCGTCCAGGACGAAGCCCGCGAGGCGAGGCGAGAAGACCGCGTCGCCGTCGTCGACCCGTCGTGCCGCCTCCGCGACCTCGGCCCCCGAGGAACTCTTGGTGATGTAGCCGCGCGCACCGGCCCTGATGACCCGGACGACGTCCTCGGCGGCGTCCGAGACGCTGAGCGCGAGGAACCGGGTGGCGGGCGCGGTGGTCACCGAGCCGGCGATCACGTCCGCGCCACCGCCGCCGGCGCCACCCGGCAGGTGGACGTCGAGCAGCACGACCTGCGGGCGGGTCTCCCCGATCACCCGGATCGCCTCCTCCACGTCGCCGGCCTCGCCCAGCACCTCGATGCCGGGATCGAGCTCGCTGCGCAGCCCGGAACGGAAGATCGAGTGGTCGTCGACGATCACGACGGTCAGTGGTCGGTCGCTCATGGTCGGCTCCTCGGAACGGTCGGGACGGTGTCGGGCTGCGGCGCAGTCGGCGCGGCGTCGTGGACGGGCAGGACGAGACGGACCTCGGTACCTCGTCCGCCGGGCCCCGATCGGATGGTCGCCTCGCCGCCGATGCGCTGCATCCGGCCGATGATCGACTCCCGGACCCCGAGGCGGTCCCGCGGGACCTGTTCCAGGTCGAACCCGGGGCCGCGGTCGGAGATCGACACCTCGATCCGCTGCGGTGCCGTCTCGAGGTACACGGAGACGTCGCCGCCGGCGTGACGTGCCGCGTTGAGCACGGCCTCCCGTGCGGCGGCGAGGAGCGGCTCCGGGGCGTCGTCGATCGCACGCCCGACCGCGACGACGTCGACGCGCACGGCGTGGTCGGCCTCCACCGCGGCCGCGATGGTCCGCAGCTCGGTCGCGAGGTCACCCGTCGGAGCGGTCCCGCCGGAGAAGAGCCAGTTCCGCAGCTCGCGCTCCTGCGCCCTGGCGAGACGGGACGCCTCGCTCCCCGGGCCGGCCTGCTGCTGGATGAGCGCGAGCGTCTGGAGCACGGAGTCGTGCAGGTGCGCGGCGATCTCGGCGCGGTCGGCCTCGCGCATCCGCGCGGCGCGCTCGTCGGCGAGGTCGCGGTTCAGTTGGAGTGCCCAGGGCGCGATGACCACGGCGACCCCGAGGAGCACGGCGATCGCTGCGACGATGACCGTCCACATGTTCGGGCGGTCCCCGGTGACGAAGAACAGGAGGATGCCGAGGACGACGAGGACGAGCGCTCCGAGCACGCGGATCAGGAGGGCACGTGAACCCTCACCGCGACCACGCTCGCCGAACTGCCGCCACGCGAGTGCGGCTCCCGCGAGGACCACGATGACGGGGATGACGGCCTCGAGTGGGATGTCCAGCCCGGTCCGGGTCGCGATCAGCGCGGTCCCGGCCGCGAGCAGGGCGATCCCGAGCAGCACCTCCGTGATCGGCGCGCGACGGGGGCCGTCGAGGTCGTCTCCGTCGTCGTTCGAGGCAGGCCGGAGCAGGTGCTCCCGGGGATCGAGCGGTGCGTCCGCGCCCTGCGTCGGCGTCATGACCCACAGCCACACGTAGAGGAGCAGGCCCGCTCCGCCGCAGCACGCGAGGATGACGGTCGCCGTCCGCACCGCAGCGACGGGGAGACCGGTGTGCTCGGCGAAGCCGGCGCAGACACCGCCGAGCAAGCGGCGCCTCGGACGGATCATCACCTCGGTTCCCATGGAGCCATCCAAGCAGTTCGGGGTGCGGTCGGCACCCTGGGACGGCAGGATCAGGGTGCACTCAGGGTCATGCCGGATGGGCCCGACCCGGACGCTTCGCCAGAATCGGACCATGACGAACCACAGCACGCCGCCCACCGGAGCAGAACCGGGGGCACCAGCCCCGCAGGATCCGACGACCCGCTTCTTCGACTGGTGGCGGTCCACCGGTCTCCGTCGCTCGAGCGACTCGTGGCTCGGCGGTGTCGCCGGGGGTGTCGCGGCCCGGCTCGGCCTCGATCCGATGATCGTGCGCGGAGCCCTCATCGTCATCGCGATCCTGGGCGGGCCGGTCCTCTTCGTCTACGCCGCGGGCTGGGCGCTCATCCCCGACCAGCAGGGGCGGATCCACCTCGAGCGTGCGATCCGGGGCGTCTTCGACCCGGCGATCGTCGCGATCGGCATCCTCGCGGTCCTCACCGTGGTGCCGTTCATGCGCGGCCTCTGGTGGGACGGCGTGCCGCATGCGTGGAACCTGCCGGGGTGGCTGGAGTCGACCATGACCGCCGGTTGGGTGATCGCTCTGGTCGCCGCAGCGGTCTGGCTGATCGTGATGTTCTCCCGCCGCGACCCTGGGCGGTCGACTCCGCCTGAGACACCGCCACAGCGCGACCCGTGGACCAGCGACGCCTCGATCCCGAAGCCGACGGCGCCATCGCCCACGGCCTCCCCTTCGGGCCCTGCCGGCTCGCCCCCGGCCTCCCCCGGTGCCGCGAACCCGGTGTCGCTCGCGAAGGCCGACGGTTCGCCTGGTGATGCGAGCGCGACCGTCCCACTCCCTGGAGCCACCACCACCACCACCACCGCGTGGGACGGGGCTCCGCGCCAGCAGCGCGGCTGGACGAGTCAGGAGTTCCGGGACGAGATGAGCCGCCAGCGAGCCGAGCAGCAGGCCGAGCGCGAGACGAAGGCTCGAGAGCGTCGTGCGCAGCACCCTGGAGCGGCCTTCGTGGCGATCACCCTCGGACTGGCGCTGCTCGCCGGTGCCGGCGCGGCCGTCATCGCGGCGAGCGCCGGGTTCTCGGTCCCGGTCGTCGTGGTCATCGGGCTCGCCGCAGCGCTCGGTGCGCTCGCCGTCGCGACGATCATCGCGGGCATCAGCGGACGGGAGAGCGGCTGGCTCGGGCTCTTCACGTGGGCCGCTGTGATCTCCTTGCTCGCCACCGGCGTGTTCCCACTCGGCTCCTCCTTCCTGCCGGTCGGACGCACGACCTGGACCGTGACGTCGACGGATGCGGACGACCGACGCGGCTACGTGATGATCGCCGGCCAACCCACGCTCGACCTCGGTGAACTCGCCGACGACGACGCGTTGCGCGGTGGCACGATCGACGTGTGGATCCTCGCAGGCGAGGTCGACGTGCTCATCCCCGAGGACGTGCCGGTGATCGTCGAGTTCTCAGCGATCGCGGGCACCCTGGAGACGGGACGCGACGGTCGGGACCGGACGGACCGACGCGGCGGAGCCCTCTTCCAGGATGAGGCACGGTACGGACAAACGGCGTCAGGAGACACGACGCGGGTACGGGTGTGGACGGTCGCCGGCAGCGCTGTGGTGACCGAGGAAGCGGAGGCGGGACGATGAGCGAGCTGGACGACCGGACCGGAGCGGCAGACATGTCGTCCCCAGCCGACGCGGCGACGGGATCGGCTCCGTCGGAGACCGATCAGACGGCCACCACGGAGTCGACCAGAGCGCAGACGACCACCGCGCAGACGGCCGATGAGCCGAGGACCGGTGTCGGCCCGACGGATCGAGGCGGTCGGGCGCCACGCTTCGGCACGATCCTCTGGGGCGTCCTCCTGCTCGTCTTCGCCGGGGCCATGCTCGTCACCAATCTCACCGAGGTGCGCATCGACCCTCTGGGGTGGATCACCGGGGCGATCATCGCGACCGGGGCGGTCCTCGTCATCGCCGGCATCGCCGCCGCCGTGCGGCGTCGGCCCTGACAGCCGTCACGCACAGCACCCCTGGGCGCTCAGGCGTCCGGCGCATCGGCGGGCAGCAGATCCGGGCGGACCTCGCGGGTCCGCTCGATCTGCTGCTGACGACGCCAGGTGGCGATCGCACCGTGGTTGCCGCTCAGGAGCACCGGCGGCACGGGT
Organism: Plantibacter sp. MMLR14_011; assembly: GCF_001865025.1. Taxonomy (NCBI): domain Bacteria; kingdom Bacillati; phylum Actinomycetota; class Actinomycetes; order Micrococcales; family Microbacteriaceae; genus Plantibacter; species Plantibacter sp. MMLR14_011. Next base: position 191,964 of record NZ_MJGW01000017.1, read on the forward strand.
AGTCCTCGCCACTCGGCGGGCTTCGTGTAGCTCGGGTACTCGAGCAGCCCGTCTTCGTGCGACTCCTCGACGAGACTCTCCGGGTTGCCGACGACCCCCGGGACGAGCCGACCGATCGCCTCGATCATCGCCATCACCGCCACCTCTCCCCCGTTGAGGACGTAGTCGCCGAGGCTCACCAGGCGGACCCGCGCCCGACTGGCCGTGTGGTCGAAGACGCGGTGGTCGATGCCCTCGTACCGGCCGCAGCCGAACACGAGGTGCGGCTCGGCCGCGAGCTCGCGGGCCATCGCCTGCGTGAACACCTCACCCGCCGGAGACGGGAAGATGACCAGCGGCTCCTCCTCGGTGTCGTCGCCCAGGATGCCGTCGAGCGCCTCGCCCCAGGGTTCCGGCTTCATGACCATGCCGGCTCCCCCGCCGTACGGGGTGTCGTCGACGGTGCGGTGACGGTCGTGCGTCGAATCCCGCAGATCGTGGACGTCCAGTTCGATGAGCCCGCTCTGCTTCGCCTTGCCGAGCAGCGAGAGGTCCAGGGCATCGAAGAAGGTCGGGAAGATCGTGACGATGTCGATGCGCATGAGGAGCAGTCTATTCGCGCGACGGTCGTCGTCCCGGTCGCGTCGGTCAACCGATACGACCACGACGGAGGCGCCGGTTGCACGCAACCGACGCCTCCGTCGTGGGTGTTCCGAGCCGGGAGGACCGACTCGGAACGGGTTCTACTGCTCCGGCTGCGACGCTCCGGTGTCGTCCTGAGCCTCGTCGGAGGCCTCGGACTCGACTGGACCGGCCGTCGACGTCTCGGGGGCATCGTCGGCCTCCGGGAGTTCCTCGAACAAACCGGTGGGCGGCGTGACCGTGACGATCCCGGCAGCGATGTCGACCGTGGGGACGATCGCCTTCACGAACGGGACCATGACCTCGCCGTCGCCGGTCTTCACGATCAGGAGGTCCTGAGCCGGGAAGTGGTCGACGCGGGCGACGGTACCGACGGCGACGCCGTCGCGGTGCACGGCCAACCCGACGAGCTGGTGGTCGTACCACGCGTCGTCGTCGACCGGCAGCTCGGTGGGGTCCTGCTCGACCCAGAGGATCGCCTTCACGAGGGTCTCCGCCTCACTGCGATCGGAGATCCCGACGAAGAAGGCGACCGGCTGGCTGTTGTACCAGCGCAGTTCGATGAGCTCGAGTGTCTTGCCGCGCCACTTCGATCCTGCAGGGACCTGGAGCGTGAACGTCGCGCCCGGGGTGAACCGGTGCTCCGGCTCATCCGTGTAGAGCTCGACCTTCAGGGCGCCCTTCAGACCATGGGCTTTCGTGAGCCGACCGACCCGCAACTGGGTCTTCGGCTCCGTCTCGTCCGCCACCTACGCGCTGGCGCCGGAGGCGTCCGTGTCGACCACGTCGACTCGGACCCGCCGACCGTCTGCCAGCGCTGCCACGAGGGTGCGCAGGGCTTTGGCCGTCCGGCCAGCACGACCGATGACCCGGCCGAGGTCCTCGGGGTTCACACGAACCTCGAGGACCTCGCCACGGGCGGAGTTCTGTGCTGTGACGCGAACGTCATCCGGGTGATCGACGATCCCCTTGACGAGATGTTCGAGCGCGGGAGCGAGCAAGACTACGCCTGCTCTGCTTCAGCGGCGTCGGCAGCGGGCGCCTCGGCCTCGGCCGGAGCAGCCTTGGCCGCGGGGGCCTCGGCCTTCGGCTTGAGGACGGGCTTCTTCTTCTCGTCGGCGACGAAGGCGGCCTTCGGCTCCTTGACGCGGACGGTGCTCACGGCGTCCTTGTCGCCCTTGAACTTGCCCCAGTCACCGGTGAGCTTGAGGAGCGCTGCGACCTGCTCGGTCGGCTGGGCGCCGACGCTGAGCCAGTACTGCGCACGCTCGGAGTCGACCTCGATGAACGAGGGCTCCTCGGTGGGGTGGTACTTGCCGATCTCCTCGATGACACGACCGTCGCGCTTCGTGCGCGAGTCTGCGACGACGATGCGGTAGTACGGCGCACGGATCTTGCCGAGACGCTTGAGACGGATTTTGACAGCCACGATTCTCCTGAATGATGTGATGTTTGATGTGCTCGCTGCCGAAAGGTGGGGCCACACGCTCGACGCGAAAACTGTGGTTGCTGCGGGCGTCGGATAGAGGGTCGAACTCCGCGCAGACTCAACTCTCTATTCTGCCAGACATCGGGCGATCTGGGTAATCCGGCGACACCGATACCGGATGACCCCTCCACCCCGTGTGAAGATGGGCTGGCGCACGGCATCCGGCCGCGCCCTGCGGGAGGTCGACGCCAATGCCCATCGAGTTCGCCAGATCCGAGCGTTCGACCGTCGGCCTCGAGTGGGAGGTCGCCCTCGTCGACCGCGACACCGGCGATCTCGTCGGCGCAGCGGACACCGTCCTGTCGGAACTCCGCCCGAGCGACGGTTCCGATCATCCGCAGATCACCAACGAGCTGCTGCTCAACACCGTCGAACTCGTCTCGGGTGTTCACCACACGGTCCCCGAGGCGATCGCGGACCTCGAGGGCCAGCTGGCCGAGGTGCGGGCGATCACGGATCCGATGGGCGTCGAGCTCATCTGCAGCGGTTCGCACCCGTTCGGCCAGTGGTACGACCAGCAGGTCACCGACAAGCCCCGGTACCACAAGCTCATCGACCGCACGCAGTGGTGGGGTCGCAACATGATGATCTGGGGTGTGCACGCGCACGTCGGCGTCGAGACGGTCGACAAGGTCCTCCCGATCATGAACGGGCTGCTGACCTACCTGCCCCACCTCCAGGCGTTGTCGGCGTCCAGCCCGTACTGGGGCGGGGTCGACACCGGGTACGCGTCGAACCGCGCGCTCATGTTCCAGCAGCTCCCGACGGCGGGCCTCCCCTACCAGCTCTCGGACTGGGAGCAGTTCGAGGCCTACGTCGACGACATGACGGTGACCGGCATCATCGAGGACCACACCGAGGTCCGCTGGGACGTGCGACCGTCGCCGCAGTGGGGCACGGTGGAGATGCGCGCGTGCGACGGAGCGTCGACCGTCGCGGAGTTCGGCGCCCTCGCCTCGCTCATCCACTGCCTCACCGAGCACCTGTCCGACCGCCTCGACGCCGGAGAGCGCCTGCAGACCCTGCAGCCGTGGTACGTCCGCGAGAACAAGTGGCGTGCGGCCCGGTACGGCCTGGACGCCGAGATCATCCTCGACTCCTCGGGCCACGAGCGCCTCGTGACCGACGACCTGCACGACCTGCTCGACACCCTCGCGCCGGTCGCCCGTCGGCTCGGCTGTGCGGACGAACTGGCGAGCATCGCCACGATCATCGAGCACGGCGCGAGCTACCAGCGACAGCTCGCCGTCGCCCACGCGAACGGCGGCAGCCTGCAGGCGGTCGTGAGCTCCCTCGCGAAGGAGCTGCGACACGGGGTCCAGCCCTCCGCCTGACGAGGCGGCGTCACTCAGCGCGGTCGAGCGTCCCGATCCGTGTGCCGGCGTCGTCGGTCACGGTCAAGCGCCCTCCGTCGTCCGAGAGCGTCGCCTGTGCGATCCCCCGCAGCCAGGTGTCGACGCCCGGGCACGCCATCAGGGTGCTCGCGACGTCGGAGACGACGACCGCGTCGTCCTTCGCACGCCAGGATCCGGAGAGACTGTTGCAGCCGTCCGAACCACTCACTCGGCCGTCGTCGGTGAACACCAGGTGCGGATCGGCAGCGCCGGTGCCCTCACCCCAGGCGCCGAGGACGCGTTCGCCCGGTGACGGCGCGGAGCACCCGGCGAGCAAGCCCACGGTCAGGACGACTGCGACGACCGAGGCCGGTGCCCTCAGCGCGCGCATACCGCCTCCGCTCGACTCAGCGACCCAGGAACTTCTGCAGCTCGGCGAGCTCCGCCTCGGTCGGGGCGGCCGATCCCGACGACGAACCGCCGCCGAGGCCGAATCCAGCGCCCGTGGCGGCAGCCTGCGTCTCGACGGCGCCGGCGTTCTCCGCCGCGCGCTTGGCCGGGTTGCCTGAGCGGGAACCCTTCTTCTTGGCCTGCGGCTTCGGTCGGTTCGTCCGCGCACCGGGGACCGGACCCATCCCGGGGATGTTCGGCACGCCACCCTTGGCGACGGTCTTCATCATCTTGGCCGCCTGCTCGAAGCGGTTGACGAGGGCGTTGACCTCGGTGACGGTCATGCCGGAACCCTTGGCGATGCGCAGGCGGCGGGATCCGTTGAGAATCTTCGGGTTCGTGCGCTCGGCCGTGGTCATCGACTGGATGATGGCCTCGGTGCGGACGATCTCGCGCTCGTCGAAGTTCTGGAGCTGCTCCTTCATCTGCCCCATGCCGGGGAGCATGCCCATCATCTTCTTGATGGAACCCATGCCGCGCAGCTGCTGCATCTGCTTGAGGAAGTCGTCGAGTGTGAAGGAGTCGGTCGCGAACTTCTCCGCGACCTTGCGCGCCTCCTCCTCGTCGAAGTTCTGCTGCGCCTGCTCGATGAGGGTGAGGATGTCACCGAGGTCGAGGATCCGGCTCGCCATGCGGTCGGGGTGGAACGGCTCGAAGTCGTCGAGACCCTCACCGGTCGACGCGAACATGATGGGGCGTCCGGTGACCGAGGCGATGGAGAGTGCCGCACCACCGCGCGCGTCGCCGTCGAGCTTGGAGAGCACCACGCCGGTGAAGTCGACGCCGTCGAGGAAGGCCTTGGCCGTCGCGACCGCGTCCTGACCGATCATCGCGTCGATGACGAAGAGGACCTCGTCGGGATCGACCGCCTTGCGGATGTTCGACGCCTGCTTCATGAGCTCGGCGTCGACGCCGAGTCGTCCGGCGGTGTCGACGATGACGGTGTCGTAGAGCTTCTGCTCGGCGAACCGGACGCCGTCGCGGGCGACCTTGACCGGATCGCCGACCCCGTTGCCGGGCTCGGGAGCGTAGACGGGGACGCCCGCCTGCTCTCCGACGACCTGGAGCTGGTTGACGGCGTTGGGGCGCTGGAGGTCGGAGGCAACGAGGAGCGGCGTGTGGCCGTCCTTCTTGAGCCACTTGGCGAGCTTGCCCGCGAGTGTCGTCTTTCCGGCACCCTGGAGTCCGGCGAGCATGATGACGGTCGGCGGCTTCTTCGCGAACTCGAGACGCCGCTGCTGTCCGCCGAGGATCGTGACGAGCTCGTCGTTGACGATCTGGACGACCTGCTGCGCCGGGTTGAGGGCCTTGCTCACCTCGTCGCCGAGGGCGCGCTCGCGTACGCGACCCGTGAAGTCCTTGACGACGTCGAGTGCGACGTCCGCGTCGAGGAGGGCGCGACGGATCTCGCGGACGGTGCCGTCGACATCGGCCGCGGAGAGCTTGCCCTTGGTGCGGAGGTTCTTGAACGTATCCGCGAGGCGGTCAGAGAGTGTGCCGAACGTTGCCATGATCCCTCCAGTTTAGGGCAGACCGCGGCGCGACCCGGTCGATCGCCGACACGGTCGGAAGATGAGTATTTGGACGGCGTCCAACAATGCTATCGTGGCGGCCATGACACAGCTCCTCATCGCCGGGCTCGCGCCCGCGTTCGTCCCGTACCGCGAGGGTTGGGCGCTGCAGCGTCGGGTCCATGAGGCGGTCGTCAGCGGTGAAGCGCCGGAGCACCTCATCCTGTGCGAACACGAGCCCGTGTACACGGCGGGCAAGCTGACCCGCCCGCACGAGCGCCCCGACGACGGCACACCGGTCGTCGAGGTCGACCGCGGCGGCCGCATCACCTGGCACGGTCCCGGACAGCTCACCGGCTACCCGATCGTCCGCCTCCCGGAGCCGGTCGACGTCGTGGCGCACGTCCGCCTGCTCGAGGAGGTCATGCTGCAGACGATCACGGAGCTCGGTGTCACCGGCCGCCGCATCGACGGACGGTCGGGTGTCTGGGTCGACCCCGTCGCCGGCGGACCGGCCGCGAAGATCGGCGCCGTCGGTGTCCGGGTGCAGGCGGGCGTCACGCTGCACGGCTTCGCGCTCAACTGCGACAACTCCCTCGAGCCCTTCGGCCACATCGTCGCGTGCGGCATCGCCGATGCCGGCGTTACCACGATCAGCACCGAGCTCGGTCGACGGGTCACGCCGAGCGACGTCGCCGAGCGCGTCTCCGAGATCTTCGAAGCACTCCGGCCCGGCTGGACGGCCGCGTCCGCGACCACGATCGGAGCCGCCGCGTGAGCGGCTGCGGCGCACCGGCACCCGCTCCCGCGGCGGACACCGGCGGACGGAAGCTCCTGCGGCTCGAGGTCCGGAACGCGCAGACCCCCATCGAGCGGAAGCCCGACTGGATCAAGACCCGCGCGACGATGGGACCCGAGTACCGACAGCTCCGGGCGCTCGTGCAGGAGGAGGGCCTGCACACGGTCTGCCAGGAAGCCGGCTGCCCGAACATCTTCGAATGCTGGGAGGATCGCGAGGCGACCTTCCTCATCGGCGGATCGCAGTGCACGAGGCGCTGCGACTTCTGCCAGATCGACACCGGCAAGCCGGCCGACTACGACCGCGACGAGCCACGGCGTGTGGCCGACTCGGTACAGCGAATGCGGCTGCGCTACGCGACCGTCACCGGTGTGGCACGCGACGACCTCCCCGACGAGGGGGCGTGGCTGCACGCCGAGACCGTCCGGCGCATCCACGAGACGAACCCGGGGACGGGGGTCGAGATCCTCGCGACCGACTTCTCCGGCAACCCCGACCTCCTCGGCGAGGTGTTCGCCTCCCGACCGGAGGTGTTCGCACACAACGTCGAGACGGTCCCACGCATCTTCAAGCGGATCAGGCCCGCCTTCCGCTACGAGCGCTCCCTCGACGTCCTGACCCAGGCACGTGCGGCCGGCCTCATCACGAAGTCCAACCTCATCCTCGGGATGGGCGAGGACCGGAGCGAGATCAGTCAGGCGCTCGAGGATCTGCACGAGGCCGGCACGGACATCATCACCGTCACCCAGTACCTCCGACCGACGCCTCGGCACCTCCCCGTGGACCGCTGGGTCAAGCCGCAGGAGTTCCTCGAGATCAAGGAGGAGGCCGAGGAGATCGGGTTCCTCGGTGTGCTCGCGGGACCGCTCGTCAGATCGTCCTACCGCGCCGGACGCCTCTGGGCGCAGTCGATGACGGCGAAGGGCCGCGAGGTCCCCGAGGGACTGCAGCACCTCGCAGACGCCTCACTCGGCTTCGCCCAGGCGGTCTGAGGCCGACGCCTCGACCTGCCGGGCTCAGTCCTCGCTCGTGACCCCGGTGACCTCGCCATCGGAGCTGTAGGCGACCATGAGCACGCCGTCGAGCTGGTCCGCGTCGAGCGAGTACTCGAAGACCGCGAACGCTTCGTCGCCGTTGTGCTGGTGCGGCGCGAACCCGACGCTCAACAGCGTCATCGACCGGATGACGTCGACGTCGCGGTCTCCGGACTCGTCGACCAGGACGTCCGGCAGGGACTCCCCCAGCTCCTCGACGGCCTGGATGATGTACTCCGTCACCTCGGAGGTGCGGTCGTCGACCTCGCTCAGCATCGCCTCACGCGAGCGCAGGTCGAAACCCTCGAGGGCGAGGATCATCGCCGCCGCCAGGTCGAGCGCATCGGCCGGGATGTCGTCCTCGTCGGGGGCGCTCAACGAGATGGAGACGGACTGCTCCCCGACGTCGATGTTGTCGGACCAGTAGACGCCACCACCAGGCTCGGTCGCGATGACACCGAAGTAGTCGTGTTCGATCGCCATCAGCTGCCCACCAGGTTCTGTGCGAAGACGTGCGGTGTGAAGCCGGTGAGGTCGCCGATGCCCTCACCCTGGCCGACGAGCTTGATCGGGATGCCGGTCTTCTCCTGCACGGCGAGGACGAACCCGCCCTTCGCGGAGCCGTCGAGCTTCGTCAGGACGAGCCCGGTCACCCCGGCGTGCTCGATGAACGCCTGCGCCTGCGACAGACCGTTCTGACCGGTCGTCGCGTCGAGGACGAGGAGGACCTCGGCGATGGGCGCCTGCTTCTCGACGACGCGACGGATCTTGGACAGCTCGTCCATGAGCCCGCCCTTCGTCTGCAACCGACCGGCGGTGTCGATGATGACGATCTCGGTGCCGGTCTGCTTGGCGTACTCGATGGTCTGGAAGGCGACGGACGCCGGGTCCTGTCCCTGCTGCTGGGGGCGGACGATCTGTGCGCCCGCGCGCTCCGCCCACGTCGCCAGCTGCTCCACGGCAGCGGCACGGAAGGTGTCCGCGGCCCCCACGACGACGGTGCGGTCGTAGTTGCGGAGGAACTTCGCGAACTTGCCGATGGTGGTCGTCTTGCCGACCCCGTTGACGCCGACGACGAGGACGACCGCCGGACGCTCGCTGAGCTTCAGCGTCGTGTCGAACTTCGACAGCCGCTCCTCGACCTCCTCGCGCAGCATGCGCTGGAGGTCGCGCGGGTCGGTGGTGCGGTAGCGGTCGACGGAGGCGTGCAGGCCTGTGACGATCGACTCGGTGACGTCGGGACCGAAGTCGGCGCCGATGAGCGCGTCCTCGAGGTCCTCCCAGGTGGTCTCGTCGATCGTCGGACGTTGGAACATGCCTTTGAGGGCACCGGAGAGTGACCAGGGTGTGCGTGCAGCCATGGTCTCAGCGTAGCCGTCGGCGACGCGGTCCCGTCGCGTGGGCACGAGACCGGATCAGCTCGCGCGTTCTGCTGCCACGCGCTGACCGACGACGGCCGACACCCCGTCCTGGCGCATCGAGACGCCGTAGAGGGCGTCGGCGATCTCCATGGTGCGCTTCTGGTGCGTGATGACGATGAGCTGGCTCGTCTGACGGAGGTCCTCGAAGATGGTGAGGAGCCGCCCGAGGTTCGCGTCGTCGAGGGCCGCCTCCACCTCGTCCATGATGTAGAACGGGCTCGGTCGGGCTTTGAAGATGGCGATGAGGAGGGCGACCGCGGCGAGCGAGCGCTCCCCGCCCGACAGCAGCGACAGGCGCTCGATCTTCTTGCCGGCGGGCTTGACCGACACCTCGATGCCCGTGGTGAGCATGTGCTCGGGGTCGGTGAGCGAGATGCTGCCCGTGCCGCCCGGGAACAGGATCGGGAACACCTCGGTGAAGGCGGCTTCGGTGTCGGCGAACGCCGAGGCGAAGATGACCTCCATCTTCCCGTCGATGTCCTCGATGATCGACAGCAGGTCGGCGCGGGTGCTGGTGAGGTCGGCGAGCTGTTCGGTGAGGAAGCGGTGGCGCTGTTCGAGTGCCGCGAACTCCTCGAGCGCGAGCGGGTTGACCCGTCCGAGTTGGGCGTAGGTGCGCTCCGCTGCTGCGAGACGCTTCTGCTGCTCGGCGCGGACGTAGGGCGTCGTCGGCACGTCGTCCGACTCCTCGGTGGGTTCCTCCTCCGGCTCGGCTTCCGGCGTCGCGGTTCCGTCGGCACGTGCCTCGGGCGCCTCGTCCGAGTCGGGCATCGTCGTCTCGGGCGAGACCTCCGGACCGGTCTCGTCGGCCGTTCGCACCGCCGAGCGGGCGGTCGCGCGGGGTGTCGGAGGGTCGACGGGCACCGGAACCTCGGGCCCGTACTCGGCGACGAGCACGTCCTCGACGAGTCCCAGCTCCGACCCGGCGCGCTCGAGCAGACCGGACAGGTGGAGCTTCTTCTCGTAGATCTGGAGTTCGAGACCATGGACGCTCTCGGTGACGACCTGCAGCCGCTGCCGGAGCGTGTGCTCCTCGCCGCGCAGTCGTACGAGCTCGGCGTTCCGGCTGGCCCGCGTCGCCTCGGCTGCCGCGAGCGCGACGCGGGCCTCGGTGACCGACCGGTCGACCGAGTCGAGGACGGGCGGGAGCGCCTCCGTCACAGCGGTGGCGGCCGCGGCCTGGCGCGCACGGATGACCGCACGCCGAGCCGCTTCCTCAGCCGCGGCCTGGTCGGCCTGCCGCTGCCGCTCGAGGTTCGCGACCGCGAGCTCCTCCGCCCGCACGCGTTCGCGCGCGGTCTCGAGGAGGAGGCGGTGCTGCACTTCGGCCTCGCGTGCCGCGTCCAGTTCGGCGGAGAGCCCGTCGCGTGCCGACACGTCGAGGAGCGGTCGTGGACGCGCGCGAGCGGTGTCGTGGTCCAGCTTGGCCCGGTCCACGGCGGCAGCTGCGTCGGCGACGGCCGCCTCCGCCGTCCCGGCAGCTGCGAGGAGGCGGTCGTGTTCGGCCTGTGCGGATTCGTACCGCACCGTGACCCGGTTCACGCGCTCGGCCTGTGACGCACGGTTGGCGTCGAACTCGCGGAGGGCGCTGAGCGCTGCCTGCGCGGTCTGCTTTGCCTCCTGCAGGATCGTACGCTGCTCGGCCAGGGCGAAGCGCGCCCGTTCGATGAGCGACTCGACCTCGCCGTGTCGATCGGCTGCCGCATCGCGTTCGGCCAGCAGTTCGATGCGGCTCTGCGCTCCGCCGCTCCCCCCGCGGACGATGCTGTCCGTGACGACCGCGCCGTCACGGGTCACGAGGGTGAACGCGCCAAGTGACGAGCCGAGTCGGTCGTACGCCGCGATCGCGTCGTCGAGCGAATCGACGACGAGGACCGAGGCGAGGATCCCCAGCACGCCAGGAGGGGCCTCCACCAGCTCGGCAGCCGAGGTGAACCCGGCGGGCGCGTCCGGGACGTCTCGCGCACCGTCGGCGATGACGATCTCGACCCGGCCGAGATCCTGGTCGGCCGCGTGATCGAGCGCCCGCCGGGCAGCGTGCCGGTCGACGGCGACGGCGGCCTCCGCGAGCGTGCCGAGCGCTGCGGCCACAGCCGACTCGTGGCCGGGTCGGACCTGCACCCGGTCCGCGACGATCCCCTCGATCCCCTCGATCCCGCTCGCAGCGAGTTCGGCCGAACCGGTCTTGAGGTCGAGGGCGCGCGAGAGTGCACTGGTCTTGGCGCCGAGCGAATCGCGTTCACGTTCGAGGGTGTGGAGCTGCTCGCGCAGGCCCTCGATCTCCCCTTCGGCCTCCGCCGCGCCGCGTTGGGCCGCCTCGTAGGCGTCGTCGAGCCCGGAGTCGGCGGCGTCCGCCACGGTCGGGTCCTCCTCGAGCGCCTCGTACTCCAGCCGCGCGGCGTCCAGACGGAGGGCGGCGGCGTCGATCGCGTTCTGCTGGCGCAACGCCTCGCCACGGACCGCGGCGAGTTTGGACCCGGCGGCGTCGACGGCGCCCGCGAGCTTGGAGAGCTCCAGGTCGTGTCGTGACACGAGCGCGCTCTGCGCTGCGATCTCCACGTCCACCGCGTCGAGTGCGGCGCGCTTCGCGCGGGTGTCCGCCTGCGCCTCCTGCAACGCGCGCTCCGCGTCGGCGACCGCCACCCGCAGTCCGTCGATCTCCGCGGTCGCGTCGGCGACCATCTGCTTCGTGATCCGGGGTTCGGCGGCCGTCGTGTCCGTCGACGAACCGAGGAGCGCGAGCCGCTGGTTGGCGAGCGTGTACAGGTTCCGGAGGCGCTCCTGCACGCTCTCGAGCTCGAAGGTGATCCGGCGGGCGTCGTCGACCGCGTCGCCGAGTTGTGCCTGCTCGATCCGGTTGATCCGCAGTTCCGCCTGTTCCAGCTGCTCCTGCAGGACGAGGCGCTCGCTGTGGCGCTCACTCTCCGAGCGGTTGTGCTCGTCGAGGGAGCGCCGGAGGCCCACGACGTCGTCTGCGAGGATCCGGGCGCGGGCATCGCGGACGACCGCGGCGATCGTCTGCGCCTCCCGGGCGATCTCCGCCTGACGACCGAGCGGCTTCAGCTGCCGGCGGATCTCCCCGGTGAGGTCGCTCAACCGCGTGAGGTTGGTCTGCATCGCCTCGAGCTTCCGGAGCGTCTTCTCCTTGCGTCGGCGGTGCTTCAGGATGCCGGCCGCCTCCTCGATGAAGCCGCGGCGCTCCTCGGGCGTCGCCCGCAGCACCGCGTCGAGCTGCCCCTGCCCGACGATGACGTGCATCTCGCGGCCCAGACCGGAGTCGCTGAGGAGCTCCTGGACGTCCAGCAACCGACACGTGTCGCCGTTGATGGCGTACTCGCTCCCGCCGTTGCGGAACAGGGTGCGACTGATCGTCACCTCGGTGTACTCGATGGGCAGCGCGCCGTCGCTGTTGTCGATGGTGAGCGTGACCTCGGCTCGACCGAGCGGTCCCCTGGTCGACGTTCCCGCGAAGATGACGTCCTCCATCTTGCCGCCGCGGAGAGTCTTCGCCCCCTGCTCGCCCATCACCCAGGCGAGCGCGTCGACGACGTTCGACTTGCCGGAGCCGTTGGGACCCACGACGCAGGTGACGCCCTGCTCGAACGCGAAGGTGGTGGGGTGCGCGAAGGACTTGAACCCTTTGAGCGTCAGGCTCTTCAGGTACACGCGCACCTCCTCTCCCGCGTCGCGGATGCTGTGCACTACGGTAGCGAATCCGCGGACGGACGAGGGACACCACGCTGTGCCGGCCCGCCGCGGCGGTCGTAGCATGGACCGCATCACCCAGGACGGTCTGGTGTGGGAGGGAGGCGACGATGCGCGCCACGATCGACGAGGTCGAGATCCCGGCGACCGGGAGCTCAGCGGTGTTCGACGCGGTCCAGGACGTCGCGAACACGCTCGAAGCCGAGATCTGGTCCACCGACGACTTCGCCTTGACCTCCGCGATGGCCCTTCCCGAGTACCGCGACCAGCGGTTCCAGCGACGCGTCCTGCTCGCCGCCGTCCTCGACGGGCGTGTGGTCGGTCGCGGCTGGCTCGGATACGGCACCGAGGCCGACGCGGTGACGGGCGCCCTGAACGTCGGCGTTCTCGCAGAGGAGCGGCGTCGAGGGATCGGCACGGCGCTCCTGCAGGAGTTGGAGCGACGGGCCCTCGCGGCCGGCCGCCCGACGGTGACCGCCTTCACCCAGCACGCCGTCGACGACATCCCGACCGACGAACCACTCCTCGGTGCGAGCGTCGGCGAACGGGCGATCCCCGCGAACGCCGCGGCCAGCCGGTTCATGCTCGATCGTGGATACGCCCTCGCGCAGGTCGAGCGGACCAACCGCTGCGACCTCGCCTCGATGCTCGGGGAGCTGCCTGACATCGTCGAGACGTCGACCGCCCGTGCCGGACACGCGTACCGCCTCGTGCAGTGGGTGGATCACACCCCCGACGAGCTGCTCGGCTCGCTCGCGACGGCCCGCGAACACATGGCGACCGACATCCCGGCCGCCGATCTGGAACTCGACCCCGAGGTCTGGACGCCCGAGCGGGTCCGCGCGCGCGAGGACCAGCTGGCGGCGTCTGGCGACCACGCGATCGTCGCCGCCGCCGTCCACCGCGACAGCGGCGCGGTCGCCGGGTACAGCGAGCTCGTCCTCGGCGAGGGCAAGGAACACGCGGAGCAGTGGGACACGCTCGTGCTCGCCGACCACCGGGGACACGGCCTCGGACTCTGGATGAAAGCGGCGAACCTCATCGCACTCGCCGATCAGGCACCCGAGCGGTCCCGGATCTACACCTGGAACGCCGACGAGAACGCGCACATGCTCGCGATCAACGACCGACTCGGGTTCCGCATCGTCGGCTACTCCGGAGAATGGCAGCGCCGACTCCCCCGCAGCGACTGATCGTCAGGTGCGGCGCTGGCAGACCGGACAGCGGTGCGAGCCGCGGTTCATGAACTGCTCGCGGACGATGAACGTGCCGCAGCGCGCACACGGCTTACCCTGCCTGCCGTAGGCGTTCAGACTGTGCGCGAAGTACCCTGCCTGACCGTTGACGTTCACATACTGGGCGTCGAAGCTCGTCCCGCCCTCCGCCAGGGCCTTCGCGAGCACGGCACGCACCTCATCGAGCAGCCGGCCGGCGCGCCCGAGGCCGAGACGGGCGGTCTCCTGTTCGGGGTGGATGCGCGCCGCCCAGAGCGACTCGTCCGCGTAGATGTTGCCGATCCCGCTGACCAGGGTCTGATCGAGGAGCGCCCGCTTCACACCGGTGCGTTTCTCGCGCAGTCGTCGGAGGAAGCCGGCGTCGTCGAAGGCCGGGTCCATCGGGTCGCGGGCGATGTGCGCGACCTGGTCGGGCACCATCGCGACCTCGTCGCCGAACCCACCTGCGGCTCCGTCCGTCGTCGGGACGAGCGCGGTCACCGCCATGGACCCGAAGATCCGCTGGTCGACGAAGTGCAGCCAGAGCTCGCCGTGCTCGGGATGCTCCAACTGCAAGCGGATGCGCAGGAGTCGGTCGGCGTCGTCGCCGGGCGACCGGAGCAGCATCTGCCCGCTCATGCCCAGGTGACCGACGATCGCCTCATCGTCGTCGAGGGGGAACCAGAGGAACTTCCCGCGTCGGACGGCCGATCGGATGGTCCGCCCCGTCAGCCGTGCGGTGAAGTCGGCGACACCACTCGCGTGGCGGCGCAGGGAGCGTTCGTCGAAGACCTCGACGCCGGCGATGGTCGCGCCGCTGACGGCGGGCTCCAAGCCGGCGCGGACGACCTCGACCTCAGGGAGTTCCGGCACTGATCCTCGACCAGGCTTCCAGGGCCGCCGCCATCTCGGCGTGCTTCTTGCTCGTACCGGAGCCCGTCGCCGTGACCGCGGTTCCCACGGTCACCGTCGCGACGAACCGTCGGTTGTGGTCGGGGCCGGAGCTGGCGATCTCGTAGACGGGCGCCGGCGCCCCGATGGCCGCAGCGGCCTCCTGGAGGCTCGTCTTCGGGTCCATCGCCGCGCCGAAGCGCTCAGGATTCTCGAGCAGGGGGTTCACCAGTCGCAGGACGAGTGCCGTCGCCGCGTCGGGGCCGGCCGACAGGTACGTCGCGCCGATGACGGCCTCCATCGTGTCGGCCAGGATGGACGCCTTGTCGCGCCCACCGGTCTGGTCCTCACCCTTGCCGAGCTTGATCCGCTCGCCCAGCCCGATCGAACGTGCGACCTCGGCGAGCGCGATCGTCGAGACGAGGCTCGCACGTCGCTTCGCCAGCTGGCCTTCGTCGAGGTGCGGGAAGTCGCGGTAGAGCATGACGGTGACGGCCTGCCCGAGGATCGAGTCGCCGAGGAACTCGAGGCGCTCGTTGTGCGGGAGTCCACCGTGCTCGTACGCGTACGAGCGGTGCGTCAGCGCCAGGTCGAGCAGCTCGTAGGAGACGTCGACACCGAGTTGTCGTGCGAAAACGACCACACCGGGATCGGTCTCCGATTCGGAGCCGATTCCGGTGTGGTCGGAATGATTCGTGTTC
Source organism: Plantibacter sp. MMLR14_011 (assembly GCF_001865025.1). NCBI lineage: Bacteria > Bacillati > Actinomycetota > Actinomycetes > Micrococcales > Microbacteriaceae > Plantibacter > Plantibacter sp. MMLR14_011. The sequence continues at coordinate 207,134 of NZ_MJGW01000017.1, forward strand.
ACGCTCTTCGAACGCGGACGTTCAACGCGCGGATCAGACGTCTGCGACCTTGCGGCCCTTGTACTCGAGGTACAGGGCGGTGCCCTGCGAGTCCTCGACGACCTTGGCGCGGTGCGGCAGGCTGTACGTGACGCGGCCGTTCTCCACCGTCTTCACGAGCGTCGGCACGGCGGCCTTCCACTGCGAGCGACGCGAGCGGGTGTTCGAGCGCGAGACCTTCCGCTTCGGGGGGTTTCCAGCCATGATCTATCTCTCTTCTGTGTCTGCAGCGGCGCGCTGGGCGCTGCTGGCGTCTGTGTCAAGTACGGAGTCTGAGGACAAGCCCGCGAGCGCAGACCAGCGAGGATCTGCGACGTCGTGAGGGTGTCGTTCCGGACGTTCGGCCAGCCGCTCACCGGTCTCGGGGTCGAGTCCGGGGCAATCCGGCTGGCACACCGGCTGAAACGGTAATGCGAGAACTACCGCATCTCTGACCAGAGGTTCAAGATCCACGTGGTCGTCGTGAACCTCGAAGTCAGACGCTTCCGAATCAGGATACGCGAAAAGTTCCTGAATCTCGACTTCGACAGGCAGTTCGATGTCGCGGAGGCAGCGTCCGCACTCGCCGGTCGCCAGTGCGTCGACGTCGACGGTCACGAGGATCCCTTCGTGCACGGACTCGAGACGCACCTGCTCGGAGAGCGTCGTACCCTCCTGGACGGCGACCAGGCCCTCGCCCCAGCGCTCGGCGAGCACCACCTCGAGGTCGTGCTCGCGCATCTCCCCGGGACGGTTCACCAGATCGCGCACGTTGACGCTGAACGGCGAATTGTTCGTTCTCTTCCTAGTCACGATCGACGATTCTACGCCGAACCCGACCGGGAGGACGCCCTAGCCCTCCTGGAGGAAGGTCGCCACCACCTGCGGGACGTACGGGCTGACATCGCCACCGAGCGCGGCCACCTGCCGGACGAGTGAACTGGACACGTGCGCGTGCGCCGGATCGGGCAGGAGGAAGACCGTCTCCACACCGGCGAGGCTGCGGTTCATGATGGCCATGGGCGTCTCGTACGCGACGTCGACCTGCGAGCGGATGCCCTTCACGAGCACGCTCGCGCCGACGTCCGTGCAGTAGTCGACGAGCAGGCCGACGTTCCACTGCGCGACGACGATGTTGTCAGGCAGCCCTCCGTCGGCGATGGAGCGCTCGAGCAAGGACACCCGCTGCGGCATCGGCAGCAGCGCGGACTTGTCGGGGTTGTGCACGACCAGCACGTGCAGTTCGTCGAAGATGCGCGCCGCCCGCTCGATGACATCGAGGTGACCGAGAGTGACTGGGTCGAACGATCCGGGGACGACGGCGATCCGCTTCATGCCGCCAGCCTATCGGTGCTCAGTTCTTGGCGAGCGCGGCGCGGTCTGATTCGTCGAGGCGCCGACGGAGCGCTTCGGCCAGCACCGGGTGGTCGGCGAGGTCGGGATCGGTCTCGAGGAGCTCGGCGGCATCCGCCCGCGCCTCGATGATGACCTCGCTGTCGTGCACGACCCGGAGCAGCTTGAGCGAGGACCGCCCGCCCGACTGCATGCTGCCGAGGACGTCGCCCTCGCGCCGCAGCTCGAGGTCGACCTGCGCGAGGTCGAAGCCATCGAGGGTCGCGGCCACCGCGTCGACGCGCTCGCGTGCGGTGCTCTCCGCCTCCGCCGCGGTGACGAGCAGACACAGCCCGGGGACGCCCCCTCGACCGACGCGTCCGCGGAGCTGGTGGAGCTGCGACACCCCGAAGCGTTCCGCGTCGAGCACGACCATCGTCGAGGCGTTGGGGACGTCGACGCCCACCTCGATGACCGTCGTCGCCACGAGCACGTCGATCTCACCGGCGGCGAAGGCCCGCATCGTGCGGTCCTTCTCCTCCGCGCTCATCCGGCCGTGGAGGACGTCGATGCGTCGGGACGCGAGCAGCGGGTGGGTACGCAGCTGCTCCACCGTGGCGAGCACGGACGCGATCGGCCGCGCCGGGTCGACGTCCTCCTCGAGCGCCTCACCGGGCTCGACCTCCTTGGCGTCGATCGCCGGGCACACCACGAACCCCTGCCGCCCCTGCGCGAGTTCCTCGGCGAGTCGCTCCCAGACGCGGGAGATCCACCGCGGGTGATCGGCCAGGGCGACCACGAAGCTCTCGATCCCCTGCCGCCCGCGTGGTAGCTCCTTGATGATGCTGACGTCGAGGTCGCCGAAGACGGTCATGGCCACGGTCCGTGGGATCGGCGTCGCGGTCAGCACGAGGACGTGCGGCGGCGTGCGTCCCTTCTGACGGAGCTGGTCGCGCTGCTCCACGCCGAAGCGGTGCTGTTCGTCGACGACGACCATCCCCAGATCGGCGAAGGTCACGGCGTCACCCAGCAGCGCGTGCGTCCCGATCACGATCCGGGCCTGGCCGGCGACGATCCGCAGCAGCGCCCGTTTGCGATCGGAGGTCGGCAGCTGGCCGGTGAGCAGCGTCGGCATGAGCTCGGCCGAGAGGTCGGGCCCCAGCGAACGGACGATCGACCGCAGGTGCTGCGCCGCGAGGACCTCGGTGGGCGCCAGCAGCACCGACTGTCCCCCGCTGTCGGCGACGGCCGCCATGGCCCGGAGGGCGACGAGCGTCTTGCCCGAGCCGACCTCACCCTGGACGAGTCGGTTCATCGGATTGGGCTGCGCGAGGTCGGCCGTGATCTCCGCGCCGACCGTCTGCTGGTCGCCGGTCAGCTCGAACGGGAGCGCGGCATCGAGGCGCTCGAGGTAGCCGCCGGCCTTCGGCACGCGGGGTTCGGCCGCCAGGGCACGAGTGGCCGCTCGCTGTTGGAGCAGGGCCGTCTGGAGGAGGTACGCCTCCTGATACCGCAGGCTGCGGCGACCGCGCTGCCAGTCGCGGTCGACCGTCGGGCGGTGGACGGCCCGGATGGCGGCGTCGAAGGAGAGTTCACCCCTCGCCGCCCGGACCGACCTCGGGACCGGGTCCTCCTGCGGCGGCAGGGCGTCGAGGACCAGCTCCACGGACTGCTTGAGGTTCCAGCTCGTGATCGTGCTCGTCGCCGGGTAGATCGGGATGGGCGCCTCCGACCACGCCTTCGCCTGGGCGTCCGCGAGCGCCGGTGCGTCGGCGTCATCGGGGAAGAGCTGATACTGCGGGTGCGCGAGCTGATAGCTGCCGCGGTAATCGCCGACCTTGCCCGCGAAGATGCCGCGCAAGCCCGGCCGGAGTTCGTTCGCCCGCCAGGGTTGATTGAAGAAGGTGAGGTTGAGCCGACCCTGACCGTCGGAGATGACGACCTCGAGGATGGAGCCCTTGCGTTGCTTCATCTGCCGGTCGCGGACCTCGAGGACGTCGGCGACGATCGTCACGTCCTCGCCGAGCGGCAGCTGGCCGATGACCGTCAGCTCGCCGCGCTTCGCGTAGCGACGCGGGTAGTGCTCGAGGAGATCGCCGACGGTCTCGACGCCGAACGCCTTCTGGAGTGCCGTCGCGGTTCGTCCGCCGAGGACACCGCCGAGCTTCGTGCCCAGCTCGATCCCCGTCATGCCGTCGATTCTATTCGGGACCTCGGACACCGCGGTTCGCTCGGCTTCGCCCAGCCTGCGAGGATGGGACCATGGCCGGCATCAGGATCATCTCGGGTTTCGCCGGATCACGCACGATCCGGGTTCCGGGCAGCGGTACACGACCGACGAGCGATCGCGTCCGCGAGGCCCTCTTCTCCGCGTTGGAGGCCCGCGACGTGATCGCCGGCGCCGAGGTGCTCGACCTGTACGCAGGCTCGGGGTCGCTGGGGCTCGAGTGCGCCAGCCGGGGTGCCGCCGTGATCACCCTCGTCGACCGAGGGTCGGAGGCCGCGAAGCTGTGTCGTGACAACGCGAGGATCGTGACCTCGGCAGCGCCTCGCGGAGCGGCACCGCGCATCACGGTGCACGCCAAGTCGGTCGGCGCCTACCTGTCCGGGGCGACGGTACCGTCCGACCTCGTCTTCATCGATCCCCCGTACGACCTCCCCGAGGCGGAGCTGACGGCCAACCTCGCCGCGCTCGTCGGTCTGGTCACCGACGACGGGCTCGTGCTCGTCGAGCGGAGCTCCCGCTCACCCGAACCGACCCTTCCCGCGGCGCTCGAGGTCCTGCGGAAGAGCACCTACGGCGAGACCGTCGTCTGGTGGATCACGCCGGTCTGAGTCAACGCGTCACGGTCACCGCGTCACCGCACGGTCCTCGCGCCACGGCGGCCGGGAACACCGCTCAACCGGACGCGTCGTCCCAGTCGCGGTAGGGGTCCCAGCCGGCGCGACCGTCGTAGGCCACACCGTCGACGAGGACCCCGGCACCGGTCCGGGCCGTGCCGATGGTCCGGAAGCCGGCGGGGATCGTCGTGACGGACGGGAACGTCGCCAGGAGGGAGTGGTCCTCGCCACCGGCGAGGGCGAGCGCCACGTCCGCACCCAGCTCCTCTGCCCGCAGGTCGATCGCGACCCCACTCGCCCGCGCGAGGCGACCGGCGTCGAGCGCGAGCCCGTCCGACAGGTCGAGCATCGCCGTGGCACCGGCGACGGCGGCGACGACCCCGGCCGCGATCGGTGGCCGTGGCGCGAGTTGTGCCTCCACCTCGACACGGTGATCGCGTCGTAGGACGGATGCTGCCTCGGCCGAAGGCACGCCGTCGGCGTCGACCCCACGCGAGAAGAGGAGCCGCAGACCTGCCGCAGCCGAACCCAACTCCCCCGCGACCGCGACCACGTCACCGGGTCTCGCACCGTCGCGCCGGACGGGGGCACGACCCTCGAGGTCGCCGAACGCCGTCACCGCGATCATGAAGACGTCGGACACGGCCAGATCACCGCCGACGACACCGCAGCCGGGCGCGAGCTCGGCGCAGGCGTCGCGCAGTCCGTCTGCGAACCCGTCGAGCACGGCGACCGGCAGGTGCTTGGGCATGGCGAGTGCGACGACGAGTGCCGTCGGACGCGCCCCCATCGCCGCGACGTCCGCCAGGTTGCTGGCCGCAGCCTTCCAGCCCAGGTCGTGGGCGCTCGACCACGCCAGCCGGAAGTCCGGCCCGTGGATCATCGTGTCCGTCGTGACGACGAACCGACCGTCCGGCGCCAGGACGACCGCGGCATCGTCACCCGGCCCGAGGAGTTCGGCGTCGGCCTGCGGCAGGCGAGGGAAGATGCGCTCGAGCAGCTCCCCCTCGGCGAGGTCCCCGACACAGGGCCCGACCGTTCCGTGATCGTCGGACGCGCTCCCAGACTCGTTCATGGGATCAACGGTAGCCTGGTGGGCGATGTCCCCGATTCGTGTGCTCCTCGCCACCACCCTCGCCGCAGCCGCAACCCTGGCCCTGGCCGGGTGCGCGCCCGCCGTCGCGCTCGAACCCGCCGCCGATGCGAACAACCCGCAGTGCGCTGAGGTCACGGTGCGTCTGCCCGACGTCGTCGCCGAACTGCCCGAGCGAGGGACCGACGCCCAGGCCACCGGGGCCTGGGGCGATCCTGCGACGGTCCTCCTGCACTGCGGCGTAGCGATCCCCGGCCCGACCACGCAGCAGTGCCAGTCCGTGAACGGCGTCGACTGGATCATCGACGACACCGACGCGCCGAGCTACCGGTTCACGACCTTCGGGCGCACGCCCGCGGTCGAGATCGTGCTCGACGGCGACGCCGTCGCCAGCAGCACCGTCCTGGCGGATCTGGCGCCCGCGGTGTCCGTGCTCCCCGTCACCGGGAAGTGCACCGCGCTCGGCGACGCCGAGCTCCCGATCCCCACCGACGGCTGACCGTTCCCGGCGCCGCGCCGTTCAGGATCGGGCGCGCGCGACCTCGATCAGCTCGGTGATGAGCTCGGGGTAGCTGAGCCCCGAGGCCAACCAGCAGCTCGGGAACATCGAGATCGGGGTGAACCCCGGCATGGTGTTGACCTCGTTGACGACGAAGCCGTCCGCGGTCAGGAAGAAGTCGACCCGGGCGAGGCCCGCGCAGCCCAACGCCTCGAACGCCCGACGAGAGAGGTCTTGCATCTCCGACAACTGCTCGGGAAGGAGGTCGGCGGGGCAGACGAGCTCGATACCGGGGGCGTCGAGGTACTTCGCCTCGAAGTCGTAGAAGTCGCGTCCGGTCACGACGACCTCGCCGGCAACCGAGACCCGAGGTGCTTCGCCGGGGAGGGACTCGAGGACCGCACACTCGACCTCTCGGCCCACCAGACCGGTCTCGACGAGCACGGTCGAGTCCTCGGCGAGTGCCAGTTCGATCGCCGCACGGAACGCGTCCGGCGTCGACACCTTCGACACCCCGACGCTCGAACCGGCTCGCGCCGGCTTCACGAACGCCGGTGACCCGAGCGACCCGAGCGATGCGAGCACCTCCTCGGGTGCCGTGGCCCAGTCGTGGGCGGTGAACCGCACCCACGGGGCGACGGCGATCCCGGCGGCCTGGAGCACCGTCTTCGTGAAGTGCTTGTCCATGCCGAGCGAGGACGCGAGGACGCCGGAGCCGACGTACGGGAGGTCGACGAGCTCGAGCATGCCCTGCACGGTGCCGTCCTCGCCGAACCGACCGTGGAGGATCGGGAGGACGATGTCGACGGGGCCGAGGGTGAACGGGACGCCGTCCTCCCCGACGACGGTCAACTCGCGGCTGCCGACGCGTTCAGGCCAGCGCACGGCCGGCCGCGAGGGGTCGACCTCCGGCAGGTGGGCGGGGTCGAGCGCGTACCGGCTCGGGTCGTCGACCTCGAGGACGTACGAGCCGTCGTGGGCGATCCCGACCGGGTAGACGTCGTACCGTTCGCGGTCAATCGCGGCGAGGACGCCGCCCGCCGTTGCGCAGCTGATCGAGTGCTCGCTTGAACGGCCTCCAAAGAGCACCACCACTCCGGTCTTGTGCGTCATCGTTGCTTCTCTCCCCCTGGGGTTCGTCGTCGTCGGTCGTGAGGTGCGGTGCGATGTCCTTGGGGTCGAGCGTGCCGTCGAGCACCTGCTTGACCTGTTCGACGATGGGCATCGCGACCCCCTTCGCCTTGGCCAGCTCGAGCACCGGCGCCACGGACGCGAGCCCCTCCGCGGTCTGCTGCATCTGTTTGACGACGTCGTCGAACTGATACCCCTGGCCGAGCAGACGCCCCGCCGTGTTGTTCCGTGACAGCGGCGACTGGCAGGTCGCGATGAGGTCGCCGAGCCCGGCCAGGCCCGAGAGGGTCTCCGGCTGCGCGCCGTGGGCCACCGCGAAGTCGGTCATCTCGACCAGCCCGCGGGTGATGATGGAGGCCTTCGTGTTCTCGCCGTAGCCGACGCCGTCGACGATGCCGATCGCGACGGCGATGAGGTTCTTGAGCACACCGCCGAACTCGGTACCGATGACGTCGGTGTTCACGAAGCTGCGGAAGTACCGGTTCCGCGCGAGGAGCGCGACCGTCTGCGCCGTCTCGAGGCTCTCCGAGGAGATCACGGCGGCCGTCGGCTGCTCGCGGGCGATCTCGAGCGCGAGGTTGGGGCCGGAGGCGACGGCGATGCGGGACGGGTCGATGTCGAGGGTTTCTCGGATGACCTCGCTCATCCGGGATCCGCTGCGACGCTCGACGCCCTTCATGAGCGAGACGACGATGGTGCCGTCCTCGAGGTGCGGGCGGAGCGCGATCAGATTGTCTCGCAACGACTGGCTCGGGACCGACAGGAACACGACCGAGGCACCACGCACGGCGTCGACCATGCTCGCGGTCGCCGTCATCCGCATCGGCAGATTGATGCCGGGCAGGTAGTCGCTGTTGCGCTTGGCTTCGGTGATCTCGCGAGCGAGCTCGGGCCGTCTGGCCCACATGACCACGTCGGAGCCACCGTCCGCGAGGATCTTGCCGAACGTCGTGCCCCAGCTGCCCGCTCCGAGCACGGCGACCCTCGTGGCGGCCGGTGGTTGCGGAACGTTCCTAGGACTCAAAGCGGCCTGTCTCCTTCTGCTGGTGTTTCGAGGGATCCCAACGCTCCGCGGGAGCTTGGGCACCGCGCAGCTCCTCGCAGAGGGCGGTGATGGCCTGCATGACGACCTCGGTCGCCTCGTTCAGCGTCTTCGAGTCTAGCTGCCGCCCGATGAAGGCCGAGAGGTCCACCGGCTCGCCGATGGCGACCTCGACGCGCTTCCGCAAGGGGAACACCCGCAGCTTGCCGTACCGAGGCATGACCTCCTGTGTGCCCCAGTGCGCGGCGGGGATGATCGGCAGGCCGTGCGTGAGGGCGATCCGGACCGCGCCGGTGCGCCCACGCATCGGCCACAGACCCGGGTCGCGGGTGAGCGAACCCTCCGGGTACACGATGACGCCCTGACCGCGTTCGGTCAGGTGCGCTGCAGCGCTGACCGGGTCCATGCCGCGGGCGGAACCCTCGCGCTCGACGGGGATCTGTCCGGACTTCCGCAACAGCCATCCGACAACCGGGACCGTGAACAGACTGCCCTTCGCCATGAAGCGGGGCTGTCGCCCGAGCCGCCAGACGGCCACGCCCATGATCAGCGGGTCGAACTCGCTGTCGTGGTTGGGCGACAGGATGAACGGCCCCTCCTGCGGCAGGCGTTCGCCGTGCCGGACGCGGAGCTTGACGAGAGCACTGAACGGCGGGATCGCGATCGACGACAGCAACCAGTAGATCGACGGCCTCGACCGTTCCACCCCCACGGCGGACTACTTCGTTTCGAGGACGAAGTCAGCACCGAGCTGCTGGAGCTTCACGATGAAGTTCTCGTACCCACGGCTGATGATGCCGACGTTGCTGACCGTCGACTTGCCCTCGGCGGTGAGCGCCGCGATGAGGTGGCTGAAGCCACCGCGGAGATCGGGTACCTCGATGTCGGCACCGTGCAACGGCGTCGGGCCGTTGATGACGGCGGCCTGCTCGAGGTTGCGCCGCGGCACGCGACGAGGCGTACCCGACAGCCCATTGGGGTGCACGACGATGTTCGCGCCCATGGTGTTTAGCGCGTCCGTGAAGCCGAACCGGTTCTCGTAGACGGTCTCGTGGACGATCGACTCGCCCGTCGCCTGCGTCAGCGCGACGATGAGGGGCTGCTGCCAGTCCGTCATGAAGCCGGGGTGCACGTCGGTCTCGATGACCACGGGCTTCAGCTCCTCCTTGCGGTAGAACCGGATGCCGTCGTCGGTGATGTCGAACCCGCCACCGGCCTTGCGGAAGATGTTGAGGAACGTCATCATGTCCTGCTGCTTCGCGCCGCCGACGAAGACGTCGCCGTCGGTCGCGAGCGCGGCCGACGCCCAGCTCGCTGCCTCGTTGCGGTCGCCGATGGCCGTGTGGTCGTACCCTTCGAGCTTGTCCACGCCCTCGATGAGGATCACGCGGTTCGGCTCGTAGGAGATGATCGCGCCCATCTTCTGGAGGACGGCGATGAGATCCATGATCTCCGGCTCGATCGCCGCACCCTTCAGCTCCGTGGTGCCCTTGGCACGGACCGCCGTGAGCAGGACCTGCTCCGTGGCACCGACGCTCGGGTACGGGAGGTGCACCGTCGTCCCGTGGAGGCCGTTCGGAGCTGAGAGACGGATGCCCTGCGGCAGCTTCTCCACGACCGCGCCGAACTTGCGGAGCGCGTCGAGGTGGAAGTCGATGGGGCGGTCGCCGATGCGGCACCCTCCGAGGTCGGGGATGAACGCCGCCCCGAGGCGGTGGAGCAGCGGCCCGCAGAACAGGATCGGGATCCGGGAGAAGCCGGCGTGCGCGTCGATCTCCTCCATGTGGGCGGACTCGACGTTGGTCGGGTCGAGGCGGAGCTCGTTCGGGTTCTCGCCCTCCGTCACGTCCACGCCGTGGATCTCGAGCAGGGAGCGGACGACCCGGACGTCGCTGATGTTCGGCACGTTGCGCAGGACGCTGACGTTCTCGCCGAGCAGCGACGCCACCATCGCCTTGGTCACGAGGTTCTTGGCACCCTTGACCTCGATGCGGCCCCGGAGCGGGATGCCGCCGTTGATCGTGATGCGGTCGACATCGAGTCCGACCGACGAGCCTGCCGCCTGTGACGCCTGGACGAGTGAATTCAAACCGGTACCTACTGCCTTGCTACTTGACGGGAATGGTGCGGGGCAGCCAGTTCGGCCGCCGGGCTTCGAATGCGGTGATCTGCTCCTCGCTACGGAGCGTCAGCCCGATGTCATCGAGTCCTTCGATGAGCCGCCACCGAGTGTAATCGTCGACCTGGAACGAAACCGTGAGATCGCCGACCGTGATGGTCCGGGAGATGAGGTCGACGACGGAATCCGCGCCTGGAGCGGCCTCGATCGCGGCCCAGAGCTGCTCGAGCTCCTCCTCCGTGACCTGGGCGGCCAGGAGGCCCTGCTTGCCGGAGTTCCCGCGGAAGATGTCGCCGAAGCGGGACGACACGACGACCTTGAACCCGAAGTCCCGCAAGGCCCACACGGCGTGCTCACGCGACGAGCCGGTGCCGAAGTCGTGCCCCGCGACGAGGATGCTGGCACCCTCGTAGACGGGCTGGTTCAGGACGAAGTCGGGGTCCTGACGCCACCCCGCGAAGAGCGCGTCCTCGAAGCCGGTCTTCGTGACCCGCTTCAGGTAGACGGCGGGGATGATCTGGTCGGTGTCGACGTTGGAGCGCCGCATCGGAGCGGCGATGCCGGTGACGGTCGTGAACTTGTCCATCAGGCGTGCACGCCTTCCTGCTCGGTGGCGGCATGTCTGCCGGGCTCGACCTCGAGGTCGCCCGGGCTGGAGAGCGTTCCACGGATGGCGGTCGCCGCGGCGACGAGCGGCGAGACGAGGTGCGTGCGGCCACCCTTGCCCTGACGGCCCTCGAAGTTCCGGTTCGACGTCGAGGCGCAGCGCTCGCCCGGAGCGAGCTGGTCGGGATTCATCCCGAGGCACATGGAGCATCCGGCGAACCGCCACTCCGCACCGAAGTCGGTGATGATCTTGTCGAGCCCCTCGGCCTCCGCCTCGATCCGAACCCGGGCGGAACCCGGGACCACCATGACCCGCACCCCCTCGGCCTTCGTGCGGCCCTCGATGATGGATGCGAACGCCCGCAGGTCTTCGATCCGGCTGTTCGTGCAGGAGCCCATGAAGACCGCGTCCACCGGGATCTCCTTCATCGGAGTGCCGGCCTCGAGCGCCATGTACTCCAAGGCGCGCTCGGCGGCGGACCGCTCGTTCGGGTCGGCGATGGCCGCCGGGTCGGGCACGTTCTCGCTCAGCGAGACGCCCTGTCCAGGGTTGGTGCCCCACGTGACGAAGGGCTCCAGCGTGTCGGCGTCGAGGAAGACCTCGGCGTCGAAGGCGGCGCCCTCGTCGGTCGCAAGCGTGTCCCAGTAGGCGACGGCCTCGTCCCAGTCGGCTCCGGTCGGTGCGTGCGGACGACCCTGCAGGTAGTCGTAGGTGATCTGGTCCGGGGCGACCATGCCGGCGCGGGCACCGGCCTCGATCGACATGTTGCAGATCGTCATGCGGCCCTCCATGGAGAGCGCACGGATCGCCGAGCCGCGGTATTCGAGGACGTAGCCCTGCCCGCCGCCGGTGCCGATCTTCGCGATGACGGCGAGGATGATGTCCTTCGCGGTCACCCCCGGCCGCAGCGTGCCCTCGACGGTGATTGCCATGGTCTTGAACGGCTTCAGCGGCAGCGTCTGCGTGGCCATGACGTGCTCGACCTCGCTGGTGCCGATACCGAAGGCCATGGCCCCGAAGGCGCCGTGGGTCGAGGTGTGCGAGTCGCCGCAGACGACCGTGATCCCGGGCATCGTGAGGCCGAGCTGCGGCCCGACGACGTGCACGATCCCCTGGTCGAGATCGCCGAGGGAGTGGATCCGCACCCCGAACTCCGCGGCGTTGCGACGGAGGGTCTCGATCTGCGTACGGCTGGTGAGGTCGGCGATCGGCTTGTCGATCGCGAGCGTCGGGGTGTTGTGGTCCTCGGTCGCGATCGTGAGGTCGACGCGACGCAGCGGCCGGTCGGCCAGGCGGAGGCCGTCGAAGGCCTGCGGGCTCGTCACCTCGTGGACGAGGTGCAGGTCGATGTAGATGAGGTCGGGCGTGCCGTCCTCACCCTTCACGACGAGGTGGTCGTCCCAGACCTTCTCGGCGAGCGTGCGTGGATGCTCGGGAATGCTCGGGACGGACGGATCGGCGTTCAGCTGCGACATGTCGTGGAATTCCTTCAAACGATGAGTGGTCAGGCGTCAGCGACCTCCGCGACGAGGGAGCCTGGAACTAGGCCTCGTCGCGGCTGGGAAGGAGGAGCAGCCCGGACAACATTCGCCCAGCGTACCACCCGGTCCGTGGCGAAACCGTCGGCACCGTCGTCGCTCCAGGGGACGCCGGGCCGACACACTGCTACTTCGGCGCGTCGATCCCGACGCGGTACTGCCCCTGGTCGTTGATGACCTCGACGGCCACCGGGTAGCTCTTCGCGTTGTACGAGAACGTGCACTCGAACTGCGTCCCGGTCGTGGCCGGCTGGTCACTCGGGCATTCGACCTTCTCGACGTCCGCGAGGCCGAAGTCCTGCTTGAGCACCTCGGCCACACCGGTCTGCACCGAGCCGCGGTCGAGCATCGGCGTGAACAGGCGACCGACCGAGAGGAGGGTGAGCGGGACGGCGATGAGCGATGCGGCGACCGCACCGATGAGCACGCCGATCCAGAGCTTGCGCCCGAGCGGTTTCCGGGCGGGTTTGCGGCTCGCAGCAGGCTGCTGGCCCGCGACTCCGTACTCGGGGCCGGGACGGAACGGACCGGTCTGCTGTGGACCGGACTGCGATCCTTGCTGTTGCGGACCTGGCTGGAACGGGCCGGTCGGGTGCTGCGCCTGTCCCGGACCGAAGGGCTGTGGCGCGGTCGGGCGTGCCTGACCGTAGGGCGGCTGACCCTGTGGCCCCTGAGGCTGACCCTGCGGCTGGCCCTGCGGCGCGCCGAACGGACGTCCCTGTGGAGCCTGGCCGGGGGCCTGACCCTGCTGAGGACCCCCGGGCACGTGACCGGGCTGACCAGTCGATGTCGAGGGCCGGAACCCGTCCGGACCGCCTGGCCGCCCGTGCTGCTGCGGCTGCTGGTTCGGGCCTGCGTTCGAGGGCCGCTGCTGCTGCACCCACGGCTGCCCACCGGGCGCGCCGGCGAACGGCGCTCCAGGCTGGGTGGGCGGCTGCGGCGCTGGACCGTTGGACTGCTGCCCTGGGGCGCCTCCCTGCGGATGAGGCCCTCCACCGGTCTGACCAGGCGCGGACGCCTGAGACGGGCCGTTCTGTGACGGGACGCCCTGCGGCGGTCCGTTCTGACCCTGCGGCGCGCCGTTCTGGGGTGCACCGTTCTGCGGCGGCGTCTGAAGCTGCGGGCTTCCCGGTCCGAACTCCAGGCGGGGTGCGTTCGGGTCGGGGAATCCCGGCGGCTGCTGGTCGGGGCGCAGGGGGCCGCCGACCGGGGGCTTTCCGAGGTCCTCGGGCTTCTGGTCGTCGGTCATTTCCTCAACTCCTCGATCCGATCCCAGAACGCGGCCTGATCGGCCGCCGGGATCACCGTCACGTCGAATCCTGATGGTGCGGTCGGCAGGTCCTCGAGCGTCGACGTGCCCGACACCTCGAAGCCGGCCTGCAACTGCAGCGTCGTCTCGCTGTCGACCGTCCCGCTCAACTCCATCTTTACGAGGCCGCCCTCGGCGTTCTGGAAGATCGTCACCGGGAGGAGCGTCGCGAGGTCGTCCTCGCTGAACGACGAGACGAGGTCGTCCGGGAGGTCGAAGAGCGTCCCGACGGCCAGCACGCTCTCGAGGCTCGCGCTCGTCGAGATCTGCGAGGAGCCGTCGTTGCGCATCGAGACGACGACGCTGCTGAGCGCGCCGTCCCCCGAGCTGCGAGTGGTTTCGACCGCGCTGTAGATGTCGCACGCGATGGAGATACCGGGGTAGACGCAGGCCGGCCCGAGCGAACCCTCGGCGTCCTCGTCAGCCACGTACTGCGTCTGGACGGCCACCCACTCCGTGGGCGCGAGCTCCTTGAGTTCACCGCCGAGCAGCAGGAGGTCGTAGTCGACTCCCGCCTGGTGATAGATGTCGACGGTGTCGCCGTCGGCCGAGCCCTTGTCCTGGCTGAACGACGCGGTCGGGTCGCCGAAGAGCACGACCGAGTCGTTCTCGTGCGACTCGAGGTCTCCCGAGACGGCGTGGACGTATGCCGACCCGATCACGTCCGGCGCCTGGCCGATCTGGGCCGAGAGCAGCTCGAACCTCGCCTCGGCGAGATCCTGCATATAGCTCTGCTGGGCGGCGGCGTCGGGGAACGCCGATCCGGGCGTCGTGCACGCGCTCAAGGCGAGCGCGGCGGTCCCGGCCAGAGCCAGGACGCCGATCCGCCGCCGGCGTCGCGTCACACTCGCGCTGGCGGTCATGACCCCTCCGCCAGAGCATCGTTGTACAGGGTGAGCGCCCGCTGTCCGAGGACGGGGCCCTCGAGCCAGGAACCGTCGCCGCGTGAAGTGACCGAGGTGACGTACCCGGCGCCGGTGGCGGGATCCAGGCGGGTGAGCCAGCCCCCGCCCGAGCAACCCGGGGTCATGAGGCAGTCGACCCGGTAGCCGGCATAGCCCTTGGTGGCGGCCTGGCTCGCGCAGTAGCGCTGCGACTGACCGTCGAACGGTGCGGCGGACGGATACCCGATCACCGTGATGCCCTCGGGCGGCGTACCGAACGAGATGCCCTGACCGCCGGTCACCTCCTGGATCTTCTGGCCTGCAGCGTTCGGGGCGAGCCGGATGAAGGCGAAGTCGTAGGCCCAGCCGTTGCCGCTCGTCGCACCGCTGGCGTCCGAGGTCGCCTCACTCGTGAACTCGTCGGGGACGTAGGTGCTGACCCCGGCCCACTGCCCATAGGGCTGGGTCTGGCCGTTGGCCGCGTCGGCCGGGATGAAGATGATGTTCTCGGCGAGCTGTTTGCCGTACGTGTCCCAGACGCAGTGGCCCGCCGTCAGGACGAGGTCCATGGTCGGGGCGTTGACGACGCTCGCGGAACAGACGTACGTGGCACCGCCGATGGAGAAGTACAGACGTCCCTGCGTGGCCGCTGCCAGTCCGGTCGCCGGGTACGGGTCGCCGGCTGCTGTCGGGGCGATGGCCTTGACGTCGACGTCGGGACCGACACCGGTACTCGGATGCACGACCACGCCGGTGGCCTGGTCGCCCGTGAGCGTGTCCTCACCCGGCTTCAGGTCCGGTGCCGTCGCTCCCCCGAACTTGTCGTCGGTCCAGTAGTCGTTGACCTCCTGGGGACTCGCGTCGAAGTCCTTGCGCAGGGTGTCGTCGGTGCCGCCGGCGACGTCGACGACGGGGCCTGCACCGCCGGCCACGGGCTCCCCCGTCACCGGGATGGAGCACCCCGTCAGCAGGGCGGCGAGGATCAGGACTGCGGCTGTCGCCGGAGCGCGGCGCTTCTGCTTCACGGTCACCCGGCCAAGCTAGCACGCAGCGGCACTCGTCGAGATCGGTGCGGGCCCTGCCTTCCGCGCATCCCGGAGGGCCTGCGTGGACATCCCGGGGCAGGCTCGATCCGCCGAATGAACGAAGCCCCGCTTCCTGATGACTCAGGAAAGCGAGGCTTCGTTCGGTGTTGTGACCCCAACGGGATTTGAACCCGTGCTGCCGCCGTGAGAGGGCGGTGTCCTAGGCCGCTAAACGATGGGGCCGTAAGCAACGGATATGAGTATGCCATACGATTTCGAGCCGTACAAATCGAGGCCACCAGCGGCATCCGACGGGCGTGTCGCACGGTGGTCGCGGTCGGGCGGACAGGCTCAGGCGAGCACGCGGAGGGCACCGGGGACCACGTCGATCGTGACCGGCAACGGACCGATGCGCTCCCCGTCGGCATAGGCCGTGATGCCGTCCGCGGCGATCGAGACCGAACGGACCCGCGACAGTCGCACGATGTCGAGATCCGTGTGGGCACCCGAGAAGACCTTGGGGAACAGCCGGAGGAACCGGAACCGGGACACGGGAGCGACGACGAACAGGTCGAATCGGCCGTCGGCGAGTTCCGCCTGCGGCGCGATGAGCATGCCACCACCGATCGAGGTGTTGTTCGCCACGGCGAGGAGGACGGCGTCGACCGTCTCCGGCGCCCCGTCCACGGTCAGCTCGTACCGACGCGCGCGGAGGGCAAGGAGCTCACGGAGGATCGCGATCGTGTACCGGCTGCGCCCGCGCGGCCGTCGCATGCGGTTCGCCCGCTCGTTGACGAGGGCGTCGAAGCCTGCGGACACCGCACCGACGAACCAGGTCGTCCGCTCGCCGTCCGTCACCGTGCCGGCGTCGATCACGCGCGGCCCACCCTCGAGCGCACGGAGCAGGGACGCGATCGCGGCTGCGGGATCCCCCAGCGGGATCCCGAGTCCCCTGGCGATGTCGTTGCCCGTGCCGGACGGGACCACGCCGAACGGCAGGCCCGAGTCACGCACCGCCTCGACGGCCAGACTCACCATGCCGTCGCCACCGACGACGACGAGCGCGTCCAACCCAGCCTCGATGGCAGTCTGCACCGCGCTCCGGAGCTGCCCGACGGTCTGCTCCTGCAGGCGGACGGCGCGGTGCCCGGCTTGCTCGAGGGCGTCGAGCACCATCGGGCCGACGGCTCGGGTCGAGCCGAACGACGCGGTCGGGTTGATGGCGACGCCGATGCGTCGGGGCTGCGTGGTCACCTGCCGATTCTGACAGGCCCCCGGCGGCCGGATACCCGGATGACCGGGTTGCCCCCGGCGCTCCCACGGTATTCACTCGTCCTATGAGACTCACGAAGTTCGAACATGCAGCATTCCTCCTCGAGACGGACGGCGCCAAGCTGATCGTCGACCCGGGCGCGTTCACGTCCCCGATCGCCGATGTGGAGCACACCGCGGCGGTCCTGATCACGCACCTGCACCCCGACCACTGGACCGCGGAGCACCTCGACCGCATCCTCGCCGCGAGCCCGGAGGCGGTCCTCTACGGACCGGCCGGTGTCGCCGCCGCCGCGGACGGGTACGACATCACCGTCGTCGCCCCGGGAGACGTGGTCGAAGCGGGGCCGTTCACGCTCCGGTTCTTCGGCGGGACCCACGCGGTCATCCATTCGTCGATCCCGGTGATCGACAACGTCGGCGTCCTCATCAACGACCTCGTGTACTACCCCGGCGATTCCTTCGCCGTCCCCGAGGGCGTCGACGTCGACCTCCTGGCCGCGCCGGCCGGTGCACCGTGGATGAAGATCTCCGAGGGCATGGACTTCGTCACCGCCGTCGCCCCGAAGCGCGCGTTCGGGACGCACGAGATGGTGCTCTCGGGGCCGGGACAGAGCATGTCGCACGACCGCCTGCAGTGGGCGACCGAACAGGGCGGCGGGACCTACTACCCGCTCGCCCCGCTCGACACGCTCGAGGTCTGAGACCGGACGACTACCGGCGGCGGAAGTTCGCCGCCGCCGGGCAGTCGAACGGGTCGCGGGCTGAGAGTCCGACCCGGTTGAGGTACTCGATGACGATGGCGTAGGACTGCAGCAGGGTCGTCTCCGTGTACGGCACCTGCTGGGTCTCGCAGTGCTCCCGCACGATGACGCGAGCACGGGCCAGAGCCGGGCGAGGCATGCTCGGGAACAGGTGGTGCTCGATCTGGTAGTTCAGGCCGCCCATGAAGGTGGCCATGCCGAAGCCGCGGACGTTGCGCGAGGTCAGCACCTGCTTGCGGAGGAAGTCGAGCTTCATATCCGCCGGGATGATCGGCATGCCCTTGTGGTTCGGTGCGAAGGACGCACCCATGTAGACGCCGAAGACCGCGAGCTGGACGCCGAGGAACGCGAACGCCATGCCGACGGGCAGGAAGAGGAAGATCGCGGCCAGGTACAGACCGACGCGGGCGACGATCATGCTGATCTCGGCGGCGCGGCCGTCGACCTTGCCCGGACCGAAGAGGGTCTTGAAGGACAGCGCGTGGAGGTTGATGCCCTCCAGCATGAGGAGGGGGAAGAAGAGGTAGCCCTGCTTCCGGGTGATCAGCGCCTGCAGGCCCTTGGCCTTCGCCGCGTCCTCCTCGATGAAGGAGATCGTGTCGATCTCGATGTCGGGGTCCTTGGTGACCTGGTTCGGGTTCGCGTGGTGGCGCGTGTGCTTCGTCATCCACCACGAGTAGCTGATGCCGACGATGCCCGCCGCGAGGAAGCGACCGGCGCGGTCGTTCGCCCGGCCCGAATCGAAGACCTGACGGTGCGATGCCTCGTGGGCGAGGAAGGCGAACTGGGTGAGGATGATGCCGAGCGCGCCGGCGATGAGCAACTGGAACCACGACTCGCGGAGCAGGACGAAGCCGGTGACGCAGCCGAGGAGCGCGATCACGAGGAACGAGAACGTGAGGATGTAGAACGTGCGGTGGCGGCGGAGGAGTCCTGCTTCGCGAACCGTCTTCAACAGCGACGAGTAGGAGCTGGTGACGTTCGCAGCGCCGGGCTTGCGGGGGCTCGTGGCACGAACCGGGCCGAGGATGGCTTCAGTTGACATGGGCACTCCGGAGGAATCGTGTCGACTTCCCAGCCGGGATGGTGAGCGGACGCTCGGGCGAGCATGAGCTCTGCAGATGGCCTCAGCCTACGGTCGACGGCTGGGGAATCACCGCACACCGCGAGATCCGCTGGAGATACCCAGGCATCACGACGAATGTCGGAAAAAGATGCGGAATTGGCCAATCCGTTACATGATCGGCTGCCGTTTCGAGCCGAGATGGGCTAACGTGGATCGAAGTTGTTGTGTTGCGCAGGTATTTCAAGCCGCGTTTCCACCGATGGATACGCTGCTTTTCTGAGGAGCGAGCAAAGAACACCGCGACGAACGGGCCCGAAAGTCGGGAACGGTCACTCATGAAAGAGGAAATACATGTCAACTGGAACTGTGAAGTGGTTCAACGCCGAAAAGGGCTTCGGATTCATCACTCCTGACGACGGCAGCGCCGACGTCTTCGCACACTTCTCCGCCATCGCGACGAGCGGCTACCGCTCGCTCGAGGAGAACCAGAAGGTCGAGTTCGAGACCAACCAGGGCCCCAAGGGCCTGCAGGCCGAGAACATCCGCCCCCTCTGATTCTCTGATCAGTCGGAGCTGACGATCCGAGCGGCCGGTCATTCCAGCCCTCGCGTCTGAGACACCGGGAACCGCCCCTGACGTTCGCGTCAGGGGCGGTTCTGTGTGTCCGGGGTAGATTTCGTGTCTCCGGGGCGGTTCCGTTCCGTGCATCCGGCCGACTCTCCTGCGGCTACTCCTGGACGGGGAGGATGAGCTCCGGTCCATCGCCCTGCAACGGCGCCACCCGGTGGAAGACAAGCTGCTCGGCGACGTCGGTCGCTGCGGACACCATCTCGTCGACCTCGTCCTGGTCGGCCTCGTGGTGCGGATCGAGCCAGGCGTCCCAGCATTCCGGAGGCAGCGTCACGGGCGTCCGTGGGTGCAGCTCCTGCAAGGGACCGACCGCCGGCCGCGTGAGGATGGTCGCGCTCAGCACCCAACGCCGCGGGTCGTCGTCCGGTCGCGAGCGGTCGCGCCACCACGAGTAGAGGGCCGCGAAGACGATCGGTTCACCACCAGCGGTCTGCACGTAGTACGGGGTCTTCGTCGCGCCCTCGGTGTGCCACTCGTAGTACCCGGCGGCGGGGACCAATGCGCGCTTCTGTTTGACCGATGGCGCGAACGTGGGCTTGGTGGTGACCTCCTCCGCGCGAGCATTGAAGGTCGGGTACTGACTCTTCAGCTCGGTGGCGAACGACGGCACGAGTGACCACCGCGCCGATTCGAGCCGGCGGACCACCGGCCCCGTCTTCACCGAGTCGAGGATGATCGGGATCTGCTCGGTCGGGCGCACGTTGTACGAGGGCCCGGGCAGCTCGGCAGCCGCGTGGTCGATGTCGAAGAGCTCGATGAGTTCCTCGGTGGATTCGGTCACGACGAAACGTCCGCACATGGGCCCAGCGTACCGGGCGCCGCCGACACCGCGGACCGCGTGTCGGTGGGATGCGGGACCATGGTCGAGCCATCCGTCAGTCGTCGTCGAGAGCGGATCGAGCCGGTTGACTTGTTCGAAGATATGTTCGAATATTGAGCCATGGCCCTCCGCGCACTCGTCGACTCCCCCGTTAGGGCGGACACCGCGACCGAGCTGCACGAACTCCAGGGGCGCATCAAACGGATGCAGGGGACGCGCCTCGACACCCGATCCCTGCCGACCGCTCCTGAGCTCTCCCGACTCCTGCCCGGCGGTGCCCTCCAGGCCGGAGGCAGCTACTCCGTGCTCGGCTCCACGGCGCTCGCCATGTCGCTCATGGCCGGGCCGTCCGCAGCCGGGACCTGGTGCGCCGTCATCGGTCTCCCCTCGTTCGGCGTGGAGGCGGCGGCTTCCATGGGCATCGACCTCGAACGACTCGTCCTCGTCCCCCAGCCCGGGCCGGACTGGCTCACGGTCACCGCGGCCATGGCCGACGTCGCCGGCGTGCTCATCACAGCGCCTCCCGGACGGATCACCCCGAGCGACGCCGCCAGACTCGCGGCTCGCCTCCGGCAGCGCGAGGCCGCACTGATCGTCCTCGGTTCCTGGCCGCAGAGCGATGCGACGTTGCGCGTGACCGAGAGCTCCTGGAGCGGCCTCGGGTCGGGGCACGGACATCTCCGGCATCGGCGGCTCACCGTCAGCTCGATGCTCGGCCAGGGGGCTGCGGGCCGGCCCAGGACCGCGCACCTGACGCTGCCCCTGGGATCGACCGAGGGTCGCACCGCGCCGCTCGCCGGCTCCGGCTTCCTCGACGACGACACGGTCGTCCGGCTCCCGATGGTCGTGAACCGATGACGACCGAACCGCCTGCGGGACCGGTCGAGCGCACCATGGTCCTCTGGTGCCCCGACTGGCCGATCGTGGCGGCACGACTCTCTGGAACGCTGTCCGAGGACACGACCGACGCTCCACTGGCCCTGGTGGAGCATGGTGAGGTCCTGGCCTGCGACGCCACCGCACGAAGAGCAGGAGTGCGGCGAGGACTCCGTGTCCGCGAGGCCGAGGCCCGCTGTCCGGAACTGGCCACCGCCGACTACGACCCGGTCGTCGACACCCGCGCCTTCGAGCCGATCCTCCTCGGCATCGAGGAGCTCATGCCGGGCGTCCAGCCCTTCCGGGCCGGGCTCTGCGCCATCCGATCCCGAGGACCGAGCAGATACTACGGCGGCGAGTCGGCTGCGGCGGAGGTGCTCCTGGCCCGTCTCGACGAGCTCGGTGTCCCCGACGCACGGATCGGCATCGCCGACGGCCCCTTCGCCGCGGAGCAGGCCGCGAGGTCCACCGCGTTCCAGCAGGACGGTTCCCGGATCCTCGTCATCCCCTCCGGAGCCTCTCCCGCCTTCCTGGCCCCGCTCCCCCTGTCCACCCTCGGGCGCCCCGAACTGGGCTCACTGCTGCACCGGCTCGGGATCAGCACCCTCGGGGCGTTCGGCGCGCTGCCCGCGACCGAGGTCCGCGACCGCTTCGGAGCCGACGGCGCCCGAGCGCACCGCCTCGCAGCCGGCGCGGACGCCCGAAGCGTCGTCCCCCGCGTGCCACCCACCGAGCTGGCCGTGTCGATCGCCTTCGAGCCCCCGCTCGACCGCATCGACCAGCTGACCTTCGGGTTCCGGCAGTCCGCGGAACGGTTCATCACCGGCCTAGCGGAGGCCGGCCTCGTGACCACCGCGATCACGATCAGCATGCGGAGCGAGCGCGGGGAGCGCTCCACCCGCACCTGGCTCCACCCACGCTGGTTCACCGCTGGCGACGTCCTCGATCGCGTGCGTTGGCAGCTGCAGGGCGCGTCCGACATCGATCACGGACTCGCCTCCCCCGTCGAACTCGTCGAGGTCGTCCCGGAGACCCTCGACGACGCCGCGGAACACGAGGAAGGGCTCTGGGGCAGCGGACCGGACGAACGCATCCACAGCGGACTCGCCCGCGTCCAGAGCATGCTCGGTCACGACGGCGTCGTGACCGCGGTGCCGTCCGGCGGACGCCTCCTCCTCGACCGCCGCATCCTCGTCCCCTGGGGCAGTGTTCCACCGGGTGGTGAGGCGGCCGTGGCCGAACGCCGGAACCGGCCGTGGCCCGGGACCATCCCGGGGGCGGCTCCGTCGACCGTCTTCGACACCGCCGTGCCGGTCGAGGTCGTCGACGCGACGGGGCTGGCCGTGGCTGTCGACGAGCGCAGCACCGTGAGTGCAGCGCCCGCACGGTTCTTCGCCCTCTCGGACTGGCACGTCATCGACGGCTGGGCCGGCCCCTGGACCATCGACGAACGCTGGTGGGACGACGACGGACACCATCGCGTCCACCGTCTCCAGGTCCTCGACGACAAGGGCGACGCCTGGCTGCTCCTGTTGGAGGAGCAGCACTGGAGGGCCGAGGCCCGCTACGACTGAACCGCATCGCGTCCGCACCACACCGCATGACGAAGGAGCCCAGCATGGGATGGAACAACCCCCCGGTCTCATGGTCGGAGTTCGAGCGCCGTCTGTCCGACGCGAGCCGTCCGGCCACCCTGCCGCTGGGAGCCGACGGTGGGGACAGCCCGGCCTGGTCGCGGAAGCGTCAACCGTACGTCCCCGAACCACCGGAGCAGCGCCCGTCGACGACGCGGGTCCCCTATGCGGAACTCCACGCGCACTCGAGCTTCAGCTTCCTCGACGGCGCGAGCCCGCCGGAGCGGCTCGTCGAAGAGGCTGCGGCACTCGGCCTGCACGCGCTCGCGCTCACCGACCACGACGGTTTCTACGGCGTTGTCCGGATGGCCGAGGCGGCGGAACGGTTCCCCGACCTCCGGACGGTCTACGGTGCCGAACTGTCCATCGGCCTGGACCGGCCGCAGAACGGCGTCCCCGACCCCGTCGGGCATCATCTGCTCCTGCTCGCCCGTCGAGCAGAGGGGTATCACCGCCTGGCCGGCGCGATCACGGACGCACAACTCGCCGACGGAGCCGAGAAGGGCCACCCGATCTACGACCTCGAGCGGCTCGCCGCCTCCGTCGCCGGCCACGTGACCGTGCTCACCGGGTGCCGTAAGGGGTTCGTCCGCACCGCGCTCCGTGCGCACGGTCCGGAGGCCGCCGCCGCCGCCGTCGACCGACTCGTCGCCCTGTTCGGTCCGGAGCACGTCGTCGTCGAGTTGAGCGACCACGGCCACCCGGAGGACTCGGCGGAGAACGATGCACTCGCCGAGATCGCGGCGTTGCTCGACCTCACCGTCGTCGCGACCGGCAACGTCCATTACGCCACGCCCGAGCAGCATCGACTCCAGACCGCGCTGGCGGCCGTCCGAGCACGACGCAGCCTCGACGAACTCGACGGATGGCTTCCCGCGGCCGGAACCGCGCACCTGCGGAGCGGAGCCGAGATGGCGGACCGGTTCGCAAGATACCCCGGAGCGGTGGCACGGAGCGTCGAGCTGGCGGATGAACTCGCCTTCAGCCTGCGGGCGGTCCGCCCGAAGCTCCCGCGACAGCGCGTCCCGGAGGGCCATACGCCCATGAGCTGGCTCCGGCATCTGGTGCTCGAAGCCGTCCCCGTCAAATACCCCGACGCCACTCCCGAACACCTCCGACGCATCGAACGGGAACTCGAGGTCATCGAGCAGAAGGACTTCCCCGGGTACTTCCTGATCGTGCACGACATCGTCAGTTTCGCCCGCGGCCGTGGCATCCTCTGCCAGGGACGCGGTTCCGCCGCGAACTCGGCCGTCTGCTACCTGCTCGGGATCACCGCCGTCGACTCGATCTTCTACGAGCTGCCGTTCGAACGGTTCCTCTCCAGCATGCGGGAGGAGGAGCCCGACATCGACGTCGACTTCGACTCGGACCGGCGCGAGGAGGCCATCCAGTACGTCTACGAGACCTACGGACGCCGCAACGCCGCTCAGGTCGCGAACATCATCAGCTATCGGCCGAAGTTCGCCGTCCGCGACACCGCCAAGGCGCTCGGGTACAGCCCCGGTCAGCAGGACGCCTGGTCGAAACAGGTCGAGCGTTGGGGCGGGGTCATGTCGAGCACCGACCACGACATCCCCGAGCGCGTCGTCGGCCTCGCGCAGCAGATGCTCACCCTGCCCCGGCACCTGGGCATCCACTCGGGTGGCATGGTCCTGACCGATCGCCCGGTCGGCGAGGTCTGCCCGATCGAGCACGGGCGCATGGACGGTCGCACGGTCCTCCAGTGGGACAAGGACGACTGCGCCTGGATGGGGCTCGTCAAGTTCGACCTCCTGGGTCTCGGCATGCTCTCGGCCATCCAGTACTGCTTCGACCTCGTGGCCGAGCACACCGGAGAGCGCTGGACCCTCGAGACCATCCCGAAGGACGAAGCGGGGGTCTACGACCAGCTCTGCCGGGCCGACACCATCGGGGTCTTCCAGGTGGAGAGCCGCGCGCAGATGGGCATGCTGCCGCGTCTGCTCCCCCGCCGGTTCTACGATCTCGTCATCGAGGTCGCCATGATCCGCCCGGGGCCCATCCAGGGCGGCGCGGTACACCCCTACCTGCGTCGGAAGACCGGCCAGGAGCCCATCACCTACCTCCACCCGAGCCTCGAACCGGTCCTCGAACGTACGCTCGGCGTGCCGTTGTTCCAGGAGCAGCTCATGCAGATGGCGATGGCCGTCGGTGGGTGCTCGGCCGAGGATGCGGACCTCCTGCGCCGGGCGATGGGATCGAAGCGTGGCGAGGAGAAGATCGAGAGCCTGAAGGACACGCTGTACCTCGGCATGGCCGGCAACGGCATCGTCGGTGCGGACGCCGATGCCGTGTACGCCAAGATCCAGGCCTTCGCCAACTTCGGCTTCGCCGAGAGCCACTCCCTGAGCTTCGCCCTCCTCGTCTACGTGAGCGCCTGGCTGCGCCTGCACTACCCGGGGGCCTTCCTCGCGGCCCTGCTCCGGGCGCAGCCCATGGGGTTCTATTCGCCGATGACGCTCGTCGCCGACGCCCGCCGACACGGCGTCTCCGTCCTGCGTCCCGATCTGCATCGCTCCGGCGCACAGGCCGGCCTCGAAGCGCTCGACCCGGAGGCCACCCCCGGCGCCCCGGTCGCTCCCGGCGGGCGCACGCACTGCCTCGAACACGAGCAGGGACCGACCGGGCTCTTCGATCCGCTCCTTCCCGACGATTCGGCAGGACACCGGCGCGACGGCGCACTCGCCGTCCGGCTGGGACTCTCCTCCGTCCAGGGGATCGGTGAGGAGCTCGCGAAGCGGATCGTCGCCGAACGGGAGTCCGGAGGGCTGTTCACCAGCCAGGCCGACCTGGCCAGGCGGATCGGCCTGAGCTCCTCGCAGTTGGAGTCGCTGTCGGCGGCGGGCGCCTTCGACGGATTCGGCCTCACCCGTCGTGAGGCGATGTGGGGCGCAGCGCAGGCCAGTCGGCATCGTCCCGACCAGCTCGAGGGGACGTTCACGACCGTGCAGCCGCCGTTGCTCCCGGTTCCGACGGCCGCCGAACAACTCATCTCCGACATCTGGTCGACCGGGATGTCGACCGACGACCATCCGATCCGCCACGTCCGAGCCGAACTCACACGCCGAGGGGCGTTGCGGTCCGACGAACTCCTGACGGCGCAGACGGACCGTCGCGTGGAGGTCGGGGGTGTCGTGACGCATCGGCAACGGCCGGCCACGGCGAGCGGCATCACCTTCATGAACCTCGAGGACGAAGCGGGTCTCGTCAACGTGATCTGCAGCGTCGGCGTCTGGAACCGGTATCGCCGCGTGGCCAGGGAGGCCCCGGCGATGGTGGTCCGCGGCATGCTCGAGCGATCACCGGAAGGCATCGTCAATCTGGTGGCGGATCGGTTGGAAGCGCTCCGGATCGGGGCGAACACCCGTTCGCGGGACTTCCAATGACCCATCACGACCAAACCGCGGCGGGCTCCCCCTCCGAACACCCTCTACAGCACAGCACGAAACTCATGGGATTCCCAGGCAGGCCCTGGGAAGGAATGACCGGGAGCCATCCGGCGTTGTCCCCAGTGTTGAGTAGACCAGAAGGGGGTCACCCATGGCGAGAGTGTACGAAGAGATCGAAGGCCGGACCGGCGAGGTGGAACGGTACCGTCACCACCCGAACGGCAAGGGCATGGTCGCAGCTCGTGCACTGATCGATCCGTCGGCGTTCATCGAACGCACCACCTTCGTGGAGGCTGACGCGGACATCCGTGCCAACGCCTGGATCGGTGCCGGAACCTGGATCGACCGGTCCGCAGTGATCGGCGAAGGCGCCTTCATCGGCGCGAACGTCCACATCGGGGAGCGCTGTGTCATCGGACGCGGAGCACGAGTCGGAAGCGACGCCCGTCTCGGCGCCGACGTCCAGGTCGCCCACGGCGCGAGCGTCGATCGGGACGCCAGGGTCGCAGACCGCACCGTGGTCGGCAGCGAACGACCGGTCATGACCGAACCGACGGTCCGTCAGACGAACCGCGCCCCGCGCCGACCTCGCGCGAACGGCACCGACCGGTTCGGGAAGGCCGCCTGACCGGCAGACCGCACCACCGCCACGCAGGGCCCGGACTCGTGAGTCCGGGCCCTGCGTCGTCTCCGCTGCGCGAGAGACACATGCCAGACGACTAACATATCAGAATGGACCTGAAGGACTACCTGCGCATCCTCCGCCATCGCTGGCTGCTCATCGTCGCGATCACCGCAGGAGCAGCGGCGCTCGCCCACGGGTACACCCTCATCACCCAGCCCATGTACCAGTCGACGGGCCAGCTGTTCGTCGCCGTCACCGGCGGCGACACCGTGGGCGACCTCAATCAGGGCAACGCCTTCGCCCAGAGCCGCGTCGCCTCGTATGTGATCCTCGCCACCGGTTCGACCGTGCGGTCCACGGTGGCGGAGCGCCTCGACCTCGACCCCGCGTCGCTCGTCGGGACGATCTCAGCCTCCAATCCCGCACAGTCGGTCCTGATCGACATCTCCGCCGTCGACAGCGATCCGGTCGCGGCAGCCCGCATCGCGAACACCGCAGCCCAGGTGCTCGTCGACCTCGTCGACGACGTCGAGAGCGCCGACGAAGTGGACGCTGCCGATGCACCGGGCGATCCGACTCCGGTCGGGCTGACGATCGTCGAACAAGCGTCTCCACCCCGATCCCCCGTCGCACCCAACGCGCTGCAGAACCTCACGGTGGGTGTCCTCATCGGCCTCGCCCTGGGCGTCGGGATCACACTGCTCATCGAGGTCCTCGACACCCGTCTCCGCGGTCGCGCGGCGATCGAGAAGCTCACGGACACGAGCATCCTCGGCGCCTTCCACACGGAACCCGCCGACACGGCCCAACTCATCCTCGGATCGACGGAGAGCTACAGCCGTCGCGCCGAGAGCTTCCGGCAGCTTCGGACGCACCTCCAGTTCGCCTCCATCGACGGCGGACTCCGCAGTGTGATGGTCACGTCCTCGGTCCCGGGCGAAGGGAAGAGCACCACCTCGGCGAACCTCGCGCTCGTCTTGGCGGAAGCGGGGAACTCCGTCCTCCTCGTCGATGCGGATCTGCGCCGACCCCGCCAGCACGAGATGTTCGGTCTCGAGGACGCGGTCGGGCTCACGACCGTGCTCACCGGCAGGATCAGCCTCGGCGATGCGGCGCAAGTGGTCGACGGGGCGGGACGTCTCGCCGTCCTCACCTCCGGCGAGCTGCCGCCGAATCCGAGCGAACTCCTCGGATCAGCGGCGATGGAGCGCGCGCTCTCGGAGATGGAACGCGCGTACGACGTGGTGATCATCGACACGCCCCCACTCATCAACGTCTCGGACCCGACAGCGCTGTCGACCCTTGCGAGCGGCGTCCTGCTCGTGGCGTCGGCCGACGGGCGACTGCACCGCGACCAGCTCCGGCAGTCGCTCGAGAACCTCAGCTTCGTCCAGGCGAAGCTCCTCGGAGTCGTCCTCAACCGTGTCGAGGTGGCTCGGGGAGAACAGTCGTCGTCCTACGCGTACTACCACCGGACAGACCCGACGCGTCGACCAGGGCGGACCACGGCATGAACACCCCGCTCGATCCGCATCCGACGCGGATCCTGATCGTCTGCACCGGCAACATCTGTCGATCCCCGTATGCCGAGTTCCTCCTCACGAGCGGGTTGGCGGAGGTCGAGGCGTGCGGCTTCGAGGTGCGGAGCGCCGGGACGGGCGCGCTGCGCGGACACCCGATCGACGCTTCGAGCGCGGCGCTGCTCGGTCCACTCGCCGCGACGGCAGCCGGCTTCGCCGCGACGCAACTCACCGCGGGCCTCGTCACTCGACAGGATGTCGTCCTGACCATGACGCGGGAGCATCGCGGCGCCGTCCTCAGGTTGTGCCCGGAGGCGCTGCGTCGGGCCTTCTCCCTGCGTGAGTTCGCCCGGCTCCTCGACACCGTCGACTCGGGACGGCTCCCCGGTTCGCGAGCAGAACGCTGGAAGCGTCTCGGCCCCGAACTGGCGGCCAACCGGACGGGCGCACGACTCCCGGATCCGGCCCAGGACGACGTCGTCGACCCGTTCGGCCAGGGACCGCAGGTCTTCCGTCGGATGGCCTCACAGATCGTCCCGGCGGTCGAGCGCATCATCGCGTTCGAGCGCACTGCCGCCCAGGAGGACTCCGGACCGCGGTGAGGACGTCGGCGTGCCTCTGCGTCCACCGGCCAACGGACCAGCCGATCACGCCGGAAACGACGAAGGCCCGCGATGATCGCGGGCCTTCGTCGTGATGTTGCTGTCTGGCTGGGGTACCTGGACTCGAACCAAGAACAACTGAACCAGAATCAGTCGTGTTGCCAATTACACCATACCCCACTGTCAGAACCGAAGCCCCGACCGAAGAACAACACTAGCCTACGGAGGCGGCCGTCTCAAATCGAAGCGTCCCGGGCGCGTCGCGGGTCCCTCAGCTGGGGACGCCCGCGAGGTCCCGGTTGAGTGCGCGGGACACCCGAGCGCCGTTCCCGGCCGCCACGATGAGCTGCTGCGGACCGGGAGGCGTGATGTCGCCGGCGGCGTACACACCCGGCACGGACGTGCGACCCCAGGCGTCGACCACGACGTACCCGTCGGTGTCGCGATCGAGGGCGAGCCGTTCCAGATATCCGAGGGGCACGGCCCACTGCGGCCGCACGAAGCCGCCGGAGCGTGGGATGAGCACACCGTCGCCGAGGCGGACACCGGTGAAGCCGTCGCGACCGCCCTCGAGCTCCGCGATCACACCGCGCTCGACCCGGATGCCCGCGGAGGCGAGCGCGGCCTCCTCCGGGCCGGTCACGGTGTCGGTCCCGTTCGTGAAGACGATGAGGTCCGACGACCACTGTGCGACGAGGATCGCCCATTCCGCCAGGTCCGCCGTCTCGCCGATGAGCGCGAGCGGCGCGTCGGCCTTCTCGTACCCGTCGCACTCGACGCAGCTGTGCAGATCCGTTCCGTAGAAGGCCCGCAGGTTCGTGACCTTCGGCAACGTCTCCGTCAGACCACTCGCGACGACGACCGTCCGGGTCACGACGTCGCGATCCGGCTCGCCGCGGACCCCCTGGGCGACGACGTGGAAGCCGTCAGCAGTCGGCTCGATCGACTGCACGGACGCGAACTGGACCTCCGCGTTCGCGTACGCCGCGACCTCCTCGCGCCCCATTCGCCGGAGATCCAGCGGAGCGATGCCGTCGCGGGTGAGGAAGCCGTGCGAGCGCAGCGTCGCAGCGTGCCGTGGGCGATTGCCGTCGAGCACGAGGATGCGCCGACGCGCGCGCGCCAGGTTCAGCGCGGCCGAGAGCCCCGCGGGTCCCGCGCCGACGACGACGACGTCGTACGAGTCGCTCATGACGCGAGGTGCGCGGAGAGCCGATCGAGTCGCGTGATCGATTCCGTCTTCCCGAGGATCTCGAGCGACTCGAAGAGCGGCGGGGAGATCCGACGCCCGGACGCGGCGACACGCAGCGGGCCGTAGGCGATACGGGGCTTCAATCCGAGGCCCTCGATGAGCGCGCCGGCGAGCGCGTCCTGGATCGAACCGGCCGCCCACTCCGACTCGGGGACGAGCTCGAGGGCACCGATGGACGCGGCGAGCACCTCGCCGGCGTTCGCCGGAAGACCCTTGAGCGCGTCCTCCTGGTACTCGAGCTCCGCGGCACCGCGGAACAGGAAGCCGAGGAGCGCGGGGACCTCGCCGAGCAGCGCGATGCGCTCCTGGACGAGCGGGGCGGCCTGCTCGAGCACGGCCTGCTGCGCCTCGGTGACGGGCTCGCTCACCACACCGGCCTCGACGAGGTACGGCGTGATGCGGCCGAGGAAGTCGGCCGGCTCCAGCAGTCGGATGTGGTCGCCGTTGATCGACTCCGCCTTCTTGAGGTCGAAGCGCGCCGGGTTCGGGTTGACGTCGACGACGTCGAACGCGGCGATCATCTCGTCGATGGAGAAGACGTCGCGGTCGCCGCTCAGCGACCATCCGAGCAGCGCGAGGTAGTTGATGAGCCCTTCCGGCACGAAGCCGCGGTCGCGGTGGTGGAAGAGGTTCGCCTCCGGGTCGCGCTTGGAGAGCTTCTTGTTGCCCTCACCCATGACGTACGGCAGGTGACCGAACCGTGGGACGAAGGTCGTGAGACCGATGTCGATGAGCGCGTGGTACAGCGCGATCTGTCGCGGCGTCGACGGCAGCAGATCCTCGCCGCGGAGGACGTGGGTGATCTGCATGATGGCGTCGTCGACGGGGTTCACGAGCGTGTAGAGCGGCTTGCCGTTCGGGCGCACGAGGACGAAGTCCGTGAACGACCCGGCGGGGAAGGTGATCTCGCCGCGCACGAGATCGTCGAAGCTGAGGTCGTCGTCCGGGACCCGGAGACGGAGCGCCGGTTCGCGGCCCTCGGCTCGGAACGCTGCGCGCTGCTCGTCGGTGAGGTCGCGGTCGAAGTTGTCGTACCCGAACTGCTTCGGCCGGCCGGCCGCCTCGTTGCGGGCGTCGATCTCGTCGGCGTTCGAGAAGCTCTCGTAGAGGTGCCCGGCAGCCGTCAGCCGCGCGATCACGTCGGCGTAGATGTCGCTCCGCTCGGACTGCCGGTACGGCGCGTGTGGTCCGCCGACGCCGACGCCCTCGTCCCAGTCGAGCCGCAGCCACGTGAGCGCGTCGACGAGCTGCTCGTAGCTCTCCTCGCTGTCGCGAGCGGCATCGGTGTCCTCGATCCGGAAGACGAGCTTGCCCCCCGTGTGCCGGGCGTACGCCCAGTTGAACAGCGCCGTGCGGACGAGACCGACGTGCGGCGTGCCGGTCGGCGACGGGCAGAACCGGACGCGGACGTCGGTGCCGGAAGCCGTGGAGAAGGGGTGCGTAATCGTGTCAGACATCGCCTGTCATCTTAGTCGCGCCGCCCAGAGACGCGGCGATCCGCAGGAGTGCAGCGACGGCGGGGATGCGGTCCGCGTGCTCGGCGCTGACGAGGTGGAGCGCCCGGTCGTCGTCGTTGCGCGTCGGCAGCACGACCACCTCGGTCGGCAGCTGCGCGGCCGCGAGCGCGAGCGTTGGTAGCAGGGCGACGCCGAGCCCGGCCGCCACCAGGGCGGTGACCGCGATCGCATTGTCGGTCTCGTGCGCGATGACGGGCTCGAAGCCGCTCGACCGGCAGAGGCCGAGGAGATGACCTCGGCAGCGCGGACAACCCGCGATCCAGCGCTCACCGGCGAGCGCCGCGAGGTCGACCTGTCGGTCACCGGCTCGAGCGTGGCCGACCGGGAGCACGAGACGCATCGGGTCGGTTCCGAACCGGCGCACCCGGAGCCCGGCCGCGCTCTCCCGATGCGGGTCGTCCGGGTCGTCCGGGTAGCTGAAGGTGATCGCGACGTCGGCTTCACCGGCACGGACCGCGGCGACGGCCTCCGGCGGTTCGGCCTCGACGAAGGAGACCCCGATCCCCGGATGCTCGTCGGCCAGGCGAGCGAGGAGCTGCGGTACGAGCATCGACGACGCCGAAGGGAAGGCGACGAGGCGCACCCGACCCCTCCGCAACCCCGCGAGTGCCGCGACCTCCTCGGACGCCGCGCGCACCGCTCGGTCCACCGCCACCGCGTGTCCGGCGAGGATCGCACCGGCCTCGGTGAGGCGGACGCCCCGACCGACGCGCTCGACGACCGGCATGCCGAGCCGCCGCTCGAGCCGGCGGAGATGCTGGCTCACCGCGGGTTGGCTCGAGCCGAGCGCGTGCGCGGCGGCCGTGATCGACCCGGTCGAGGCGATGGCGCCGACGACGAGGAGGGAAGCGGCGTCGAGGGTCGATGACGAGGGATGCGGTGAGAGGGTGGACACCCTCGAAGCATAATCCACGGTTATAGTTCTCATCGAGAGCCAGTCCTTGTCGCATGGATGCCGGGCGAAGAGACTGGATGCATGAGCACCCTCAGCCTCCAGGAAGCCAGCGGATCCTTCCCATCCGCATCCGGCTACCTGGCCGCCTGCACGCTGGGACTGCCGACGACGGGCACGACGGACGCCATCATGGCCGACCTCTCCGCGTGGCAGGCTGCTCGAACCGATGCAGCCGCCTACGGCGCAGTCGTCGAGCGCGTGCGCTGTTCTTTCGCCGAGCTGGTCAACGTGCCCCTCCGCTCGGTCGCGATCGGATCCCAGACCTCCGCCATGGTCGCCATGGTCGCGGCGTCGGTGCCGGACGGCGCCGAGATCCTGTGCGTCGAGGGCGACTTCAGCTCGCTCGTCGCCCCGTTCCTCATGCAGGCGCACCGCGGCGTGCGTGTCCGCCACGCACCGCTCACCGATCTCGCCGCCCACATCGACGCCTCGACCTGGCTCGTCGCCTACTCCGCAGTGCAGTCCGCGACCGGAGCGGTCGCCGACGTGGTCGCCATCCGTGAGGCGGCGGCCGTCCACGGCGCGCTGACGCTCAACGACCTCACCCAGGCCGCGGGGTGGCTCCCCGTCGACGCCTCGGCCGATGACATCACCGTGTGCCACGCCTACAAGTGGCTCTGTGCGCCGCGAGGTGTGGCGTTCATGACGGTGCGCGACGAGGTGTCGGACCGCCTCCGGCCGAGCCAGGCCGGTTGGTACTCGGGCGACGACGTCTGGTCGTCCTGTTACGGACCGTCGTTGCATCTCGCCGAGAGCGCTCGACGGTTCGACGTCTCCCCCGCGTGGCAGGCCTGGGTCGGCGCCGAGCCCGCCATCGCCCTCTTCGCGGCGGTCGACGCCGTCGCCGTGTACGAGCACGACACCCGGCTCGCAGCATCGCTCCGGGCGGGCATCGGCGAGAGCCGGTCGCTCCTGACGGGAACGGCCTCGGCGATCGTGACGTGGACGGATCCCGATGGACACGACCTCCGGGCACTGCAGTCGGCCGGGATCACGGCATCGGGTCGCGCAGGCCGGGCGAGGCTCGCGTTCCACCTCTGGAACACCGACGACGACGTCGCAGCTGCGCTGACCGCTCTCGGCCAGCGCGGCTGACACGGGTCAGGGCCGGCGGCCGGTGTTCCGGAGGATGCCGATGCCCGAGACCTCGACTTCGACGACCTGGCCGTCGGTGAAGGGTCCGACGCCGGCCGGCGTCCCGGTCAGGATGACGTCGCCCGGGAGGAGCGTCCAGACGGCGGACGCGTACTCGACGATCGCACCGATGGAGTGCACCATGTCGGAGAGCGGGGCGTGCTGGCGGACCTCACCGTCGACGCGGGTCTCGATCGTCGCGCCGTCGAAGGAGAACTCCGTCTCGATGTAGGGGCCGAGCGGGCAGAACGTGTCGAAGCCCTTCGCTCGGGCCCACTGGCCGTCGGACTCCTGGAGGTCGCGGGCCGTGACGTCGTTCGCGATCGTGTAGCCGAAGATGACCTCGTCGGCACGCTCCGCGCTGACGTTCTTGGCGACGCCGCCGATCACGATGGCGAGCTCACCCTCGAAGTCGATGCGCTCGGACTGCTTGGGGAAGACGACGGCGTCTCCCGGCCCGACCACGGAGGTGTTGGGCTTCAGGAAGAGCAGCGGCTCGGTGGGAGCCTCCCCGCCCATCTCGGCTGCGTGGTCGTGGTAGTTCTTGCCGACGGCGACGACCTTGGAGCGAGGGATGACCGGCGCGAGCAGGACCGCATCCGCGAGCGGGACACGCTCACCCGTGGGTTCGAAGCCCGAGTAGAGCGGATCGCCGTCGAGGACGACGAGATCCGCATCGTCGATGATGCCGTAGCGGATGGCCTGATCGTGACTGAAGCGAGCGATTTTCACCAGTCCAGCCTATCCCGAGGTGCCCCGGCGACACGGAAGCCCCGCACGAGGTGCGGGGCTTCCCAGGCTGCTCGGAGGCTACTCGGCGTCGAGACGCGTCATCCACCCGTGACGGTCGGGCAGGCGGCCGTACTGGATGTCGGTCAGTTCCTGACGCAGCGACATCGTGAGTTCGCCCGCCGGAGCGTCGGCGTCGCCCACGGTGAAGTCCTTGGCCTTCAGCTGTGCGATCGGTGTGACGACCGCAGCCGTCCCGCAGGCGAACACCTCGACGATGTCGCCGCTCTCCACGCCATCGCGCCATTCGTCGATCGTGACCCGGCGGCGCTCCACCCGGTGTCCGCGGTCCTCCGCGAGCTGCAGGATGCTGTCGCGGGTGATGCCCTCGAGGATCGAGTCCGACTCCGGCGTGACGAGCGTGCCGTCGCGCTTGACGAGGACGACGTTCATCCCGCCGAGCTCTTCGATGTAGGTCGCCTCCTGTGCGTCCAGGAAGAGCACCTGGGCGCACCCGTGCTCGTACGCCTCGGCCTGCGGGAGCAGGGAGGACGCGTAGTTTCCCCCGGTCTTCGCCGCCCCGGTGCCGCCCTTGCCCGCACGGCTGTAGTCGGTGGACAGCCAGATGGACACGGGGGTGACGCCGCCCGTGAAGTACGCTCCGGCCGGGCTGGCGATGACGTAGTAGTTGACCTTCTTCGCCGGGCGCACACCGAGGAAGGCCTCCTTGGCGAACATGAACGGCCGCAGGTACAGGCTGGTCTCCGGCGCGGACGGCACCCAGGCGCCGTCGACGGCGATGAGCTGCTTGATCGACTCGACGAAGTACTCGACCGGGAGCTCCGGCAGCGCGAGCCGCTTGGCCGAGCGCTGCAGGCGGCGGCCGTTGGCATCGGGGCGGAACGACCAGATGGAGCCGTCGGCGTGACGGTACGCCTTCAGTCCCTCGAAGATCTCCTGGGCGTAGTGGAGGACGGCGGCGGCCGGGTCGAGCGAGATCGGACCGTACGCCTGGACCCGTGGGCGGTGCCATCCACCGCGCTCGGACCAGCAGATGTCGACCATGTGGTCGGTGAAGTGCTGCCCGAAGCCCGGATCGGCGAGGATCACGTCGCGCTCGGCGTCGGGGACGGGCTGCTCGTTGGGGGTCACGGTGAAGGCGAGCTCGCGCTGCGCCATGGGGAGGTTGATCGTCATGATGGTGTCTTCCGTCGTGATCTGCGTGTCTGGTGGGCGTCTACCGGTTCGCCGCGAGGGCTGCGATCGCATCGCCGACCTCGGTCGTCGTGCGTGCTGCGCCGGTGCGGGCGGCGATGTCGGCGGTGACGGCAGTGGCGACTCGCGCCGCCTCCGTCTCGAGCCCGAGATGCGACAGCATCAAGGAGACGGAGAGGATGGCGGCGGTCGGGTCGGCCAGCTGCTTCCCGGCGATGTCGGGCGCCGATCCGTGGACGGGCTCGAACATGCTCGGGTACGTGCCGTCCGGGTTGATGTTTCCCGAGGCCGCGAGTCCGATGCCGCCGCTGATCGCGCCGGCCAGATCGGTGAGGATGTCGCCGAAGAGGTTGTCCGTGACGATGACGTCAAATCTAGCAGGATCCGTGACGAGGAAGATGGTGGCCGCGTCGACGTGCAGGTAGTCGACCGCGACGTCGGGGAACTCCGCGGACACCGCGTCGACGACGCGCTTCCAGAGCGACCCGGCGAAGACGAGGACGTTGGTCTTGTGGACGAGGGTGAGCTTCCCCCGACGCGCGGCCGCGGCGGCGAACGCATAGCGCACGACCCGCTCCACCCCGTACGCGGTGTTGACCGACACCTCGTTCGCGATCTCGTGCGGCGTGCCCTGGCGGATCGCTCCGCCGTTGCCGACGTACGGCCCCTCCGTGCCCTCGCGGACGACGACGAAGTCCACGTCGCCGGGCTCGCTCAGCGGGCTCGGGACGCCCGGGTACACGACGGTCGGGCGCAGGTTGACGTAGTGGTCGAGCCTGAACCGGAGCTTGAGGAGCAGCCCTCGCTCGATGTTCGCGTTCACGAGCCGGGGGTCGCCGGGCACGCCGCCGACCGCTCCGAGGAGGATGGCGTCGTGCGAGGCGATCGCGGCGAGGTCCGCGTCGGTCAGCACGTCGCCCGTCTCGAGGAACCGGCCGGCGCCGAGCGAGAAGGGCGTCTGCTCGAACCGGACGTCGCCACCCTGCACCGCCGCATCGAGGACCTTGAGCGCCTCGCCGACGACCTCGGGACCGATCCCGTCGCCGGGGATGACTGCGAGCTTGACGGTGCGGGACATGCGACTCCTGAGGATGCGACGACGGTGTGCGCCCAGCTTAACGCCTCCGACCTCGGGCGGATCGTGCCACCCGTCTCCGGGTGGCACGATCGACAGAGCGCTACCGGACCTGGCGCAGACCGATCGCCGCGACGAGCATGGCGGCCACGATGAGGCCGACGCCGATCCACGCTGCGACACCGACACCGCTGTCGAAGGCGTGCCGCGCGGAGTCCATGAGTGCACCCGCGAGGTCGCCGGGCAGCTGCGCGGCGACGTTCGCCGCACCACCCAGGGTCTCCCCCGCCGCCTGCTGCTGCGCAGCGGTCAGTCCGTCCGGCAGGACGACCGACGACCGGTAGGAGGCGGTGAGCACGGTGCCGAGCGTCGCCGTGCCGAGCACCGCGCCGAGCTCGTACGCGGTCTCGGAGACACCGGACGCCGCGCCGGCCTTCTCCGGCGGCGCACTCGCGATCACGAGTTCGTTCGACACCGTCTCGGCGGACCCGATGCCGAGCCCGAGGGCGACGAACGCGAGACCGATCCCGAGGGCCGACACGTCTCCCCCGGTGATCGCGATGGAGGCGTATCCGACGGCGGAGACGACGAGTGCGATCGGGACCACGATGCCCGGACGGACCCGCTTGGAGATCGGCACGATCACGAGGCCGGCGATGATCATCACGATGAGCCCGGGGAGCAGGACGAGCCCGGCGTCGAGCGGCTGCAGGCCCAGCACCAGCTGCAGGTGCTGCGACACGAAGAACAGCCCACCGACGAGCGCCGTCACGCTCAGCAGGTTGATGACCACGGCGCCGCTGAACGAGGCCCGCCGGAACAGGCTCAGGTCGAGCAGCGGGTGCTCGAGGCGGAGCTGACGACGGATGAAGAGGACGCCGCTGACCACGCCGACGACCATCGAGACGACCGTGAGCACGTCGAAGCCGGCTTCCGCCAGGTGCTTGATGCTGAACACGAGTGGCGTCATGGTCAGGAGGATGAGCAGGATGCTCGGGACGTCGATGCGTCCGGGGTTCGGGTCCTTCGACTCCGGGATGAGGAAGGGCGCGAGGACGACGAGCGGCAGGAGGACCGGTACGGCGAGGAGGAACACCGCACCCCAGGCGAAGTGCTCGAGGATGATCCCACCGACGATCGGCCCGAGCGCGCTGCCGGCGGCGAACCCGCTGGCCCAGACGGCGATGGCGAACCGTCGCTGGTCGCGGTCGAGGAAGATGTTCCGCAGCAGCGAGAGCGTCGACGGCATGAGCATCGCTCCGAAGAACCCGAGCGCCGCCCGAGCCGCGATGAGGAGCTCGGCGCTGGGCGCGAACGCCGCGGCGACGGAGACGACACCGAATCCGACGGAGCCGATGAGCAGGAGGCGACGACGACCGATACGGTCGCCGAGGCTGCCCATCGACACGAGCAGGCCGGCGAGGACCAGCGGGTAGACGTCGACGATCCACAGCAGCTGCGTGCCGGTCGGGGTGAGCGCGCTCGAGATCGCGGGCAACGCGAAATTGAGGACGGTGTTGTCGACCGACACCAGCAGGACGGGGAGCATGAGGACGGCGAGCGCGAACCAGGCTCGCCGGCCGGCACGGGGAGCGGCGACGGCGGTGGGTTCGGTGGCGGTGGACACGGGGACCTCTTTCACAGCGTGGAGAACGGCGCCGGTCGGGCGCCGCCTGCTCGACTATACCGTCCAGCCGGTATAGTATCAATCCGAATCCGACGAGCCGAATACGATGGAGCCATGGCGAAGCAGACCGCAGCCCGAGAACGCGTCCTCGACGCCTTCGCCGAACTCCTCATCGAGCAGGGTGAACGCGCCGCCACCCTCGACGCCGTCGCCACGGCGGCCGGCGTCTCCAAGGGCGGTCTGCTCTACCACTTCGGCAGCAAGGAGGCCCTCGTCGACGGCCTCATCGAGCGGCTCTCAGACATGAGCGAGGCCGACACGGCGCGGATGCTCGCGGCCCCGGAGGGTGTCGTCGAGTACTTCGTGCGGACCTCCGTCGACTGCGGCACCCCGTTCGACCGGACGATCATCGCCGTCGCGCGGCTGGCGCAGGGACAGCACGCTCAGGCGAGCGAGGCGATGGCGGACATCCGCCGGAGCTGGTTGCGCACGGTGGAGGACGCCGTCGGCGATCCCGACACCGCCCGCGCGATCGTGTTGATGTCCGACGGCCTCTACGCCAACACGGCGCAGCTCGGCATGGGGGTCAGCGATCCCGATGAGGGCAGCGACGAGTCGATCGAGCGGCTCCTGGCCGTCATCGCGCGACTGCTTCCCGCCGGCGGTCGCTGAGCCGCGACCCCCGCCGGGCGTACCGAAGCGGCGAAGGCGTCTCGGCGTCGGCGTCTCGACCTAGCGACGACGATGCCCCGCACCGGTCGGCACGGGGCATCGGGTCGCAGCGGCGGTCGGGCTACTGCTCGGTGATGTCGATCTCGCGGAGCAGCGTCGCGTCGATCGTCTCGCGGATGACCTCGAGGACGTCGTCTGCGACCGGTGAGTCGACCGTCAGCACGCTCAGCGCAGGGCCGCCGGCCTCGTGACGGGCGATCTGCATGCCCGCGATGTTGATGCCCGCCTCGCCGAAACGCTGACCGTAGACGGCCACGATGCCGGGCCGGTCGGTGTAGACCATCACGATGTGGTGCTTCGCGAACGGCACCTCGACGTCGTAGCCGTTGATCTCGACGATCTTCTCGGTCTGCTTCGTGCCCGTCAGCGTGCCCGACACCGAGATCTGCGATCCGTCGCTGAGAGCTCCGCGCAGCGTGATGACGTTGCGGTACTCCTCGCTCACCTCGTCGGTGAGCAGGCGCGTGACGACACCGCGCTGCTCGGCGAGCAGCGGAGCGTTCACGTACGAGACCGTCTCGCTGACGATGTTCGTGAAGATCCCCTTGAGCGCGGCCAGCTTCAGCACGCTGACGTCGTACCCGCTCAGTTCGCCGTGGACCTCGACGTCGACGCTCGTGAGCGACGAGGTCGACAGCGCGGCGAAGACCTGCCCGAGCTTCTCGACGAGCGGGATGCCGGGACGGACGTAGGGGTCGATCACACCGCCGGCGACGTTGACCGCGTCCGGGACGAGTTCGCCGCCGAGCGCGAGGCGCACGGACTTGGCGACCGAGACGCCGGCCTTCTCCTGCGCCTCATCGGTGGAGGCACCGAGGTGCGGCGTCACGATGACGTTCTCGAGCCCGAGGAGCTTCGTGTCGGTGGGCGGCTCGCTGACGAAGACGTCGAGGCCGGCACCGGCGATGACGTTGTTGGACAGCGCCTCGTACAGCGCGTCCTCGTCGATCAGGCCGCCGCGGGCGACGTTGACGACGTAGGCCGTCGGCTTCATCAGCGCGAACTGCGGACCGGCGATCATGCCCGTCGTCTCTGGCGTCTTCGGCATGTGGATCGTGATGAAGTCGGACTGTGCCAGCAGCTCGTCGAGCGTGACCAGCTGCACCCCGAGCTGCTGCGCACGAGCGGACGTGATGTACGGGTCGTACGCGATGACGTTCGTGCCGAAGGCCTGCAGACGGGCCGTGATGAGGGCACCGATACGGCCGAGGCCGATGATGCCGATGGTCTTCTCGTACAGCTCGGTACCCGTGTACTTGGACCGCTTCCACTGCCCCTGGGCGAGCGCGGCGTGCGCGGCCGGGATGTGGCGGGCGAGGCTCAGGATGTGCCCGACGGTGAGCTCGGCCGCGGAGATGATGTTCGACGTCGGCGCGTTGACGACCATGACGCCGGCCGTCGTGGCCGCCTTGATGTCGACGTTGTCGAGACCGACACCCGCGCGCGCGACGACTTTCAACCGGGTGGCTGCCTGGATGGCCTCTTCGTCGACCTTGGTCGCGGATCGGACCAGGATGGCGTCGGCGTCGGCGATCGCCGCGAGCAGAGCCGGGCGGTCCGTCCCGTCGACGGAGCGCACGTCGAAGTCGGGCCCGAGGGCGTCGACGGTGGCTGGTGAGAGTTCTTCGGCGATCAGTACGACCGGTTTCGACA
Organism: Plantibacter sp. MMLR14_011; assembly: GCF_001865025.1. Lineage (NCBI taxonomy): Bacteria > Bacillati > Actinomycetota > Actinomycetes > Micrococcales > Microbacteriaceae > Plantibacter > Plantibacter sp. MMLR14_011. The sequence goes on from NZ_MJGW01000017.1 coordinate 247,680, forward strand.
CGGAACGGTTCCTTCGCAGTAGCAGTGGGGTGGGCAGCGCGTCGGTGTCCGGCGGCCATCGCAAGCCTATCGGAGGCGCACCGGGCGCTTCGTCGTGTGACGAGGCGGCGGCCGGGTCAGACGGAGAGGTCGATCAACTGCTGGGCGCCGAACATCGCGAGGACCGACAGCGAGATCGCCGCGACGACGCACAGTGCGACGAGGTAGCGCACGGCCTGCTCGCCGAGCGACCGGTCGCGACCGGTCCAGAAGGCGATCGCGAAGGCCACGATCGGCAGGAGCAGGCCGCCGATGAGGACGACCCAGCCGAGTGGCAGCACCGGCACGGCGAGGCCGTTCGCCGTTCCGACGATGCCGACGAGGTTGCCGGCGGCCTCGAAGACGTCATAGGCGAAGAACAGGCCGAACAGGACGGCGATGGACCAGCTGAGCCAGCCGGGCCGCTCGGCGGCGGGTTTCGACACGGGGTCCGCGGTGGTGGAGGGCATCAGGGTCACACTCCTCGGAGGAACGGCCAGGGCAGGATGAGCACGACACCGAGCAGGAGCATCGCGATCCTGACGACCGGTCTGCCGCCGCGGGTCAACCAGAGGGTCGCCGCCATCCAGACGGGTCCCGCGGCGACCGCGAGTCCCTGTCCGAGATCGAACATGAACCGGCCGACCGCGTCGCTCGGGACGGCCGCGTCAGGACGGAACGCCGAGATCAGCCAACCGACGCTGTACAGCAGGAAGACCCCACCGAAGATGCCCAGCGTGACGAGCATGACCGAACTCATCTGCTCGCGCTCTCCGGCGGCAGCCTCATCCGCGACCCCATCGGTCGGCTTCGCGACGTCGACCTCGACAGGAGGGGCCACCGGTTCCGCGACCGGACCGGCCGACTCCGAGGCCGACGGGACCGCCGCGGTCGCCCGACCACGCATGATCGGCTCCTGCGATGCGGGCTCGAGCGTGGTCCGGTCGCCGGAAGCCGAGGTGTCGAGCGTCGGATCGTCGTCGCCCGCCCAGCTCAGCGCGTCTTCGTCCCGCGGCTCAGTCATACCGTCAGCCTATCGCCGCCGGGCCGACCACCGAGTGCGGCGATCCGGACTCGACGGAGCAGAATTGCCTGGTGAACCCGTTCCAGCTCCTGCAGTCCGTCCTGACCGTCGTCCTCGCGATCATGTTCATCGGCATGGGAGTCCTCCACTTCCTGCCTGGACCGGCGAAGACCATGGCCGCGATGATCCCGGGACCCTTCCGGAACAGCACCATCACACCGCGGATGCTCGTCGTCTTCACCGGTGTGTGCGAGATCGCGGGCGGCGTCGGCCTGCTCGTCCCACCCACCAGGCTCGCCGCAGTGGTCTGCCTGATCGTGTTCCTCGTCGCGGTGTTCCCGGCGAACGCCGCGGCCGCACGCCAGCCCGAGCGGTTCGGTCGCCTCGCCGTACCGTTCGTCCCACGACTGATCAGTCAGCTCGTGCTGATCCTCGCCCTCGTCATCGTGGCACTCTGATCGCTCGATAGGACCGATCGACGATCCCCTCGGTGGCGACGGATCTCAGACGGCGACGGCGGCGCGCCTGGCCGCGGCAACCGCGCGAGCGACGGTCGTCGCGTCCGTGATGTCGTAGCTCGGCGACCCTCCGCCGGGGCCGGTCTCGGTGACCCGGCCGGCACGACGACGGGCGGACAGGTGCACCGCGTCGACACCCGCCCGGGCGAGGGCGGGGATCGCATCGATCGTGACGCCGCCACCGGCCATGATCTGCATCGAGCTGTCACCCCTCGAGGCCATCTGCGCGAGCTTCTCCGCGCCGTCGATGCTCGCGCGCGCGCCGCCGGACGTCAACAGACGGTCCACACCGGCGTCGCGCAGCTGGTCGGCGGACCGGACGGGGTCGGTCGTGGCGTCGACGGCCCGGTGGAACGTCACCGCGAGCGAACCCGCAGCCTGACGCAGCTGAGCCAGCGCCTCCAGGTCGATCGTCCGGTCGGACCGGAGGGCGCCGACCACGATGCCCGCAGCACCCGCGGCCTCGAGCGCGAGGATGTCGCCGGACATGACGTCGATCTCCGCGGGCGAGTAGACGAAACCACCCTCTCGCGGACGCACGAGCACGTGCACGAAGTCGCTGAGCCCGGCTTCGTCCGCAGCACGGACCGCCGCCATGACCAGTCCGATGGAGGGGGTGAGCCCACCGGTGCCGAGGGCCTGGCACAACTCGACCCGCTGGGCTCCCTCGCGGATGGCGATGCGGACCCCCTCCACGTCCTGGACGGCGATCTCGACGGCGATTGGCGACTGGAGGCTCATTGGACCCATTGTTCCAGTGATCCGCTCGAGCCGAGGACGCGCACGCCGCTGCGCTACTTGTCCGTGCCCTGCGACACCGAACCCTGCAGCTGTCGCTGGAAGATCAGGTACACGATGAGCACGGGGACCACGGTGATCACGGACGCCGCGAAGAGCGCACCGAAGTCCACCGAGTACCCGGCCTGGGCGGCGAACGACGCCATCCCCTGCGTCAGGACGTAGTTCTGCGGGTTCGAGTTGAGCGCCACCGGCAGGAGGAACTGGTTCCACAGCCCGACGAAGTTGAGGATCGCGACGGTCGCGAGCCCCGGCCTCGCCATGGGCAGCATCACCTGGAAGAAGGTCCGCCACTCCCCTGCTCCGTCGATCGCGGCCGCCTCCGCGATGGAGACCGGCAGCGACTTGAAGAACGAGAACAGGAAGAACACGGTGAACGGGAAGGCGAACGCAGCGTAGGTGAGGATGAGTCCCGGGAGCGAGTTGAGCAACCCGAGGCTCTGCAGCACGAAGAACAACGGCACGATCGCGAGGAACACCGGGAAGGTGAGACCGGCGAGCATCAGGTAGTAGATGGCCCGGCTCCCGAAGAAGCGGAACCGCGCCAGGACGTACGCACACATCGAGCCGAACAGCATGGTCACGATGAGGGCGCCGAACACCACCACGATCGAGTTCAGGAAGAAGCTCCCGATACCGGCCGTCGTCCACGCGTTCACGTAGTTGTCGAAGCTCCACGTCGACGGCAGTGAGAACGGCGAGGCGAAGATCTCGGAGCTCGTCTTGAACGACGACATGACCGTCCAGAGCAGCGGTACGACGACCACGATCGACCAGATGATGAGCACCGTGTGCGATGCCGTCCCGACGACGCGGTCGCCCGTGGTCGGCTTGCGGCTGGCCGGTGTGCGCGTGCCGGTTCCGACGACCGCCGGGTTCGCGGTCGTCGCCGTGGTCTGGACGGTCATTCCGCCACCCCTTCATCGTTGCCGCCGGTGAGCCGGCTGACCAGGAAGACGACACCGGCGAACATCAGGGTGACGAGCGCGAGCACGACCCCCATCGCACAGGCGTAGCCGAACTGGCCCTTGGTGAACGCCGTCGTGAACAGTTGCTGCGACATCACGAGCGTCGTGTTGGAGGGGCCGCCGCCGGGGTTCAATGCGGCCATGTACACGAACGCGTCGAGGGCGAGGATGCCCATGTAGATGTACGCCGTCTGGATGTTGTCCCGGATCAGCGGGATCGTGATCGTGAGCGCGGTCCGCAGGCGACCCGCCCCGTCGACCCGTGCCGCCTCGTAGACCTCGGCCGGCACGCCCTTGATCGCGGCGATGAAGAGCACCGTGTAGAACCCGATGAGTCCCCAGACGATGACGAACATGGTCGCGATCATCGCCGTGTCCGGCGAACCGAGCCAGGCGAAGGACGTGAACTGGTCGAGCCCGATGCCGGTCAGGAAGCCGTTCAGCAGGCCGGACGACGGGTCGTAGATCTGCTTCCAGATGAGGCCGATGACGATGGCCGGCACGACGTACGGGAAGAAGGTGATCACGCGGTACACGCTCGAGTTGCGGAGGCCGCGGATCGGACCGTTGCTCGGTCCACCGATCGTGATGAGGGAGGCGAAGAGGAACGCGATCCCGAGGGTCACGAGCGGCAGGACGATCGCGAGCGCGACGCTGTTGCCCATGGACTGGAGGAAGGTCTGGTCCTGGAAGAGCTTCGTGTAGTTCGAGAACCCGACGAAGTCCATTCCCGGGGAGAACCCGGACCAGTTCGTCAACGAGTAGTACGCCGCTTGCGCGAACGGCGACACCACGAAGACGACGTACCCCACCACCGGCACGATCAGGAAGACCAGGAAGAACGTGACCCGGTCGAACGTGAAGTCCCGGCGGCGCAGCCGCCGGGCGGCGGGAGGGGTAGCCCCTCCCGCCTTCCCGAGCGGTGTGCCGACAGCCGTCATTTGACGGTGACCTTGTCCACGGAGTCGTCGTTGCGGACCTTGTCGGAGATGTCCTGCATGCCCTTGGTGAGCGTGGCGACGTCGGAACCGCCCTGCAGGAACGTGTTCCACAGGACGAGGAGGTCCGTGTTGAGCCCGTACAGGTCGATGAAGTTCCACGAGAACACATCGGAGCCGGCGTCGTTCAGCATCTTCACCTGGGACACGAGCGCCGTCGAGCCGAAGCCGTCCTCGGGGATCGTGTCCTTGACGATCGTCGACGAGAAGGTCGTCTTGGCGAAGTTCACCGCGGCGTCGTTCGACAGCATGGCCCGCAGGAACTCCTTGCCGCCGCCGACGTTCTTGCCCTGCGACGGGACGATGAAGCCCTCACCCGCGGTGCTGTGGAGCGCCGTGTACGGCAGGGCCGAGTTCGCGGTGACGGTCGGCTCCGGGGCCCCCGTCATCTTGAACCCGTCCTTCGTCTGGGTCTTCATCTCGTTCTCGATCCAGCCACCCGAGGGGTAGAGGATGAAGTCCTCCGAGTTGCTCCACTGGGCCTGGGCCGCGGTGAACTGCGTCCCCGCACCGCCGGGCTTGATGTAACCGGCGTCGACGATCTGCTTCATCGCGGTGAGCACGTCCTGCACGGCCGGCTTCGACCAGCAATCGGCTTCGAGGTTCTCGAGCGCGAGACGGACCTCGTCGCCACCCTCCTTGATCGCCGAGGCGATCGCCATCGTGAGGTAGTAGGTGGCCGCCTCGGTGCCCCAACCGAACAGGTACTTGCCCTGCGCTTTGGCCTTCGCACCGAGGTCGAGCGCCTCGGCCCAGGTCTTCGGGGGCGTCCAGCCGTTGGCCTCGAAGAGTGCCGCCGAGTACCAGATCGCGTAGACCGTCAGCACGTAGTTCAACTGCACGAACTTGCCGTCGAAGGTGCCCGGCTCGACGACACCCGGGTACAGGGTGTCCTTGATGACCTTGCCCTCGTAGTTCTTCGCCTCGATGACGTCCGTCAGGTCGGCGAGCTGCTCGCGGATGGTGTTGATGCCGATGAGGCCGGCACCGCTGTTGTCGATGACGTCCGGCGGGTTGCCGGCGACGAATCGCGGCTGGAGGGTCTGCGCGATGTTCGTGGCGGCCGTGACCTTGACGGTCGAGCCCGCCTGCTGCTTCTCGACGAGCTTCCCGGCGAACTCGGTGTACTCGATGCCGTACCCGCCCTTGAAGATGACGGCGTCGACGGTCGAGTTGGCGGCCATCCCGAACGGGTTGTCGGCCGAGACCGGTCCGCCGGTGGTCGTCGCCCCGCCTCCGCCGCCGACACAGGACGCGAGCGTCCCGCCCAGCGGGAGGAGGATCGCGGTCGCGAGTGCTCCTCGCAGGAAATCGCGGCGTTGGAGCGTTGCTGGCTGCTTGTCCATCGGTCTACCTTCCAGTGATTCGAGTGTTGCCCGGGTGTGGTGCTGTCGGGGTGGTGTTGTCGGGTGTGTGGTGCGGGTGCAGCGACGCCTCGGGTTCAGGCGTCACGTCTGATCCGGCCTCGGTAGCGGTCCTCGAGCACACTGTTGTGCTCGTCGCCGCCCGGGATGTTGGCCGAGATGTAGAGCGGTGGGGTCTCGCCGGTCGCCGCGATCCTCGCCGCGACGCCGATGGTGAGGAGCTGCGCGAGGTAGGCCGCCGTGATCGAGGACACCGCGCCGACCGGGACGCCGTCCTGGACCTCGATGGTCGCGTCACCGAACGGAGCACGGTTGTCGAGCACCACGTCGGCCACCTCGGAGAGCCGCAGCCCGCTCGGGTGCTTCGGCTCGACGCGCGAGGTGTGCTCGAGCGAGGTCACGGCGATGACGGGGTGGCCGTGTTCCTTGGCGATCAGGGCGAGTCCCACGATCGACCCGTTGACGCCGGAGTTCGACGCGATGATGAACACGTCACCCTCCCCCACCGGAGAGATCGCGAAGAGCTCCGCTGCGACATCGCCGCTGCGCTCCAGCGCGGCACCACCGAGGTCGTCGACGGACCGTGCGCCGCGGAGGACGACGTCCCGCAGCGCGATCTTGTTCGTCGGGATCAGTCCGCCGGCGCGTCCGGCGATCTCCATCGCGAACGCCTCCGAGTGGCCGGTGCCGAACGCCTGGATGACCGCTCCGCGCTCGAGGGCCGCGACCAGGAGGTCGATCGCGGGGTCGAGTTCGCCGGACCGTGCCGCCCGGGTGATGTCCGCGAGGCGCGAGGTCACCTCGTCGGTGTAGCGATCGACGTGATCGGTCCAGCTCGTGGTGGATGTGGTGTTCACTCGGTTCCTCTCAGACGCCCACGGGCGAGGCGGTCTCGGACAGGGCTCCGGCCTTGGTCGGTCGGCGGTGCGGGGCGACCGCGAGGGCGGAGGCCGCGAGGCGCTTGGTCGTGCGCTCGAAGTTCTGCTGCGCGACGAACAGGTACAACAGATCCAGGACGAACAGCTGACCGTGCTTGGCGGAGAGGTCGTCGGGCTGCAGGAACCGTTCGTGGGCCGAGGTGATGATGGCCAGGGTCGACGCGGCGACGAGCGGGGAGTCCGGGTTGTTGCTGATCGCCACCGTGAGCGCGCCCGCGCGACCCGCCTGGCGGAGCATCTGGATGGTCTCCTCGGTGCGCCCGGTGTTGCTGATCCCGAGGGCGACCGAGTCGGGGCCCTGGATCGCGGCGCTCGTGAGGCCCGCGTGGACCTCCGACCAGGCGTGCGTGCTGATGCCGATCCGGTACAGCCTGGCCTGCATCTCGTCGGCGAGCATCGCACTGCCGCCCACACCGTAGATGTCGACGTTCCGGCTGCGCGCGATGGCTGCGGCGATCTCGAGCATGACCTCGAGGTCGATCACGTCGGCGGTCTCCCGCAGCGTCCGGGTGTGCGCGTTCAGCAGCGTGCTCAGGACGTCCGTCGCCGAGTCGTCGGGGCCGAACGCCCGGCCGATGTCGGTCTGCCAGGAGTCGCGAGCGGTGCTGCGACCGAAGTCCTTGGCGAGGTCGACCCGGAACGGCGCGTAGCCGGTGTATCCGATGATCCGGCAGAAGCGGGTGATGGTCGCCGCTGAGACGCCCGAATCGGCGGCGAGTTCACCGATCGTGAGGGTCAGGGGGGCGTCGGGGTTCTCCAACAGATAGTCCGCGATACGCAGCATGACCCCGGACATCTCCGGCATCCGCGACCGAATCCGGTTGGTCACGCCGGTGGCGTGCTCGACCGGTGGGTCGGTGCGGATGGAAACAGTCATGGAAATTCCTTTTCTCCTTCGTTGGAGTGACGCGAAACTGATTCTTACAGTACGTTGTGGCCCACGGCAACATGTTTCGAGATGATGACGATGATGAAAACAACTCTGGCGGTCGACGCCGGCGGCACCTCGTCCCGGGCGGTGCTCGTCGACGCCTCCGGACGTCGCCTCGGTTCCGGTCGGGCGGGCGGCGGGAATCCGACCTCGTCCGGCGTGGACAGCGCCGCCACGCAGATCGCGCTCGCAGCTCGTGCCGCGCTCGACCTGGCCAGGACGACGACGTCCGTGTCGCCTCTCCCGTCCGGGTCGCCCGTGGTGATCACGCAGGCGGGGCAGGTGTCCGACGCCTATCGCCGCGCCCTGGACGCGCACCTCGTACCGCTCGGACTCGGACCGGTCGTCATCGAGCCGGATCTGCTCGGCATGTACGGCTCCGGCTCGGCGGCGCCCGACGGCGTCGTACTCGTCGCGGGGACCGGGAGCGTCGCGGGACGGATCAGGGACCGTCTCGTCGTCCGAGAGGTGGGCGGCGCCGGCTGGCTCCTCGGTGATGGCGGCTCCGGATTCTGGATCGCCCGACGCGTGATCCGCGCGGTCGCCGCCGATCTCGACGGCATCGGACCCCGCACGGGCCTCACCCCGCTGCTCTCCCAGGCGATCGGGTCCACTCCGGACCCGTCCTCATCCGGTGGCGCCGACCACCGCCGGTCCCCGGTACTCGACACACTCATCCGCTCGGTGAACGACGGTCCCCCCATCGCCATCGCCCGCCTGGCGCCGCTCGCCTTCCAAGCCGCGGACGACGAGGTCGCGCGGTCCATCCTCGACGCTGCCGTGGACCGTTTGGCCGTCCTCGTCGAACGGGTGCTGGCTCCGGATCCGGACCACCGAGAGCGCACGCTCGTCGTCGGCGGCAGCGTGCTCGTCGACGGACTCCTCCCGTCCGTCCCCTCTGCCGCGGAGCGCCTGTCATCGGCTGCCGCCGGGGCCCGACTCGTCCCGGTCGCCGACGGCCTCGTCGGAGCCGCCGCCCTGGGCATCAGAATGCTGGGCGGGGACGTCGACGACGCGACCCTCAGCCGCCTGCGCGAGGACCTGGCCGCAGGGGCGACGCGGTGACGGCGGACCGGATCGCCGTCATCGGCACCGGTGCCATGGGACTGGCGCACGTCCGCGCGCTCGCCGGACTCGGTGCAGCGGACCGGATCGCCTACCTGTGCTCGGCCCGGTCGCCGAGAGCCATGCCGGAGGCACCGGCCGCACGACTCACCACCTCGGTCGACGAGGTGCTCCTGGATGCCTCCGTGGGCATCGTCGTCATCTGCACGCCGACCGACACCCATCGGGACCTCGCCGTCAGCGCGCTCCGTGCCGGCAAACACGTCCTGCTGGAGAAACCGATCGCCCTGACGCTCGCCGACGCCCACACGATCCTGCGCACCGCCGACGCGTCCGACCGGATATTCATGGTCGCGCACGTCGTCCGGTTCTTCGGCGGGTACGAGGCGATCGACGACGCGGTGCGCGCCGGCGCCGTCGGCACACCCCTCGCCGTCACGGCCGAACGGCTGAGCTCCCCTGCCGCCCCGTCACCGTGGTGGCAGGACGAGCGACGCTCCGGCGGCCCCCTCGTCGACTTCGCGATCCACGACTTCGACCAACTGAACCAGCTCCTCGGCCAGCCCCGATCGGTGTCAGCACGCCGCACCGGCACCGGTCGCCCGATCGAGACGACGGTCGACTACGCCGACGGCGGCATCGGGCGTGTCCTCACCTCCATGGAGCTCCCGCCGGCCTTCGGCTTCAGCTCGGCCATCGAGGTGCTGGGCAGCACCGGGCTCATCGCCCACCGATTCGTCGGCGCGTCCCCGACCCACACACCGCCGCTCGCGGTCGACGCGCTCGGGTCGGCCGCCGCGCACGGCCTCGTCGACCTCGACGAGGCCGATCCCTACCGACGGCAGATGGCCTCCTTCCTCGACTGCGTCGATCGAGACGTCCAACCGTTCCGGGTGACCGGCCGGAGCGCCCTCGCGGCCCTGACCGTCGCGTTGGCGGCGAAGGCGTCATTGGACACCGGCGTGCCCGTGCAGGTCTCCGAATCCCACGGCGTCTGAGTCACCGACGCGCGCCACCCTCGTCGACCCCGCCCACGCCGGCCACCAGACGGCAGACATCCGACCTTTCGTGTTAGCCTGCCCCCGCACCGCCGTGAACCCACTCGACGATCGAAGGGCCGCCGTGACCGAGACCACCATCCCCAGACCCGACACCGCCTGGTTCGACGAGGCGAGATTCGGACTGTTCCTGCACTGGGGCCTCTACGCCCTCCCCGCCCGCCACGAGTGGGTGCAGACGCGGGAGCGCCTCTCGGCCGAACACTACGAGCGCTACCGCGAACACTTCGATCCCGACCGGTTCGACCCCCGCGCCTGGGCCAAGCAGGCCAAGGCGGCCGGCTTCCGGTACGCGGTCCTCACGACGAAGCACCACGACGGCTTCTGCCTGTGGGACTCGGCGCTCACCGACTTCACGTCCACGCACACGCCCGCCGGCCGCGACCTCGTGGCGGAGTTCGTGGAGGCCTTCCGCGCCGAGGGGCTCCGGATCGGCTTCTACCACTCGCTCATCGACTGGCATCACCCCGACTTCACGGTCGACGGCATCCACCCGCGACGAGAGGACGCCGAGGCGCTCGCCGCGAACGCCGACCGGGACTGGTCCCGCTATCGCGATTACCTGCACGGCCAGGTACGCGAGCTGCTCACCGGCTACGGCCCGATCGACTACCTCTTCTTCGACTTCAGCTACTCGCAGGGCATCGAGGGCCTGCCGGGGAAGGGCGCCGCCGATTGGGGCTCCGAGGAACTCGTCGAGATGATCCGCGGGCTGCAGCCGGAGATCCTCATCAACGACCGCCTCGAACTCCCGGGCGACGTCACCACCCCGGAGCAGTACCAGCCCGTGGTGACGCCGGTCGGTCCCGACGGCGAACCCGTCCGGTGGGAGGCCTGCCAGACCCTGAACGGCAGCTGGGGGTACGACCGTGACAACCTCGACTACAAGTCGCCGGAGCTGCTCCTGCGGATGCTCATCGATTCGGTCTCGAAGAACGGCAACATCCTGCTGAACATCGGACCGACCGCGCGCGGGACGATCGATCCGCGCGCGATCGAACGACTCGAGGTCCTCGCCGACTGGTTCGCGCTCCACGAGCGGGCGATCCGAGGATGCGGCCCGTCGGAGTTCAGCAGTCCGACCGACGTCCGGTACACGCAACGGGGCGACCGGCTGTACGTGCACGTCTTCGCCTGGCCGTTCGTGCACCTGCACCTGCCCGGTCTCGGCGGCCGGGTGCGCTACGCCCAGCTGTTGTCGGACGGCTCCGAGGTGCCCTTCCAGGTGCATCGCCCGGAGCACGACCTGCCGAACCAGCACACCCAACCGAAGGGACTCGGTCCCGACACGGTGACCCTGCACCTGCCGATCGGTGAACCCGACACCCCGATCCCGGTCATCGAGATCTTCCTCGAGCCCGGCACGAACGGAGCGACGACGGCCTGAGGTCTTCCGCAGACGACGGAACGCCCGCCCCGACGGATCGGGGCGGGCGTTCCGGCTCGGTGCCGCTGAGCGGCTGGACGAGCGGAGACTAGCGGGCGACGCTGCCGTCGACGTAGTCGTCATCGTTCGAGGCGTTCCACGCGAAGAGCTTGCGCAGCTCGCGACCGGTGGCCTCGATCGGGTGGTCCTCACCCTTCTTGCGCAGCTCGAGGAACTCGGGCGCGCCGGCGTCCTGGTCGTCGATGAAGCGCTTGGCGAAGGTGCCGTCCTGGATGTCCTTGAGGACCGCCTGCATGTTGGTCTTGACGCTCGGGTCGATGACGCGCGGGCCGGAGACGTAGTCGCCGTACTCGGCCGTGTCGGAGACGCTCCAACGCTGCTTGGCGATGCCACCCTCCCAGATGAGGTCGACGATGAGCTTCAGCTCGTGGAGCACCTCGAAGTAGGCGATCTGCGGCTGGTACCCGGCCTCGGTGAGGGTCTCGAAGCCGTACTGGATCAGCTGCGAGACACCACCGCACAGGACGGCCTGCTCGCCGAAGAGGTCGGTCTCGGTCTCCTCGGTGAAGGTGGTCTTGATGCCGCCGGCACGGAGGCCGCCGATCGCCTTGGCGTAGGACCAGGCGAGCGCCCAGGCGCCACCGGTCTCGTCCTTCTCGACGGCGACGATGACGGGGACGCCACGGCCGGCCTCGTACTCGCGACGGACGGTGTGGCCCGGTCCCTTCGGGGCGACCATGAAGATGTCGACGCCCTCGGGAGCCTCGATGTAGCCGAAGCGGATGTTGAAGCCGTGGCCGAAGACGAGCGCCTTGCCCGGAGCGAGCTGGTCCTTGATGGACTCGGCGAAGATCGTGCGCTGGTGCTGGTCCGGAGCGAGGATGACGATGACGTCGGCCCATGCGGAGGCGTCGGCGACGTTCTTGACGGTGAAGCCCTGCTCCTCGGCCTTGGCGATCGACTTCGAGCCGTCCTTCAGGCCGACGACGACCTCGACACCGGAGTCGCGGAGGTTGAGCGCGTGTGCGTGGCCCTGCGAGCCGTAGCCGATAACGGCAACCTTCTTGCCCTGGATGAGCGACAGGTCTGCGTCCTGGTCGTAGAAAATCTCAGTCACTGGTGGTTCTCTCCTTGGTTGTGGTTTCGCAATACGTCGCAGATGCGACTAGTTCTTGAAGACGCGTTCGGTGATGGACTTCGAGCCGCGCCCGATGGCGAGGAGACCCGATTGGGCGATCTCCTTGATGCCGTAGGGCTCGAGCACCTTGAGGAGCGCGGTCGTCTTCCCGGAGTCGCCCGTGACCTCGATCACGAGGGCGTCGGTCGCCACGTCGACGACGCGGGCCCGGAACAGGTTGACGGCTTCCAGCACCTGGGAACGGGTGGAGTTGTCGACGCGGACCTTGATGAGCAGGTGCTCGCGCTGGACGGACTGCGCCGGATCCAGCTCGACGATCTTGATGACGTTGATGAGCTTGTTCAGCTGCTTCGTCACCTGCTCGAGCGGAAGCTCCTCGACGTCGACGACGACCGTGATCCGGGACAGGCCCTCGATCTCGCTGTGGCCGACCGCGAGGCTCTCGATGTTGAAGCCCCGGCGGGCGAACAACCCGGCGACGCGGGTCAACAGACCGGGCTTGTCCTCGACGAGGAGGCTCAGGACGTGGCTGCTCATGCTCAGGCCTCCTCATCGAACGACGGACTGTGGTCCTTGGCGTACTGGACGTAGCTGTTGCTGACACCCTGCGGCACCATCGGCCACACCATCGCGTCCGCACTCACCACGAAGTCGATGACGACCGGACGGTCGTTCGTCTCCAGGGCGAGCTTGATGGCGGCGTCGACCTCCTCCTCCTTCGTCACGCGGATCGCGAGGCAACCGTAGGCCTCGGCCAGCTTGACGAAGTCGGGGACGCGGATGGTGTCGTGCCCGGTGTTCAGGTCGGTGTTCGAGTACCGACCGTCGTAGAAGAGCGTCTGCCACTGTCGGACCATGCCCAGTGAGGAGTTGTTGATGATCGCGACCTTGATCGGGATGTTGTTGATCGTGCAGGTCGCGAGCTCCTGGTTGGTCATCTGGAAACAGCCGTCGCCGTCGATCGCCCACACGTGGCGATCGGGCTGGGCCACCTTGGCGCCCATGGCCGCTGGGACCGAGTAGCCCATGGTCCCGGCACCACCGGAGTTCAACCAGGAGTTCGGACGCTCGTACTTGATGAACTGCGCCGCCCACATCTGGTGCTGGCCGACGCCCGAGGCGAAGACGCCCTCCGGACCGGTGATCTCGCCGATGCGGGAGATGACGTGCTGTGGCGAGAGCAGACCGTCGGTCGGCTCGGCGTAGCCCAGCGGGAACTCCTCGCGGAGGCCGTCGAGGTAGGACCACCACTCGGCGATGTCGGGGGTGACCTCGCGGGCGGCCGACTCGAACGCCGACTGGAGGTCGACGATGACGTCCTTCGCGTCGCCCACGATGGGGACGTCCGCGATGCGGATCTTCGAGATCTCTGCCGGGTCGACGTCAACGTGGACGACCTTGGCGTTCGGCGCGAAGAGCGAGGCCTTGCCGGTCACGCGGTCGTCGAACCGCGCTCCGAGCGACACGAGCAGGTCGGCCTCCTGCAGCGCGAGCACTGCCGGGACGGTGCCGTGCATGCCGGGCATGCCGAGGTGCTGCGTGTGCGAGTCGGGGAACGCCCCGCGAGCCATGAGCGTCGTCACCACCGGAGCCCCGGTCGCCTCCGCCAGCGCGAGCAGTTCCTCGGAGGCCTTGGAGCGGATCACGCCGCCACCGACGTACAGCACCGGCTTCTTGGCGTTGACGAGCAGCTGCGCAGCGGCCTGGATCTGCTTGCCGTGCGCCTTCGTCACCGGGCGGTAGCCGGGCAGGTCGACCTTCGGCGGCCAGATGAACGGCGCCTCGGCCTGCTGGGCGTCCTTCGTGATGTCGACCAGCACCGGTCCGGGACGGCCGGTACCCGCGATCTCGTAGGCCGCGGCGATGGCCGCCGGGACCTCCTCCGGGGTCTTGACGAGGAAGGAGTGCTTCGTGATCGGCATGGTGATGCCGACGATGTCCGCCTCCTGGAACGCGTCAGTGCCCATGAGGGTCGAGAACACCTGACCGGTGATCGCGACCATCGGCACCGAGTCCATGTAGGCGTCGGCGATGGCGGTGACGAGGTTCGTCGCGCCGGGGCCGGACGTCGCGATGCACACGCCGATCCCGCCACCGGCGGCGGCGTATCCTTCCGCCGCGTGGCCGGCGCCCTGCTCGTGTCGGACCAGGATGTGACGGAGCTTCGTCGAGTCCATCAGCGGGTCGTAGGTCGGCAGGATCGCGCCGCCGGGCAGACCGAAGATGTCGGTGACCCCGAGGAGCTCGAGCGATCGGACGATCGCCTGGGCTCCCGTCAGGATCTCCGGTGCGGCCGGGGCCGCAGGTGTTCTGGGATGAGGCACGGGTTGGGATTCCGTGGGCATGATGATTCCTTCAGCGATGAGATGCACGAACGAGATGCTCGGTTATCCCGTGATCGCGCCCTCCGCTGCGGAGTGCACGAGACGAGAGTACTTTGCGAGAACGCCACGGGTATAGCGCGGGGGAAGAGGCGCCCAGCCGTCGCGGCGGGCTTCCAGCTCTGCTTCGTCGACGAGTAGGTCGAGCGAGCGGCCAGCGATATCGACCCGTATCAGATCACCATCGCGCACGAAGGCGATCGGACCTGCGTCCACCGCTTCGGGTGCTATGTGGCCGATGCACAGTCCGGTTGTGCCGCCTGAGAATCGACCGTCCGTCAACAGTAGTACATCCTTGCCGAGTCCGGCGCCCTTGATGGCGGCCGTGATCGCGAGCATCTCGCGCATCCCCGGTCCGCCCTTCGGGCCCTCGTAGCGGATGATGACGACGTCGCCCTTGTTGATCTTGCCCTCGGTGAGTGCGTCCATGGCACCGCGCTCACGTTCGAAGACCCGCGCGGGTCCTTCGAAGACCTCGGCGTCGAATCCGGCCGTCTTCACGACGGCGCCCTCGGGCGCGAACGACCCCTTGAGGATCGTGATGCCGCCGGTCGCGTGGATCGGGTTGTCGAGCGTGCGGATGACCGTGCCATCGATCGGGTCGGGGTTGATGTCGGCGAGGTTCTCGGCGACGGTCTTGCCGGTGACGGTGAGGCAGTCGCCGTGCAGCAGACCTGCGTCGAGCAGCGCCTTCATGACGACGGGGACGCCGCCGTGACGGTCGACGTCGTTCATGACGTACTGGCCGAACGGCTTCAGGTCGCCGATGTGCGGCACCTTGTCGCCGATGCGGTTGAAGTCGTCGAGCGTGAGGTCGACCTCGGCCTCGCGGGCGATCGCGAGCAGGTGCAGGACCACGTTCGTCGATCCGCCGAAGGCCATCGCGACGGCGATGGCGTTCTCGAACGCCTCCTTCGTCAGGATGTCGCGCGCGGTGATGCCGAGTCGGAGCATGTTGACCACGGCTTCGCCCGAACGGTGCGCGAAGTAGTCGCGACGGCGATCGGCCGAGGGCGGCGAAGCCGAACCCGGGAGGCTCATCCCGAGCGCCTCGGCGACCGACGCCATCGTGTTGGCCGTGTACATCCCGCCGCACGCACCCTCGCCAGGGGCGATGGCGCACTCGATGCGCTTGAGGTCCTCTTCGCTCATGTTGCCGGCCTTGCAGGCCCCGACCGCTTCGAAGGAGTCGATGATCGTGACCTCCTTCTCGGTGCCGTCGGAGAGCTTGACCCAACCCGGCGCGATCGATCCGGCGTAGAGGAAGACCGAGGAGAGGTCGAGTCGTGCGGCCGCCATGAGCATTCCCGGCAGCGACTTGTCGCAGCCGGCGAGCAGAACCGTGCCGTCGAGGCGCTCGGCCATGACCACGGTCTCGACGCTGTCGGCGATGACCTCGCGTGAGACGAGCGAGAAGTGCATGCCCTCGTGGCCCATCGAGATGCCGTCGGAGACGGAGATGGTGCCGAACTGCAGCGGGTATCCCCCGCCCGAGTGCACGCCCTCCTTGGCCCCCTGTGCGAGGCGGTCGAGCGAGAGGTTGCAGGGCGTGATCTCGTTCCACGAGCTCGCGATGCCGATCTGGGGCTTGTCCCAGTCCTCGTCGCCCATGCCGACGGCGCGGAGCATGCCGCGCGAAGTGGTCGCCTCGATCCCGTCGGTGACGGCACGACTGCGTGGTTTGATGTCGATCTCTGGCATTTTAAGAGTCTACGGCTTCCTTGTTGCTTCGATATTCCGCGAGCATGCCGAGGACGCGCGCGATCTCCGAGGGTCCTTCGACCCTGAAGTCGGCGGCGGTCACGCCGGCACCGCTCTTCACCCCGAGGTCGCCGGGGCCGAGTGCGCCGAACGCGTCCTCGTCCGTGACGTCGTCGCCCGCGTAGAACACGGCATCTGCTTTGGTGTACCGCCGGAGGTGTTCGACGGCTTCGCCCTTGGTCGCGCTCCTGAGCGAGAACTCGAGGACGTTCTTGCCCTCTCGAACCGTCAGGGCGCCGAACTCGTCCTTGGTGTGGGCGAGTGCTTCGAGGTGGGCGATCCTGGAGTCTTCTTCACTGGCGAGCCTCGTGTGCAGGGCGAACCCTGCCGGCTTCCGCTCGATCCAGACATTATCGTAACCCTCCGCGACGTCCTGGAGGATCCGTTGGAGGGTCTCCCGCTGTTCGCGTTCCTCGTCGTCGAGGGCGAGGGCGTCGTCGGGGGTGTCGAGCCGGATCTCGACGCCGTGCGAGCCGGCGAACAGGGCGCGGTCGGGCAGCTCGGCCACCGCCACGAGACTGTCGATCGCGCGCCCGGACACGAGTGCGACACGCGTCCCGGGCAGGTCCATCAGCGCCAACACGGCCTTGCGGGCGGCGGGCAGCGCGCGCGCCTGGTCCGGGTCGTCGACCTCGGGGGCCAGGGTGCCGTCGAAGTCCAGGGCCACCAGGAGCTTCGGGACGTCGGCCAGGCGGCGGAGTTCCGCGCGCAGTCCGAGGGGAAGCCCCCCGAGGGTGTCGGTGGGCTCGTCGGTGGTGCTCATGACTGGGTGATGCTCCCCTGCTCGATGGTCGGTGACTGGTCGCGCACGCGCTGCAACTCGTCGAGGAACGACGCCGACCACCGCGCGACGTCGTACTCCATGACGCGCTTGCGCAGCGCTCGCATGCGACGACCACGCTCGGCCTTCGTCATGTGCACGGCCTGGAGGATCGCCGACTTCATCCCCTCGATATCGTGCGGGTTGATCTTGAGGGCCTGCTTCAGCTCGTCGGACGCGCCGGCGAACTCGCTCAGGACGAGGACGCCGTCGTTGTCGTAGCGAGCCGCGACGTACTCCTTCGCGACGAGGTTCATGCCGTCGCGCAGGGCCGTGACGAGCATGACGTCGGCGGCGAGGTAGAGCGCGGCCATCTCCTCACGGGGGTACCCGTGGTGCAGATACTGGATCGCGGTGTGGCCGATGGTGCCGAAGTCGCCGTTGATCCGGCCGACCGTCTGTTCGATGTCGTCGCGGAGCTGGCGGTACGTCTCGACGCGTTCGCGGCTGGGGCTCGCGACCTGGACGAGCGTGACGTCCTCGACCGCGAGCTTGCCCTGTGCGAGGAGTTCGCCGAAGGCCTTGAGTCGGTGCCCGATGCCCTTCGTGTAGTCGAGACGGTCGACGCCGAGCATGATCGTCTCCGGGTTGCCGAGCTCCTCGCGGATCTGCTTGGCACGGGCGATGATGTCGGGGCGCTGCGCGAGGGCTTGGTACCCCTTGCTGTCGATCGAGATCGGGAAGTGCCGGGCGATCACCGTGCGGTACGGGGCGCCGCGCTTCGAGGCGGCCGGTGCGGCGTCCGTCGTGACCGACACGAGTGCCGCGTCGAGCGGGACCTGGATCGCGGCCCCCTTCGTCTCGTACCCGAACAGGCGGCGGACCGCCCGGGAGAAGTTGCCCGCGTCCGCGACGCGCTGGAAGCCGATGACGTCGGCGCCGAGCAGTCCCTCGATGATCTGGCGTCGCCACGGGAGCTGCGAGTAGATGCCGTAGGCGGGGAACGGGATGTGGTTGAAGAACCCGATCGTGAGGTCGGGTCGCAGTTCACGCAGGATCTTGGGCACGAGCTGCAGCTGGTAGTCCTGCACCCACACCGTCGCACCGTCGGACGCGGCCACCGCGGCCGCCTCAGCGAACCGTCGGTTCACGGCGACGTAGGAGTCCCACCACTCGCGGTGGTAGCTCGGCGGAGCGATGACGTCGTGGTAGAGCGGCCAGATGGTGTCGTTCGAGAAGCCCTCGTAGTAGCGGGCGATCTCGTCCTCGGACAGCGGGACCGGGATGATCCACATCTCGTCGTTGTCGAACGGTTCGATCTCGAGGTCGGCCGAGCCGGCCCATCCGATCCATGCGCCGTCGGCACCGCGCATGACGGGTTCGAGGGCGGTCACGAGTCCACCGGGTGAGGTCCGCCAGCTCTCGGCACCGTCTGCGTCGACGACGCGGTCGACCGGCAGCCGGTTGGATACCACGATGAAGTCGAAGGTCGACGCTGATCCGCCGTCAGGCGCGGAATATCTGGTGATGATGGCCCTCCCGGGGTACTCGGGTTCGCTGTTCAGGCTAGCAGCGTTCCGCATGGCGAAACCGCGTGTTCAGACGGCGAGCATATGCTTGCGCTGATGATCCGCCATGGCATGAGCACCTCCTGCGTCTACCCGCTGGGAACCCGGCGCGCGTTCGAGTTGGCCGCCGAAGCCGGCTACGACGGCGTCGAGGTCATGGTCACCCAGGACCGCGTGACGCAGGACGCCGACGCGCTCCGCGGCCTCGCCGCCGAGACCGGGCTGGACATCCTCTCCATCCACGCGCCGGTCCTGACCCGGACCGCGTTCGTCTGGGGCCGCGACCATCGGGAGAAGCTCCGGCGCTCGGCGGAGCTCGCCGCCGCCGTCGGCGCGTCGACCGTGGTCGTGCACCCGCCGTTCCGCTGGCAGCGGCGCTACGCGCACGCCTTCGTCGACCTCGTCGCGGAGTTGACCGAGACACACGGCCTCGAGCTGGCCGTCGAGAACATGGCGTGCTTCCAGAGCCGCGGGCTCCGGGTGCAGCCGTTCGCCTTCGGGTACGACCCGGCCCCACTCGCCTGCGCCGCCCTGACGCTCGACTTCTCCCACGCGGCCCTCGCGGGTGAGGACTCGCTCGAGATCGCGACCCGCTACGGCGACCGCCTCCGACACGTGCACCTGTGCGACGGGACCGCGCCGTCGCCGCGTGGTGCCTTCCTCGACGAACACCTCCTCCCGGGTGCCGGTGAGCAGCCGGTCGCCGAGGTCCTCGAGCTGCTGCGCGCGGCGGACTGGTCGGGGAGCATCGTGGCGGAGGTGCACCTGCCCGCGACCGGCGGCGACACGCTCCGCCTCGCCCAGCTGCGGGCCTCACTGGCCTTCGCGAAGCGTGCGTTCGCTAGCACAGGCGAGAACCCGAAGGAAAGCCCGGATGCGGGGGGCCTCCCCTACCGGCTAGCGTGAAGACATGCGCAAATTCCTCTTCAACGGCAGCATGATCTCCACGGTCTTCGGCGGCATCTCCGCCCTCCAGGCGACCCGCCAGGGACCGCGGGACTGGAAGCTCGCCCTCCTCTGGGTGAGCTGGGGCATCTCGCTCGCCCTCGCGATCAGCTCGGTGCTCGAGGACAGCAAGCAGGCTGAGATCGGCCGCTGAGGTCGCGCCGGACGCGTTACCACGACCGCGCGGGAAACCCGAGAATTGGGGCGGTCATCCGCGTGTCTCCGCGTCGTTCCGCGCCTCGTGATCGACAATGAAGCCAGTCCAGCCTCACGGATGATCCGCTTTCGATGAAGGGCCCGCCATGTTCGGTCGCCGACGCCACGCAGCACCAGTCTCCGCATCGAAGCTGTCCGAGAAGCAGCTGTTCGACCTCGTCCACGCACGACTGGCGAGCGAACTCGGTGCCAACGGCGCCTGGGTGCTGTCGCGCCGCACCCCGAGCTCCGGCGACGAGATCTTCCACGAGGTCTACGCCCAGCAGCTCGCCCACGAGATCGCGACGGACATCGACCTCGAGCAGGCAGCGGTGACGGTCCGTGCCGAGGCCGCTCCGGCGCGTGGATGGCGCCTCTGGTCACGCGGTCAGGAGGAGTCCGCGGTCGACGCCGCCGACGAGGTCGGGTCCCTCGAGGTCACCGAGCCGCCCGTCGCCATCACCGAAACGGTCGACGCCCCGTCCGAGGCGCAGGCTGGTGACGACCACCCCGAGGCTGCGGCTGACGACACCGAGCCGACGCTCGTCGAGCGGACCCTCCTCGAGCCGCAGCACTACCCCATCACCGTCTGGGCCGAGCCCGAGTTCATCGACGCGAGCCTCGTCAACCCGGTGCCGGCGCGCCGCAGTTCCGTCGCCTGACACTCCACATCGCGAACGGCCGTCCACTCCGGTGGGCGGCCGTTTCATCGTTGTGGAGCCCGGAGCGGGCATGACGCCTCATCGAACCCGAATCGATGAGGCGTCACGGCGCTGGTGGGCACGAATGCCCGACCGTCGCTCTGCTCCGCACGGTGGGGTGACCACGCGGAGGCTTCCGTCGGCAACGGCAGGACCCGATCCCGCCATGCTGCCGACCCTTCCAGGGTCTCATGCCTGGGCCCCGCTGCCTCCCGATGACGCGAATCGGACGGGAGCTGTCGCGAAACGTTCCCGGAGCGTTTCATCGGGTCGCAGGCTCGAACATGAATCGAGCCGAAACGCAGAACGGCCCCGTCTGAAGACGAGGCCGTTGCTGGTGTGGTGCACCCCCCCGGACTTGAACCGGGAACCCACTGATTAAGAGTCAGTTGCTCTGCCAATTGAGCTAGAGGTGCGTGGTTTCGGAGTGTTCCGAACCGAGATATGACACTAGCACCCAACTGGCCCGGGTGCGAAATCGAGCCCGTCGGCGTGTCGCGGAGGCACGTCTGCGGCCCTTCGGGCGTCGTCCGATCAGGCCCGCGCGACCCTATCCTGGAGGGGTGACCGAACCCGTGACCGTCTCCCCCGCCGACCTCGATCTCGCGCTCCGGCTCGCCGACGCGGCCGACCGCATTGCCATGGGCCGCTTCGAGGCACGCGACCTCGACGTCTCCACCAAGCCGGACCGCTCGCACGTCACCGACGCCGACCTCGCCGTCGAACGCGCCATCCGCGGCATCCTCGAGACCGAGCGCCCGGACGACGGCGTGTTCGGCGAGGAGTACGGCGCGCAGGGCCCGACGGATCGACAGTGGATCATCGACCCGATCGACGGGACGGCGAACTTCCTCCGCGGTGTCTCGAACTGGGCGACGCTCATCTCCCTCGCCGTCGACGGCGTCCCGGTCGTCGGCGTCGTCAGTGCACCCGCCATGCACGCCCGCTGGTGGGGCGCCATCGGGCACGGCGCGTGGGGCATCCGGTTCGGTGAGACCACCCCTCGCCGGCTGTCCGTCTCGGGCGTCTCCGACCTCGCCGACGCGTCCTTCAGTTTCCAGAGCATCGCGCAGTGGGCCTCGGTCGGGCGGATCCCGCAGCTGCTGGCCCTGTGCGGCTCCCTGTGGCGCGATCGGGCCATCGGCGACATGTGGCCCTACATGCTGCTCGCCGAAGGCTCGATCGACGCCGTGGCCGAATTCGGCGTGCAGGAATACGACCTGGGCGCCCACGTGCCGATCGTCCTCGAGGCCGGCGGTCGCTTCACGGACATCGACGGCATCGAGACCATCTCCACACGGAGCTCCCTCGCGACGAACGGCCGCCTGCACGACGC
The DNA here is from genome assembly GCF_001865025.1 of Plantibacter sp. MMLR14_011. NCBI lineage: Bacteria > Bacillati > Actinomycetota > Actinomycetes > Micrococcales > Microbacteriaceae > Plantibacter > Plantibacter sp. MMLR14_011. The sequence goes on from NZ_MJGW01000017.1 coordinate 269,532, forward strand.
CTTCCTCGCCGAGCTGCCGCCCGTCGGCTGACACGGGCGCACGGCGCGGCGCAAGCCCGCCGAGCGGGATCCGAGCGCGTCGTACGCTGGGCGGATGGTACGACTGAGGCGCAGCGACGTGAACGGCCAGGGCATCCGACGGGTTCGATCCGGGCGCGGTTTCAGCTACCGTTTGCCGGACGGTTCACTCCTCGACGATCAGGAGATCCGAGCCCGGATCGACGGCCTGGTGGTCCCTCCCGCCTGGAACGACGTCTGGATCACCCCCTACGCCAACGGGCACATCCAGGCGACCGGGATCGACGCGGCCGGGCGACGGCAGTACCTCTACCACCCGTCCTGGCGCGAGCGTCAGGACCGGAACAAGTTCGACCGAGCCCTGGCCCTCGCCGAGGCCCTCCCCGCCGCGCGAGGTCGGGTCACCCGCGACCTGCGGCTCGAAGGGTACCCGCTCGCACGGGTGTCGGCCGGCGCGTTCCGCATGCTCGACACCGGGTCCCTGCGCGTGGGCGGTGAGCAGTACGCGGAGGCCAACGGCAGTCACGGCCTGTCGACCCTCGAGGGTGCGCACGCTCGCGTGAGCGGCGACATCGTCGCACTGAAGTTCCCGGCGAAGAGTGGGCAGCCCTGGGAGTCCGACATCGTCGACGCCGACCTGGCCTCACTCATCCGCTCCCTGAAGCGCCGTGGACCTCACGCCCGCCTCCTGGCCTGGAAGGACGGGAACCGGTGGCGGCACCTCCAGGCGAGCCAGATCAACGACTACGTCCGGGCGCAGACGAACGGCGAGTTCACCGCGAAGGACTTCCGGACCTTGCACGGCACCGTCGCGGCTGCGGAGAGCCTGGCGAAGACCGGACCCGTGCAGACCAAGACGGCACGCTCGAAGGCGCTCGCACAGGCCATGCGTGACGCCGCAGCGGTCCTCGGCAACACCCCGGCGATCGCGAAGTCCAGCTACGTCGACCCGCGGGTCGTCGATCGATACACGCACGGCGAGACGATCCCGCCGGACGGTCGCGGCTCACCGGAGACGGCGCTGCGCGTCCTGCTCGTGGGGACCGACGACCCGGCCTAGTCGTGATCCTGGTCGTGGGACTCGGCGCCCGCGTCGCGCGGCGCTCCGTTCCCCGCAAGGTATCCCTCGACCTCGGACTCCGGGATGAGCTGCAGCCCTCGGGGGGTGTGCGATGAATCCGAGAGGACCTCGAGCCACGCACGGTTGAGTTCCGGCGGGCGGCTCCCGAAGAAGCGGAACTGCAGCGGGATGCTCGGGGACAACCACAGCGAGCGTCGACCGGAACCGTGCTCGGGATCGTTCGCCCAGCTGAGGAAGAAGCTCTCCTGGCGGCGCAGCTTCGCCCCGATGACGGCCTTCAGGTGCGCGAGCGCGCGGTCTTCGATCTCGTACTCGTCGCCGGACCCGTAGATGAGCATTCCCATGGGGACATTCTGCCGCTATTCGGGCGTGTGGCCGGGATGTCGTTCCTCCCCGAGTTCTTCGCGTCCCGCGAGCTCGTCGCGGACGAGGACGGCCTCGTCGAAGTTGCCGCTGCGGTAGGCCGCCCGGGCGACCATGTGCGCGGAGATCGGCGCGGTGAGGCTCTGGAACACGATGATCGCGATCGCGATCGTGATGGTCCCGACCGTCGGGCTCGAGACGGCGACGTCCGCCATGATCGCGATGAGCCCGAGGATCTGCGGCTTGGTCGCCGCGTGCAGGCGGGACAACACGTCGGGGAAGCGCAGCAGGCCGACACCGGCGGCGAAGCACATGATTGCCCCGACGAGCACGAGGGCCCCGGTGACGATGTCTCGGATCAGCTCGCCGGTCATGCGTCGTCCTGCTTCGACATGAACCGCGCGACGCTGACCGAGCCGACGATCGCGAACATCGCGAGCGCCAGGAGGACCGGCAGGCCGTCCGTGTGACGGTTGATCGCCATCTCGGCCCCGATCGCGCACATGACGGTGGCGACGAGCACGTCGGAGGCGATCACGCGGTCGAGCAGGCTCGGCCCGCGGATGATCCGGTAGACCGCCGCGAGGGCCGCGGCACCGAACAGCACGGAGACGATGATGATCACGACGAGCATCACTGCCCCCTTCCGATCGAGACGTGGTCATGGTCGTGGCGGAGGGCGTCCGCCTCGGCGCGGGAACCGATCGCGAGGATGAGCCGTCGCTCCGTCCCGAGGACCTCGGCGACGACCGCGTCGATGTCGGCGTCGTCATGCACGTTGAGCGCGTGCAGGTAGAGCGTCGAGGCCGTGCGGTCGAGGTCCACCACGATCGAGCCCGGGACGATCGAGACCGCCTCGGCCGTCCAGCTCATGATGAGGTCGGAGGTCGTCCGCAGGCGGACCGCGATCACCGCGTTGCTGGACCGGAACCTCGGCTTGAGGACGAGCCACGCGATCTCCGCACTCGCCCGCACGATGTCGACGAGGAGCTTGCCCAGGAAGATCGCGGTCCGCCAGAGGTTGATGCGGCCGCTCAGCTCGACGGCCGGCAGGTAGAACAGGAACGACACCAGCAACGCGACCCCGAGGCCGGTCACGAGGGTGAGCAGGTCGAACATCCCCCAGAGGAGACACCAGAGCAGGATGAGTCCGGCCAGGAGGAGGGCCTGGCTGAACAGTGCGCGACGACGTGACGGTTGCATTACTTCAGGTGCTCCGTTCCGTCGGGGAAGACCGCGGTGATGTAGTTGTCCGGGTCCTCGATGTTCTCCGCCGCGCGCGTGGCCAGTCCGAAGAGCGGCCCCGCGAAGACCGTGAGGGCGAGGGTCAACGCGACCATGCCGGTCGTGGCACCGATCATCGGGCGCGAGATGGTCTTGGTGTCGACCGAGCCCGAGTCCTCGGGGCTCTCCGCGAGCTGGTCGAGCAACGGCGACGAGTATCCGGCGACCTCGTCCTTCCCACGCCAGAAGCCCATGTTCCACACGCGCGCCAGGGCGTACAGGGTCAGGAGCGAGCTCGCGGCTCCGGCGGCGATGAGGATGTACGACAGCGGGTCGCCCAGGGCGACACCCGCCTGGAACAGCCCGATCTTGCCGAGGAAGCCCGAGAACGGCGGGATGCCGCCGAGGTTCATCGCTCCGATGAAGAACAGCACGCCGACGATCGGGGAGGCCTTCAGGATGCCGCCGAGCCGGGAGATGGACGTCGTCCCACCGATCCGCTCGACGAGACCGGTGGTGAGGAACAGCGTGGTCTGGACGACGATGTGGTGGACGATGTAATAGATCGTCGCGGCGGTCCCGGCGACCCCGCCGACGGCGATGCCGAAGATCATGTAGCCGATGTGACTCACGAGGGTGAACGACAACAGTCGTTTGATGTCGGCCTGGGCGACCGCGCCGAAGATACCGATGAGCAGGGTCAGGAAGGCGATGACCATCAGCGGTGTCGCGAGCGGCACCTCCTTGAAGATGAGCGTGTCGGTCCGGATGATCGCGTACACACCCACCTTCGTCAGCAGGCCCGCGAACACCGCCGTGACCGGTGCCGGCGCAGTCGGGTAGGAGTCGGGCAGCCAGAACGACAGCGGGAACACCGCCGCCTTCACCGCGAACCCGAGCAGGAGTGCGGCGCAGAGGATCGCCTGCACCTCCATCGGCAGGTCGCGCACGCGGTCCGCCACGAGGGCGATCGTCACCGTGCCCGTCGCGCCGTAGATGAGGGCGATCGCAGCGACGAAGAGCAGCGACGACATGAGGCTGATGACGATGTACGTGACGCCGGCGCGGATCCGCGCTCCGGTGCCGCCCAGGGTGAGGAGGACGTAGCTGGATGCGAGGAGCATCTCGAACCCGACGTACATGTTGAAGAGGTCGCCCGCGACGAAGGCGTCGAACAGCCCGGCCGCCAGGACCAGGTACGTCGGGTGGAAGATCGACACCGGCGTCTCGCGGTCGCCGTCGACGATGCCCTGGCCGATGGCGAAGATGAGGACGCCCAGCAGCATCAGGGCGGCGACGAGCAGCATGATCGCCGACAGCCGGTCGACGACGAGCACGATCCCCCAGGGCGGGGACCAACCGCCCAGCTCGACGACGATCGTGCCGCTCTGGTCGACGGCCGCGAGCAGGATCGCGCTGATCACGGTCACCGCGGTGAGCGCGATGACGCTGATCGCCACCTGCGTCTTGCGGCGGTTGCGGAACATGAGCGCGATCGCCGAGCCGATCAGCGGGATCATGACCACGAGCGGGACGAGTGCGTTCATTCGCCTGCCCCCTTCCTGGTCGTCTTGCGATCGTCGCCGTGCTCGTTGCTCTCGTCGAGGACCCGTTGGATGGCCTCGTCGTCCAGGTCGACCTGGTTGAAGACCGCCTCCGTCGCCGCCTCGGTGTCGTCGGCGTGCTCGTCGCTGAGGGTGTCGCCCTCGTCGCCGAGCTGCGCCAACCACCAGGTCCGGTAGATGAGCGCCAGGATGAAGGCGGTCACGCCGAAGTTGATGACGATGGCCGTGAGCATGAGCACCTGCGGCACCGGGTCGACCATGCGTTCGTCGGAGGCGGTGCCCGTGACGAGCGGTGCGGTGCCGCTCGGGCCGCTCATGATCAGGATGAGCAGGTTCGTCGCGTTACCGACGAGCACGAACCCGATGAGGAACCTGGTGAGGCTCCGCTCGAGCATGACGTACACCCCGGTGCCGTACATGACGGCCATCAGGACGACGAGGGTCAGTGAGGCGCTCATTGCTCGACCTCACTCGCCGAGAACTCGTCCGTACTCTGCTCGTCGATGTCGGCTTCCTCCTGTTGACGGTCGACTTCGGCCCCGAGACTGCGCAGGATGTCGAGTGCCAGTCCGACGACGACGAGGTAGACGCCGATGTCGAAGATGCTGGACGTGCCGAACGAGAGGTGCCCGAGGATCGGGACGTCGGCCGAGAAGTATGCGGACTGCAGCGCCTCGCCGCCGAAGAACAGGGACCCGACGGCCGTGCCCACCGCGAGCAGCAGTCCGACGCCGAGTACCTTGCCCGCGTCGATCGGCACCGCTTCGCCGAGCTCGTAGCGTCCGCCGGCGAGATACCGCATCACGAGCGCGAGGCCGGCGAGCAGACCACCGGCGAAACCGCCGCCAGGCTCGTTGTGGCCGACGAAGAGCAGGAAGACGGAGACGACGATCGCGGGGTGGAAGAGGAGCCGAACGAGGACCTCGAGGAGGATCGAACGGTTCGCCTCGGCGATCGCCCGGCCACCGATGAGCCATGAGTGCCGCCCCACCGCGTCGCGAGGCGCCTCCATCTCGCTGTCCGCGAGGTGGGGGTCCGACACGACCTGGGATCGGAGGCCCGGGATACGTCGGCGCCGCGCACCGCTGAGGCGCGGGACCTCGGCGCCCCGCTGTGAGACGAAGAGCAGGCTCGCGATACCGGTGGCCACCACGACGAGCACGGAGATCTCCCCCATGGTGTCCCAGGCCCGGATGTCGACGAGCATGACGTTCACGATGTTCTTGCCGTGGCCCTCCTCGACGGCGAGCCGTGGCAGCTCGGTCGCGATGCTCTCGGCCTGCCGCGCGCCGAGGGCGATGACCCCGATGAGCCCCATGACCAGGCCGGTCAGCGTCCCGATGACGACCCGACGGACGCGGTGGACCGGGGCGTTGCGCTGGGCGATCTTGGCCGGCAGTCGGCGGAGCACGAGGACGAACACCACGATCGTGATCGTCTCGACGAGGGCCTGAGTGAGCGCGAGGTCGGGAGCGCCGTGCAGGGCGAACAGTGCGACGAGCCCGAACCCGGTGACGCCGACGAGGAGCACAGCGGCCATGCGCTGCTTCGCCCGGGCGGCCGCGATCGCCGCGGTCGCCATGATGAAGGCGATGGCCACCTGGGCGGGATAGTCCCACAGCCGGATCTCGCTCGGCCAGGCGCGCCCGAGGAGGGCGATCGTGCCGAGGGTGAGGACGAAGACCACGAGGATGGTCGAGAGGTACTGGACGAGCCCGCCGCGCTGAGCGAACAGGGTGACCTTCGCGGAGAGCCGGTCGATGCCCTGGGTCGCCGCCCAGTACCCCTTCGAGGAGTCGATGAGGGGTGGCAGGCGGTCCTGCAGACGAGCGACCGGGAGCCTCCAGCGGAAGAGCAGCAGACCGAGCAGCACCACGGCGGCCGAGATGCCGAGCGCCGGCTCGAGGCCGTGCCAGAGCGCGAGGTGGTAGTCGCCCTCCCCCACGGAGTCCGCGTAGGGCGCGAGCACCGTGTCGATGGGCTTCGTCGCGAAGCCGAGAGCGATGGTCGCGACGGCGAGGATGCCCGGCGCGATCATGATCGTTCCGGATTCGGCATGCAGTTCGGTCGGCGCGGCGCCGCGCCGGTCTCCGAAGGCGCCCCAGAGGAACCGGGCGCTGTACGCGACGGTCAGCACGGAACCGACGGCCGTCCCGATGATCGCTACCCAACCCCACACGTCGCCTTCGAGCGCGCCCTCCAGCAGTGAGGTGAAGACGGCCTCCTTCGCGACGAACCCGAAGAGCGGTGGGATGCCGGCCATCGACGCGACCGCGATCGCCGCGATGACGGCGAGCACCGGCGTCTGACGCCCGAGACCGGACAGGTGCCTCCAGTCACGCGTCCCAGCGCGGTGGTCGATGATGCCGACGACGAGGAAGAGTGCCGCCTTGTAGATGGCGTGGGCGAGCAGGAGCGCGACGGCGGCCAGGGCCGAATCACGGGTGCCGTACCCCGAGATGACCATGAGGAATCCGAGTTGGCTCACCGTTCCGTAAGCCAGGACCAGCTTGAGATCGTACTGACGCAGCGACCGCCAGGCACCGGCGACCATGGTGAGGACGCCCAGGCCGACGAGCATCGCATCCCAACCCGGGGTGTCGGCGTAGCCGGGAGCGAGTCTCGCGACGAGGTAGATCCCGGCCTTCACCATCGCCGCAGCGTGCAGGTATGCGCTCACGGGCGTCGGTGCGGCCATCGCGGCCGGCAGCCAGAAGTGGAACGGCACGAGCGCGGATTTCGAGATCGCCCCGACGAGGATGAGGAGGATGGCGACGGTGGTCGCGGGGCCGGTCAGACCCTGCTCGACGATCGAGGCGAGCGAGGTGCTCTGCGCCTGCACGGAGATCATGATGACGCCCACGAGCATGACGAGCCCGCCGAAGGTCGTCACCAGGAGCGCCTGGAGCGCGGCACCGCGACTCTCCTTGCGATCGGTGTAGTGCCCGATGAGCAGGTAGGAGAGCACACTCGTGATCTCCCAGAACATGAACATGACGATGATGTCGTCGGCGGTCACGAGGCCGAACATCGTGCCGGCGAAGGCGAACAGGAGCGCGGCGAAGCGACCGAGGCCGGGCTCGGTCGACGAGAAGTAGCGGCCGCAGTAGAGCAATACGAGGGCACCGACGCCGGTGACGACGAGGGACAGCAGCCAGGCGAGCGTGTCCATCCGGAATGAGAGCGCGATGCTCAGTTGCGGGATCCACTCGATCGTCTCGACGACCGTGCCGCCGGCCGTGACCGTTCCGGTCTGGAAGAGCGTCCAGACGAATGCCGCCGCGGGCATACACGCGATGACGTAGAAGACCTTCGTCGACAGCACTCGAGTGAGTGCGGGCGTGGCGACGGCGATCGCAGCAAAAACAAGCAGGATTGTCGCCATGCAGGTCTCCCGGGTGGTGGCGGCCTCTGGACTCCCAGGTTAGCAGCCCGTCGGTACCCCTCCGACCCCAGGAACGACGACAGGCCCCCGCCGAAGCGGGGGCCTGTCGTCGACTCGGCAGCGTGTGACAACGTCCGGAGTGGAGATGGGGGGAATTGAACCCCCGTCCACTGCTGTGATTCTGCGCCTTCTACGGGCGTATCCCTTGACACGTTCTACTCGGCCCCGACCATTGACAAGGGCATCTTGGTCGACGGGCCCAGCCGAAGAAAAGTCCCGGATGACGTCGCGGCTCCGTCATCCAGCAAGTCCCCTAGATGACGCCAGGATCCGAGACGGGGACACGCTCGGTCTGACGGACTATCGGGCTCGCTTAAGCAGCGAGGGCGAAGTCAGTGCGCTTAGAGTTGGCACTTGTTGTTTTGCAGAGATCGTTAACGAGATAACCCTGCATCCTCGACCCGCTTCTCGCAGTTTCGCAGGCAATGTCGAAACCGATCATCCCCATGGACTCAGCGCCTCGGAGAACGAGGCGAAGAGGGTCGTTGTCACACGCTGTCGAGTTGTCAATCCACCGCGAGCGGTGGACGAGCACCTTGCGGTGCAGCTTTCAAGTGTACCGCGCCGGGGTGGCGCCTGTCACCTATTCGCCGAGCCGGTTCCTGGTGGCCATCGCACGCGCGGCCTCACGGGTGTCCTGCTTCTCGCGCAGGGCATGCCGCTTGTCGTATTCCTTCTTGCCCTTCGCCACGGCGATCTCCACCTTGGCCTTGCCGTCCTTGAAGTAGATCTTCAACGGCACGAGGGTGAAACCACCGGGGGCGATCTTGTGGGCGATCTTGTCGATCTGCTCGCGGTGCAGCAGCAGTTTGCGCTTGCGCCGCGGCGGGTGGTTCGTCCACGCGCCCTGGCCGTACTCGGGGATGTGCACCGCGTCGAGCCACGCCTCACGGCGGTCGATGAAGGCGTACCCGTCGACGAGCGACGCCCGCCCGGCTCGCAGCGACTTCACCTCGGTACCCGTCAAGACCATGCCGGCCTCGTAGGTGTCCTCGATCGTGTAGTCGTGGCGGGCCTTGCGGTTCGTGGCCACGACGTTCTCGCCCCGTTCCCTCGGCACGGTGTACTCCTGACGTTCTGGTTCGGATCCATCGGAACGGACCGGCCGCGAGCGCGGCAGCCTGTCAGTCTAACGCAGAGCGAGCGGTGCGGTGGCCGCACCGCTCCCCGTTAGACCTTGAGGTACCGCGAGATCGCGAAGTTGGCCGAGATCGCCGCCAACAGCACGCCGACGAGCAGCAGGATCGGGAGGACCACGAAGGCGTCACCGAGATCGACGAAGTTGACGTACCGCATGCGGTCCGCCAGGTATCCCTGGACGAACACCTGGACGATGGTGATCACCGCCCCGGCCGCGAGGATGGAGCCGATGAGCGCGGCGAACACACCCTCGAGGATGAACGGTGTCTGGATGAACCGGTTCGACGCACCGACCAATCGCATGATGCCGAGTTCCCGGCGTCTCGAGTAGGCCGACAATCGGATGGTCGTCGCGATCAGCAGGGCTGCGGCGACCAGCATGAGTGCTGCGATCCCGATCGCCGTGTAACTGGCGATGTTCAGGACCGAGAAGATCTGGTCGAGGTACTGGCGTTGATCCGTCACCTGCTCCACGCCCGCGACCCCGGAGAACGCCTCGACGAGCACGTCGGACTGCGAGGCGTCCTTCATGTTCACCCAGAAGGTCTCGGGCAGCTGGTCCGCCGTGACGAACTGTGCGATGTCGTTGCCCTTGAACTGCTCTTGGAAGTTCGTGAACGCCTGCGCCTGGTCCTCGAAGTAGAACTTGTCCACGAAGGGGGCGAGGGTCGACGACTCGAGGGCGCTCTGGACGGCGGCGCGCTGCTCTTCGGTCGCGGCACCGGCGGCGCAGGTGTCGCCTGCGCTGTCGGCCGTGCAGAGGTAGATCGCGACCTGCGCGCGGTCGTACCAGTAGTTCTTCATCTGGCCGATCTGCATCTGCAGCAGGACGGCCGTACCGACGAAGGTGAGCGAGATGAACGTCACGAGCACGACGGAGACGACCATCGAGACGTTGCGACGCAGGCCGTTCCAGACCTCGGACCAGATCAGTGCGAGTCTCACTTGGTCGGCCCCACGTTCTGCTCTCCGTCTTCAGTGCCGCGCGCCGCGGCACGCAGGCCGAGTCGCTCTGCGAGCGACAGGTGTTCGACCTCGATCGGGTCGATCTCGTTGCGTGCCGGGAGCCCGATGGGGCCCGTGGCGTTGCTCAGGCGTTGCGGAGGCGCGACCTCCGGGACCGCAGCCGCCGGTGGTACGGCGGGCTCCGCTTCCGGCGTCGTCGGCTCGGCCTCGGGCGCTTCCGGTGTCGATTCCTCGGCTCGCGTCGCCGGCGACTCAGGCTCGGCGACGGGTGCTACGGCCGGTTGCTGGATCGGCGTCGAGCCGGACACCCGGGTGACGACCTCGTCGGTGTCGGCCTGCGGTGTGGTCTCGCGCGAGACCGCGGCGGGCGCGGTCGGTGCGGCTGGAGCGATCGGCGTGGCCGCGGTGGCGGCGACCGCGGCTGCGGCCACGGCACTCGTCGTGGGCTCGGAGCTGGCAGCGACGGACGAGGTCGTGGTCGTCACCGGAACCGAGGAGGTCTCGACGACGGGTGAGACCGGAGTCGAGGCCGTTGCGGGAGCTGACTGTGCCGCCGGAGCGGCAGCCTTGGAGGATCCTCTGACGAGACCCGGGATGGCCGCGGTCGTGCCGTATCCACCGTGGCGTTCGTCACGGACGATCTGACCGTCCTGCAGCTCGATCACCCGGCGCTGCATCTGGTCGACGAAGCCGGCCTCGTGCGTGGCCATGACGACCGTCGTCCCACCCGCGTTGATGCGCTCCAGCAACTGCATGATGCCGGCGCTGGTGGCGGGGTCGAGGTTACCGGTCGGTTCGTCGGCGAGCAGGATCTGCGGCTTGTTGACGATGGCGCGGGCGATGGCGACGCGCTGCTGCTCACCACCGGACAGCTCGTGCGGCAGGCGCTGCGCCTTGCCGTCGAGTCCGACCATCTTGAGGACGTCGGGGACGGCCTCCTGGACGAAGCCGCGCGACTTGCCGATCACCTGGAGGGTGAAGGCGACGTTCTGGTAGACCGTCTTGCTCGGCAGTAGACGGAAGTCCTGGAACACGACCCCGAGGCTGCGCCGGAAGTACGGCACCTTGCGGTTCGAGATGGAACCGAGGTCGTGGCCGAGCACATGGATCTTGCCCTTGCTCGGCTTGTCCTCCTTGAGCATCAGGCGGAGGCAGCTCGACTTCCCCGACCCCGAGGCGCCGACGAGGAAGATGAACTCTCCCCGGAGGATCTCGAAATCGACGTCGTTGAGCGCGGGACGCGAGGTTCCCGGATACTTCTTGGAGATGTGATCAAACCGAATCATGGCTCCTTGAGCTTAAGGAGCGACCTGCCGATTACGGGCAGGACACGCCCGCGATCCGTACCCTGTACGAGGGCTGGGCGAACACTATGCCGCCCCGCGCTACTCCGCCTTCGACATCGACCGCCAGCGGATGCCCGCGGCGATGAACCCGTCGAGATCGCCGTCGAACACCGCTGCGGGGTTCCCCTGCTCGTGCTCCGTCCGCAGGTCCTTGACCATCTGATACGGCGCGAGCACGTAGGAGCGCATCTGGTCGCCCCAGCTCGCCGTGATGGTGCCGGCCAGCTCCTTCTTCGTCGCGGCCTCCTGCTCCTTCTGGATGAGGAGGAGTCGCGACTGGAGCACGCGCATGGCTGCGGCGCGGTTCTGGATCTGGCTCTTCTCGTTCTGCATCGAGACGACCGTGCCGGTCGGCAGGTGGGTGATGCGCACGGCGGAGTCGGTGGTGTTGACCGACTGTCCACCGGGGCCGCTGGACCGGAAGACGTCGACACGGATGTCCGACTCGGGGATCTCGACGATCTCCGTCTCCTCCATGAGCGGGATGACCTCGACGGCGGCGAAGCTCGTCTGACGCTTGCCGGCGGCACCGAAGGGGCTCATGCGCACCAGGCGGTGCGTGCCCGCCTCGACGCTCAAGGTGCCGAAGGCATATGGCGCGTCGACCTCGAAAGTGGCCGACTTGATGCCGGCCTCCTCCGCGTAGCTCGTGTCCATGACGGTGACCGGGTACTTGTGCTGCTCGGCCCATCGCAGGTACATGCGGAACAGCATGTCGGCGAAGTCGGCGGCGTCCACACCGCCGGCACCGGCGCGGATGGTGACGACGGCGGGGCGCGGGTCGTACTCGCCGCTCAGCAGCGTCTGCACCTCGAGGTCGCCGAGCACCTTCTGGAGGCTGACGAGCTCCTGGCGGGCCTCTTCTGCCGACTCCTCGTCCTGGGCGTCGGTCGCGAGTTCGATGAGCACCTCGAGGTCGTCGAGCCGGTTCGCGATGCTGGTGATGCGGGCGAGCTCGGACTGACGGTGGCTCAGGGCACTCGTCACCTTCTGCGCGTTCGTCGTGTCGTCCCAGAGATCCTGGGCACCCGCCTGCTCGCTCAGCGTCGCGATCTCGGCTTCGAGACGGTCGACGTCGACGACGGTGCGGATGTCGTCGAAGGTCGAGCGGAGGGTACTGATCTGTGTGGAGAGGTCCAAGTCAAACATTTGGCTTCAGCCTACCGCGCAGGGCCACGGGCGTACGATCGAGGGGATGACTTCCGACGAACGCCCGTTCCAGCTGCGCTCCGTGGCCGTCTCGGTCTTCCTCCCCACGCTCCTGTTCTCGATCGGTGAAGGCGCCATCATCCCGATCATCCCGGCCGTCGCCGGGAACCTGGGGGCGACGCTCGCCGTCGCAGGCGTCATCTCCTCGCTCATCATGCTCGGCGAACTCGTCGGCGACGTCCCGTCAGGGTGGATCGTCAGTCGGATCGGCGAACGCTTCGCGATGATGTGGGCGGCGCTGCTCGCGGTCGTCGGGGTCGCGACGGCGGCCATCTCCCCCAATCCGTTCGTCCTCGCCGTGGGCATCTTCTGCATCGGGCTCGCGACCGCCGTGTTCGGTCTGGCACGGCACGCGTTCATGACGACGTACGTGCCGATGCGGTACCGGGCGAGGGCGCTCTCCTCCCTCGGCGGTGTCTTCCGCGCCGGCACGTTCATCGGACCGTTCCTTGCTGCGGGCGTCATCCACCTCACCGGGACGTCGCAGGCGGCGTTCTGGGTGATGGTCGTCTGCTGCGCTGGCTCCGCGATCACCCTGCTCGTCCTCCCCGACCCGGCGGAGATGTTCGGGCGACCGCCGTCGACGCGCACCGCCGACGGCGAGGAGCGGACCGAGGGCGAGGAGCTCGCGTCCGAGGAGTCGAGTGGTCTGATTGCTTCGATTCGAGCGCACGGCGCCGTCCTCACCCGGATGGGCACCACCGCGGCGCTCGTCGGCGCCCTGCGGTCGTGTCGGGCGGTCCTGCTCCCCCTGTGGGCCGTGAGCATCGGCGTCTCGGAGACGGACACGGCGCTCATCATCGGCGTCGTCGGTGCGGTGGAGTTCGCCCTCTTCTACGCCAGCGGTCAGGTGATGGACCGCTGGGGGCGGATCTGGACCGCCGTCCCCTCGATGATCGGGCTGGGCTCCGGGTTCATCGTCCTGGCCTTCACGCACGACCTCGATGAGGCGCGAGTCTGGTTCATCGCCGTCGCGCTCGTGCTGGCACTGTCCAACGGGCTCGGTAGCGGCATCCTCATGACCCTCGGCTCCGACCTCGCGCCACCTGAACGTCCCGCGCCGTTCCTCGGCGCCTATCGCTTCCTGGGCGACGCGGGCACCGCCGCGGCTCCACTGGCGATGTCCGGGATCACCGCAGCTGCGTCGATCTCCCTCGCCGCCGGCACCATCGGCGGTGTCGGGCTCATCGGCGCGTTCCTCCTCTTCCGGTTCATCCCCCGCTTCATCGACCGAGGCACGCGCCCGTTCCCCTGATCGTCGGGAGGCCCGTCCGCCGTCACCAGAAGACACTGCGAGCACTCGCGGTCGCCTCGATCCGGAGGCCCTGCGGGACGAACAGCGTCAGCATCGGTGGCCGCCAATCCGACGCCAGCGAGACCTCCGCGCTCCGGCCGTCCGGCGTCCGCGCCGCGACGATCTCGACGCCGGTGAGCGCACCCGCACCACCGGTGACGAGATCGTCGCGTGCACTCGAACGGACCGAGTCGTCATCGAGGACGGGTCGGAAGGTCCCCTCGGACTGGATCGTGACGTCGTCGATGGAGAAGGACTCCGCAGCGGTCGCGGCCAGGCGGTCGGCGAGGTCGAGGAGCCGCTTGTGCTCCACGTACAGGGACGTGGCGGCGCTCCCGACAAGGACCACGGCGAGCGCCACCACGGCGAATCCGATGGTCAGGAGCATGGTGGACCCGTCCTCTTCGCCGACGTCCAGATGTCGTCGTCTGCCCGGCACTCTTATTCCGCCTCGCCGAACCGGTCATCGAACCGGGAGATCGGTGCCGTGGCGGCGCCGGTCACGGGGACCGCGGCCTGGACGCCGACGATCTCGGGCATCAGCGGCAGGACCACGAGGATGTCGACAGTGACCGTGACGGCACCGCCGCGCTGCCCGCACGGGAGACCGGCTGGTGCACAGTCGAGGGTGACGGACGACTGGGACCGATCGAGCCCGAAGTCGTCCAGTGCGAGTGCGAGCGCGTCCTCGACGCGGTCGCGACCTGTGGCGTCGTCGTCGGCCCGCGCGTAGAGTTTCGCCGCCTGCGCCGCGGCCCCGCCGGCCGCGAGCACCGCCGCCTGCACTTCGGCGAGCGCGACGATGAGATAGACGATCGGCACGAGGAGGACCAGACCGACGGTGATGAACTCGAGGGAGGCCGATCCGTCGTCGTCCAGTGGGGTCGGTCGGTGACGCAGCTCATCATTCGAGTGTCTCGAGGACCGCATGACCCTCCACCTCCAGGACGCCGGGCAGTCCGATCAAGCCCACGACCGGAAGCGGTGCGCGGACGGTCACGGTGACGATGCCGACTCCGCGCTGTTCGGCCAGTGTGGTGCTGACGTCACCGGTGTAGCCCTCCCCCACGGCGACGGCGATGAGCTGTCGTGCTCGTTCGGCGCCATCGAGCAGCTCGGTGTCGGCCAGTGCGCCGAACCGAGCACCCTCCGCCGCCGCGTCGATGAGCGTGTTCCGGACGTGGAGGGCGAGCGCGAGCTGGACCACGGACATCATCAGGACGGTGAGGATCGCTCCGACGAACACGAACTCGGCGACGGCTGATCCGTCCTCGCCGTGCACGAGCCGCGTCCGCCATCCGCCGATCTCGGGCTCAGATGCCGGAGACACGGTCGATGGCCTGTTCGAACACCTGCGTGAGCGCCGGGCCCGCGACACCCCAGATGAGGAGGACGAGCCCGGCCGTCATGAGCGTGATGAGGACCCAGCCGGGGACGTCGCCGCGCTCCTCGGCGAGGACGGAGCGACTCCGGTGGAGCGTGCGGTCGAGGATTGAGGAGGAGGACATGTGGAACCTTTCGTCAGAAGCCGGTCCGGAGCACGAACACTCCGGGGAAGACGGCGATGATGATGGACAGGGGCAGGATGAGGAAGACAAGGGGCACGAGCATCGCGACCTCCTTCTTCCCGGCGGATTCGAGGAGACGGCGTTTGGCGATGTCGCGTCCGTCGTGTGCGTGATCGAGGAGCACGGCTGCGACCGGTGTCCCTCGTTCGAGCGCACCGAGGATCTGGTCGACGCATCGCGACAGCATCGGCATCGCGAGTCGTGCCTCGAACTGCCGGAGTGCGGTGGCGAACGGGATACCGGTGGAGACGTCCGCCATCACCCGGCGGAACTCCCTGCCGAGCTCCCCGCTGGACCCGATGCGCGCCACGCGGTCCATGGCGTCCGTGATCGCTTCGCCGGCCGCGAGACTCAGACTGAGGAACTCGAGCACCGTCGGCAGCTCCTCCTCGATCCGCGCGAGGCGGCGACCGGCGGCGAGTGCCAGCAGCTGGTCGCGGACGACGATTCCGGCCACCGCCCCGACCGCGGGGAGCGGTGCGGCGAACGGGAGCGCCAGTCGTCCGTTGCTGAAGGAGAACACGGCGAGCGCCGCGGCGACCGCGAAGCCGCCGAGCCCCCACAGGAGTTGCAGCAGTCGGTACCGCTCGAGCGTCGGTCCCCCGGCTTGACCCAATCGACGGATGACGAGTTCCTGATCGGCGCCGACCAGGCCGAGCGACCATCGAAGGGCGCGGAGGACCGGCACCAGCAGGGTCCCGAGGACCGGTAGCGGGTCGGTTGAGCGGCGCGCGGCTTGTGACCGGGCGTCGCTGGAGAGGTCGGCGACGTAGGGGGCGATGCGGTCCGCGAGCCGCGGTCGTCCGAGTGCCGGCAGGAGCATCGCGAGCGCCCAGAGGCCGACCCCGAGCACGGCTCCGAGGCTGAGCGCCCACGCTCCGTCGGCACTCACCGGAACCACCGTCGTTCGGGCTGGAGGCGTCCGACGCGGAGCATCGCCTGGTAGGCGAGGGCGGAGACCACGACGCCGGCGATGATCAGGACCGCTCCTTCCCGGGAGTTGTAGGCGGCGGACGCCTCCGGCCGGGACGACAGGAGCAGGAGAATCGCCCATGGCGCTGCGACGCCCAGCCTCGCGGCGTTCACCACCCAGGACTGTCGCGCCTCGGCCTCGGCTCGGATGGCCGACTCCTCGCGCAGCCCCGCGGACAGCGCTCGGAGCACCGCCGGCAGTTCCGTGCCTCCGACGTCGCGGGCCATGCGCACCGTCTCGAGGATGCGGTCCGCGACAGGGTCGGCGAGCGCGGTCTTCAGGTCGTCGATGCCGTCGGCGAAGCGGCCGGCAGCCCGGTAGTCGGCGCTGAACGCGGCGAACGCCGGGCGGAGCGGTGCGGGTCCGACGGTGTCGAGCGCGGCCACCGCATCCGGGAGCGAGAGCCCTGACCGGATCGCGGACAACAGGTGGTCCACGACATCCGGCCACAGTCCCCGCTGCAGGCGACGTCGCGAGATGGCGCGGGCTCGGAGCACGATGACCGGTGCGACGAGTCCGGCGACGGCGACGACGGCGGTCAGCGGCAGGACACGGCAGAGCGCCTGGACCACCGCGCCGGAGACGAGTCCGGCGAGGACGGAGACCACGATGGCGGCCGCCCAGTACCGACCGGGCAGACCGGCCAGGATCAGGAGTTCGCGGAGCGCAGCGACCGGCCGCCATCGCTCCAGGGTGTCGCGCAGCGGCTCCGGATCCGGCCACCACCAGGGTGCGACGGTGAGGAGCAGGCCTGCGGCGAGGACCGCTCCGACGACGAGACTCATCGCTCGCCGACGGCGAGGATCGAGGCGAGCGAGATCCCGGCCGCACGGTACTTCGCGTCGTTCAGCGGGAAGCGACCGGTCGCGCGGAGCTCTCCGTCGCGCTGCTCGAAGAGGGTGGAAGCCTCGATCGTGTGGGACTCCCCGCTCCCGCCGACCGCGATGATCTCCGCCACCCGTCGACGTCCGGACCGGTCGAGCTCGCAATGCACGACGAGGTCGACACAGGACGCGACGGCCGGGCGTACGAGCCCCGAGTCGATGTTCCGACCCGCGAGCAGTGGCAGCGTGCAGAGTTTGCCGATCGCGTCGCGCGCGGAGTTCGCGTGGATACTGCAGAGCCCGGGCAGTCCGCTGTTGAGGGCGATCAGGAGGTCGAGGCTCTCCGCCTCCCGGACCTCACCGACGACGATGCGGTCCGGCCGCATCCGGAGCGCTTCCTTGATGAGCCGACGCAGCGTGATCTCTCCCGTGCCCTCGAGACTGGCCTGCCGGCACTGCATCGCGACGACGTCGCGGTTGCCCGGCGCGAGTTCGAAGGTCTCCTCCACGGTGACGATGCGGAGGGCTGGGTCCAGCGCCGCGATGAGGGCGCCGAGCATCGTGGTCTTACCGGCCTGGGTCGCGCCGGACACGAGCAGGTTCGCCCCCGCGGTCATGCTGGCGCGGAGGAACTCGGCGGCCTGATAGCTGATCGAACCTGCGGCCACCAGCTGACCGAGATCGCGGATCCTTGTGGAGAACTTGCGGATGTTGATGGACATGTGCCGACGCGTGACGTCGGGGATGACGACGTGCAACCGCGAGCCGTCCGGGAGCGAGGCGTCGACGAACGGGTTCGCGAGGTCGACCCGTCGACCGGTGGCGCGCAGCATCCGCTCCACGAGATCGCGGACGTCACCTTCCCCGAGGACCACGTCCGTGAGCTCCGACACCCCACCACGGGCGACGAACACCTTCGTCGGCTCGTTGATCCAGATCTCCTCGACACCCGGATCATCCAGCAACGGCTGGATCGCACCGAACCCCGTCACCGCGGCGAGCACCTCGCTCGTCATCCTGTGCTCATCGTCGATCAGCGGCGTCGTGTCGTTCAACGCCCGCTCGTTGTAGCGACGCACCTCCTCGCGAGCGATCCGCCCCGCTCCCCCACGCCGACCCGGCTCCCCGAACTCCTCACGCACCCGGTCGCGCACGCGCGCCGTGATGATCTCCGCCGCTGTCCCCATGCGGCCATCCTGACGAACACCGACCACACCCCGCAGAAGTTATCCACAGCACCAGCCGCTCGACGCCCCGTGAACCGGTCACTAGGCTCGGGAACCGTGCCGACCACCTTCCGCATCGACGGCTCCCGCATCCACGACATCTCCTCGTTCTACGAGGTGATGAACGAGCTCGTGATGCAGGACGAGGAGTGGGATCTCGGCCCGAGCCTCGACGCTCTCGACGATGTCCTGTACGGCGGGATCGGCTCGCTCCGCGATCTCGACGACGTGCACAAGGCCGACGTCAGGCTGACCGACGCGACGTAAGGCGCTCCGCTCCGCGACTTCAATACAGGCCCCCACGCTCACCCCAAGGGGAAGCTCACAGCGAAGACCCATCCTCGGTTCAACGCCCCTCTGGGCGGTCCGGCTCGACGAGTGAGCACCAGTACGTCCTCGGCTATATTGACCGGTATGACAGATCTGCCAGGCGATAGTCCAATAACGGAGGGCGCGGCCTCCCAGGCTGACTACGACGCCTACGTCGAGAGACTTGCAGGTCTGATCGGCTTCGGAAATAGGCAAGGTGTGGTGATGCAGGACGGCGCGCCAGACGCCGTTAATACTCACCTAACATCCCCCGGGACCGTGGACAAGAGGCGCGACTTGCATGCACTGATTGGTGAGCTAATAAGCGTCACGGCTCATCTAGAGCAAGCCATAAACATCCCCTTGACCTACCTGCTTGATCCTAACGACCAAGCGAGCAGGATTGCTACCGTACGTGGCAAAACCGCCGCAGAGCGTGTAAAGATTCTAAAGAAGATATTCCCGATCGGCTGGCGCGACGGGAACACGCTCATCACCGAAATTCAGCGCATTATTGAGATGCGCAACGTCGCCGCTCATTCGACGATATGGATGTATAGGATTGGAGCAAACGGCAGAGTTTCGTACGGTAGCTGGTTTGGCTTCCTGAATAAGGACGATTTCGGCGAGACCTTTAAATCGGTCAGCGCCGGTCAACTGCGGCACGCTGTGAACAAAGCAAAATTCCTGTCTACCGCTCTGCTCGCGGTCGTGGACCTCCTCGCGGTGCACGAAGGCCGCCCCTTGCAAGCCGACGATGAACTGGGCATGCACATCTGGATACTCTTGGAAGACAGGGGAAGGACGCCGCAGGCGCTGAAGTATCTGCGGACGACATTCCCCGCCCCACGCTCGCAGCGATTTCTGGATGACCTCAAGGCAAACGGGGAAGAGCACGGAATTGGGCGCCTCGTGTAGATATCCTGGATGCTCTATGGATTTCGGCCTGCCACGCCAAAATACCTGGTGAATACTGTGGGCCATAAGCCCGAGTGCGAACCATGCAGCAACCGCTCTCTGCTTCGCTAAGCGCTGGTCTCCCTCGATGATCCGATCGCTTCGCTAGCGGTCCGACAGTTTCCTCAAAGGGCTGCAACAGGAATGTATGCGGAGAGCTCCCGCTGCCGCATGTTCCGCCGACGATGGGGTACTAAAGGAAGCTTGACGCCAGCGGTAATATCTCGCCCACAAGAACCTCGGTCCCTGATCTTCCGGCAAGGTGCCCGCAAGCTGGAACAGAACCGTGCTCCGGCTGATACCCAATTTGAGGGAAGCACTCCGAGCGATTCAGTTCTTCATCCGGTCATGGCACGGATCGTTGGGAAGGAGCGCGACCTCCCACATTTTTCGGCTCGTCGCGGATTCGTTCCAGCGCTCGGGGTGGATACGATTCTTCCAGCAGGTTCCGGCAATCGGTTCAACCCAGACAGAGTCGAACTTGCATGGATTGACGGGGGCGGCGGAGGAACGTGGCCCTCATTCGCCACTCACCCCGATCAGCCGGGCGAGCGCACAATGCTCTCGCCATGGTTCCGACAGATCCATATTCGGCCGAGCCGTCACGTCGTACTGCGGAACATCCTCCACCCGGTAGTCGCCAAGTATGTCTCGATAAGTCTGCCGAACAGCCCCTAGCGCGAAGTCGAGCTCGTCCATCCTGAAATCAAGCTCGTACTCCATGCCAGATCCATGCCACGTCGACTATCGCTTCCCATGTCCGGATACTAGGCATGAACAGGCGAGTGGCCCACCCAGGCCAACAGCCTAGAGGCTAAAGCCTCATCGTCGAAGGTTCCCTCGGCCAGAAGCGCCAGTCGAAACACCAGCTCCAAATTGTCCCTACCCGGAATTCCTGCCTGCGTCTTTATCTGATTACCATACAGATGCAAGAGGACATCCGCCACATCGTGCCCATATGCATAGGACCGATGATTACCAACTTCAGGCTTAGCGTATCCATCAAGCTTGTCGGCGATTGCAGGACTCACCGTCTTTTTTACATCGAAGTGATCAAACCGCTTGACCTTTCCAAATCCCCTTTGAATATTTGGGCTAGGAAGACTATCGTTGTGAAGTCTGACGGTATACAACTCCAGCAAAATTGGCGCTATCTCCTCAACGAGCTGGGCACCTGGTGGAAGGCGATCTCCAAGCGCCGCTTCATTGACGTAGTCCATAAGTTTCGGCGTGAAGAGATAGCTCTCAAGAGCCGGGTAGTCTGTCCAGACAAGAGTGTCTAGTTTGTAGCGTTCAAGGTGATGGCCGCAATCCCGATCCGCAATACAAAGCACGTCAGCACCACTGCCTAGAGCCCCCTTGGCCGCGAGAACGACGGCGCTGCGGTTTCCAATATTCAGACCCTCGTGCTCGAATTCTTCAGGATCAAATTTCAAGGCCTCAACCGACTCAACAACCAGATTCTCCAGCACCTGCTCGCCTCGTCGCTGCTTGATGAATGTTCGATAGAATGATTTGTCAGTTGGGCCTTCAACTATCAAGCGTCGCCCGCTAGTCAATTCGGCCTCGAGCAAAAACTCCCGCAGCGTCTCCCTCGGCTTTTGAGGCATATCAGCTGGCCATCGTGGGGCGAATGATGTCAGGAACGTCAGCCATGATCTGCGTCGAGTGTGAGGCGACGAGAAATTGAACGCCGCTACCCTCCGTGCACCTCAAGAGTTCACTCAGTAGCTTGCGTTGCCAACGAAGGCCCAACGAGAGTTCAGGTTCGTCAATGATCATGAGCGCGCCATTGGATCTAGCAAGAACAGCGCTACTGAGCAAGAGCAGGAGGTGCTTTTCGCCACTCGACAGGTTGTCTGAGTCAAGATCTTCGCCGTTTCTGCCTACGAGCTTGATTCCATCAGACATGCTGAACGTCAGATGCTTACGCTCGAGAAAACCATTCACGGAAGCCACAAAGGTATCAATCAACCTCTGGGCCGGTTGTAGATTTTCCACTCTATCCGTGAGGTTCGATAGATACGGGCCAAGTATTCCCAGTAGCGCGCCAAAGTGCGTATTGTTCTTCCGCGCCCCCAAAATCTGGTCCGCTATATTGCGCACCTCTTGGAATGGCATGATACCGTATTTCTCGAAATCTGTCGAATGACTTAAGAGGAGTTCAACTTGCTCGTTCAGTTGGTCGCGGGGCGGGGTCGTTCCTTCAATTTGACTTGTCCCGGCAAGCACGCGCCTGGTGATTTCGCTGTATACCCCTTCCCCTGAAGAAGCCGAATCTTTCGAAATACCCGCGAGCACGGTCCTAGTAAAAAAGCGCTCGACCCTATCCAACGACTCCCTCACACTCTGAGTCGGCCTGGCGCGCCCCCGGGAGAGCTCGCGCTCCGCTTCATAAGCCGACCGTCCAGCTTGGAAGGCTGGCACATCTGTTCCGGAATACACGAGACGATCATCGCCGACATACACTGTCGGATTAACCAGTGAACTAAGTTCATCCAAGAACATTGCGATCTCTCGACGGGGAGCACTTCTCCTGAATGCGCGAGGTTCGATATCTTCACTTCGTATCGAGGCCACAACCGCGGATGTACCCTTGGCCGGATATTCGATCGAACACTCCATTAGCACGTCAAGGTCGTGTCCTTTATCTAGTCGAATCGTAACTCCCGAATCTAACGTGATCGACAAGTCGTCGACGAATAGCTCTGCGAGAGATTGCAGGCTCTCGAGCCTGGGGGTCAAAAGATAGTGAACCGACTTGAGAAAATTGGTCTTACCCATTCCGTTCTCGGCGTAGATAACCACGACGCGCTCGTTCTTGAGCGCTTCGTCGTCAAAATCGATCCTGTACTCGAACTCACCGAGCACACCGGCGCTGCGTATACGGCGCACTTTTGGAGCAACTCGAACACCTGTCAGCTGAGTCGTTTGCGTAGACATGTGGTTTACACTAGCGCCCGAGCGAGCATTTCGCCGTGGCGTGCAGAATAATGTGCCCCGTCTCGAAACAATGAGTTGCGAGAAGTCTCGTGATCGCAATCGAATGCGCGCCTCAGAGCCCGCAGTCTTGTCATGCAACCGTGTCCCGCCCACGAAGCGAAAGTGGGATCTAAGTGCGACGCTCGCCGAAGAATGGTGCCCGGCCCGCCGTGAAGCTCACGCCGGTCACTAGGCTCGGACCGTGCCGACCACCTTCCGCATCGACGGCTCCCGCATCCACGACATCTCCTCGTTCTACGAGGTAATGAACGAGCTCGTGATGCAGGACGAGGACTGGGATCTCGGCCCGAGCCTCGACGCCCTCGACGACATCCTCTACGGCGGGATCGGCTCGCTCCGCGATCTCAACGACGTGCACTTCGTCTGGACGGATCACGACGCGAGCCGCACCGCACTCGGCGTCACAACGACCCGTGCCTGGTTGCAGGAGAAGCTCGAGCGGGGTGCTCCGTTCGACACGGCGCGGATCACCACGCAGCTCGACGACCTGGACGCCGGCCGCGGCAAAACCTACTTCGACCTGCTCCTCGAGGTCTTCGCCGGCCACCCGGACATCCGACTCGAACTCGCCTGAACCGGCCGATCCGCCGGCTGTTCCTATGCCGGTCCCCGACCGCAACCGCTTGCGGGGGTCGACACGAGCCGGAAGAGTGGGCTCCATGATGAACGGCTACACCGCAGACCAGGTCCGAGCCGCAGAGGCACCGCTGTTGGACGCCGGGGAACCGCTCATGGCACGGGCCGCACACGGCCTCGCCGAGGAGCTGCGGGCGGTGCTCGCCGACCGCGCGGAGGGCCTCGAGGGCGAGGCACCCGACATCTGGAAGATCCTGCTGCTCGTCGGATCAGGCGACAACGGCGGTGACGCCCTCTTCGCAGCGGCGGAACTCGCCGGCACGACCGGTCCGGACGACGTCCCACTCGACCTCGTCGTGGCCAGGACCGGTGACCACGCCCATGAGGCGGGTTACGCCGCCGCCGTCGAGGCCGGCGTCCGCTTCCTCATGAACTCCCCCGCCGAGCCGGACGACACCGCTGACGAGGCCAAGGGCGCCGCGCTCGTCGTCGACGCCGTCTTCGGGATCGGGGCCAGCCGGAACCCCACCCTGCGCGGTGCGCCGAAGGCGATCGTCGAGGCGGTCCTCCCGGTCGTGCAGAGCGCGGGCGGGCCGACCGTCGTCGCCGTGGACGTCCCGAGCGGCATCGATCCCGACGAGGGAAGCGTCCCCGAGGGTGCCGTCCTGCCGGCGGAGGTCACGGTCACCTTCGGCGCGGTGAAGGCCGGGCTGCTCATCCCACCCGGCTCGGCCTACGCCGGCGACGTCCGCCTCATCGACATCGGCCTCGGACCGCAGCTGGCCGACGTCACGCCGTTCACGACGCTGGACCAGGCGGACGCCTGACGAGCAGCGACGCACGGTTCGCCTCCCGGGCGGTCGGCATCACCGACCGTCCAGGCGGCGCATGACGCTCAGGAACCGACGGCGGCAGCCGATCGCCCGGACGCGACACCCGCGAGCGCATGGCCCGCGAGCGACCCGAGGGTGCGGAGCCCGTCGCGCGACAGCACCGACTCGAGGTGCCCCTGGACCGATGCGAACCCACGACCGCGCATCGCGAACACGTCGCCCGACGCCGCATCGGCGGCAATCTCGACCCCACCGACCGGAGCCTCACCCGCCAGCCGTGCGGTGAAGGTGTTGTAGAACCCGATCAGCGACTGCTCACCGAAGAGGTCGAGGTCGAGCTGCAGTCCCTGTCGGGGCGCGTCGAGGCGTTCGATCGGCAGCCCGAGCTGGATCGCCAGCACCTGATGGCTCAGGCAGACGGCGAGCAGTGGCGCTCCGGCGGCGAGGCGCGCCGACACGATCTCGTGCATCCGGCGGACACGCGGATCGGCGAGGTCGAGCGGATCGCCCGGACCCGGGCCGGCGACGAGGAGGTCGACGTCCACGAGGGCGTCGGTCACCGCCGACCAGTGCTCCACGCTGACGGTCATCCCGAAGTGGCGCAGCTGGTGGGCCAGCATCGCGGTGAACTCGTCCTCGGCGTCGACGATGACCGCGGTACGGCCTGACAGTGAACCGACCGGTGCCGGGTGCTGCGGCTGCAACCAGAAGGACGCCAACCGCTCGTTCCGCGCTCGGAGCGCGTCCTGTACGCCCGGCTCCGCCGCGAGGTCGACGGTCGGGCCGAGCCCGGCGGGTGCCATGACGCCCAGAGCGGTCAACACGCCAGCGGCCTTCGCCGCCGTCTCGGCCACCTCCGACTCGGGATCCGAATGACGGACGAGCGTCGCACCGGCGGGCACGCGGACGAGGCCGGCGTCGTCGACGTAGGCGGTGCGGATGAGGATCGGTGCGTCGAGTTCGTAGTCGCCGTCGCCCACCGGGGTGAACAGCGCGAGCACGCCGGAGTAGTAGCCGCGCGCGTTCCGCTCATGGCGGGCGATGACCGAGCACGCGTTCTGCATGGGCGAGCCCGTGACCGTCGGTGCGAACATCGTCAACCGCAGGACCTCGCGGACGTCGAGCTCGCTCGTCCCGGCGAGCAGGTACTCGGTGTGGGTGAGGCGCGACATCTGCTTGACGTAGGGGCCGAGGATGCGTCCACCGGAGGCGCACACCCGGCTCATCATCTTCATCTCCTCGTCGACGACCATGAAGAGCTCTTCCGTCTCCTTGACGTCGCCGAGGAACGCGCGGAAGTCGTCGCCGGTCGCGCCGGAGCGCGGGTGGCGGAAGGTGCCGCTGATGGGGTTCATGGTGACGGTGCGTTCACCGGTCGAAGCGTCGCGGGCGACCGCGACGTGGCGCTCGGGCGTCGCACCGGCCATCGAGACGCCCGGGGTGTGCACGGCGAACGTCCAGTAGGCGCCGGTCTCCCCCGACAGGAGCGCCCGCAACCAGGCGAGGACCGCGCGCTCGGCCGGCACCTCGGTCGTCGCGGTGAACTCGCGTCGGATGACGAAGTTGGCGCCCTCGCCGCGTCCGATCTCGTCCTCGATGACGCGGCGCACGATCGACGCGTAGTCCTCGTCCGAGACGTCGAACCCGCCGTCGACCAGCGGGACAGCGTCGGCGGGGAGTCGCTCGAGCATGTCGTCGAGCGTCACCGTCTCACGCTCGCTCACCACGAGGCAGCGCAGCGGAGCGCCGTCATCCATCGCCGCGAAACCGCGCTCGCGCACCTGGCGATAAGGCACGAGCGTGAGGACCTCGGGCTGGTGGTCGTCGCCGGTGGCTCCGAGCGGGATGTCGGCGAGCGACTCGACGTCGACGACCTCACCCGTGTAGAGGTCGACGGTGTCGCTGCCGTGTCGGCGGAGCACCGCGAACGGGAAATCGGGGCCGGCGTGCAGCACGCGGTGGAGCAGGGTGGTCATGGTGGTGTCCTCAGGCTGGGACCGATCCGACAGGGCCTCCGAACGAGAACGACCGCCCTGTCAGGCGGTCGAGTCGTCGTGTGTGCACGTGCGCGGTCCGCCTAGGAGGCGGGCCACCAGCTCGTTGCACACGTCGTTCGCATGGAGCCGAGCATACACGGGCCGACCCGGGCTCCGCTGTCCGTGGCTCCTCCCCGAAGCTCAGGACGTTCCCGACCTCGCTCCCGTAGACTGAGCGGGCCGCGGGAGTGGTGGAATTGGCAGACACGCAGGATTTAGGTTCCTGTGCTTTCGAGCGTGAGGGTTCAAGTCCCTTCTCCCGCACGCGACATCGTCGTACGCCGTTCCATCCCTCCCCCGACAGCAGGAGCTCCGCATGGTCCACACCGCCCTCATCCCCTGGCTCGACCCGGAGGGCATCATCACCGCCGTCGGTCCCTGGGCCCTCGTCGTGGTCTGCGCGATCGTCTTCGCCGAAACCGGCCTCCTCGTCGGATTCCTTCTGCCCGGCGACACCCTGCTCGTCATCACCGGTCTCCTCGCGTTTGGGTCCGCCCGCGTCATCGAGATCGACATCTGGTGGGTCTGCCTCGCGATCGGGTTCTCGGCGTTCCTCGGCGGCGAGGTCGGGTACCTCATCGGGCACAAACTCGGGCCGAAGGTGTTCGAACGCAAGGAGTCCGGTCTCTTCAGCATCAAGAACGTCGAGCGGACGAACGCCTTCTTCGAGCGCTTCGGTGCCCTCGCGGTCATCCTGGCGCGCTTCGTCCCGATCGTCCGGACCTTCGCGCCGGTCGCTGCCGGCATCGGCCACATGAACTACAAGAAGTACTCGCTCTACAACCTCATCGGAGCGCTCATCTGGGGCGCAGGGCTCACCTTCTTCGGCTACCTGCTCGGATACATCCCCCCGGTCGCCACCTTCGTGCAGAACTACATCGACGTCATCCTCATCGGAGCCGTCGTCCTCACCCTCATCCCGACCACCTGGCACTACATCCAGTCGAGCCGGAAAGCGAAGGCGCTGCAGGGCACCATCACCGAGGAGGAGCGTCGGGCCGCGGCTTCGAAGCTCGCCGACCAGGACGTCTTCAAGCGCGACCGCGGGAACAACACGGTCTGATCGCCGGTGGCGCCGCTCGCGCGAGTGGCGCAACAACCGGACCCGCCCCGCGCGTCAGCGGTGGTGCGACTCCTCGTGTGAGGCGTGTTCCTCGGGCTCCAGCTGGAACGTCGAGTGCTCGACGTCGAAGTGGTCGTGGAGGCACGAACCGAGACGGTCGAGCAGCTCCCCCGTGCCACCGTCGGCGAACACCTCCTGCCGGGCGACGACGTGGGCCGAGAAGACCGGCTGGCCGGACGTGATCTGCCAGACGTGGACGTCGTGGACGGCGACGACCCCCTCGGTGCCGAGCAGGTGGTCCCTGATCTCCTGCACGTCCGTGTCGGACGGCGCGGACTCGCTGAGGACGTGGACGACGTCGCGGAGCAACGACCACGCCCGCGGCACGATCATCGCGGCGATCGCGAGTGAAGCGATGGCGTCGGCCTGAGCGAAGCCCGTCAGCATGATGACCACCGCGGCGATGATCACGGCGATCGATCCGAGGAGGTCGCCGAGGACCTCGAGGTACGCGCCGCGCATGTTGATCGACGTATCGCGGCCGCCGCGCAGCACCTGGAGGGCGACGAGGTTCGCGACGAGACCGATGACGGCGACGATCAACATCGGAAGGCTCCTGACCTCCGCGTCCGCCGAGTCGACGAGGCGGGACACCCCCTCGATGAGGACCGACACCGCGACGGCGATCAGGATGAGCGCGTTGATGAGCGCGCCGAACACCTCCGCGCGCTGATACCCGAAGGTCTGCCGGTCGGTGGCCGGGCGCGCGGCCACGATCGTGGCGACGAGCGCGATGATCAGCCCGGTGAGGTCCGACAGCATGTGCCCGGCGTCGGCGAGGAGGGACAGCGAACCGCTCACCCAGGCACCGACGAGTTCGACCACGAGGACGGTCGCGATGATGGCGATCGCCACCGCGAGTCTCCTGCGGTTGGCGGTGCCGGCGTGTGCGTGATCGTGACCCATGATGCATCAACCGTAGGAGCTTCCCAGCGCCCGCGGAAGGGTTCATGCCGAGATAGGAATGGTCCTGAGTATCATGCTCAGCTGGCGGTCGACGCGGGCCCCTCGGGCACGAGCCGCTGCAGCACCGGGACGAGCGCCCGGAAGGCGAGCGCGCGGTGACTCAGCTCGTTCTTCTCAGCCGGTGACAGTTCCGCGGCCGTCCGTCGCTCACCGTCCGGGATGAACGCCGGGTCGTAGCCGAAGCCGTTCGTCCCGCTCGGCTCCGTCGCGAGGGCTCCACGCCACGTGCCGACGGCGACGTGCTCGAACGGGGCCGTCCCGTCGATCCCCGGCGGCACCACGAGGGCGAGGTGGCAGGCGAACCAGGCGGCTCGATGCTCCTCGTGCACGTCCCGCAGCTGATCGAGGAGGAGGGCGAGGTTCGCGGTCGAGTCGTGCTGCGAGCCGGCCCAGCGCGCCGAGAAGATACCCGGCGATCCACCCAGGATCTCGACGCCGATGCCGGAGTCGTCGGCGAGCGCGATGGAGCCGGTGTGGGCTGCGGCGACCCGCGCCTTGATCAACGCGTTCTCGCTGAAGGTCGTGCCGTCCTCGACAGGCTCCGGACCGTCGTAGGCGAGGACCGTGATCCCGGGGACGTCGCGGCTGACGAGCCGCTGGAACTCCTCGACCTTGTGCTGGTTGTGCGTCGCGAGGACGATCTCGACGCCCATCAGCGTCCGAGGGCCTCGAACTGGATGGCCTTGAGCGACGCCGCGCCACCGACGGCGAGGTCGAGCAGGGAGTCGAGCTCGCGACGGTCGAACGGCGCACCCTCGGCCGTCCCCTGTACCTCGACGAACGATCCGCCGCCGGTGACGACGACGTTCATGTCGGTCTCGGCGCGCACGTCCTCGACGTAGGCGAGGTCGAGCATGGGCACGCCGTCGATGATGCCGACCGAGACGGCCGAGACGCTGTCGGTGAGGGGCGACGCCTTCTGCGAGATGAACTTCTTGCCGCGCGCCCACTCGATCGCATCGGCGAGGGCGACGTAGGCGCCGGTGATCGCCGCGGTGCGGGTGCCACCGTCCGCCTGCAGGACGTCGCAGTCGATGACGATCGTGTTCTCGCCGAGGGCCTTGGTGTCGATCACGGCGCGGAGGCTCCGACCGATGAGTCGCGAGATCTCGTGGGTACGACCGCCGATCTTGCCCTTGACCGCTTCACGGTCCATCCGCTCGTTGGTCGAACGGGGCAGCATCGCGTACTCCGCGGTGACCCAGCCGCGACCCTTGCCGTTCAGCCAGCGCGGCACGCCGTTGGTGAAGGAGGCCGTGCAGAGGACCTTCGTCCGGCCGAAGCTGATGAGTGCCGACCCCTCGGCCTGCTCGCTCCAGCCGCGCTCGATCGTGATGGGACGCAGCTGGTCGTTGGTGCGGCCGTCGGCGCGCGCGATGTCACTCATGGATGTGCTCCTCGAACTGGTGGGATGGAAGGTCGATGACGCCGGTCTGGACGAGCGAGACGGTGGAGATCTCCCGGCCCATCAGACGGTTGGCGAGGGCGATGAAGTCGTCGGCGCTGCTCCCGGTCGCCTCGTACCGGTGGGTGGCGGGTTCGCTGCTGTCGCGCAGCAGGTCGCGGGTGACGAGCACGCGGTAGACGTCGTTCGCGGTCTCGGTGTCGCTCGAGACGAGCGACACCTGCGGACCCATCACGTAGCTGATCGCGCCCTTGAGGAAGGGGTAGTGGGTGCATCCGAGGACGACGGTGTCGACGCCGGCGTGCCGGAGCGGGGCCAGGTACTCCTCCGCCGCCTCGAGGAGGTCGGGGCCGGTCGTGACGCCGGCCTCCACGAACTCGACGAACCGAGGGCAGGCCTGGCCGAACACCGTGAGCTCGGGATTGACCTCGAACAGGTCCTGATACGCCCGCGAGTTGATCGTCCCCTCGGTCCCGATGACGCCGATGCGCCCGTTCCTCGTACTCCGGACCGCGGTCCGCACAGCGGGCTGGATCACCTCGACCACTGGGACCGAATAGCGCTCGCGGGCATCGCGGAGCATCGCAGCCGATGCGGTGTTGCAGGCGATCACCAGCATCTTCACGCCCTGGTCGACGAGCGAGTCGAGGACCTCGAGCGAGTAGCGCCGCACGTCGGCGATGGGCTTCGGACCGTAGGGCGAGTGGGCCGTGTCGCCGATGTAGATCACGGACTCGGCGGGGAGCTGGTCGCTGACCGCTCTCGCCACCGTGAGTCCGCCGACGCCGGAGTCGAAGATGCCGATGGGTGCGTCGTTCACGATGACCCAGCCTACCGCCCCTGCCGATGGACGTCGCTGACCGACCGATCACCACGTTCCGAGCACGCTCGCGGCTAGGCTGAACAGGTGCACGAGTCCTCAGCTCTCCTCACCGACCGATACGAACTCACGATGCTGGACGCCGCCCTCCACCGCGGTACCGCGGATCGGGAGTGCCTGTTCGAGCTCTTCGCCAGACGCCTCTCCGGCGGCCGCCGCTACGGCGTCGTGGCCGGCACGGGCCGCTTCCTCGAACTGCTCAAGCACTTCCGCTTCGGTGAATCGGAACTCGAGTGGCTGCGCGAGGAGCGCGTCGTCAGCACGACGGCGCTCGACTGGCTCGCCGACTACCGTTTCTCGGGATCGATCTGGGGCTACCGCGAGGGCGAGGTCTTCTTCCCCGGTTCGCCGATCCTGGTCGTGGAGGGCACGTTCGCCGAGGCCGTCATCCTCGAGACGCTGGCGCTCAGCGTGTTCAACTACGACAGCGCCGTCGCCACGGCTGCCGCCCGCATGACCTCTGCGGCTGGCAGCCGTCCCCTGGCCGAGATGGGCTCCCGTCGGACGGGCGAACGGTCGGCCATCGCCGCAGCCCGGGCGGCGTACATCGCCGGCTTCAGCGCCACCTCGAACCTCGAGGCCGGACGCAGCTGGGGCATCCCGACGATGGGGACGGCCGCGCACTCCTTCACGCTCCTGCACGACTCCGAGGAGGACGCCTTCCGAGCCCAGATCGACACGATGGGCGCCGGGACCACGCTGCTCGTCGACACCTACGACATCGAGGAGGCCGTGCGACTCGGCGTGCGCCTCGCGGGCCCGGAGCTCGGAGCCGTGCGCATCGACTCCGGCGACCTGCCGATCGTCGTCGACCAGGTCCGCCGCCTCCTCGACGGACTCGGCGCCACGTCGACCCGCATCACGGTCACCAACGACCTCGACGAGCACGCCGTCGCCGCCCTGGCCGCATCCCCGGTCGACTCCTACGGCGTCGGCACCTCCGTGGTCACCGGCTCCGGCTCCCCCGCCATGGGCATGGTCTACAAGCTCGTGGCGCACCGCGACGACCAGGGCGACTGGATCAGTGTCGCGAAGAAGTCGGCCGAGAAGGCGACCGTCGGCGGCCGCAAGACGGCTGCGCGGGCCTACGACCGGCACGGGGTCGCCCGCGAGGAGCGCATCTACCTCGGCGACGGTCCGGCCGGCGAACACGAGGGTGCGGCCAACGCCGCCTCGGAACGTCCCTTGATGGTCCAGCTCGTCGAAGGCGGACTCGTGGACGAGCGGTACCTCGGCGCCGCGGGGACGCGCCAGGCGAGGGAACACCGGGCACAGGCGGTGGGGGAACTGCCACCCCGGGCCGTCAGCCTCACCCGCGGCGACCCCGTGCTCCCGACCGTGTACCTCGAGGACTGACCGCGGCGACGCGTCTCAGCGTCGGCCGCGGTGCGCTCCAGCGTCAGTCGCGGAGGAGCTTCTCGTAGATCTCCTTGCAGGCCGGGCAGATCGGGAACTTCTCGGGGTCGCGACCCGGCGTCCACTTCTTGCCGCAGAGCGCCTTCACCGGCTTGCCGCTCAACGCCGATTCGAGGATCTTCTCCTTCTTGACGTAGTGCGAGAAGCGCTCGTGATCGCCGGGCTCGATGTTCTCGCTCTCGATCAGCTCCTCGAGCTCACGATCCATGATCGCCGTGCTCCCACCGTCGGGCGTGCCACCGGGATCGATCGTGCTCATCTGCTGCTTCGTGCTGTCATGCTGCGCCATGGCTCCATGGTACCGCCGGACGGCACCCGGGTCTCCTGCGGGCCGATCCGGTCGCCGACGTCGGGTCAGTGCGAGCTGGCGAAGCCGACGATCTCGGGGCTGCGGCGATCGAAGACGCGACCGCCGGCGAAGATCCCGATC
The DNA here is from genome assembly GCF_001865025.1 of Plantibacter sp. MMLR14_011. NCBI lineage: Bacteria > Bacillati > Actinomycetota > Actinomycetes > Micrococcales > Microbacteriaceae > Plantibacter > Plantibacter sp. MMLR14_011. The sequence continues at coordinate 301,708 of NZ_MJGW01000017.1, forward strand.
ACGAGGACCAGGATGCCCGTGCCCGCACCGACCGCGAGAGCCCCGAAGTTCCAGTTCGGCTCACCGGTGAGCCCGAGCACGGCCAACCAGCCGGCGGGAATCGTGAGCAGGACCGTACCGAGCAGGCTCAGGAACTGCGCGGACATGCCGCTGCTGCCCGGCACCTGCGGCTGCTGGAACGGGCTGTCGCCGGGAAGCGACGTCGGGTACGGGAACCGCGCGGACACAAAGCTCGCGATACCGGCACCGCTGAACAACAGGCACGTGCTCACACCGATCATCGACGGCAGGGCGTCCCAGTCGCCGTAGAACAGGATGCTCAGCGTCGACCCGACCGCGATGAGCGGGATGCCGATGAGGAGCACCGGGAAGAGCCGGCCGATCCGGTCCGATCGTCCGCGGACCCCCGAGGCGACGTGCAGCCAGACCGCGGTCGAATCGAAGGCGAGGTCGTTGTGCAGGAGCCAGCCGAGGAACCAGCACACGACCGGGAGTGGGACGAGTGCGAGGACGTTCATCGGGATGCCGGCGACGAGCATGGGCACGAAGAAGATGAAGGGCGCGATCGGGATGATGACGAGGGAGACGAGGTACCGCGGGTCGCGCAGCCAGTAGGTCATGCTCCGAGCGGCGATGGCTCCGGACGGGGAACCGGGGAGCAGGTCGAACCAGCCCAGACCGGTGCTGTCGCGGCCCGTCCCGAGGCGTTCCGGCGTCACGAGCAGTCGGGCGACGAACGACTGCCAGGCGAACCAGAGCAGCGCGATGGTCGCCGCGGTGAGCAGCAGCTTGACGATCGCCGGCGCGATGCCGCCGAGTGCGGCATCACCGGGGAACGACCAGACGGCGCCGAGCGGGGTCCAACTGAGAATGTCAGCGACCCGGCCGAGGACGGCGAACCCGTCGCGCTGCCAGTCCACGGTGGTGAGGGCGATGATCGCCGGCGCCACGGCGATGATGAGCACCAGCCCGAGGACACCCATGACCTCCTTGGCGCGACGCGTCGCGAGGAGGCTCGCGGAGATCGAGGTGGCGATCCGGGCCAGGAGCGCGCAGAGCAGCACGCCGAGGACCGCGGAGACCACGGCGAGGACGGCGGGCAGCGGCGACCGCGACCAGGTGACCACCGACGAGGCCGCGAGGACGGCGAGGACGAGTGACGGCACCGACACGAGCGCTGTCACGAGTAGGCCGGCCGACAGGGTGCGGTTGGGCAGCCCGAAGAGCGAGAACGCCCGAGGATCCAGCTGGTCGTCGACACCGAAGACGAGCGGCAGGATGATGAAGCCCAGGACGACGGCCGACCCGGCCAGCACGAGCAGGTTGCGCGTGACCTCCGGGTCGCCACCACGCAGCGCGACGAGACCGGTGCTCGCGAGCACGACGATCCACACGCCGACCGCGATCGCGAGGACGAGCCCGACCAGTCGCCAGGGGCTGCGGCGGAACGCGTTGAGCGTCAGCTGCAGTTTCAGTCGGAGAAGCTGTGCAACCATTCCATTCCCTCTGCCGACTTGCGGCCCCCGGCGAGCTCGACGAACCGCTCCTCGAGCGTGCCCGTTCCGCGCACCTCGTCGACGGACCCGGCGGCCAGCACCTTGCCCTGCACGATGATGGCCACGTGATCGCACACGCGCTGGATGAAGTCCATGCCGTGGCTCGAGAGCACGACGGTCCCGCCGTTGGCGACGTACCGCTGGAGGATCTCGATGACGTTCGCCGCGGAGACCGGGTCGACCGATTCGAACGGCTCGTCGAGGATGAGGACACGCGGCGAATGGATGAGTGCGGCTGCCAACGCGATCTTCTTCGTCATGCCCGCCGAGTAGTCGGAGACGAGACGGCCGAGCGCGTCGTCGAGACCGAAGGCACGAGCCAGATCGGTGGTCCGTGACTTGACGGTCGCGGGGTCGAGCCCCCGCAGGACGCCGGAGTAGTACAGGAGCTGGCTGCCGGTCAGGCGGTCGAAGAGCCGCAGCCGGTCGGGCAGCACGCCGATCGCACGCTTGGCCTCGGCGGGATCCTGCCAGACGTCGACGCCCTGGACCGTGATGGACCCTGCGTCGGGACGGAGGAGACCCGTGACCATGGACAGGGTGGTCGTCTTGCCGGCGCCGTTCGGCCCGACGATGCCGTAGAACGAGCCACGTCGGACCTCGAGGTCGACGCCGTCCACCGCGACCGTGTCGCCGAACTGCTTGACGAGTCCCGAGATCGACAGGACGACGGGATGGGCGCCATCGCCGTCGGCCTCGCTGCGCTGCGACGTCGCGGCGGGTGACGAGTTGGCGGCGGACGACGGTGTCGGCGCGGGACGGCCGGCAGGACGCTTCGGTGCTGCAACCGGAGTGACGGCCTCCTCCCGCGGAGGCGCCACCGATACGGACCCCGACGGTGCCGGCGTCGCCTGCCGGGCCGTGTCGTCCACAGCCTCCCCGGCGATGGATGACGCGGTCGGCGGGGTCTCGGTCTGCGTGGCGTCGGCCCGAGTCTCCTCGACGGCGATCCGGTCGACGACCTCGGGGGAAGGCTGCTCGGAGGGCGTCGACGTCGTCGGCCGTTCGACCGATCCCGGTGCGCTGACCTCGTCGAGCACGCCGGCGGCTGCGGCGGCCGTCTGTTCGGGCTGCTTCGCGACGCTGGTGCGCGCCGGCGTGCGCTTGGCCGGCGTCCGGGCCGTCGTTGACTTCGTCGTCGAGGTGCGGGCGGTGGTCGTCTTGGCGCCGGCGGCCTTGGTCGCCGGCTTCGCGGCGGTGGTGCGCGCGGTCGTCGACCGGGGCGTCTTCGGGGTGGTGCTCGTCTCGGCCGACGCAGTGGCCTCCGGAGCATCGGCAGCTGCAGCAGCCGACTTCGCGGGCGTGCGCTTCGCAGCGGTGGTGCGCGCCGTCGTCGACTTGGTGGCCGTGGTCTTCGCCGTCGAGGTCCGAGCGGTCGTCGAGCGTGCCGTGGTCGTCTTGGGTGCCGGCTTCGTGGCGTCCCCGGGCTCCCCCGAGGTCTCGCTCGCCGACGTGGCGCGGGTGCGGGGCGTGCTCGGCCGCTTCGCCGGGGCCTTCGCCGTTCCGGCAGCCCGAGGCGTCGTCGAGCGGGGTGCGCGCTTCGGTGCCGCAGCGGCCTGATCGTCGGAAGGGGTCGACGGCGCAGGTGCGCCGGCGGCATCGGCGGTGTTCGGCGTGCCCGGACTCGTCGGCGTGCCGTCGGCAGGCGCCGGCTGCTGAGCGGGATCTGGCGGAGTCGTGGAAGTCACCAAGCAAACCTACCAACAGCGGCGGCCGGAGCGGACAGCGGAGTCTCAGGATGAACGGTTGACACATCTCCCCCAAGCTGTGTAAACGCCGGGTGGTCGATCACAAAACGACAACGGACCCTGGGAACCCCTGACAGACGGAGTTCACCGCGGCTAGCCTGTATTTTGGCATAACGGAGTGTCTTTCAATGCACGTCTTGGTTAATCCTCGGTGAATCGTCCACAGCATCGTGGCACCGCGTGATTCCATACCCACACTGAGGAGAACAACGTGACCACCCAGGTAGTGATCCTTGCCGCAGGGATGGGCAGCCGTCTCGGCCGCTCGCTTCCCAAGCCCCTGACCGAGCTCAGCGACGGCCGCACCATCATGCAGCAGCAGTTCGACAACATCCACCACGCGTTCGGAGCGAGCGCCAAAGTGACGATCGTCGTCGGCTACAAGCTCGAGCACATCATCGAAGCGTTCCCCGACGCCTCCTTCGTCTACAACGAGCAGTACGACCAGACCAACACCTCGAAGAGCCTCATGCGCGCCCTCGCGGCGTCTCAGGCCGGTGGCGTGCTCTGGATGAACGGCGACGTCGTCTTCGACCCGGCCGTCCTCGACCGCGCTGCCGCGATGATCGCCAAGGACCGTTCGTTCGTGACCGTCAACACCTCCAAGGTGTCCGACGAGGAGGTCAAGTACACGACGAGCGCCGAGGGCTACATCAAAGAGCTCTCGAAGACCGTCGTCGGCGGGCTGGGCGAGGCCGTGGGCATCAACTACATCTCGTCGCAGGACAAGACGATGCTCCACCGCTACCTGACCAAGGTCGGCGACCAGGACTACTTCGAGCGCGGCATCGAGCTCGCCATCGAGCGCGAGGGCATGCTCGTCGAGCCGGTCGACATCTCCGACCTCTACGCGGTCGAGGTCGACTTCGCCGAGGACCTCGAGCGCGCGAACCTCTTCGTCTGAGGTCCCCGTCCACATCGCACACGAACGCCGTCCCGACGCTGAGCGTCGCGGGCGGCGTTCCTGCGTCACCTCGATAAGGTTGGTCACGTGAGTTCTTCAGCTGAGACGCGGCCAAGGATGTCGCGATCGGCGAGGTACCGCCACGCGCTCTGGATCCTGACGGTCCGAGACCTGCGCGTGCGCTACTCGACGAGCGCGCTCGGCTACGTGTGGTCCATCCTCGACCCGCTCGTCATGAGTGGGATCTACTGGTTCGTCTTCACGCAGGTGTTCCGGCGCGACGTCGGCGAGGAACCCTACATCGTGTTCCTCCTCGCGGCACTGCTGCCGTGGATGTGGTTCACCGGATCGGTGTCCGACAGCACCCGCGCCTTCCTGCGCGAGGCGAAACTCGTGCGTTCGACGACGATCCCCCGGACCATCTGGGTGAACCGGATCGTGCTGTCGAAGGGCATCGAGTTCCTCGCTGCGCTCCCGGTCCTTGCGGCGTTCGCGATCTTCAGCGGCGCGCAGGTCAACCTCGACATCGTGCTGTTCCCGCTCGCCATCGTCATCCAAGCCGTCCTGACGATCGGGCTCTGCCTGATCGTCGCTCCGCTCGTCGTGTTCTTCCGCGATCTCGAGCGCGCCGTCAAGCTCGTCCTGCGGTTCATGTTCTACGCGACGCCGATCATCTACAGCACGACGGCGCTGCCCGACAGGATCGAGCCCTTCGCGGCGTTCAACCCGCTCAGCGGGATCTTCGCGCTCTACCGTTCCGCGTTCTTCCCACAGGAGCTCAACTGGCACCTCGTGGGTGTGTCCGCCGCCATGTCCACGGTCATCCTCGCGGTCGGTCTCCTCGTCTTCAAGCGCTGCGAGCGCTCCGTGCTGAAGGAGATCTGATGCCCACAGGCAACGCAACCGCCGCTCGGCCGGCGATCTCGGTGGCCGACGCAGGGATCCGGTTCCGGCGCAACCGTGGCGGTCGGCGGAGTTTCAAGGACCTCTTCGCCGGTCGCGACCGACGCTCGAAGCCGGGTGAGTTCTGGCCCCTGCGCCACGTCTCCTTCGATGTCGCCCCCGGAGAGGCCATCGGCGTCGTCGGACGGAACGGTCAGGGCAAGTCGACGCTGCTCAAGCTCGTCGCGGGCGTCGTCCTGCCCGATGAGGGCACCATCGGCGTGCACGAGGGTGTCGCGCCGCTCATCGAGATCACCGGCGGCTTCGTCAACGACCTGACGGTCCGCGACAACGTGTACCTGACGGCCGGCCTCCACGGCATGTCCCGGCGCGAGATCGACGGACGGTTCGACGACATCATCGCCTTCGCCGAGATCGCCGACTTCGTGGACACCCCGTACAAGCATCTCTCGAGCGGCATGAAGGTCCGCATCGCCTTCGCGGTGATCGCACAGCTCGAGGAGCCGATCATCCTCGTCGACGAGGTCCTCGCCGTCGGCGACCGCGCGTTCCGCGAGAAGTGCTACCGGCGCATCGAGGAACTCCTCGATGGCGGGCGCACCCTGTTCTTCGTCTCGCACAACGAGAAGGACCTCCGACGCTTCTGCACGAGGGGGCTCTACCTCGACAAGGGGGCGCTCGTGCTCGACGCGCCGATCGACGACGTGCTCGACCGCTACAACGCCGACTACAACAGCTGAGGCCTGCCAGCAAGCGTCACTCGACCTGCAGTGGGTCGACGTAGACTGGCCGCCCCGCCCACGAGGAGGCCGTCATGACCGGACCGCAGCAGGGACCCGTTCCGGGTCCCGCCCAGTTCCCCACCGCCGCAGCACAGCAGCCCGTGCTGCCTGAGCCGGGATGGGTGCGGGCGCTCGACCGTCTGCTCTGGGTCCAGCGACCGGTGGTCGTGGCACACATCCGGTCGATCCGGCGGATGTACCCGAACGCGACGGCGGACCAGCTCATCCGTGTCCTGGAGCGTCGGTACCTCACGACGGTGACGACGACGGGAGCCGCCGTCGGCGCGACCGCCGTCGTCCCGGCGATCGGGACGGCGACGACCCTTGCGCTCTCCGGTGTCGAGACGGCGGGGTTCCTCGAGGCGACCGCCCTGTTCGCCCAGTCGGTCACCGAGGTCCACGGCATCGCCCTGGCCGATCCGATGCGATCCCGCGCGCTCGTCATGACCATGATGCTCGGCAAGGCCGGAACCGACCTCCTGCGGAACTTCGGATCCCAGGCGGCCGGGAAGGGCATCCCCCGGCAGGCGTTCTGGGGCCAGACGATCACCCAGGGTCTGCCGTCCATGATCGTGGGCCCCGTCGCCGACCAGTTGCGGGTGCGCTTCGTGAAGCACTTCGCGGCGAGCGGCAGCGCCGGCGTCATCGGCAAAGCACTGCCCTTCGGCGTCGGAGCTGCCGTCGGCGGCATCGGCAATCACATGCTCGGCCGACAGGTCGTCCGTGCCGCTCGCCAGGCGTTCGGACCGGCGCCGTTCGTCGTCCCCCTCGACCTCGAGCCACGGATGCGGGCCGTCTCCGGTCGGTCCGGCCTCGGGAAGGTCCGCGACCAGGTGTTCCGTCGCCGCAAGCACCTGGCCATCGAGGCCGGCAGCGAGACGGTCGGCCCGGACGGGCCCGAACAGCGTCCCTGACCACCCTCGGCGCGCTCGGGCTCGGCGCCGACCGGGCCGGTCCGGATGCGGCATCCCTCCAGGTCCATCGCGTACCGTCGGAGGGTGAGACTTCCATTCCTGCGCCGTCCCCAGAAGCCCTTCCCGGAAGGCCGCCACTTCGCGGTGACCTGGGGTCTGTCGGACGACTTCGGCGGCATGACGGAGGCGATGCTCCAGCGCTCGCGCGCGTTCATCCGATTGGCCGACACCCCCGTCGACGTCCTCACCTTCGACCACCGCGCGGACTACCCCGAGTTGGAGGCACGGCTGCGCACGCGAGGAGACCTGATCGACGGCCTCCGGGTCGTCAACCTCTGGGACTGGCTGCGCGACAACCCCCTGCCGGGTGGGTCCCTCGACCTGGCCCGCCACGGGTTCACCCCGCTCCCCCTGGAGGACGGCAGCGTGGAACGACGCCGCGGCGACGTGGTCCTCAGCCGCGAGCGACATGACGAGTCCGGTCAGATCCTGCAGGTGGACGTCTACCGGACCGACGGCACCCTGCTCCTGTCCGACCGCCGCGACACGCGCGAGCGGGGTGTCAAGGGCGGCCGGTCCGTGGTCCTCTGCGACGACCAGGGCCGTCCCGTCCGGTCCTGGGGGCGCATCTGGTCCCTGTACCGCGCCTGGTTCGACGCGCTCACCGCGGGCGCTCCGGCCTGGATGATCGTCGACAGCAAGACCATCGCCCCGTTCGTCCTGAGCTACCGGAAACGCAACGTCGTCACCGCGCATGTGGTGCACGCCTCGCACCTCCAGGGCACGGAACGACCACACGGTCGGCTGCGGGAGTCACGGCGAGCGGTGTTCGAGGCGCTCGACGACTTCGACCTCGTCGCCCTCCTCAGCGACCGCCAGCTCGCGGACGTGACGACCATGCTCGGCGAGCACGCCTCGCTCGGGGTCATCCCGAACTCGCGCGAACTCGTCGCACCGGACGTCGCGCGTGCACCTCGGCCTCGCAGCCGCGGCATGTTCCTCGGTTCGCTCACGGCCCGGAAACGGCCGGCGAACGCGATCCGCGCCGTCCTCGCCACCACCCCGGTGGACGGGCCTCCCCCGACACTCGACGTCTACGGCGGCGGGGAACTGCTCGACGAGTTGCAGACGCTCCTCGCCGCCGAGGACCCGGACCACCGCGTCGTCCTGCACGGTTACGACCGCTCGGCCCGGCGGCAGCTCGGCTCGGGTTCGTTCCTCGTCATGACCTCGACCTCCGAGGGCTTCCCACTCGTGCTCATCGAGGCGATGGCGGCCGGGTGTCTCCCCATCGTCGTCGACGTACCGTACGGGCCGGCCGACATCGTCCGTGACGGTTGGAACGGGTTCCTCGTGCCGTCCGCGGAACCGGCCGTCGTGTCAGCCGCCATCGAACGCCTCCTGTCGCTCCCCGAGGGCGAGGTGGATGCGATGCGTCAGCACGCCAGGGCGACCGCGGAGCAGTACGACGACGAGGCCGTCACCCGTCGGTGGGCTCAGGAGTTGCACGCGGCCGCTCGCCGGAAGAAGCGGAACGCGCTCGTTCCTCGCGTCGGCTGAGCATCCGGGAACGCACCGCAGCGACCCCCGCCTGTACCCCCCGACCAACGCTGCGCGCCAGGCCGTGGGACGGACGCTCGACGAGCTGGAAGAACCCGGCGGCGACCAGCAGGCTCAGTGGGACACCGACGATCCCGACCAGCCACCAACGCTCATCTCCGAACGAGAAGGCGAGTGTGGCCAGGATCGGGGCGTGCACGAGGTACAGGCTGAAGGACACCTTCCCGAGCCAGAGGACCGGCGGCGCCTCGAGGAGCCGCCGGGCGAACGGGCTTCCGATGGCGACGACGATGAGGCCGGCCGCGCCCACACCCGACAGGCCCCAGAGCGCCTGACCGAGCGTCGATGAGGATTCGACGAACGGTCGCGAGAGCCAGCTCGCGACGAGCAGGAGCGCGGACCCGCCCGTGAGCAACGCCCATTGCAGCGGGCGGGACCGATCCGCAGCCCAGGCTCGGAGGTCGTCGAGCCGGACGGCGATCAGCGTACCGATGAAGAACGCCGGCAGGTACACGGCGGCGTCCAGTCCCGCGACCCGTCCGAGCACCATGATCACGGACATCAGTGCGGCGACCGGCCACGCCCAGCGGCGCAGCAATCGAGCGAGCAGGACGGCGATCGGGAGGAGGAGCGTGAAGATCAGCTCCCAGCGCAGCGACCACAGGGTGTTCACCAGGGTGTAGCTCGCCGGCGTCAGGGTGGCCTCCCTCAGGAGGTGCAGCGGGTCGACGCTCGTCGCGTTCGCGTTCGCGATCCACTCACCGGTGGTCACCGACGCCGGGTCCCTCGGGATGAGGAGGATGAGGGCGGCGGCGAACAGCAGCGATCCCCACACGGGGAGGTAGAGCCGCACTAATCGGGCGGCGAAGAACCCCGGCCAGCTCGCGCCGCCTCGCAACAGCGGGAGTGCGACGACGAGACCGCTCAGGACGAAGAACACCTGCACGGCCTCGGTACCGGCGAAGAGCAGCTTCAATGGTGTCTCGGTCGCGATGTCCCAGGCGGGCTCCGAGATCCGGCCGGTCGCGAAAGGTCGTGCGAGCAACGACACGTGGTAGAGCACCACGACGACGCTGGCGACACCACGGACTCCGTCGAGGGAGGCCAGTCGCCCGGAGGACGGATTCACCTGCCCGACCCTACGCGGTTCTCCTGGGCGCGGACTCAACGGCTCAGGGCGCCTCAGGCGCGTCCTCTCTCGTCGTCATCCTCGTCTTCGTCCTCATCGTCCTCATGCTCGTCGAGCTTCGGCCGGCCATCGGCGTGCGCGAGGGCGAACCGTTCCCATTCCGACATCAGATGCTCGATGGCGCTGTGGAACCTCGCCGTCGTCACTCCCGGCGTCGTGTCGCCGAAGTAGTACTCGACCCAGTGCTGCAGTCGAGCGACCGTCTCTGGATCACCGAGGAGTCGGTCGACGCCGTCGACGATGTCCGCGGCGGCCGACGCATCGAGCCACTCGCACGCCGAGAGGTACCCTCCGGTGTCGATCTCCGCCTCCGGATTCACGGGACGGGTGATCATGAGCGGCTTCCCGCTCGCGAGGCGGTCGTAGACCATCGCGGAGATGTCGACGATGGCCGCGTCCGCCGCCGCCAGCTGCCAACCGAGGTCGGCACCCGTGTCGACGACGTGCTGGGCCGAGGCGTCCGCACGGTTCGCCTCCTGGAGCGCGGCCATGATCTCGCGGTTCGCGCTCGCGTAGGCCGGATCGACGACACCGCTCCTCGGGTGCGGACGGTACACGACGCGGTGCTGCCCGGTCGCGATGAGTGCTCGGACGAGGGCAACGCCGTGGCTCGCGATCGAGCCGTACGCCGCGGCCGCGCGGTCGCCCTCCCAAGTGGGCGCGTACAGGACGACGGTCCGCTCATCGGGCGTGTAAGGCAGTTCGCCCGAATAGTGGTCGGCCTGGGGGCGGCCGATCATGATCGCGCGCTTGTCGAAGTCGTAGTCCCAGAGCACCCGCTCCAGCCGGTTCCTCGCCGCTTGGCCGGCGATGAGGCTGTAGTCGTAGGCCTTGAACTGGTTCGTCGTCATGTACATCTTGTCGCTCTCGCCGTGGTTGACGAAGACGTGCCAGCGGGAGCCGTAGCGGAACATCTGGAAGTTCTTGGCGTTCTGGTTGACGTACAGCACGACGCGGATGTCCTGTTCGGCAAGCGTGCGCTCGAGGGCGACGACCGTCCGGACGTAGGCCGTCGGGATCGGCGACTCCTCGAACAGCTTCGCCGCCGCCGTCGCACCGCGGCTGAGGATGAGGACGGGCCACTGCTTCGACAGTTCGGCGAGCGGCCGGTACCACTGGCGGATCTGGTACATGTTGACGGCGCCGTCCGCGAAGTACACGGCCACCTTGTAGCGCCCCGGCTCGATCACGGGAGCCGCCTGCATCTGCGCCGCGAGGACGGCTCTGGCCCGGCGGTTGGCGAGCAAGTCCTTGGCGAGCGTGATGGCACGACGACCGTCTCTGATCAGGCCCATGTCAGCTCCAGCATCCGTCAAGCGTAACGACGCCAGGTCACGGTGGGATCACGACGGGCACCCGCCCCTCAGATGACCGGAGGTCGCCCTGCGCGCGTCATCCGCCAGACCGTCCGCCAGCGCAGTGGGCGACGTTCGCCGGGGTCCGTCCGCCAGCCCTCACGCCAGCCGCCGAACCAGGGGCGGAGGGCCTCCGGCTTCCGCCACCACCGGATCACCTGGATCGCGGTCCAGGAGCCCACATACAGCGGAATGAGCGGTACGGGGAGGTTCCGCCGTGCGAGCCAGACCCGGTTCCGCGCGTTGAGCCGGTAGTAGGCGGTATGCCTCGTCGGTTCGGTCACCGGGTGGTTCGCTTCGAGGGAGGCCTCGTACCAGGCTCGCCTCCCCTGGTCCCAGACCCGCCAGGCGAGCTCGATGCCCTCATGCGCGTAGAAGAACGGGTCGGCCCACCCACCGACGGCGTCGAACACCGACCGCGGCAGCAGGACGGCCGCTTCGAGGCAGGAGAACACGGCGCTCGAATGCCTGGGGTCCTTGTCGCGGGTTCGCGGCACCCAGCGGGACGGCGTCGCTGCACCGTCCGCGTCGGCGAGCCGGGGCTGGATGAGGCCGATGGACCGGTCCGCGTCGAGCATCGCGATGGCGTCGCGGAGGAACGTGGTGGACGGGATGGTCGCGTCGTCGTCGAGGAAGAAGACGAACTCCCCCTGCACCGCCGCGACACCACGGTTGCGTCCGGCGGGGATCCCGAGGTTCTCGGACAGGGCCAGGCCTCGGGCGCCGTCCGGAAGCCCGGTCGGCTGCCAGCCGTTACCGACCACGACCACGTCGAGCTCCACCGCTTGCTGGGCGAGCACGCTCGCCACGGCTGCGGTGAGCTCGACCGGGCGGGTCCCCTGCGTCAGGACCACGACACCGACGGAGCGCGTGACCGGGATCGGGCCGGACATCACGCGTGGAGCCGCTTCGACGAGACGATCGCGACGAAATGACCGACGAGCGTCAGGAGCGCAAGCGGTACGAGGATCGCGAGCACCCAGCGCATCGCCTCGACGTCGCCGACGAACAGACCGACCACGGAAGCGGCGAAGATCACCATCGTGAGTTCGACCGAGTGGAACAGGCGGTGGAACGGCAGGAACCGCGCCACCGTCCGCGCCGTCGCAAGCGCTCCCCCACGAGGTGCCGACTCCTCCGTCGAGTAGGTGAGCTTCGGCGCCCCGAAGCCGGCGCGGGCGACCCGCACCATGTCGTTCAGCGCCTTGTTGAGCACGACGAACAGCGCGAGCGCGAATCCGAGGGTGATCCAGACCAGGTCCTCGGGCGCATCCACCGGCCACGCGGCGGCACGGACACCGAGCGCGATCGCGATGAGTGACTCGGTGGAGTAGTGGCCGACGGAGTCCAGGAACGCACCTGCCGGACTCGACGTCCGCCGCCAACGCGCGACCTCACCGTCGCAGCAGTCGACGAGCATCTGGGTCTGCCCGAGCACGAGTGCGAGGGCCGCACCGCCGAATCCGGGGATGAGCAGCGCGGCGGCCGTGGCCCAGCCGGTCAGGATCATCAGACCCGTCACGCCATTCGCGCTGATGCTCGTGCGCAGCAGCAACCAGGTGACGTACGGCGACAGGTCTCGCAGATAGAGGTCGGCGGTCCAGTGCTCGGCGTTCTTCCGCGCACGGACCTCCGGCGGTTGCGCCACGGCACGGAGTTCGGCGATCGTCCGCGGGGGCGTGAGCCTCGGCCCGGTTCCGGCCGTGCTGGGATCCGACATCTAGACCGCCTTCGGTGGATTGCGCAGCGCGGAGATGCCCTTCGCGAGCGAGCCGTAGCCGAGCACGAACCCGGTGCCCCAGCAGAAGTGGATGCACGGCAGGACGGCGAGCATCCAGAGGCTCGTGCGTATCCCGTCCCGCCCGGTGACGACGATGCTCGCGAGCAGCACGATGGCCGCATAGGCGATGGGGGCCGCGAACCCGAGGAGCAGCCACGGTGTCGCACCCGCCCCCAGCTGGACCAGGCCTCCGAGCCCGAGCAGCGTGCCGAGCACGATGCCGAGCACCAGGACCGGTGGCGCGAAGTAGCGGAGCGTGCCGCGGGTGGGGAAACTCCGGCTGAGTTCGCCGCGCCAGAGTCCGGTGGAGAAGAACTGTCGCGCCAGGGCGCGCATGCTCGCACGCGGGCGGTAGACGACGCGCAACGCGGGCGTGAACCAGACGAGGCCGCCGGCCTGCTTGATCCGGCGGTTGAGCTCCCAGTCCTGCCCGCGTTTGATGCGCTCGTCGAACATGCCCACCCGCATGAGCATCTCGCGGTCGAAGACGCCGAGGTAGACCGTGTCGGCCGGCCCCTCTCGACCGCCGACGTGGTGGGGTGTGCCACCGAGTCCGACACGCGAGCCGTACGCCCGCGCCACCGCCGTCTCGAAGCTCGTGCGCCCCTGGGCGTCCATGATGCCGCCCACGTTCTGCGCCCCCGTGCGGAGCATGGTCTCGACCGCGAGTCTCGCGTAGTCGTCGGGCAGCTCCGAGTGGGCGTCGACCCGGATGACGATCGGATGCGTCGACGCGGCGATCGCCAGGTTGAGCCCGGCCGGGGTCGACCCGACGCGGTTCTCCAGCACGTGGATGCGGGGGTCGGCCGCCTGGAGCTCTCGGACGAGCTCGGTCGTGCCGTCGATGCTCGGCCCGACGGCGATCGTGATCTCCGCGTCGCCGGCGTAGTCCTGCGCCAGGAGGCTGTCGACAGCTGCTCTGACGTGTCGGACGTCGTTCAACACCGGCATCACGTAGGAGACTCCGGGCGACGACGGTGCGTCGGCCTGGCCTGTGTCGTTCGACATGGGGGTTCACTCCGTGTTTCGTTCGATCGAGCCTAGCAGCCGGTCGTCGGGGTGGCCCGGACGCGGAGGACGCCCGCACGGAGGCCGTGCGGGCGTCCTCCGGGGCGTGATGCCCCGGGTGTCAGAGCGCGAGCTCGCCGAGCGTGACCTCGGCGGTCTGCGAGTCGTTGCCGCGGGTGAAGGTGAGCTTCGCCGTCGCCCCCGCCGCGAGCGCCCGCACCTGAGCGGTCAGGTCGTTCGCACCGGTGACCGGGACGCCGTTGAACTCGGTGACGATGTCCCCGGACTTCAGACCCGCGGCCTGCGCGGCGCCGTTGTCGGTGACCTTGTCGATGAGCGCGCCCGCGACCGTGCTCTTGGCGTCGCTCGAGGCGTCCTTCACGGTCGCGCCGAGCAGGCCGTGGGTCGCCTTACCCGTCTTGATGATCTCGTCCGAGACGCGCTTGGCGATGTTCGCCGGGATGGCGAAGCCGACACCGATGCTGCCGCTCTGCGACGACGAGTCGGTGCTTCCGGCGCTCGCGATCGCGACGTTGACCCCGATGAGCTTGCCGGTGCCGTCGACGAGCGCGCCACCCGAGTTGCCGGGGTTGATCGCCGCGTCGGTCTGGATGACCGCGATGGAGATCGAGGAGGTCGGCGCGGTCGGGGTGGTCTGCCCCGGCACGTCGAAGTTCCAGGGGCTCTGGTTGTCGCCGTTCGAGTCGCCGGACCCGCCGTCGTCGCTCGATCCGGAGTCCGGAACGGCGGAGGAGGCGACGGTGATGCTCCGGTTGAGGGCGCTGACGATGCCGTCGGTGACGGTTCCCGCCAGTCCGAGCGGCGCACCGATCGCGACGGCCGTCTCGCCGACGTTGAGCTTGTCGGAGTTCGCGAACTCCATCGGACTGAGACCCGAGGCGTCTTCGAGCTTGATGACCGCCAGGTCGTAGATCGGGTCCGTGCCGACGATCTTGGCGTTGTACAGCTTGCCGTTCGCATCGGTGACCCGGATGGTCGGGTCGGCGACCTGGCCGTCCAGTGTGACCACGTGCGTGTTCGTCAGGACGTAACCGTCCTTGCTGAGGATGATCCCCGAGCCGGTGCCGGCGCTCTGCCCGCCCTGGACCGAGAGGGTCACGACGCTCGGCCCGGCCGTCGCGGCGATGGCCGTGGTCAGGCTGACGTCGGCGTCGTCGTTGATGGTGAACGCCTTCGAGCCAGCCTCGTTGCTCGAGACACTCGACTTCGTCGCGTTCGTGACCCAGAGCGTCGCCCCGGCGCCGGACGCTCCTCCGATGAGGGCGCCGACGGCGAGCATCGCGACCATGCCCGCGAGCGGGCGGTTGGTCTTCTTCGTCCGCGCTGCCGGTGGCGTCGGGACGCCAGGGTGCTGCCCGGTCGGCTGCTGGGCGTACGGGGACGCACCGTAGGGACCGTGCTGCTGACCAGGCTGCGGCTGGGCCGTGGGCTGCTGACCGGTGGGCTGCTGGTAGGCCGCGTACGGGTTCGGCTGCTGCTGACGGGAGAAGGCTGCGGACGGGTGCTGCGGCGCCTGCTGGTACGGCGAGCCCTGCTGGGCCGCGCCGTACGGCTGCTGCGTCGGCTGACCGGCGGGCGGTGCGACCGGTGGCATCGCGGTCGGGGGCGGGAAGTACGCTCCTGAGGTCGACGGCCGTGCCTCGCCCGCGGGAGGCACGGTGCCGCCCGCCTGCTCAGCGGGTGCGGACTGCGGCGCGGTCTCACCGTTCGGGGTGGACTGGGGGTGTTCGGCGGGCTGCTGTCCGTCTGCGGTGTCGGTCATGGCGATTCTGCTCCTTCCAAGCGCAGTCAGCTTCCCGTGCTGAGCTGAGTGTTTCATTCGCGCCCGCTGTGCGCCGGCTAGGGCTTCGCCGTAAGGACCTGCGCACGGTGTCCTAGATTGGGAGCGGCCCGCGCCCGCGGCCACGGAAGGATATCGACATGGTGGTTGACGGACCCTGGCGGCGCACCGCCGAAGGCGCCGGCCTCGTCGACGAGGACGGACACGTCTCGTCGACGATCTTCGCGGAGATGAGCGCGCTCGCGCTGCAGACCGGAGCCGTCAACCTCGGCCAGGGGTTCCCCGACGAGGACGGACCCGAGGCAGTCCTCGCCGAGGCGATTGCGGCCATCGAGCGCGGTGAGAACCAGTACCCACCCGGCCCGGGCACCCTCGACCTCCGCACCGCGATCAGCGAGCACCAGCGACGGTTCTACGGTCTCCAGCCAGACCCGCAGGGAGAGGTGCTCGTCACCGCCGGAGCGACCGAGGCGCTCGCCGCGACCCTGCTCGCCCTCGTCGAGCGCGGCGACGAGGTCGTGACCTTCGAGCCGTTCTACGACGCGTACGGCGGACTCATCGCCCTCGCCGGTGGGCGGCATCGGACGGTCAAGCTGCGCGCACCCGACTTCCAGGCGGACCCGGACGAGCTCCGCGCCGCCGTCACCGACCGGACCAGGGTCATTCTGGTCAACACACCGCACAACCCGACCGGCACCGTCCTCGACCACGCGACGCTCGACCTGGTCGCCGAGTTGGCGGAGCGCCACGATGCGATCATCGTGACCGACGAGGTCTACGAGCACCTGACCTTCGACGTCCGGCACGTTCCGATCGCGACCTTGCCGGGTGCCGCCGGACGCACACTCACGATCTCATCCGGTGGCAAGACCTTCAGCACGACCGGGTGGAAGATCGGCTGGTTGACCGGACCCCGCGAACTCGTCTCGGCCGTCTCGACGGTCAAGCAGTACCTCAGTTACGTCAACGGCGCACCGTTCCAGCCGGCGATGGCGACCGGACTCCGACTGCCCGACGCCTCGTTCACGGCCATCGCCGACGGCCTGCGCGGCAAGCGGGACCTCCTGAGCGCGGGCCTCTCAGCCGCCGGTTTCGACACCTTCCGGCCGGACGGCACCTACTTCATCGTGGCCGATGCGGCACCGTTGGGCTTCGACGATGTTGCGGCGTTCTGCCGGGCGCTGCCCGCGCTCGCCGGCGTCGTGGCGGTGCCGCTGTCGGCGTTCTGCCTCGACCGGCACGACCCGGACTACGCGTCACTGGTCCGGTTCGCGTTCTGCAAACGCGTCGAGGTCCTGGAGCGGGCAGTCGAGGGTCTCGCCCGACTCCGCGGCTGAGGCTCCGACGCACGAGACGACGGGCACCGGATCGCTCCGGTGCCCGTCGTCTCATCGATCCGCTACTTGGTGAGCGAGTCCACGTACTCCTGGTTGTCGCTGATCCACTGCTTGACGACCGGCGCGTAGTCCTTCGAGTCACCCTCGTTGAACATCGCGTTCTCGAGCGAGAACAGTCGCTCCGAGTCGAAGTCGAAGTCCTTCAGCCACCCGGCGAGCGTCGGGTACTCGTCCGCGAGGTCGGCCTTGCCGAAGCTGTGGATGCCTTCGGCGTCCCCGAGCGCGCCCTTCGGGTCCTCGAGGTCCTTGATCGGGAACGCGTCGTAGGCCCAGTGCGGACGCCACAGCGTGACGGCGATGTTCTCACCGGCGTCGGTCGCGGCCTTCAGCTCCGACAGCATCGCCGGGGTGCCCGAAGTCAGGAACTCCCAGTCGTCGAGGCCGTACTCGGGGATGACCTTGTCCTGGGTCGCCTCCGTGAGTCCGGCACCGGGGTCGATGCCGACGAGGCGGCTGTCGAAGAGGTCCGCGTTGGCCGCGAGGTCCTCGAGCGAGTCGACAGGGGCGTCCTCGTTGACGGCGATCGTGAGCTTGGCGTCGGTGTTCCAGGCGCCGAGGTCGACGACGTCGTCACCGAACTTCTCGATGTAGCTCGCGTGGGTCGTCGGCAGCCAGACGTCGAGCGTCAGGTCGTAGTCACCGGTGCTGAGGCCGGAGAACACCGGGGCGGGCTCCGCCTCCTCGAGGGTGACGTCGTAGCCCTGCTCCTCGAGCACGGCTTTCCACAGCTCGGAGGCCGCGATGCCCTCGTCCCAGCCGCTGAACACGGCGATGGTCACCGCCTGCTTGTCGCCGTTCTCGAGCGTCTCATCAGCGGCGCCGGCGGAGCAGCCGGAGATGGCGAGCGTCGCCGCCGCCCCCGCTGCGATGGTGGTTGCGATCTTGGTGCGGTACTGCATGTTCGATGATTCCTTTCGTCCCGCGTGACGCGGGGATCGGTGTCGTCGGATGGAAAGCTGTGTGCCGGTGGGTCACCGCACGGCGGTCGGCGACTCGGCGGGGGTGCGCTGCTCCTCGCCTGAGGCGGTGCTGTCGGTCGTCGTGGTGCTTGCGGCCGGTGCCGGGCGGATCCCGGCGGGCGAGGCCGGGGCAGCCTTCGTACGCTTGCCGCGCTGCTTGCGACCGCCGCCGAGGGAGGCGGTGAGACGGTCCAGGAAGATCGCCAGGATGACGACCGACAAGCCCGCTTCGGAACCGAGCTGGATGTCGATCCGGGAGAGGCTCTTGACGACGTCGCCTCCCAGGCCGCCGGCGCCGACCATTCCGGCGATGACGACCATCGAGAGCGAGAGCATGATGACCTGGTTGACTCCGGCCATGATGTTCGGCATCGCGAGCGGCAGCTGGATCTGGCGCAGGATCCGCCAGGAGGAAGCACCGAACGCGTTGCCGGCCTCGACGACCTCGCGGTCGACGTTGCGGATCCCGAGTTCCGTGAGACGGACTGCCGGGGCCAGCGCGAAGACGATCGTCGCGACGATGCCCGGGACGACGCCGATGCGGAACAGGATGAGCGCGGGGATGAGGTACACGAACGCAGGAGTCGTCTGCATGAAGTCGAGCAACGGGCGGATGATCGACGATGCGACCTTCGAGCGAGCCGCCAGGATGCCGAGTGGGATCCCGATCACGATGGCGATGAGACCGGCCACGAGCACGAGCGAGAGCGAGTCCATCGCGTTGTCCCACTGCTCGACGCCGACGATGATCAGCAGCCCGACCGCGGAGCCGACGGCGAACACCGGGCCCCGTGCGACGAAGGCCAGCAGCGCGGCGACGATGATGATCACCCAGAACGGCGGACCGCTGAGCACGAGGTCGACGCCGTCGTACAGCCCCTGGAAGACGCTCCGGATGACGTCGAAGACGGGCTGGAAGACGTCGGTGATGAAGTCGACGAAGGCTTCGACCCACGCACCGATCTCTGGGCGGGTCATGGCGTCCAGGAACCCGGACGACTGGAGACGGATGCCGTTCATCGGACACTCCCTTCCGGCAGGCTCGCTGCCGGTTCGGCGGCGCTGGTCTCGATCGACGAGGTCACGTCGTCGGGGTGCTGCGGGTCCTCCGCGGTCGACCGGAGGGTCGCCGTGATGAGCTCGACGGGCACCGTCGCCGGCGGCCCGACGAGGCTGATCTCGTCCGTGTTGGTCGGGACGTTGCCGACGGCGGCGAGCAGGGTCACCCGCGGGACGACGCCGAGCAGGCGCGTCCGCTCGTCCACGACGGCGACGGGCAGGGCACTCTCGACGGCGGACTCGAAGAGGTCGACGAGTGCCGCCTCCGGCGAGACCGTGGCGAGGTCGGCGGTGATGACGCTCCCGAGCTGGTGGTCGCCCGCCCGGACGAGACGCAGCACGTCCTTGTCGCGGACGACGCCGAGGAGCTGCCGGCCCGGACCGACCACGAAGGCGGTCGAGGTCTGCAGGTCGCGCATGATGCGCAGGGCAGCCCGGGGTCCGGCGGACGCGGAGACGACGGAGCGCGCGGGTTCCATCACGCCACCGGCGGTCAGGACGCGGGCGCGGTCGACGTCCTGGACGAACTGGGCGACGTAGTCGTTCGCCGGGTCGGTCAGGATGTCGTTCGGGGTGCCGACCTGGACGATCCGGCCGTCACGCATGACGGCGATCCGGTCGCCGAGGAACATCGCCTCGTTGAGGTCGTGGGTGATGAACACGATGGTCTTGCCGAGCTCGGCCTGCAGCTCGACGAGCTGCTCCTGCATCTCGCGGCGGATGAGGGGATCGAGCGCGGAGAACGCCTCGTCCATGAGGAGGATGTCGGTGTCCGAGGCGAGTGCGCGGGCGAGGCCGACGCGCTGCTGCATCCCGCCGGAGAGCTGGCCCGGGAGCTTGTCCTCCCAGCCTGCGAGCCCGACGCGCTCGACGACGGACTGGGCCCGCTCGCGTCGTTCAGCGGCCGGCACACCCTTCACCTCGAGTCCATAGGCGGCGTTCTCGAGCACTGTGCGGTGCGGCAGCAGGGCGAAGTGCTGGAAGACCATCGAGATGTCGTCCTGTCGGACCGCACGCAGCTGCTTCGAGGACACCCCCGAGATCGGCTTCCCGGCGATGGTCACGGTGCCCGCCGTCGGCTCGAGCAGGCCGTTGAGCATCCGGATCAGCGTCGACTTGCCCGAGCCGGAGAGGCCCATCACGACGAAGATCTCGCCCCGCTTCACCTCGAACGAGGCGTCGATGACGGCTGCGGTGGTCCCGCCGGAGGCGAGTTCGTCACGCGAGGCACCGGCCTGCAGGCGTTTCACGGCCTCCTTCGGCTTCCTGCCGAAGACCTTGTACAGTCCCGTCGCGGAGACGGCAATCGTTTCGGTCATGTGTTCTCCTGGAAGCGCACGCGGAACCGCGGTGCGCTCTTCCTGTCGATCGTCAGGCCGGGTCGAACGGCTCTCGATCCGCCCCATCGGCGCACTGATGGACAGCGCGCGGGCTCGGATCACGTGGGGCGACAACGGCTACCGCGTGGCGTTCGACCGTACGTCCAGCACGCCGTCACGGGGCGACAGGGGGCGGGACGCGGTTACGTGGGTCAGCCCTTGCGGGCCGTCGACAACGCTAACGAAACTCACAGCTGCTGGCTAATCGACGATCCCCCAAAAGGCGGACATCACGCACGGCCTCCGTGGCAAAACCGAACATGGTCAGGGTTTTCCGCCTGACTCCTTCGTTATGCGTTCGTGATCTTCGCCCGGCCGGCAGCAGCGCGGATCGCTCTCACTTCCCCACCGCGACACCGATGAATGAATGATCGAACACCAGACTCGTGCGCGTTGAGGCGACCGTCGGATCCGCCGACAGGTGCTCGACGACGAAGTCGCGGATGTGAGCGCTGTCCCGCGCCGCGAGATGGATGACGAAGTCCTCGGAGCCGCCGAGGAAGAACACCTGCACGACCTCCGGGAGCTGTCGGATGCCGGCGCTGAACTCGGCGATACGGGCTCGAGCTCCTGCCCTGATGTTGACGCTGATGAGCGCCTCGAGACCGAGCCCGACCGCGACCGGATCGATACGCGCCGAGAACCCCGTGATCACGCCGCGATCGACGAGCGACCGCACCCGGGCGACGCACGTCGAGGGCGCGATGCCGACGAGCTCCGCCATGCGGGCGTTCGTCATGCGCGCGTTCTCCTGGAGGAGCCGCAGGAGTGCGTGATCGACGTCGTCGAGGTCCGCACTGCTGTGCAGATTGTTCGTCATGCTGCGTCTGCTCCCGATCTTGTCCGAATCATCGGTGATTTTTAGGGAAGATTCCGTGAAAGCTGCGGTGTTCATGAGCCTGAAACGCAGCAACCTCAGAATAGTCGCACACCGTCCACCGACGAGCGGGAGAGCCGAGCCTTGGCCCAGCCTGCGAGAGGAACCAGCCATGCGAATCGGCATCCCCACGGAGATCAAGAACAACGAGAACCGGGTGGCGGCGACGCCCGGCGGCGTCCACGAACTCGTCCGACACGGCCATGAGGTCGTCGTTCAGGCGGGCGCCGGCCTCGGGTCCGGCAATCCCGACGAGGCGTATCGCGCCGCCGGCGCGACCATCGCCGCCGATGCGGCCTCCGTATGGGCGGCGGGCGACCTCCTGCTCAAGGTGAAGGAGCCCGTCGCCGCCGAGTACGGCTTCCTGCGGGCCGACCAGACGCTCTTCACCTACCTGCACCTCGCAGCGGACCGACCCCTCACCGACGCCCTGCTCGCCTCTGGGACCACCGCGATCGCCTATGAGACCGTCCAACTCCCCAATCGCTCCCTGCCGCTCCTGCAGCCGATGAGCGAGGTCGCGGGACGACTGTCGACGCAGGTCGGCGCGTACCACCTCATGCGAGCCACCGGCGGACGCGGAATCCTCCTGGGCGGCGTGCCCGGAACCCCCAAGGCGAAGGTCGTCGTCATCGGCGGCGGGGTCGCGGGCGAGCACGCCGCGGCCAACGCGCTCGGCATGCAGGCGGACGTCACGATCATCGACATCTCCATCCCTCGCCTGCGCGAGCTGGAGAACCGTTTCAGCGGGCAGATCCAGACCAGACCGTCATCGGCGTACGAGATCGCGGAGCAGCTCCGCGACGCCGACCTCGTCATCGGCTCGGTCCTCATCCCCGGGACTCAGGCCCCGAAGCTCGTGACCGACGCCATGGTGGCGGACATGAAGCCCGGCTCGGTGCTCGTCGACATCGCGATCGACCAGGGCGGCTGCTTCGAGGGCTCCCGGCCGACGACGCACGACGACCCGACGTTCCGGGTCCACGACAGCCTGTACTACTGCGTGGCCAACATGCCCGGCGCCGTCCCGGAGACCTCGACACGAGCGCTGACCAACGCCACCCTCCGGTACGCACTCGCCATCGCCGACCAGGGCACGGGAGAAGCGGTGGCCGCCGACGCAGCGCTCCGCGCGGGCGTCAACGTCCACGCGGGTGCGGTCACCAACGCCGGCGTGGCAGCAGCGTTCGGCCTCCCCGTCGCGACGATGGACTGACCCACCGCTCGCCGGCTGCGGGCGACTATCTCCGCAAACGACGAAATCCCGGTCTCGAGGAGACCGGGATTTCATCTTTCTGTTGCAGGGGCAGGATTTGAACCTACGACCTCTGGGTTATGAGCCCAGCGAGCTACCGAACTGCTCCACCCTGCGGCACAAGAGATAAACCTAGCATGCATTCTGGGGCCGTGCAAATCGCGTACGGCCAAGGACCCCGTCGCCGGCAGAATCCCTCCCCCTGGAACGCCGAACGGCGTCGCCCGTCAGGGCGACGCCGTTCAGATCGTGGGCTCGGAATCAGCCGTTCAGCAGCGCGAGAGCCTGCGCGAGAGCGTCCGACACCTTCTTGTCCGCCACCCCGTAAGCAGCCCAGTCGCCGCTCGCCATCGCGGCGTCCTTCTCGACCATCGCAGCCTTCGCCTGGTCGAGGAGCGTCTTGATCTGAGCGTCGACCGTCGGGTCGCCCGTGCTCGGGGTCGTTCCACCGTCGGTGCCGCCTCCGGTGTCCGTGCCGTCCGTCGGGGGTGTGGTGCTGTCTCCCGGCACGTTCGTGTCACCGGCGTCGGCACCCGAGTCTCCACCGAACAGGACGTCGAGCGCTTCGTCGAGGGTGTCCTCGAACGCGATCTTGTCGCCGAAGGCCACGAGCACCTTCTGCAACAGCGGGAAGCTCGTGTCGCCCGTGGACTTCACGTACACCGGTTGGACGTACAGCAGCCCACCTCCGACGGGCACCGTCAGCAGGTTGCCGTTCAGCACCTCGGTCTGACCCTGCTTCAGGATGTTGATCTGGCTCGACACGCTCGGGTCGGAGTCGAAGGTGTTCTGCACCTGACCAGGGCCCGGCACGGTGTCGTCCTTCGGGAGGGTCAGCAGTCGGATCTTGCCGTAGTCGGAACTCCGCTTACCGTCCTCGGCGCCGGCGTTCGCGTCGACCGCGAGGTAGCCGGTGAGCACGTTCCGCGACTGTTCACCGCCCTGACGAGGGATGAACGTCGAGTACAGCGAGAAGGAGGGAGACTCCTGGCCAGGCAACTGCATCGTCAGGTAGTAGGGCGGCTGATAGGTCTTGTTCGTGTCGGTCGACTGCGGATCGTTGGGGGTGACCCAGGCGTCCTCACTCGAGTAGAACGAACCGGCGTTGGTGACGTGGTACTGACCGAGCACCGAGCGCTGGACCTTGAAGAGGTCGGCCGGGTACCGCACGTGGCTCATCAGCTCGCCGGACATGTCCGACATCGGCTTGACCGTCGACGGGAACACCTTCTGCCAGGTCTTGAGGATCGGGTCCTGGTCGTCCCAGCTGTAGAGCGTGACCTTGCCGTCGTACGCGTTGACGGTCGCCTTCACCGAGTTCCGGATGTAGTTGACGTCGTCGAGTGCGTAGTTCTGCGCCGGCGTGACCGAGTCGGAGATGGTGTCCGACAGGCTCACGGTCTTCGAGTACGGGTAGCTGGCGCTCGTCGTGTATCCGTCGACGATCCAGACGATCTGACCGTCCACCACCGACGGGTAGGGGTCGGAGTCGAGCGTCAGGTAGGGAGCGACCTTCTGGACCCGGGTGAGCGGGTCGCGGTCGTAGAGGATCTGCGACTTGCTGTTCACGGAGTCCGACAGGAAGATCTGCTCGGACTGGAACTTCAGGGCGTAGACGAGCTTCTTGAAGACGTTGTCGAGCTTGGGCCCGCCGTCGCCGTCGAAGGTGGTGTAGGTCTGCGACTCGCCCTGGGTGCCCGACGGATAGTCGAGTTCCACCGGGTCGGAGCCCTTGGGGGCACCGACGATGGAGTAGTCGGGCGACTGCTCGCCGAAGTACACGCGCGGCTCGAAATCGCCGAGCGAGCCGGTGGTGGGGATGCCGGACTCGAGGAAGACCGGCTCGCCGGAGGCCGAGCGCTGGTTGCCGTAGGCGGCGACCAGCCCGTACCCGTGGGTGTACACCACCGTGTTGTTGATCCACGACTGCGAGTTGTCGAGACCGGCGACGTTGAGTTCGCGGACCGCGACGACGGCGTCCTGCGTCTTGCCGTCGATGTTGTAGCGGTCGACGTCGAGCTGCTTGTCGAAGGAGTAGAACTGCTTGAACTGCTCCAGCTGGGCCACGGAGGCGCTCACGAGCGACGGGTCGATGATCCGGATGTTCGCCGTGGTCTCGGCGTCCTGACGGAGCGCACCGGGGGTCGCGTCGGTGGTCGCCGCATACTCCTCCTCCTCGACACCGGCGATCCCGTAGGCGTCGCGCGTCATGTCGATGTTCCGCTTGATGTACGGCGTCTCGAGGCTCTTGGCGTTCGGCTCCACCTGGAAGCGCTGGACGATCCACGGGTAGAGGCTGCCGACGATGAGCGACGCGACGATGAGCAGCGCGGTGCCGACGAGCGGCAGACGCCAGCGGCCGGTGAACGCGGTGACGACGAACAGGACGGCGACCATGAGCGCGATCCCGGCGAGGATCACCCGACCGGGGATGGTCGCGGCGACATCGGTGTACGAGGCTCCGGTGATGAGCGTGCCGGTGTCGTTCAGGGTCGTGTACTGGTCGAGCCAGAGGCTGACGGCCTGCAGGATGAGGTACAGCGCGGCGAGCACCGAGATCTGTACGCGGGCCGCCATCGAGATCCAGACCTCGCGGCTGACCACCCGGATGCCTCCGTAGAGGTAGGTGACGACGGCGGTGGCGATCAGGGCGATCAGGACGACCGCCGAGGAGAAGGCGACCACGGCCTGGAAGAACGGCAGGTCGAAGAGATAGAACGAGACGTCGAGGTTGAACTGCGGGTCCTTGGTGCCTGCGGGCGTGCCGTTCATCCAGAGCAGGACCAGCTGCCAGCGCGAAGCGGCGGCGACACCCCCGAAGAGGCCGAACAGCGCGGGGATACCGTAGGTCGCGAGTCGGCGCAGCGGCTCCACGACCTGCTGGTAGCGGTCGACCTGGGAGCTGAGCTTCGCGTACACCGGGCGTGTCCGGTAGGCGATCTCGATCGCGAGCCACACGGGCAGGGCCATACCCACGAACCCGACGAGGAACATGGCGATCGCCGCGATCCACTGCGTGGTCAGGACCTCGGTGAAGCCGAGCTGTTGGAACCACAGCAGGTCGGCGTAGAACCCCGAGAACACGAAGAACCCGATCAGGAGCGCGGCGATGATCGCCACCGTGATCGCGATCGGGGCGCGTCGGCGCTGAGTGGACAGGGGCTTCTCTGCTGCTGCGGATGTCACGTGTGGCCTCTTCAGATAGGGGTCGTCCCACCCATCCTAAAGCGGCCGGGCTGGGAGAGCGCCCGAAGCGTTCAACCGGCCGAGCAGGTGGGCAGCTTGCTCGTGTCGGCTCCGTCGGCGATGGCCTTGAGCGCTGCGAGCGAATCGTCGAGGGTCTTCACGGCGAAGACCGTCAACCCGTCGGGAAGGTGTCCGACGACCTCGTCGCAGTTGCTCTCCGGCGCGAGGAACCACTCGGCCCCGGCGTCCTTCGCGCCGAACAGCTTCTGCCGGATGCCGCCGATCGCGCCGACGTTGCCGTCGGCGTCGATCGTCCCGGTCCCGGCGACGTCCTTGCCTCCGTTCAGCTCACCCGGAGTGAGCAGGTCGATCATGCCGAGCGCGAACATCATCCCGGCGCTCGGGCCGCCGACGTTGTCGAGCTGGATGGTGATGTCGACGGGGAGGTCGTAGGTGGTCTTGGTACCGATGCCGATCACGGTCGAGGTCGTCCCGTCGGACGCGGTCGCGGTCGTCGGCGTGATCTCGACGGAGCTCGCCGCTCCCCCGCGCACGATGTCGAGCGTGACCGGCTTGTCCGTGCCGTTGGCGTTGATCGCGTCCCGCAGGCCGGCCAGGCCGGTCACCGGCGTACCGCCGACCGCGACGATCTCGTCGTCGAGCTGCAGCACACCCTGCGCGGGGGCGCCCTCCGCGATCTGTGCCACCACGATGTGCTCGGGGACCTCGTATCCGAGCTCGCGCAACGCCGCCGCGACCGAGTCCTGCTGCGAATCGACCATGAGGGTCGCGTTCTGCTCGTCGCGCTGCTCGGTCGTGACGCCGGGCGGGAAGTAGAGGTCCATCGGCACGACGGCGCGGCTCGGGTCGAACCAGGCCGAGACGATGTCGAGCCAGCCCGGGCTCCGTTGCGGATTCCCGACCAGCTGGACCGTCAGCATGTCGAGCGTGCCGCCGGTGTCGTAGGTCTGCTCGTCGTGGACCTCGATGAGCGGGACGTCGCCGTCGTCGCCCTCGGTCGTACCCAGCACGTTGAACACGGGACCCGGCTGTTCGATGACGTACGGCGCGGGTACCGCCGACAGCACTCCGAGGAGGACGAGCGAGAGGCTGAGCACGATCCACCCGAACCGGGCGCGACGATTGCGACCCTGACCGGTCGGCGCCGAAGCGGTGGGAGCCTCATCGGCGAAGAGCGACATGCAAGCCTTCCGGAGTGTTCGCGGTGGGCGGAAACCCGACCAACCATACCCCGGCGATTCTTCAGCGAGGTGCGACTAGCGTAGAAGGCCCAGCACCGAGCTATCTGAGAGGCGGCTGACGTGCCAGAGGATTCCGACAAGAGTCCGGAGGACGAGTTCCGCGACATGCTCCGCGAGCTCCTCTCCGGCAACGGTTCGTTCGACCCGAGCCAGCTCGCCGGCGCCGCCGGCCTCCCCAGCGATCCGGCCAGTCTCGCTGCGCTCATGTCGCAGCTCCAGGGCGCACTCCGCTCCGGCGGGGACGGCATCAACTGGGACACCTCGCTCCAGCAGGCGAAGACCATCGCCGGGGACGGCTCCCAGGACACGACGCCCGAGCAGCGTGCGGCGTTCGAGCAGGCGTTCCACATCGCCTCCCTGTGGCTCGCCGACGTCACCGACGTGGCCGAGCTGTCGAGCGAACCGGCCCTGTACACGAGGACCCGCTGGGCCACGAAGACCATGCCGTTCTGGACGCAGCTCGCCGAGCCGGTGGCCACGAACATCGCGAACGCCCTGACCGGCGTGCTCACGGAACGCGCGCCCGAGGAGCTGTCGAGCATGATCGCGAACGCCGGACAGCTCGTCCGCGGCATCGGCGGCACGCTCTTCGCGATGCAGCTCGGACAGGTCGTCGGTCAGCTCTCCAAGGAGGTCGTCTCCGGCGGCGACATCGGCATCCCACTGCTCGACGACAACGAGGCAGCCCTGGTGCCCCAGAACGTCGCCGACTTCGGCGAGGGTCTCGACATCCCGGCGGATCAGGTCCAGATCTACCTCGCGGTCCGTGAACTCGCGCACGCACGACTCTTCCGCCACGCCCGCTGGCTCCGCCTGCACCTCATCTCCTCGATCACCGACTTCGCGCGCGGCATCCGGATCGACACCGAGCGACTCGAGGAACTCGCCGAGAGCTTCGACCCGTCGAACCCCGAGGAACTCCGCGAGGCCATGACGAGCGGAGCGCTCATCCCCGCCCGAACCGAAGCGCAGGACGCGAGCCTCGCTCGACTCGAGACGACGCTCGCCCTCATCGAGGGCTGGGTCGACGTGGTCACCGCGGCAGCCACCGAGCGTCTCCCCCGCTCCGCGGCCATCGCGGAGACCGTCCGCCGACGCCGCGCCGCCGGTGGGCCGGCCGAACAGGCCCTGGGTGCACTCGTGGGACTCGAACTGCGCCCCCGTCGGCTGCGTGAGGCTGCGCAGATGTGGCAGCAGGTCACCGACGCCGTCGGTACCGCACAGCGCGACGCCCTGTGGTCGCACCCCGACCTCGTGCCCACCGCAGCCGACATCGACGCCCCGGAGGCCCTCATCGCGCGCCTCGAAGCCGAGGCCAGGGGTGAGCGTCCGGAGCAGGACGAGATGGATCTCGCGCTCGAAGACCTCCTCCGTGGCGAGGAACGCGGCGACCAGCACGACGACGAGCCCGGTTCGGAGCCCTCCGGCCCGAACGGTGCCGGCGGCCCCCCGGTCTGACCCACGGCGACGCTCCACAGCTCGTCCTACCGGGCGGGCTGTGGACAGTGCCGACGCGACCGGTCGTCGACCCGCCATCATCGATGGATGACGACGCGCCTCGATCCCAGGAGACCACTGCTCTGGCGGACCCCGCACAGCCTGCAGGTGGGCGTCGATGAAGCGGTCGTGCTCGAGAGCGTCCGGACCGAGACCGAGCAGGTCGTCGCGGCACTGCGTGCCGGCTTCCCTGACCTGGTCGAACGACGACTGCCGGACGCGTTCGACATCCCGGCCCAGGAGTTCGATCGCGTCCTCTCGACACTCGACCCGGTGATCGAGCACCGCGGCCCCACCTCCGGAACCGCCATGACGCACCGGGTCGTCGTGGACGGCGCGAGCCCGGCGGCCGAGCTCGTCCGACGCCTCCTCTCCGAGCAGGAGGCGGTCGGACTCCTGCCGCCGGAGTCCGGGTCGACGGAACCCAGGCCGCAGCCCGACCACGTCGACGTCGCCGTCCTCTTCGCCGACTTCGTCATCCCGCCGAGTCGGTACACGCGCTGGCTGCGCGACGACGTCCCGCACCTGCCGGTCGTCTTCAGTGATCGTGTCGTCAGGATCGGGCCGTTCGTGACACCCGGTTCAGGGCCGTGCCTGCACTGCGTGGAGCTGCACCGCACCGACGACGATCCGACCTGGCCGGCCGTCGCATCCCAGCTCCTCGGCCGCCGTTCGCCGCTCGACACCCAGCTCCTCGGCGCGGAGGTCGCGACCCGCGTGACCCGCCTGGTGATCCGCCATCTCGACGCGTCCCAGCCCATCCTCGCGAGCACCCAGCTGGTGGTCGACGCCGCGACCGGTGGGGTCAGGCGCCGCGTCGTCCGGGAGCACTCGAGGTGCGCATGCCGAGCTCTGCCAGGAATCGCGACGGCTCGCGTCGACCACCGCGTTGCTGCATCTCGGACCAGGACAGGTTGAGCAGCCGCTTGGCGCGCGTGATACCGACGTAGAGGAGCCTCCGTTCCTCGTCCGCCTGCTCGAACTGCTTCGCGTAGGAGATCGGCAGATAGCCCTCGGAGAGCCCGATGAGGTGCACGGCCTCCCACTCGAGGCCCTTCGCCGAGTGCAGTGTCGCCAGCGTGACCGCCTCGACCGTCGGTTCGTGCTGGGCGGCCTGCCGCAGTTGCAGCTCATCCGTGAAGGCGCGGAACGAGGTGCCTTCCGGCGCCTGGTCGACGAGCCCCATGATCGCGTTGAGCGACTCCCAGCGGTCGCGCACCGCACCGCCGCCGTCGGGCGGGTCCTGGCTCCAGCCGAGCGACCGGAGCACGTCGCTCACGGACTTGAACAGGGGCTCGCCGCTGATCGAGACGGAGGCCGCGCGGAGCTGGAGCAGGGCCTGCCGCACCTCGGGCAGCTCGAAGAAGCGCTTGGAGCCGTGCATGACGTAGGGGATGCCGGCTTCGCCGAGGGCCGTCTCCAACGCCGCCGCCTGGACGTTGATCCGGTAGAGCACGGCGATCTCCGAGGCCGGGACGCCCGCCTGCAGCTGCACGAGGATCTCCGAGGCCACGCCTCTCGCCTCGGACAGCTCGTTCGGGTACTGCCGCAGTCCGACCGCCGGCGTCTCGGGCCGTGCGGTCTGGGTGCCCTCGTCGTCGCGTGCGGTGGCAGCTGAGAGGTGCAGTGCCCCAGGACGACCCCGCATGAGCGTGTTCGCCGCGGCCACGACGGGCGGGGCGGATCGGTAGTTGCGCTCGAGCCGGACGACCGTGGCGTCGTGATACCTGGTCGGGAAGTCGAGCAGGTAGTCGGACCGCGCACCGGCGAAGGAGTAGATGGTCTGGCTCGCGTCGCCGACGACGCACACGTCCCGTCGACCGCCCAACCAGAGCTCGAGGAGACGGTGCTGCAGCGGCGAGACGTCCTGGTACTCGTCCACGACGAAGAACCGGTACTGCTCGTGCACCTGCATGGCGACGGCGGGCTCGGTCTCGATCATGCCGGCGCAGGCGAGCAGGACGTCCTCGAAGTCGATGCGCCGACGCTCGTCCTTCAACTGCTCGTAGGTCTCCTGGAGCGAGACGAGCTGCTCGAGGGACAGCTTGGCCGGCAGCGGCCGGTTCGACGCCGCGTACTGCTCGAGGGTCAGGCCGGACACCTTGCGCCATTCGATCTCGCCCGCCACGTCGCGCAGGGTCGCCGTGTCGACCCGCAACCGGAGTCGCTCCGCCGCGTGCCCGAGGACCCTGCCCTTGCTCTCGACGAGCGCGGGAACCTGTCCGCCGACGACCTGGGGCCAGAAGAAGTTCAGCTGCGAGAGCGCGGAGGCGTGGAAGGTCCGGGCCGAGACCCCCTCGGCGCCGAGGGCCCGGAGCCGGCCACGCAGTTCCGCAGCCGCGCGACTGGTGAAGGTGAGCGCCATGACGCGCGACGCCGTGTACGTCCCGGTCGCGACGCCGTAGGCGATGCGATGGGTGATCGCCCGGGTCTTGCCGGTGCCTGCGCCGGCGAGCATGCACACGGGGCCCCGGAGCGCCTCCGCCGCGACGGCCTGGTCGGGGTCGAGTCCGGCCAGCAGTTCGGCCGGGCTGCTCATCGTCGACCCTCGGAGGTACCGCGCCTCATCGAGACCAGGATCCGCGGAGCCATTCGTCGATCACGGCTCGTGCGATCGACGACGGTCCGGGGAGGATGACGTCGGTGGCCGGGTCCTCGAGTTCCTCCCGCGTGAACCACCGCAGGTCGAGGATCTCCTGGCCGTCCGGGACGAGTTCCTCCGGATCCTGATCCGCCGCGAGCGGGGCGACGAAGCCGAGCATGAGCGAACGCGGGAACGGCCACGGCTGCGAACCGAGGTAGACGGGCGTGCCGAGACGCATCCCCGACTCCTCGAAGATCTCGCGGGCGACGGCCTGCTCGAGGGACTCGCCGGCATCGACGTACCCGGCCAGCAGCGAATACCGGTTGTGCTCCCACATCGCGTTCGACCCGAGCAGGATCCGTCCCTGAGGATCGACGACGGCGACGATGACCGCGGGGTCCATGCGCGGGAAGAGCTCGTTGCCGTCGACCGGGCAGTGCCGCGCCCAGCCGGCGTTGCGGACCGTGGTCGGCGAGCCGCAGTGCGCACAGAACGGCTCGGCACGATGCCAACCGGCGATGGCGAGCGACGTCGCCAGGATCCCGACATCGCGGTCCGACAGGCGATGTCCGCTCCGACGGAGGTCGAACCAGCGGTCCTCATCCTCGGTGATCGCGTCGGCGTCGGCGTCGGCGAGGACCCAGAGCAGGATGTCCGTGCCCGGTGGCGTCCCCGGGCTGTCCTCGACGGTGCTTCCGAGGTAGACCATGAGCTCCGGCTCGGGCAGATCCGAGGGAACCAGGAGGTCGAGCGCGTCGCCGGTCACGAGTGCGCGCCGACCGCGGAGGACGACGGCTCGGGCGTTCGGGTCGACCCGCAGCCCGTCGAGCACGTCCGGTCGGGAACGAAGCTCGCCGTGACGGTCGAGTCCGCCCCTCGCGAGCGGTAGACCGGCGAGTGCGCGAACCTGAATCGTCATGGACAACCTCTCTGAGGGCGTGGCGAGCGCGGCTCACCGGGACGGCCCCGTACCCTGGATGTCATGGCCAGATCCCATCTCACTCTAGCCGCGTTGGCCACTTCGGCCGTCGCCGACCTCCAGGTCCGCGGGTCCGGCGCGCACACCGCCGGCGGCGAGGGGAACTACGACGCGGCCCGTCTCGTGACGGGCGATGGGCGCGAGCTCATCGTGCGCATCCCGACCTCGCAGCAGGCCGAGACGGAGCAGTCCGCGGACCTCATCGCCCTGCGCGCACTCACGCCCGGTATCCGCAGCAGGTTGCCCTTCGACGCCCCGACCGTCGTGGGCCAACTGCCCGTCGACGGCACTCGCGCCGTCGTGCTCGACTTCGTGGCCGGCAGTCACCTCGACCCGACCGCGCTCGGCCGCGACGAGGTCCTCTCGGACTCGCTCGGTGCCGCGGTCGCCGCGATCCACTCCCTCCCGACGGCGTTCATCGCGGAAGCGGGCCTCCCGTTGCTGTCCACCGAGCTCATCCGGGCGGACGCGCACCGCATCGTGTCCCGCGCCGCCGAGACACGGCTCCTCCCGACCGCCGTCCGGGAGCGCTGGCAGGCGGCCGTCGAGGACCACTCGCTCTGGCAGTTCCAGCCCACCGTCATCCACGGATCCCTCGCCGCGGACCGCGTGCTCGTCATCCGTCAGGACGGCCATGGCCTCGTCAACGGCGTCATCGAGTGGGGCTCACTGCGGGTCGGCGACCCGGCCCTCGACCTCCACTGGATCGCGACGCTCGGCGCGACCGGCGAGCAGGCCCTGTCCGCCTACGCCGCCTCGTGCTCTCGCGGACCCGACCGGTTCGTCACCCTCCGCGCCCGGCTCTACGCGGAACTCGAGATCGCGCGCTGGCTCCTGCACGGTCGCGACAGCCACGACCAGACCATCGTCGAGGACGCCGTCGCGATGCTCGACGGGCTCGTCGACCGCGTGCTCGGCGACGTGACGGACCCCCTCGGCACCACGACCGGACCCGTCCTCGACGTCGACGAGGTCGAGGACATGCTCGACCGCACACCGATCGGCTCGTCCTCCCCCGGCATCGCCATGCAGACCGACACCTACGACCGCTCAGAGCTCGAGCGCGCCCTCGGCCGCGATCCCGGCGGCTCGGACGTCGACGACACGGACGACGCTGAGACCGACGACGATCGCGACCACGCCGGAACCGATGCGGACCCGAACGCCACGGATCAGATCGACACCTCGTCGTTCGACCTCTGGGACTCGGCCGCCTCCCCGAAGGACCGCTCCCACTCCGACAGGAGCTCCTCCTCCGAGTAGAGGCGTTCCGGCCGGAGCTGCACGTCGTGGCTCACGTAGTAGAGCACGGCGTCGATGCGCTCGGGGTCGACCTCCCGGTGGTGCGCGTACGCCAGACGGTAGAGCGCGAGCTGGAACGAGGCGTTCCGTACGTCCTCAGGCGTCGTGGGTACCGCGCCGGTCTTCCAGTCGACGATCTCGAACCGGTCCCCGCGTTCGAACACCGCGTCGAGCTTGCAGACCACCACTCGTCCGGTGTCACCGAGCGGCACGTGGATCTCGGTCTCGACCTCGACCGGCCGGACGTCGGCCCATTCCGAGGCGAGGAACCGTTCGGTGAGTTCCTCGAACCCGATCCCCTCCGACGCGTCCGGCCCCGGGCGTTCGACGTCGAGCTCCTCGGGGAGCGCGTCGACCAGCTCCTGCAATCCGAAGCGTCCGTAGTGCGCCTCGACCCACGAATGGAACCGGGTTCCGAGGCGGGTCTGCCGGTATGGCCGTTGCGGGACGGGGCGACGCAGTCGTTCGAGTGCGGCCTCCGGTTCCGTGACGAACTCCTTGAACTTGGACGCGGGGATGCGCACCGGGAGTTCACCGCGCGCGGTCGTCGTCGCGGCACGGCGTCGTTCCTCGAGGAGCAGCGTCAGCTCGTTCTCGAGGGGGCCGAGGGTCGCCAGCAGCTCGGACTCAGGTCGCCCGCGCCGCTGCTCGACCTCGGCCGCCGCCCGTTCGACGACGCTCCGACGCGCTCCGAGCGGATCGAGTGGCCAGTCGAGGACCGCGGCACCGGAGTCGACCGGGTTCTCCTCGAAGGCGGATGCGGCGGGGAGCGGTGCGATGACGCCCGCCGACGCCAGCTCCTGAAGATAGGTGCTCGCAGCACGGGGCCGCTTCCGATCGCCCGACCAGAACGAGCCGGTGAGCAGGAGGTCGTGCTTGGCGCGGGTCACCGCCACATACGCGAGGCGACGTTCCTCGTCGAGCGCGCGTTCGCCGAGCGCCTCCGAGAAGGCGAGCTGAGCGTCGACGACCTCCTTCCGCGTCTCGGCCGTCCGCCAGGCGAACTCCGGCAGCTCCGCCGCGTCGCCTCGGAAGTCGTACGGCAGCGTCCCGAGACGCACCCAACCCTTGCCGTCCTTCGGTTTGGCGGGTAGTTCGTCGACCACGAGCCGCGGGATCGCGACATGGTCCCACTCGAGGCCCTTCGAACCGTGGATGGTGAGCAGTTGGACCGCACCCTGGTCGGGTGCGTCGCTCGCCGGTCCGAGGTCGTCTCGGGCGAGCGAGCGGTCGATCCAGGCCAGCAGGCTGCCGAGCGTCACCTGCTCCTCCGCCTGGATGAACGAGATGACCTCGTCGTGGAACGCCTGCAGTCTGGCCGGAGCGCGCGCCGCGGATCCGGTCGACTCGTTCGCGACGACCTCGATGTCGAGTCGCAACTCGCGCTCGACCGCTCTGACGAGATCGGGGAGGCCGCTGCCCGCACGACGCCGCAGGGAGGCGAACACCAGACCGGCCTCCCGGAGACGCGAACGCGCCTCGTCGGTGAACCCGGCGGCGAGGCCGGCCGGCACGCGGTCGGCGGCGATGAAGTCGAGCGCGTCGATGATCGACCGCCCGTCGTCGTCGGCGACCGACTCGCGGAGCCGGGCGGCCAGTTCGGCGTCGTACCGCTTCGTCTTCCAGTCGATGGCCTGCAGGTACCGGGCCACCTCCACGAGGTGACCGAGGTCGTGGACGCCGATCCGCCAGCGTGGTCCGCTCAACAGCCTGATGAGCGAGGACCCGGCACCGGGATCGTGGATGACGCGCAGTGCCGCCGTCACGTCGACGATCTCCGGCGAGGAGAGCAGACCGCCGAGGCCGAGGATGTGGTGCGGGACGCCGAGGGCGGCGAGGCCGTCGGCGAACTCCTGCATCGGTCGACGCGCCCGGAACAGGATCGCTGCCGAACCGGCCGGATCTCCCCCGCGTTCGGCGAGCAACCGGTCGGCGCACCACTCGGCGACCATCCGGATCTCCTCGGCACCGGTCTCGGGGAACTCGACGGCGAGGGAGCCCGCCCCGGCGCCGGGCTTCGGCTCGAGGTCGAGGACACGCAGCTTCCCCGCCGTCTGCGCCTGCTGCTGCAACGGGCGGACGAGGACGTTCGCGGCTTCGAGAACCGTATGGTCGTTCCGCCAACTCGTGGACAGGTTGAACTGGGTGGCGGCGACCTCGCGACTGAAGTCGCGGGAGAACCGCGCGAGGTTCGCCGCGCTCGCGCCGCGCCAGCCGTAGATGGACTGGTGCGGGTCGCCGACCGCCATGACGGGGTGGTCGGCGAACAGGGTCGACAGCAGTCTGGTCTGCACGACCGAGGTGTCCTGGTACTCGTCGAGCAGGACGACGCCCGCGCGATCGCGCGCGACGGCGGCGACCTTCGGCGAACGTTCGCAGGCGGCGAGCGCGAGGGCGACCTGGTCGGAGAACTCGACGAGTCCCTGCCGGCGCTTCTCGTCGGCGTACCGGTGCGCGAGGTCGAGCAGGACCGGCAGGGCACCCACGACCTCGACGGCCTGGTCGATCTGCGCGTACGCCCCGCGACCGCCGTCGGGGAGCTCGCCGATGCCGACGAACCGTTCCACGAAGCCGAGCAGCTCCTCGGTGGTGCCGTCGATCTCGGCGAGCTCATGGCTCAGCGAGAGGACGAGCTCGGCGACCTGGTCGACGGACTTGCCGAGGGCGGCGAGCCGTTCGTCTCCGTGCCGGACCACGACGCGTCGCGCGAGTCGCCAGGCGGACGCCTCGGACAACAGGACCGACTCGGGCTCACGGCCCACCAGGAGGGCGTTGTCGCGGAACAGGGCGTTCGCATAGGCGTTGTAGGTGGACACCTCGGGACGGTCGAAGAGCGCGTCTGCCGCGGGATCCAGGATCCCGATGTCCTGCAGGGCGGCGATCCGCTTGCCGATCCGTGCCGCCAGCTCACCCGCGGCCTTCCTGGTGAAGGTGAGCCCCAGGATCCCGTCGACGCTCACGTGCCGGTTGGCGAGCAGCCACACGACGCGTGAGGCCATGGTCTCGGTCTTCCCGCTGCCGGCACCGGCGACGACGAGGACCGGGGCCATGGGTGCCTCGATGACATGGACCTGCTGCGTCGTCGGTTGCGGAAGGCCGAGCAGGCCGGCAAGCATCTCGGCCGAGTAAGTCTCCTCCGTGCTCATGAGCTCACCGCCGGGACGACGTGGATGGCGCACTCGCCGAACGCGAACGGGTCATGGCAGTGGGTCCCGACACGGGCCTCGAACACCGCTCCCGCCATGCCGATCGCGTCCGACAGGACACGCTCGCGGAAGCGCTCGAGGGCCTCGTCGTCGAAGGCCGGCTGGGCCGGGTCGTAGTACTCCTTGCGCTTCGTGCCGGCCGACACGACGATGAGCTTCGCGCCACCGCTCAGCAGCCCCTCCGTACCGGCGATCGCGCCGGACGCCAGCGCGAGCTGGTAGGCGCCGAGCTGCGCCATATCGGCGACCTCCCGGTCCTGTCTCGGCGCCGAGCCGCCGGTCTTGAGGTCGGCGATCACGACGCGCCGTGTCCCGTCGGTGTCGGGCACGAGCTCGACGCGGTCGATCGAGCCGCCGAGCACGGCCGCGCCGCCCAGCTCACCGATGGGGATGCGGAGGCTGAACCGGCTCTCGTTGCCGATCGAGGTCACGCCCGCCCGCTCCGCGTCGTGGAGGTACGCCGACAGCCGGTGGACGAGTTCCGCCGCACGCCGTTTCGTCGCCGCGCCCTCCCAGTCCGCTTCGAAGTGGAGTTCGTCCCAGCGGTCCTCCACCGCTGCCCAGAGCGCGGCCTCGTCGGAGGACTCCGCGTGCTCGAGCGCGGCGTGCACGATCGTGCCGAGCCCGGAGGCGAACCCGGAGGCACCGCCGCCCAGTCGGGCGATCGCCCAGTGCAGCGGGCACTCCTCGAAGGCCTCCATGCGGGACGGGGAGACCGGCAGCTCCTCGACGGCGGGGTCGTGCAGCGGTGCCGTCGAGCTCGGTGCGGCCACGCCGTACCACTCCTCGGTCGGGGCGCCGGGTACTCCCGCTGTCGCGAGGATGGCCAGGGCCGAGGCGGACGCGGCACGCTCGGCAGGGTCCGCGGGGCGGATCCGGCGAGTGAGCGAGCGACGCAGGGTGCCGACGAGGCCGCGGAGCGACAGGGGCGACAGGGACGCCCGGTGCGGATCGGGTTCCGGGAGCAGCGTGAGGAACGGGCTCGCCTGGTGGTCGTCGTCGACCACCGCGACCACCATGAGCGACCGGTGCGCACGGGAGGTCGCCTGGGCGAAGAGTCGGAGCTCGTCGTGGAGGACCGCGCGTCGTGCGTCCGCCGTCGCCGTGGCCGTACCCTCCAGCAGCTCCACGAGCTCCGAGGCGCCGAGCAGTGAGTCGCGGACCCGCAGGTTGGGCCACACGCCGTCCTGCATGCCGGCGACGACGACCGTGTCGAACGCGGTACCGACCAGGGCGGCGGGCGTCGCGATCGTGACCGCCTCCCGGAGGCCGGTCGGCGCGAGGGAGTCGTCGCCGACCGTCTGTTCGAGCAGGCGGTCGAGGAAGACGGAGGCCGGGGTGTCGGGCTCCGCCTCGACGAAGGTGCGTGCCGCATCGGCCAGCTGGGTGATCGCGTCGAGGTCGCGGTTCGCCTCCTCGGCGGCCTGACCGCTGCCCTTCGACAGCGAGACCCAGGAGCGCTCGAGTCTGCTCCGCGACCAGAGGCCGTAGACGAGTTCCTCGGCGGACGCGCCCGCCGCTGCCTGCGCGCTCGCCTCGGCGAGGCTGTCGGCGAGTGAGCGGGCGCGGGCGGCGGAGGGCGTCTCGAGTCCGATGAGTGCACCGGGGACGGCGAACGCCTCCTCCAGCAGGCGGTCCGCGCTGCGGTCGAGGCCCTCAGCGAGATCGGCGTGGCGGAGCGCGGCCCGGAGTCGCCTGACCCCGATCGAGTCCAGTCCGCCGAGCGCGCTGTGGAGGAGTTCGGTCACGACCTCGGCGTCGAGCGGCGTCCGCCCGAGCGCCACCGACATGGCGAGGAGGACCGACCTGACGAACGGGTGGTCGCGCAGCGGTGCTCCGCCGGTGCTCGCCCGGGTGGGCACCTCGAGGGAGGACAAACCCCGTTCGATCGCCGGGATCAGCCCGCCGCTGCGGACGACCACCGCCATGTCGGCCCACGCGACACCGTCGAGGACGTGGCGCTCGCGGAGGAAGCGTGCGACGACCGCGATCTGCTCGGCCGGGGAACCGGCCGCCACGGTGACGACGGAGTGCTCGGGCGTCTCCGCGTCATCGACCGGTGGCGCGGCCGTGCGATGGAGTCCGGCGCCGGCCGTGCCGATGCGCTCGGCGACGCCGCGGACCGTCGCCCGGATGTCCGGTGTCCCGCGGTGGACCTGCTCGAGCACGAGCGTGTCCACCGGGCGGCCGAGCACCTCGGCGAACCGCCCGAGGGCGTCGGCACGGGCACCGTGGAAGGCACCCGTCGTGAGGTCGGGGTCGCCGAACGCGACGATCGCGACCCCGTGTCGGGCGAGCGCGGCGAACAGCTGCAGGACGCCGTGGGTCGCCTCCTGGGCGTCGTCCACGAAGACCACCCGCAGGCTGCGGAGCACGCCCGTCCCCGGTTCCTGTTCGTCGAGGAGCCGGACGGCGCGGGCGAGGGCCGCCGCGGGCGTGAGGTGTCCGCGCCAGTCGTCGGCGAGGAACCCCTCGATGAAGCCCGCGGACGCGACCCACTCCGGACGCCCGTGCTTGGTACCGAGCCGACGTAGCTCGGCTGGCGCGACGTCGTGTTCGACGCTGCGTTCCATGAGGTTCCGGAGCTCGGTGCGGAACCCCTGCAGGCGCCTGACCTCGGGACCGAGCTCCGCTGGCCACAGCGGACCGGTCGCGTCCTGTTCGTCGCCGAGGAGTCGCTCGGCGATGGTCTGGTCCTGCTCGCCGCCCGTCAGCAACCGCGGTCGTCCTGAACCGGCGAACGCCCCGGAGCCCGCGATGACCTCGAGGGCGAGGGAGATGGCGGTGCGCGCCAGGGATCCGGGTGTGGCGCGCGCGACCCGTGCCTCGAGGCGGTCGCGGAGGACCTGCGCCGACGACCGGGAGGAGGCGATGACGAGCACCTCGTCGGTGCGCAGGCCGCGCGAGTGCACGCGTTCCGCCACCGCTTCGATGAGCGTCGTAGTCTTGCCCGTGCCGGGAGCCCCCAGTACGACGGCGGACCGGTCGTCCGCGAGCCGCAGCACGGCGTCCTGCGAGTCGTCGAGCCGGACACCCGTGCCGACAGCCGGGTCGCCGGCGGGCGCGCGGCCCGCGTCACGGACCGCACCCGTCGGATCGTCGGAGGCGTCGGGAACGGTCATGGTCCGCACGTTACCGGAGGCTCCCGACATCACCGCGACGGCCGACCGGCGTTCCGCTGTTCGCTGACAGCAGCCGACCCGCGCCGGTCGGAGGACCACGACTCCCGTAGTCTTGCCCTACGCAACCGAAAGGCACTCAAGGTGGAAATTCGCATCGGAATCCTCAACAGCCCTCGCGAGATCGGCTTCGAGACCTCGCAGCCGGCGTCGGAGATCGAGCAGGCGGTCAAGACCGCGCTCGAGACGGACGCCAAGCTGCTCGCACTCAAGGACGACAAGGGCACCAGCTACCTCATCCCGACCGCGGGCATCGGCTACGTCGAGCTCGGAACCGAGGAGTCCCGCCGCATCGGATTCGTCGGCTGACCATGGAACTCCTCTTCGTCGTGCTCGGCGGCGCCATCCTCGGTCTCGCCGTCCGCTACCTCCTGCCCGGCCGCGACCAGCACGGCGCAGCCCTCATCCCGGCGGTCGCGACGCTCGTCGCCGCCGTGGTCTGGGTCGCGGCGACGTGGGCCGGCATGGCGTGGGACGGCGGCTGGATCTGGGTGCTCGCCTTCGGCGCGTCCGTCATCGTGAGTGTGGTGGTCGACCTCGTGCTCGTCCGCGTCCGCACCTCGTCGGACGAGGCGATGCTGACCCGCTTGCAGCAGGGCGTCGCCGCCTGACCCGAGGCGCTCGATCGATCGACGCCGTCGCTCCAGCCGGAGCGGCGGCGTCGTCGTGTCGGAGGGGACGACCGGTCAGGCCGTGAGCCCGAGCGCGTCCATCCGTCTGGTGTGGTTCGCGATGAGCTCCGTGTAGACCGGTTCGACCCGGGCGTCGTCCGGCAGCGCCTTGCTCTCGGTCACGAGGGCCGACCTGGCGACGAGCATGGTGTCGCCGAGCAACCGGCGGCCCCACATCGCGAGCGTCGAAGCGCGCTCCGGATGCGATGCGATCACCCGGTGCAGGATCCCGACGAGCGGGTCCTCCTCGGGACCGGGGGCGACGATGGCAGCCAGATCCCGGGCGTCCGCTCCGTCCAGGCCGCGTGCGAGCTGCGCGAAGAACTCGTCGAGGAAGCCCCGCGCCACGAGGACGCCCAGCAGGAGTTCGTCCCAGGTACCGGTTCGCAGGATCGCCTGGAACTCGTCCCGCGTGCGTGCGTAGGGTTCGAGCACGGCGACGGGGTCGTCGCTCGTCCTCCGGAGCCACGCGAGCAGCGCCTGGTGCTTGCGCAGCGCCGTGGCGGCGGCCTCTGCGAGCGTCTCCCGATCGGCGTCGTTCGGAGCGTGCTCGACGGCGAACGACAGCGTCATGAAGAACCCGAGCTGCAGCTGCGCCACCTGACCGAGGTAGTCCGCGGTGCTGGGCGCGAGCTCGTGGAGGTCGACGCGGGTCGCCTGGACGGCGTCCTCCCGCGAGCGCAGACGAGGCGTCTGCGTGCCGGGACGCCGACGTCGTGCAAACCAACG
Organism: Plantibacter sp. MMLR14_011; assembly: GCF_001865025.1. NCBI lineage: Bacteria > Bacillati > Actinomycetota > Actinomycetes > Micrococcales > Microbacteriaceae > Plantibacter > Plantibacter sp. MMLR14_011. The sequence continues at coordinate 342,729 of NZ_MJGW01000017.1, forward strand.
AGCCATGCGACCACCCTATCCGCAGCACGCCGATCGCCGTGTTCCGCGCGCCCAGCGGCCTCTCGGGACCTCCCGGGTAGAATAGCCGTGCCCCGGCGTCGGATCGGGGCCCTACACCTGTGTGCAATCGAAGGTGTAGACCATGACTGCACTGACAGGTATCTCCGTGACTTTCTCTGATCTCGGTGTCGACCAGGACATCGTCGACGCCCTCACGTCCAAGGGCATCATCGAACCATTCCCCATCCAGGAGCAGACGATCCCGCTCGGGCTCGCCGGCCAGGACATCATCGGCCAGGCCAAGACGGGCACGGGCAAGACCTTCGGGTTCGGCATCCCGATCGTCCAGCGCCTCGGCCTCGACCCGGCTCCCGGCGTCAAGACCCTCGTCGTCGTCCCGACCCGCGAACTCGCCGTCCAGGTGTCCGAGGACATCGAGATCCTCATCTCGAACCGGTCCACGACGCTCGTCTCCATCTACGGCGGCAAGGCCTACGAGGGGCAGATCGAGCAGCTGAAGGCCGGCGCCCAGATCGTCGTCGGCACGCCCGGCCGTCTCATCGACCTCAACAACCAGCGTCTCCTCGACCTCTCGGGCATCACCGAGATGGTGCTCGACGAGGCCGACAAGATGCTCGACCTCGGCTTCCTCGCCGACATCGAGAAGCTCTTCTCCAAGACCCCCGCCGCGCGTCACACGATGCTGTTCTCGGCGACCATGCCCGGTCCGATCGTGGCCCTGGCCCGCCGCTTCATGAGCAAGCCGATCCACATCCGGGCGAGCGACCCCGACGAGGGGCTCACGCAGGCCAACATCAAGCACCTCATCTACCGCGCGCACTCGCTCGACAAGGACGAGGTGATCTCGCGCATCCTGCAGGCCGAAGGACGCGGCAAGACCGTGATCTTCACGCGGACCAAGCGTGCCGCCGCGAAGCTCGTCGAGGAACTGACCGACCGCGGGTTCAACGCCGCGGCGGTGCACGGCGACCTCAACCAGGAGCAGCGCGAGCGGGCGATGGCGTCGTTCAAGGCCGGCAAACGCGACGTCCTGATCGCCACCGACGTCGCCGCCCGTGGCATCGACGTCGACGACGTCACCCACGTCATCAACCACACGATCCCCGAGGACGAGAAGACGTACCTCCACCGCGTCGGTCGTACCGGTCGTGCCGGGAAGACGGGTATCGCCGTCACGTTCGTCGACTGGGACGACCTCCACAAGTGGGCGCTCATCAACCGCGCCCTCGAGTTCGGCCAGCCGGAGCCGACGGAGACCTACTCCTCGAGCCCGCACCTGTTCACCGACCTCGGGATCGCCGAAGGCACGAAGGGCCGACTGAAGCCCGCCAAGGCCGTCGAGCCCGCTCCGCGACGCGAGGGTTCGCGGAGCGCAGGCGGACGCGACGGTTCCCGGACCGGCGGCGGACGCGACGGTTCGCGGACCGGCGGCGGTCGCGGTGGTGAGCGCGGCGGACGAGGAGGTGACCGCACCCAGCCGACCAGCACGCGGCTCGAGTCCCAGCCGAGCACCCGCGCCCACTCGCGGACGCACGACGCCGCCTCGACCGACACCGTCGACCGCGGCGCGCCTGCGGCAGGCACACACGACGGCCACGGTCCGGAGCACCGCGACGGCAACAGCGCTCCCCGCCGTCGGAGCCGGACGCGCCGCACCGCACCCCCGGCACCGACGGCGTAGATCCACCACGCAGAACGCCCGCACCCTTCCGGATGCGGGCGTTCCGCATGTCGCGAGCGCTGGGCTCGACACGGTTGGTGACCGAGGGATACCGGTCCCTGAGCGTGTCGAAGGGTGTTCCGACCATCGTCCCCTCAGATCCGCTGCGTCTCCGTGAGCACGTCGACAGGCTCAGTGACCGGAAGAGGTTCGACGGGAACTCCCGACGCGCCGCGGGTCAGTCGGGCAGGACGGGCGCCGAGCCGGTGGCCTCGCCCACGATGCGCCGGACCACGTCGATGTCCGTGGTGTTCTCGCCGAGGCGGTTCGGCTTACCGGTGCCGTGATAGTCGCTCGAGCCGGTAGCGACGAGGCCCAGCTCTGAGGCGATCCGGCGCACGACGACCTTGCCCTCCTCGGTGTTCTCGCGGTGCTCGATCTCGAGCCCGAACAGACCCGCATCGGCGAGCTCGCGGAAGTACGGCTCGGGCAGCATCCGGTCGCGACCGGCCGGGACCGGGTGGGCGATCACCGGGACACCACCGGCGGCGCGGACGAGCTTGACCGCCGTGAGCGGGTCGGGCGCGTAGTGCGGCGCGTAGTACCCGGTGCGCGGATGCAGGATGCCGTCGAAGGCTTCACCACGGTCGGCCACGATCCCGAGGGCGACGAGGGCGTCGGCGATGTGGGGCCGGCCGACAGTCGCGCCTTCGCGGGTCTGCGCGAGGACGTCCGACCAGGACAGCGGGTAGTCGTCACCGATGCGTGCCACGATGCCTTCGGCCCGCCGGAGCCGGGACTCCCGGATCTTCGCGGTCTCCTGGAGCAGGTCGCCGTTCAGCGGATCGATGAGGTACGCGAGCAGGTGCACGCTCCGCCACTCGTAGCGGGTGCTCAGTTCCATTCCGGGGAGCAGCGTGATGCCCTGGCGACGCGACTCGACGGCCGCCTCGGCCCAGCCGGCGGTGGAGTCGTGGTCGGTGAGGGCGATCGTGCCGAGCCCTGCGGCACCGGCAGCGCGCATCAGCTGCGTCGGCGTCTCCGTGCCGTCCGAGACGCTCGAGTGCGTGTGCAGATCGGCGGGGCCGTGCATGTCTCGAGCGCTCACCACGCTTCCACCCTAGTCGCAGGTCCCGCCCCGAGGACTCCCAGACCGCTCGCCTACGCTGACGCGGGTGCTGAAGACCGTCGGTGGCGTCATCGCGGCCGTGCTCGCGATCGCGACCACGGCCCTGCTGGTCGTGGCCGTCCTCCCCGGCCTGTTCGGTCTCGAACAGGCCCAGGTCGTCGTCCAACTGAGCGCGTTCCGCCTCGTCGTGGCGATCGCCGCCGCCGGCGGCGCCCTCCTCTGCCTCGTGACGACGATCCTGGTCCGGGGATCCCGCCGCGTGCTCCCCGCCATCCTGGCGGTCGTCCTCGCCGCGGTCTCGGTCACCGGCGCCGTCGTCACCGCCAACCGCGGGGTCGACGATCAGATGGTCGCCGGTGAGGCGACCGATCTCGCGGATCAGGTCACGGTCCTCGCCTGGAACACCCTCGGCGACGCCGTCGACCCCGGGACGATCGCGGCGATCGCGGTGCGTGAGGGCGCCGACGTCGTCGCCCTCCCGGAGACCTCGTCCGACACCGCGGCGGTCGTCGCCGCCACGATGACCGCCGCCGGACGGCCGATGGTGGCGCATTCGACCGCCGCCGACGCAGGAGGGACGAGCCTCCTCATCAGCACCGGACTCGGCGAGTACGCGGTCCGTGCACCGACGGCGACCGGGCCGACCGCCATCGAACGCTCAGAGACCCTCATCGCCGATCCGGTCCTCGGTCGCGGACCGACCCTCGTCGCCGTCCACACCACGGCCCCACTACCGAGTCGGCTCGACGACTGGCGTTCGGAACTCGCCGATCTCGCCGACCGCTGCACCGACGACGCGGACATGATCATGGCCGGTGACTTCAACGCGACGCTCGACCACCTCGCCGGATTGCGCGGCGTCGGCGACCTGGGCGCATGCCACGACGCCGCCGCGGCCGACGCGGCAGCCGGGCTCGGTACCTGGCCGACCGAGCTCCCGGCGGTCCTCGGCGCGCCGATCGACCATGTCATGGCGTCACCGGGATGGGTCACCGTGTCGGCTCGCGTCCTCACCGACGTCGACGGCACCGGCAGCGATCACCGGCCCGTGGTCGCGACGCTGCTCCCCCGCACGGCGGGCTGAGCGACGGGCACCTGTCGCCACCGCAGTGCGACAATGGAGGCATGGCGACTTCCGCAGACACATCCAGTTCGAACACCGTCCAGACCGAGGCGACCTCCAACCGGGCGGCCGCCTGGTCCGAGGGCTTCCGTGCCTTCATCGGCACCGGGTGGGCGGACCGCCCCGAGGTCCTGCCGGAGCCGCGGGAGACCGCCGGCCTGGCAGCGGCTCGTCGTGAACGCCTGTCCGCTCAGTTCCCCGGTCAGCGTCTCGTCCTCCCCGCGGGCGGGATGAAGCAGCGGTCGAACGACACCGACTACCTGTACCGGGCGCACTCCGCCTTCTCGTACTACACCGGCTGGGCGGCCGACACCGAACCAGACAGCGTCCTCGTGCTCGATCCCGAGGGGTCCGGCCACACCGCGACCCTGTACTTCCGAGAGCGAGCGGGCCGCGACACCGACGAGTTCTACACGAACGCCGCGATCGGCGAGTTCTGGATCGGTGCACGTCCGTCGCTCGCCCAGGTGGCGGCCGACCTCGCGGTCACGACCGCCGACCTCTCGGCGTTCACGGCCGACGCCGCCGATCTCACGGTCGACGTCGACGACGAGCTGACGCGCGCCGTGTCGGAGATGCGCCTCGTGAAGGACGCCTACGAGATCGCGCAGATGCGTCTCGCCGTCGACGCGACCGCGCGCGGCTTCGACGACGTCATCGCCGAACTCCCGAAGATCCTCGCTCACGAGCGCGGCGAGCGCATCGTCGAGGGCGTCTTCGCCGGGCGGGCTCGCGCCGATGGGAACGGCGTCGGTTACGAGACCATCGCCGCCGCAGGACCGCACGCCTGCATCCTCCACTGGACACGCAACGACGGACGGGTCGTCCCGGGCGACCTCATCCTCATCGACGCCGGCGTCGAGCTCGACAGCTACTACACCGCCGACATCACCCGCACGCTCCCGGTGTCCGGCACGTTCACCGAGGTCCAGCGCCGGGTCTACGAGGCCGTCCGCGAGGCGGCCGACGAGGCCTTCGCCATCGTCCGCCCCGGCATCCGGTTCCGCGAGGTGCACGCGGCCGCGATGGCGGTCATCGCACGCAAGACCGCCGAGTGGGGCCTGCTCCCCGTCACCGCTGAGGAAGCCCTCCTGAAGGAGAACGAGCAGCACCGGCGGTACATGGTGCACGGGACGAGCCACCACCTCGGCACCGACGTGCACGACTGCGCCCAGGCACGTCGCGAGATGTACGCCGACGCCGTGATCGAGCCAGGCATGGTCTTCACCATCGAGCCCGGCCTCTACTTCCAGGTCGACGACCTCACGGTCCCCGAGGAGTACCGCGGCATCGGCGTCCGGATCGAGGACGACATCCTCGTCACCGAGGACGGCGCGGAGAACCTCTCCGCCGGCATCCCGCGCACCGCGGACGAGGTCGAGGCCTGGCTCGCGCGCTGAGCCCGTCCGTCGGGCGACGGCTCGGAGCCTGACGCGGCTGGATCAGCCCGCGTCGGACTCCGGGCCGCGCTCCAGGAGGTTGCGTGCACGGTTCGCGAGCTCACCGCCGACGATGAGGTCGTAGCGCGTCGCGACGACGAGCGTGGCCGAGGTGTACTCCTGCCGCTTGCGGGTCACCGAGTACGACACGATGCCGAACAGCATGCCGAACGCAGCACCCATGAGCACCGCGGCACCGAGCAGCATGAGGTTCGTCTCGGGGTTGAAGATGACGAGGACGAGCCCGAGGAACAGTCCGAGCCAGGCACCGCTGACCGCACCGGCTCCCGCAGCACGGCCGTAGCTGAGGCGACCGGTGACGCGTTCGACGCTCTTGAGATCGCTGCCGACGATCGAGATCTCTTTGACCGGGAAATCGGTGTGGGCGAGCGACGAGATCGCGGCCTGCGCGGACTCGTAGCTCTCGTAGCTGGCCACCGTCTCGCCTCGCGGGATGACGCCGAGCGCCGGGGCGCCCTTCCGGCCGAACTGTCGCGGATCACTCATACCTCCATCCTCTCACCCCGCCCGGAGCGGGCACTCCAGGCCGACCACCGGCGGGTAGGTTAGTAGTCGTGAGTGCAACCAGAGTGTTCGTCGCCAGGCTCGCCGGGTGCACCGTCTTCGACCCCGCGGGCGATCGTGTCGGCAAGGTCAGGGACGTGCTCGTCGTCTACCGCACCGGCAAACCACCGCGGGTCGTCGGCCTCATCGTCGAGATCCCCGGCAAGCGCCGCGTGTTCGTCTCGATCGGCCGCGTGACGAGCATCGGTGCCGGGCAGATCATCACCACGGGACTCATCAACGTCCGCCGGTTCGAGCAGCGCGGTGGCGAGGTACGCGTGATCGCCGAACTCTTCGGCCGACGTGTCGTCTTCCGGACCACCGGCGAGGAGGCGACGATCGAGGATGTCGCCATCGAGGAGCAGGGGCCCGGCGAGTGGCAGGTGTCGCAGCTGTTCGTCCGCCGCCCGAAGACCACCGCCTCCCCCTTCGTGAAGGGCCCGACGACCTTCGCCACCTGGAACGAGCTGCGCGAGGAGCAGGAACTCGGCGAGGCGCAGTCCGCCGAGCAGCTCATCGCGACCTACGCCGACCTGAAACCGGCCGACCTCGCGAACACGCTCCTCGACCTCCCGCGCGACCGGATGATCGAGGTCGCTGAGGAGCTGTCCGACGACCGACTCGCGGACGTGCTCGAGGAGATGCCCGAGACCGACCAGGTGCAGATCCTCGGCCAGCTCGACGACGACCGCGCGGCTGACGTCCTCGACCAGATGCAGCCCGACGACGCCGCCGACCTCATCGCCCAGCTCCCCGAGGATCGCGGAGAGCACCTCCTCGAGCTCATGGAACCGGAGGAGGCCGAGGACGTCCGCATGCTGCTCCGGTTCGACCCGGAGACCGCGGGTGGCCTCATGACGACCGAGCCGATCATCCTCTCCGCCGACGCCACCGTCGCGGAGGCCCTCGCGTCGATCCGACGCTCCGAGCTGGCACCGGCGCTGGCGGCCGGCGTCTGCATCACCCTGCCGCCGTACGAGTCGCCGACGGGACGCTTCCTCGGGATGGTGCACTTCCAGCGCATGCTCCGCTACCCGCCGCACGAGCGCCTCGGGACCCTGCTCGATCAGAGCCTCGATCCGGTGGGCGTGCGGACCTCCGCCGCCGAGGTCTCGCGGATCCTCGCGAGCTACAACCTCGTCCAGGTGCCCGTCGTCGACGAACAGCACCGGCTCCTCGGCGTCGTGACGATCGACGATGTCCTCGACTACCTGCTCCCGGACGACTGGCGCAGCATCGACGAGAACGATGAACTCCCGGCGTCGGAACAGCGGCTCGGATCGAACGGAAGGAGGGCAGGTCGTGGCACGAGCTCCCCGCAATGAGGTCCGGCTCGACGCTCCGAAGGGGCTTCGGAGTTCCGTCCGTTCCATCCGCCGTGCCCCGGCCTCGCGCGACCGCTTCGGCCGGTTCACCGAATGGATCGCCCGGGCGATGGGCACACCGTGGTTCCTCCTCGGCCTCACCCTCTTCGTCATCCTGTGGATCGCCTGGAACACCTACGGTCCGCTCGCCCTCCGGTTCGACTCGGTCGACATCGGCTTCGTGGCGCTGACGCTCGTGCTGTCGCTCCAGGCCTCGTACGCCGCTCCGCTCATCCTGCTCGCCCAGAACCGCCAGGACGACCGCGACCGCGTGCAGATCGAGCAGGACCGGCAGCGGTCCGAACGGAACCTCGCCGACACCGAATACCTCGCCCGTGAGGTCGTCGCGCTGCGCCTGGCTCTCAAGGACATGGCGTCGAAGGACTTCATCCGCGCCGAGCTGCGCTCCCTCCTCGAGGAACTCGATCGGGATCGCACCGACCAGCCCGAACACGACGGGCCTGAGCGTCGGCGTGGCTGACGCCGGCGCGGCTGACATCGGCCTCGCCGAGCGGATCAGGACCGCGCTCGCCCGCGTCATCGACCCCGAGATCCGCAAACCGATCACCGAACTCGACATGGTCGGCCCGATCACGGTGGACGACACCGGTGCCGCCGATGTCACGATCAAGCTCACGATCGTCGGCTGTCCGGCAGCGGCGAGCATCGAGCGCGACGTCCGTGACGCTACCGCCGCGACCCCCGGGGTGACGAGCGTCGCGGTCGACGTCCAGGTGATGACGACGGCGGAGCGTCAGGCACTCACGGAGCGCCTCCGAGGCGGCCGGAGCGCCCGCGGCATCCCGTTCGGCCCGGACTCACTGACCCGCGTGTACGCCGTCACGAGCGGCAAGGGCGGTGTCGGGAAGTCGACGGTGACCGCGAACCTGGCCGTCGCACTCGCCACCAGCGGTCTGCGGGTCGGCCTGGTCGACGCGGACGTCCACGGGTTCTCCATCCCGGGGCTCCTCGGCCTGGTCGAGGACGGCCTGGCCGTCAAACCGACGCAGGTCGGCGACATGATCCTGCCACCCGTCGCCCACGGCGTGAAGGTCGTCTCGATCGGCATGTTCATCGACCCACCGACGGACGGCACCACCGCCGTCGCCGTCGCCTGGCGCGGACCGATGCTCCACCGCACCATCCAGCAGTTCCTGACCGACGTGTTCTTCGGCGACCTCGACGTGCTGCTCCTCGACCTCCCGCCCGGCACCGGGGACGTCGCCATCTCCATCGGCCAGCTGCTCCCCCACGCCGAGGTGCTCGTCGTCACGACACCGCAGCCGGCCGCCGCCGAGGTGGCCGAGCGCAGCGGCGTGGTGGCGCGGCAGACCGGGCAGCGCGTCTACGGCGTCATCGAGAACATGGCGGGCCTCCCCCAGCCCGACGGCAGCGTCCTGCAGCTGTTCGGCTCAGGGGGTGGCGAGGCGCTCGCAGAGCGGCTGTCGATCGGCCAGGACGCCCCGGTACCGCTCCTCGCCTCGGTCCCGCTCAGCGTCCCGCTTCGGGAGGGCGGAGACGCCGGGCTGCCGATCGTCCTCTCGGATCCGACGGATCCCGCGGCCGCCGAGATCCTCCGGCTGGCCGGTCAGCTCGCTGCGAGACCGCGTGGCCTCGCCGGTCGTCGCCTCGGCGTCAGCACGAGCTGAGCCGTCCGGGTCGGACGCGTGCGACCGAAGCGGGCTCAGGTGGCTTCGAGGTCGAACGGGGGCGCGGCGGTCTCTCCGGCGGCGAGTCGGCGCAGGCGCTCGTCGGTCGCCGCCTGGATCGACTTCGGCTTCTCGAGCGACGGAACGGCTGCAGCGGCGGCCGCGGGAGCCGCGTCGAGCGGAGCGGTCGTCGCGACCGTCGGCGTCACCGGAGGCTCGTCGTCGAGGAGCGCCTCGCGGATGATGCGTCTCGGATCGTACTGACGTGGGTCGAGCTTCTTCCAGTCGACCTCGTCGAACTCCGGCCCCATCTCCTCGCGCATCCGGTCCTTGGCGCCGGAGGCGAGGTCTCGGAGGGTGCGGACGAGTCGCGCCAGCTGGGACGCGTAGTACGGCAGCCGTTCCGGACCCAGCAGGAACACGGCGATGACCCCGATGATGAGGAGTTTGTCGAAGGTCAGACCGAACACGACATCAGACTACCGCGCGAGCCTCAGCTGTCGGAGCAGTTGCAGGCCATACGCTGGGATCCGGAGGCAAGGTGTCAGAACACAATCTCAATTGGAAGTACGCGGGCGACGTGGTCGTCGAGAGCGCGGCGATGCTCACGGCGCGCGCTCACGCGCACGAACTGGGTGTCGAACCGATCTCTCCGGCGATCGGCGCGCAGATCGCGGTGGTGGCCGCGGCCACCCGCGCGGAGTCCATCGTCGAGGTGGGGACCGGCACCGGCGTCTCCGGGCTCTGGCTGCTCCGCGGTGCCACGAGCGCGGTGCTGACGTCCATCGACACCGAGATCGTGCACCAGCAGCAGGCACGCGCGGCGTTCACGGAGGCCGGCATCACGACCAATCGCATCCGCCTCATCACCGGCAGCGCGCTCGACGTCCTGCCGCGGATGAACGAGAACTCCTACGACCTCGTCCTCGTCGACGGCGACCCGGGATCGGTCATCGAGTACGTCGAGCACGGACTCCGTCTGGTGCGTCCCGGCGGCACCGTGCTCGTCCCGCACGCGCTCTGGCGGGGCCGCGTGGCCGATCCGGCTCAGCGGGACGAGACCACAGGACTCTTCCGCTCGCTCGTCCAGGAGATCTCCGCGTCCGACGCGGTCGTCAGCGCCCTGTCCCCCGCCGGCGACGGCCTCCTGCAGATCACCAAACCGAACCTCTGAGCCCTCCGCACGACGACGAACCGGCCGCCATCCTGACTCTGAGAGTAGTGATGACGGCCGGTTCTCGACTCATGCGGCGTCGGTGACGGGGATCAGCCCGCGCTCACCACACCCGCGAGTGCATCATGCAGTTCTTGAGCCTCTGCGTCGTTGACCGACACGACGAGACGCCCTCCCCCTTCAAGAGGCACTCGCACGATGATGAGCCGACCCTCCTTCACGGCCTCCATTGGCCCGTCTCCGGTGCGTGGCTTCATTGCGGCCATGCGAGTCCCCTCTCGTTGTTCGACTGACCCCTATTATCTCGTATCACGGGGGCTCGTGATAATCCTGAGCGCGGCGAGGCGCAGGATGACGCCGGATCCGCGCTCAGGGAATGGTCCAATACGCGTTCGCGAGGCCGTACATGACGAAGATCCAACACCATTGCAACGCCAGCGAGACGATGACGACGCCGCCGCGGTACCAGCGGTTCCGTGGGACGGCGACCGCACCGAGGAGCGGGAAGACCGGGACGAGCAGCCGGAAGACACTCGTCTGCGGGAAGAACACCGCGAAGAGGTAGAGGAGGTACGACCCCACCCACAACCGGAGGTCGGCTCCGAGCCGACGCACCGGCGGGAGGAACAGGAGCACGACGGAGCCGACGAAGACCGCTACGACGACGGCAATGCCCGGACCATCTCCGAACCAGAACTGGCCGCCCTGGATCCAGGCGGAGAACGGGACGAGGGGTTGCTCCCCGATGAAGGCGGCCCGCCACGCCAGCTCCGTCTCGAGGTAGGCCTCCGGAGTCCCGGTGACGAGGCCGGCGATGACCATCCACGCGAATCCGGCGACGGCGGCGAGTGCCCCGCCCGCGAGGATGAGGACGACCTCCCGGCGCGCGAGCGGGTCGCGGTGTCGCGTGACGATCCGCACGATGAGATGGAGGCCCAGCAGGAGCGAGAAGGCCAGGACTCCGGGGCGGGTGAACGCCATGACCGGGATGACCGCGAGGAGCCAGCCGTACCGGCGCGTCACGAGCAGGAGCAGCGCGAGCGTCAGCAGCAGCAGGAACATCGATTCCGCGTAGGCGACCTGGAACAGGGCGCTGAGCGGGGCGATGCAGAACAGCACGACGGCGAACATCGCCCGTTCATCGCCGAGGCGGATGCGCAGGAGCCGGTGGAACAGCAGGGCCGCCCCCAAGCCACAGCACAGCGAAACGATCACGGCCATGACCGGCCACGGCAGGAAGGTGACGACCGAGAGCGCCTTGACGACCCCTGGATACACCGGCATGAACGCCCACGCGTTCTCCGCGACCCGGCCGGCGTCGTCGAGCGGCAGCTGGGTCGGGTAGCCGTACGTCGCGATCCACCAGTACCACTGTCCGTCCCAGCCGGCGGCGAGCGTCCCCAGCGAGGGGAACGCGCCGAACCGGGAGTCCGGCGCCTGCAGCAGACTCGCGACCGCGAACATCACGGTCGTCACCAGGCGGGACAACACGTACACGATGACGATCCGCCCCCACCAGGGCAGGCGGGCCCAGCGCCGGAGCATCGACGGCCGCTCCTCGACCTCGGTCGAGTGGGCCGTGTCAGCGACCATCGGGCCCGGTCAGCCAGGCGCGGAGCCCGCGCTCGCAGTCCTCGATGTGCGCGAGCGGGACGCGCTCGTCGTCGGCATGGGCGAGGAGCGGGTCACCCGGTCCGTAGTTGACGGCGGGGACGCCGAGTGCGGAGAAGCGTGCGACGTCCGTCCAGCCGTACTTCGGGGCGGGTGTGCCGCCGACCGCGGCCAGGAAGTCCTGCGCGATCGGCGCGTCGAGCCCGGGACGAGCGCCCTCCGCGACGTCCGTCTGCACGACCTCGAAGCCCGAGAAGAGCTCCTCGAGGTGGGCGAGCGCCTCGGCACCCGTCCGGCTCGGAGCGAAGCGGTAGTTCACCTCGACGGTGACGAGGTCGGGGATCACGTTCCCGGCGACGCCGCCGGTGATCCCGACCGCGTTGACGCCCTCGCGGTAGACGAGCCCGTCGACCTCCACCTCCCGTGGCGTGTACGAGGCGAGTGTCGCGAGGACCGGGGAGATCGCGTGGATCGCGTTGACGCCGACCCAGCTCCTGGCCGCGTGCGACCGCTTGCCGTGGGCGCTCACGTGGACGCGGAGCGTTCCGTTGCAACCGCCCTCGACGCCGGCGTTGCTCGGCTCGCCGAGGATCGCGAAGTCACCGATGAAGAGGTCGGGACGGTTCCGCGCGAGACGCCCGAGGCCGTTGAGATCGGATGCGACCTCCTCGTTGTCGTACCACATCCAGGTGATGTCGACGATGGGATCGGTGAGCTCAGCCGCGAGCTTCAGCTGGACCGCGACGCCGCCCTTCATGTCGACCGTCCCCCGACCCCAGAGCACCGCCTCGCCGTCGCGCTCCTCGAACCGGGTCGGGACGTTTCCGTTGATCGGGACGGTGTCGATGTGGCCGGCGATGATGACCCGCTGGGCACGTCCGAGCGAGGTGGAAGCGACCACCGTGTCGCCGTCGCGCACGATCGTCAGGTGCTCGAGACCCTCGAGCGACGCCTCGATCGCGTCGGCGATGCGGGCCTCGTCCCCCGAGACGGAGGCGATGTCGCACAGCTGCTGGGTGAGTTCCACCGAGGAGACGGACAGGTCGAGTACGGGGACTTCGGCTGGCATGGCACCAGTGTATTGGCCGTCGGCCTGAGTGTTGGCCGGTACCCTGGAGCCATGACCGCTGCGCCTGCCGAGACCCCCGTTCCGACTCACGCCTGGGGCTCCGGCCTCGCGACCATCGCCGCCGACGGCACCGTGCTCGACACCTGGTTCCCCGAGCCCTCGCTCGGACGGATCCCCGAGGGCCGCGACCGCTGGATCGCCCCCGCAGACCTCGAGGCCCTCGCGACCGACGACGAGCGCCGGGCCGTCCGCATCGACATCGTCACCGTCGAGATCGAGCTGCAGGCCGCTCCGCAGAGCACCCCGGACGCCTACCTGCGGCTACACCTGCTCAGCCACCTGCTCGTCCAGCCGAACACGATCTCGCTCGACGGTGTCTTCGCGCACCTCCCGATCGTCGTCTGGACCAACGCCGGCCCCGTGCACCCCGCGGACTTCGACCGTCTCCGACCGTCACTCCTCCGCGCCGGCATCCACGCGACCGGCATCGACAAGTTCCCGAGACTCCTCGACTACGTGACGCCCGACAAGGTCCGGATCGCCGACGCCTCGCGCGTCCGGCTCGGCGCCCACCTGGCACCGGGTACCACCGTCATGCACGAGGGCTTCGTCAACTTCAACGCCGGGACCCTCGGCGCGTCGATGGTCGAAGGCCGCATCTCGCAGGGCGTCGTCGTCGGCGACGGCAGCGACATCGGCGGTGGTGCGTCGATCATGGGGACGCTCTCCGGCGGTGGTACGCAGCGGGTGGCGATCGGTCAGCGCGCCCTCCTCGGCGCCAACTCCGGCATCGGCATCTCGATCGGCGACGACTCCGTGGTCGAGGCCGGTCTCTACGTGACCGCGGGCACCAAGGTCGTCCTCGCGGGTGCTGCGGCCACGGCCGAGGGCGCGCCGCGCACGGTCAAGGCGGTCGAGCTGTCGGGTGTCCCCAACCTCCTGTTCCGTCGGAACTCGCTCACCGGTGCCGTCGAAGTGCTCCCCCGCTCGGGCTCGGGCGTCGAGCTGAACGCGGCACTGCACGCCTGACCCGGCGTCTCCGAACACAGAACGGCCCCGCATCCGAGGTGGATGCGGGGCCGCCCTTCGACAGGTTCAGGAACCACCCTTCGACAGGCTCAGGAGCCTACGGGACTAGCGCGTCGGGAAGGGACGCTCGGGCGAACCCGTGTACAGCTGCTGCGGGCGCCCGATCTTGGTCTGCGGGTCGAGGTTCATCTCACGCCAGTGGGCGATCCATCCGGGCAGGCGTCCGATGGCGAAGAGCACCGTGAACATCCGCGTCGGGAAGCCCATCGCCTTGTAGATGACGCCGGTGTAGAAGTCGACGTTCGGGTAGAGCTTGCGCTCCTTGAAGTAGTCGTCCTCGAGGGCGATCTGCTCGAGCTCCTGAGCGAGGTCGAGCAGCGGGTCGTTGATACCGAGGGCACGGAGCACCTCGCCGGCGCTCTCCTTGACGAGCTTGGCGCGCGGGTCGTAGTTCTTGTAGACGCGGTGCCCGAAGCCCATGAGCTTCACGCCGTCTTCCTTGTTCTTCACGCGGTCGACGAAGCGCTGCACGCCCTCGCCGGACTCCTGGATCCGGCCGAGCATCTGCAGGACAGCCTCGTTCGCGCCACCGTGCAGCGGACCCGACAGGGCGTTGATACCGGCGGACACCGAGGCGTAGAGGTTCGCTCCGGTCGAGCCGACGAGGCGGACCGTGGAAGTCGAGGCGTTCTGCTCGTGGTCCTCGTGCAGGATGAGCAGGAGGTCGAGCGCCTTCGACAGGACGGGATCGATCTCGTAGGGCTCGGCGAGGTTGCCGAAGTTCAGCTTGAGGAAGTTGTCGACGAAGCTCAGCGAGTTGTCGGGGTAGAGGAACGCCTGCCCGACCGACTTCTTGTGCGCGTAGGCCGCGATCACCGGCAGCTTCGCGAGCATGCGGACGGTCGTGAGCTCGACGTGGTCGGGATCGTGCGGATTGGCGTCCGACTCGTAGTAGGTCGACATGGCCTGCAGGGCGCTCGACAGGACGGCCATCGGGTGGGCCGTGTGCGGGAGCGCGGAGAAGAACCGCTTGAGGTCCTCGTGGAGGAGCGTGTGGCGCCGGATCTTCTCGTCGAATCCGCCGAGTTCGTCGGCCGTCGGGAGCTCCCCGTGGATGAGCAGCCAGGCGACCTCGAGGAAGGTCGACTGCTTGGCGAGCTGCTCGATCGGGTAGCCGCGGTAGCGCAGGATGCCCTGATCGCCGTCGATGTACGTGATGGCCGACTTGGTCGCCGCGGTGTTGACGAACCCGTAGTCGAGTGTGGTCAGGCCGGTCTGCCGCGTGAGCGAGGAGATGTCGATACTCGACGCGCCCTGGGCTGACTGGTGGATCGGGAATTCGGCCGTTCCGCCGGGGTAGTTCAGGGTGACCTGATGCGTCTCGGTGGAAGCCTGTTTCTCGACGTCGCCCACGGCGCCTCCTCATATCTTCGTGCGATAGGGACTCGACATCGCCCTCCGATACGACGGCGTGTCACATACAGCCTAATCGGCTTCGGACCCAACTGTTGTTTCCCACAGTGATCCGGCGACTTCCTTGGAGTTCACCCCGAAATCGGGCGGAGGCCCCGAAGTCTGGCCGCGGCGGCCGCGATGCGCTCGTCGGTGGCGGTCAGGGAGAGCCGCACGTGCTGCGGCCCGGCCTCGCCGTAGAACACCCCCGGGCCAGCAAGGACACCGATCGACGCCAAGCGGTCGATACTCACCCAGGCGTCCTGGCCCTCGGTGATCCACAGGTACAGTCCCGCCTCGCTGCGATCGACCCGGAACCCGGCCTCGCGGACGGCCGGGAGCAGCACCTCACGGCGGGCGCGGTACCGGGCCTTCTGCTCCGCGACGTGGGCGTCGTCGCCGAGCGCCGCGACCATGGCGGCCTGCAGCGGGGCCGGCAGCATCAGACCCGCGTGCTTCCGGACGGTGACCAGCCGACGCACCAGGCGCTCGTCGCCCGCGAGGAACGCGGCACGGTAGCCGGCGAGGTTGGACTGCTTGCTCAGGGAGTAGATCGCGAGGACGCCCTCGGTGTCGCCGTCGGTCACGCGTGGATCGAGCACGGACGGGGTCGGCGTGTCGGACCACTCCCCCTCCCAGCCGAGTTCCGCGTAGCATTCGTCGCCCACGAGGACGGCGCCCAGTTCGCGGGCTCTGGCTCGGGCTGCCCGCAGCTCGTCGACCGACAGGACACGACCGTCGGGGTTGCCGGGGGAATTCAGCCAGACCAGCCGGGTGCTCTCCGGCCATTCGGCGGGGTCGTCGGACGCGAACGCCTCGGCTCCGGCGATCGCCGCGCCGACCGCGTAGCTCGGGTAGGCGGCCACGGGGTGGACCACGGTGTCGCCGGCGCCCAGGCCGAGGAGGAAGGCGAGCAGCGCGACGAGTTCCTTCGAGCCGATCGTCGGGAGGACGGCGTCGAGGGTGAGCCCCTCGACACCACGACGGCGCGCGAACCAGTCGACGATCGCCTGCCGGAGTTCGGGCGTGCCGACCGTGGTCGGGTACGCATGCGCGTCCGTTGCCGCCCGGAGCGCATCCCGGATGAGGCCGGGAGTGGGATCGACCGGCGAACCGATCGAGAGGTCGACGATGCCGTCGGGGTGCCGACGGGCCTGCTCCGCATACGGGACCATGAGGTCCCAGGGGTAGTCGGGCAGCGGCTGCAGTGCCACGCGACTACTCGTGGGCTTGTGGCGGCATCGCGGCGATGAGCGGGTGGTCCGAGGGGATCACGCCGACCTTCGCGGCCCCACCCGGGGAACCGATCTCGTCGAAGAACTCGACATTGGCCTTGTAGTAGTCCGCCCACTCCTCGGGAAGGTCGTCCTCGTAGTAGATGGCCTCCACCGGGCAGACCGGCTCGCACGCACCGCAGTCGACGCATTCGTCGGGGTGGATGTAGAGCGACCGTTCACCCTCGTAGATGCAGTCGACGGGGCATTCGTCGATGCAGGCGCGGTCCTTGACATCGACGCACGGCAGGGCGATCACGTAGGTCACGGGCGGGTGGCTCCCTTCACGAGCACTGAGTTGTCCAGTCTACGCCTGCGGCGAGACGGGGAGCGGTTCGGGCGTCGGTCCCGCGGGACGGTCGTCGCGCTTGCGGGCGCGCTCCGGGAGCTTCGGCCACGCCACGACGAGGACGGCGATGAGGCCGGGGGCGATGGTCCAGACGAGGCCCGAGACGCTCTGCGGGATGAGGACGGAGCCACCGGTGCTCTCGAGCAGCAGGATCCCGATCATGAGGATGACCCCGAGCGCCGCTGCCGACGCTGCGAGCCGGTCTCCCAGGACGATCCGGAGTCCGACCAGGAGCATGGCCACACCGAGGATGCCGAGCACCAGCCCGACCGGGAGAGCGACACCGAGGACGGAGGGCGCCCAGGCGTGCGCGACCGTGCCGATGGCGCCGTACGCCAGACCGACGAGGAACGCGAGGACGATCCCGATCACCCGCGACGCCGTGGACGGCTCGTGCGGTGCGTCCGGCTGCGGCGGTGTCGGCGGGAACCAGCGGTCGTCGCCGACCGTGCGGCCGTCTGGGAGGCTGGGGTCGGGGGCCGGATCGGTCATCCGCCGATTGTATCTGGACACCCTCGGTGTCAGGCGCTATGGTCGACGTCGGATAAGGTTAGCCTTACCCAACCGCGTTCCGAAGTCGCAGCGCCCCGCCCGGACCACGGTCCCCGCCCGGCGCGCCCTCGGATGCATCCCCACCCCGCAGACGACGGCCTCCCCCGGGCGACCGCCTGCTCGACGCCCGAAAGTCCGGTCACGTGCTCGCGAACTACCTCATCGGCCTCCGCGAAGGCCTCGAAGCCGGCCTCATCGTCGGCATCCTCGTCGCCTACCTGAACAAGCTCGGCCGCCGGGACGTCCTCCCCAGGTTGTGGCTCGGCGTCGCCGTCGCGATCGTCGTCTCGCTCGGCGTCGGTGCCATCCTCACCTGGGGACCGTACGGGCTGAGCTTCCAGGCGCAGGAGATCCTCGGCGGCGGACTGTCCATCCTGGCCGTCGGGCTCGTCACCTGGATGATCTTCTGGATGGGGCGCAACGCCCGAGAGCTCAAGCACGACCTCGAGTCACGACTCGACGCCGCCGTCGCCGGGTCGGCGATCGGGATCATCGTGCTCGGTTTCATCAGCGTCGGCCGCGAGGGGATCGAGACCGCTCTGTTCATCTGGGCGAGCGTCAACTCCGGCGAGAACGCCGTCGTCGGCTCGATCGGCGCGCTCCTCGGCATCCTCACCTCCGTCGTCATCGCGTATCTCATCTACCGCGGGTTCGTCCGGATCAACCTCGGGACCTTCTTCACGTGGACCGGCCTCTTCCTCGTCGTCGTGGCTGCCGGCGTCCTCGCCTACGGCGTCGGCGACCTCCAGGAGGCGGGCGTCATCCCCGGCTGGGGCCAGGCCGCCTTCGACCTGAGCGCCGTCGTCCCTCCGACGAGCTGGTACGGCACCGTCCTCGGCGGGCTCTTCAACTTCACCCCTGCCCCGACCTGGGCGCAGTTCGGTGCGTGGCTGCTGTACCTCGTCGTCACGCTCGTCTGCTTCATCCGGGTCTCGGGTCTCGGCCGTCGGCGCCCGACCTCCGTCACGAAACCGGTCACGACGAACGTCTGACCAGCCCCGACCCACCACGAACCAATCACCTGCACCAGCACCAGCACCAGCACCAGCACCAGCACCTTCCGACAGGAGTCTCCATGCAGCACCGCATCATCGCCGGCCTCGCCGGCGCGGGCGTCCTCGCCCTCGCCCTCACGGGATGCGTCCCGAACAAGACGGGAAGCGACGCACTCACCGTCGCCATCACCGACGACTCGTGCTCCGTGTCCGTGGCGAAGGCGACGGCCGGTGCCGTGACCTTCTCGATCACCAACAACGGCACCGACGTCAACGAGTTCGAGATCCTCGCCTCGGACAAGCTGCGCATCGTCGGCGAGAAGGAGAACGTGACGCCGGGCCAGACGGTGTCCTACGTCGCACAGCTGAACCCCGGCACCTACTACACGGCCTGCAAGTTCCAGCTCGTCGGCGCACCGGTCGGCCTCGCCGAGTTCACCGTGACGGGCGAGAACGCCGCCGTCTCGAAGGACGAGCAGGCGCTCACTGACCAGGCCGTGACGAACTACGTCGCCTACATCAAGTCGCAGGTGGCCGAACTCGTGCCGCAGGTGAAGGCCTTCACCGACGCGTACGCCGCCGGCGACGACGAGACCGCCCGTCAGCTGTTCGCGACGACGCGCGTCTCGTACGAACGCATCGAGCCGACGGCCGAGGCGTTCGGCGACCTCGACCCGAAGATCGACTACCGCGAGGTCGACGCCGTGGCTGAAGGACTCGACTGGACCGGCTTCCACCGGATCGAGAAGGACCTCTGGCCGCCGGCAGCCGACGCGCTGAACTCGGACGGCACGAGCGCGCTGACGGACTGGACGCCGTCGACGCCGGAACAGCGCCAGCAGTTCGCCACCGGTCTCGTCGACGACGTGCAGCAGCTGTTCGACCTCGTCTCCGAGAAGGACTTCACCGTGAGCCTCGGCGACATCTCGAACGGCGCCATCGGTCTCCTCGACGAGGTCGCCGTCGGCAAGATCTCCGGCGAGGAGGACTGGTGGTCCCACACCGACCTCTACGACTTCGCGGCCAACGTGCAGGGAGCCGAGGTCGCGTTCGGCAACGTCAAGGACATCGCCGCGAGCAAGGGCGACGCGGGCACGAAGCTCGTCGGCCAGATCGAGACCGAGTTCACGGCGCTGCAGGACCTGCTCGCGAAGTACGGCAGCCTCGACAGCGGCTTCGTGAGCTACGACACCGTCACCGAGGAGCAGCGCAAGGAGCTCTCCGACCAGGTGAACGCCCTCTCCGAGCCGCTGTCGCAGCTCACCCACACGGTGCTCGGCGTCGCCGAGTAGCACCGAACGGATCCACCGCCCCCTCCGCGGCGCGCCGGGCCGGAACCGCTCAGAGCATTCTGGGGGTTCCGGCCCTGCGGCCTTCCAGCCATCCCTGAATAGCATGAGGTCCGATGACCGAGCACACTCCCCCCGCCACGCCTGCACCCGAGGCAGGATCGACGCCCACCGCGACTGGACCCGGCGCCACGTCCGCACCGCCGAGCGACGCCCCGCGGCGCGGGCTATCGCGCCGGGCGCTGTTCGGCCTCGCCGGAGCGGGCGCCGCAGGGCTGGCGGCCGGAGCCGGGGCGACCGCGGCCATCACCGCCGCCGTCAGCGCCTCGGCGAGTGCCGCGGGCGTCACGACGGTCTACCCGTTCAACGGCGCCCACCAGAGCGGGATCACGACGCCGGCGCAGGACCGCCTGCACTTCGCCGCGTACGACGTGTCGGCTGGGACCACCCGGGAGGAGCTCATCGAGTTGCTCCAGGACTGGAGTGTCGCCGCGGCACGCATGACGCAGGGGAAGGAGGTCGCCGACGGCGGTGCCGTTGACGGCTCCCCGCTCGCTCCCCCGGTCGACACCGGAGAAGCGCTCGGGCTGCCCGCCAGCGGGCTCACGATCACCTTCGGGTTCGGACCCACGCTCTTCACCGCCGAGGACGGCGCGGACCGGTTCGGCATCGCCGACCGTCGCCCGGCCGAGTTGGAGAAGCTCCCCCGCTTCACGGGCGACAACCTCCAGGCGGGCCTCACCGGCGGCGACCTCTGCATCCAGGCGTGTGCCGACGACCCGCAGGTCGCCGTGCACGCGATCCGCAACCTGAGCCGCATCGCGTTCGGACGTGCCTCCATCCGCTGGTCGCAGCTCGGCTTCGGTCGCACCTCGTCGACCTCCACCAGCCAGGTCACCCCGCGCAACCTGTTCGGGTTCAAAGACGGCACCGCGAACGTCAAGTCCGAGGAGACCAAGACGGTCGAGGAGCAGGTGTGGGTCCAGGACGGAGACAGCGCCGCCTGGCTGAGCGGTGGTTCCTACCTCGTGGTCCGCAAGATCCGCATGATCATCGAGACCTGGGACCGCGCGCAGCTCCAGGAGCAGGAGCGCGTCATCGGTCGGAGCAAGGGCGAGGGCGCACCGCTGTCGGGCGGTAAGGAGTTCACCGAGCCCGACTTCGATGCGGTCGGAGCAACGGATCAGCCGCTCATCGACAAGCACTCACACGTGCGCCTGGCGCACCCGACCCAGCTCAAGGGCACGAAGCTCCTGCGACGCGGATACAACTTCGTCGACGGCAACGACGACCTCGGGCGGTTGAACGCCGGACTGTTCTTCATGTCGTACCAGCGATCGCCGAAGCAGTTCATCGACGTGCAGCGCGCGCTGGCCACCGATGCGCTCAACGAGTACATCAAGCACGTCGGGTCGGCGATCTTCGCGGTGCCCCCGGGCGCGAGCAAGGACGGCTGGGTCGGCGAGACGCTCTTCGCGTAGGACACGTCCGGTCGCTGACCCCCGGTCACTGAGCCCTCCCTGACCGGTCACTGAGCCTGTCGAAGTGCTACTTGACCGTCACCGTGTAGAGGATGCTGTCCGCCGAGGCGACGAGCTTCACGTCATAGGCCGTCGTCGACAGCGTCACGATCGAACCGTCGCCGTTCGCGATCTCCCCGTCGATCGTGAAGCCCGCCACGACGAGCGCGTCCTTGGCTGCGGTGGCGGCGTCGGTCGCCTGCACCGTGACGACGAAGGTGTCCTTGCCGTCGACCGTCCCACGTCCACCGTTGACCGTGCCGTCGACCACCGGGACCGCGTCGACGGGGTATCCGTCCGGCAGCCCCTCGTCGAGGTTCACGTCGAAGTCGCCACCGGTGGCGTCGCGGATGCCCTGCTCGACGGAGTCCTTGACGGTCGACTCGATGACGCTGCACCCGGCGAGCGTCGGCGCGAGGACGAGGGCGGCCAGCAGGGCGAGGGAGGCGGGTCGGCGCATGCGATCAGCTTAACGACCTGATGCCCGGTCTTCCTGAGAGGACCGGGCATCGGGTTGGAGCGGCTACTGCCTACTCGGACTGCTTCTTGAGACGCGAGTAGCTGCGCTGGCGGGCCTGAGCGTCGAGCTCGACCTTGCGGATGCGCACGTGCTCGGGCGTGACCTCGACGCACTCGTCCTCGCGGGCGAACTCGAGGCTCTCCTCGAGCGTGAGGACGCGCGGCGGCGTCATCGATTCGAAGTTGTCGGCCGAAGACTGACGCATGTTGGTCAGCTTCTTCTCCTTGGTGATGTTGACGTCCATGTCGTCGTTGCGCGAGTTCTCGCCGATGACCATGCCTTCGTAGACCTCTTCGGTCGGCTGCACGAAGAACGACATGCGCTCCTGCAGCGCGATGATCGCGAAGGGGGTGACGACGCCGGAGCGGTCGGCGACGATCGAGCCGTTGTTGCGCGTCGTGATCGCGCCGGCCCACTCGCCGTAGCCGTGTGCGAGCGCGTTGGCGATGCCGGTACCGCGCGTGGCGGTGAGGAACTCGGAGCGGAAGCCGATGAGGCCGCGCGACGGGACGATGAACTCCATGCGGACCCAGCCGGTGCCGTGGTTCGACATGTTCTCCATGCGACCCTTGCGCGCCGCCAGGAGCTGGGTGATCGCGCCGAGGTGCTCCTCCGGAGCGTCGATGGTCAGGTGCTCGTACGGCTCGTGGACCTTGCCGTCGATACGCTTCGTGACCACCTGCGGCTTGCCGACGGTGAGCTCGTAGCCTTCGCGACGCATCTGCTCGACGAGGATGGCGAGCGCGAGCTCTCCACGGCCCTGGACCTCCCACGCGTCGGGTCGACCGATGTCGAGGACCTTGAGTGAGACGTTACCGATGAGCTCGCGGTCGAGACGGTCCTTGACCATGCGTGCGGTGAGCTTGTGGCCCTTGACCTTGCCCATGAGCGGCGAGGTGTTGGTACCGATCGTCATCGAGATGGCCGGGTCGTCGACCGTGATGGCCGGCAGCGCGCGGACGTCCTCGGGGTCGGCCAGGGTGTCGCCGATCATGATGTCGGCGAAACCGGCGACGGCGACGATGTCGCCGGGGCCGGCGCTCTCGGCCGGGTAGCGGTCGAGCGCCTTCGTGATCATGAGCTCGGTGACGCGGACGTTGTGGACGTCGCCGTCGTGGCGGACCCAGGCGACCGTCTGGCCCTTCTTCAACGTGCCGTTGAAGATGCGCAGGAGCGCGAGGCGACCGAGGAACGGCGAGGCGTCGAGGTTCGTGACGTGCGCCTGGAGCGGGTGCTCGTCGTCGTACTGCGGAGCCGGGATGTGCTCGAGGATGGCCTCGAAGAGTGGCTCGAGGTTCTCGCTGTCGGGCAGTTCGCCGTTGGCGGGCTTGGTGGACGACGCACGGCCGGCCTTACCCGAGGCGTACACGACCGGGACGTCGAGGATGGCGTCGAGGTCGAGGTCGGGGACGTCGTCGGCCATGTCGCTGGCGAGTCCGATGAGGAGGTCCTGGCTCTCGACGACGACCTCGTCGATGCGCGCATCGGGACGGTCGGTCTTGTTGACCAGGAGGATGACGGGCAGCTTGGCCTCGAGCGCCTTGCGGAGCACGAAGCGGGTCTGCGGGAGGGGGCCCTCGGACGCGTCGACGAGGAGGACGACGCCGTCGACCATGGACAGGCCGCGCTCGACCTCTCCACCGAAGTCGGCGTGACCCGGGGTGTCGATGACGTTGATCGTGATCGGGCCGTCGGTGGCGTGTTCGCCCTTGTACGAGATCGCCGTGTTCTTGGCGAGGATGGTGATGCCCTTTTCGCGCTCGAGCTCATTCGAGTCCATGGCGCGTTCTTCGAGGTGGGCGTGTTCGGCGAAAGAGTTGGTCTGTCGCAGCATGGCGTCGACGAGGGTCGTCTTGCCGTGGTCAACGTGGGCCACGATCGCGACATTGCGCAGATCGGAACGAGTGGCGAGCGCCATAAAAGGGTGGCTTCCTTCAAGTGGATGGGATTCGGGCACGATGGTGCCGACGGACCATCATACCGCAGGAGTCCTGGCCGGGGGCTGAACGGCGACGGGCACCGGCGGTTTCCCGCCGATGCCCGTCGAGGCTGCGTTCAGATCGAACGCGTGCTGATGCTTACTTCTTCCAGCCCACGTTCTTCCAGTCGATGGTCTCGAACTGGGTCGGCCCGTAGTTCACGAGGCCGGTCTTGACGCCGTAGGTGTACGGCACCGGGAACAGCGGCAGCGTGGTCGCGAGGGCGACGATCTTCTTGTCGATCTCCTTCGCGATCTCGAGGCGCTTGTCGGGGTCGAGCTCCGCGTTGGCGCTCGCCCAGAGCTCGCCGAGCGAGTCGTCGGTGACGCCGGGGAAGTTCTGCCCGGAGTCGGCCGGGTAGAAGATCGACTCGGTGCTCGAGATCGGGAACGCGGTGCCCTGCCACGCGAAGCTCACGGCGTCGAAGTCGCGGGTCTCGGTGGTGACGTACTTCGTGAAGAAGTCGTCGGACGGGACGGTGTCGATCTGGAGGTCGAAGCCGGACTCCTTCACCATGGCCTGGACCTGCTGCGACGTCTCTGCCGAGACCGGGTTGTCGGAGTCGATGACGTAGCGGACGGTCAGCTTCTTGCCGTCCTTCTCGCGGATGCCACCGCTGCCTTCCTTCCAACCGGCGTCGTCGAGCTGCTTCTTGGCGGCGTCGATGTCGTAGCCGAGCACCTTGGAGGCGTCGTCCTCGTAGCCGTCCTGGCCGGGGAGGAAGATGAGGTTGTTCAGCAGGTCGGTCGGTGCGTCGATCGCTGCGAGGCGGGCCTCGGCGATGGTCTGACGGTTGATCGACTTGGCGAACGCCTGGCGGACCTCGGGGTCGCTCAGGACCTCGGACGTGCCGTTCAGGGTGATGTGGTTGTACGTCGTTCCACGCGAGCGCTGGATCTCGGCGTCACTGCGCTTCTTGGCCGTCTCGTAGTTGTCGGCGTTCGAGCCGATGCTGAAGACGTCGATCTCACTGTTCGAGAACGCCTGCGCGAGACCCGAGCGGGACACCTGCTTGAAGATGATGTTGTCGAGCTTCGGCTTGTCGCCCCACCACTTCGGGTTGGGCTCGAAGGTCACGACCGCGCCGGTCTGGTCGATCTTGCTGACGATGTACGGACCGCCGGAGACGTAGGTCGTGCCGTCGGCCGCATAGGGTCCGGTCGCCCAGAGGGTGTTGAAGGACTCCGGCGTCGCGCCGAGCCACTTCGGCCAGATGTTGCCGAGGATCGACGGCCAGTCCGCGTTCTTGTTCTTGAACGTGATGAGGACGTCCTGCGGGCTGTCGCCGGCGGTGACGGACTCGATGTCCTTCCACACGTTCGTGGCGGTGGGCGCGTAGGCGGGGTCGACGCCGTTCAGCGACTTCCAGGTCGCGGCGAAATCGTCGACGCTCATGGCGGTGCCGTCCGACCAGACGGCGTCCGGGTTGATCTTGATCTCGACGACCTGCGGGTCCTCGGTCTTCAGCTCGACGGAGGTCGCGAAGTCGGGGTTCGCCTCCCAGGTGCCGTCCTCCTTGATGTTGATGAACGACGGTGTGTACAGGTTGCTGAGGAACTGGTCGTCGACGGTGCCGCTGTCGAGGTTGTAGAGGTTCCAGTTCGCGGGGATCGCGTCGACGGCGAGGTTGAGCGAACCGCCCTGGGCGATCTGGTCGGCGTCGGCGCGCTCCCAGCCGGTGCCGGACAGCTCGGCGGGCTTCGACGTCGAGCCGCCACCGCCTGAACCGCCTCCGGTGCAAGCCGTCAATGCGAGGGCGACGATCGAGACGCCGGCGAGGATCATCCCGCCGCGCCGCTTCGATCCCTGTGTTCTGGAACTCATCGAGATCCACCTTTCGTGACGTGTAACTGCGCAAGGCCGCACCGATGCGGAGCGGAAGGCGCGCAGGCCAATGTGGACCATCTTGCACCCGCTCCGGGGATCCCCCACAAGTGGGGATGAATTGTTACCGTTTCGATTTATCGGCAACACGTGCCGGAAACATACGTTTCGTTTCCTGAGAACACGCGTCGTTTTCTGATTCCAGACACTTGGGGGTTACAGTGTCTCCACCCCCACGAGGGGAGCACAGCTGACGGGACGACGCGGTCCCGCACAACGACTTCGCAAGGCTGGTACATGATCGGGTTCATTGCACGGCGGTTGGTCAACTACCTGTTCCTCTCCGCGATCGCCACCATGCTGGGCTACGTGCTCGTGAGCATGACGCTCCAGCCGTCGGCCCGGTTCCTCGGGAAGAACCCGCCCATCCCCCAGGCGTCCATCGATGCGGCGCTGGACAAGATGGGTGTGAACCCGAAGGTCCCGCTGCTCGAACGCCTGTGGGACTGGGTCACGCAACTGGTGACCACCGGCTCCCTCGGGATCAGCACGCGCGGCACCCAGGTCACCGCCGACATCTTCGAGCGCTCGGGTACGAGCCTCCGCCTCCTCGTCATCGGCACCATCCTCGGCGCGGTCATCGGCGTCGCCCTCGGCGTGTGGGGCGCGGTCCGCCAGTACCGTGCCAGCGACCAGATCATCACCTACGCCTCGTTCACGATCCTCGCGATGCCCGTCTTCGTCATCGGCGTCGTGCTCATGATCCTCGCGACGTCCCTCAACCAGGCGGTCGGCACGAACGTCATCAACTTCACCGGCGAGTACACCGCCGGCCTCCAGGGCGGGTTCTGGACACAGTTCGGCGACCGGGCGATGCATCTGCTGTTGCCCACCATCACCCTCACCGTCGGCGCCGTCGCCTCGTACTCGCGGTACCAGCGCAGCGCCATGCTCGACGTGATGAGCGCCGACTACATCCGGACCGCGCGTTCGAAGGGCCGGACCCGCGGTTCCGCGATCATCCGGCACGGTGTCCGCGTCGCGCTCATCCCGATGTCGACGTTCTTCGCCTACTCCTTCGGGCTCATCCTCACCGGAGCGAGTGTGACGGAGAACGTCTTCAGCTGGCACGGCATGGGCGAGTACCTCCTCACGAGCGTCTCGAACTCGGACATCAACGCCGCCGCCGGGACCATCCTGTTCACCTCCATCCTCGTCCTGATCGCCGGAACGCTCTCCGACGTGATCTATGCGGCGCTCGACCCGAGAGTGCGGGTGTAACGACATGGCACTGACCGACCCCTCGACCCTCACCGTCGGCGACCCGGAGAAGATGGCGGACGCCCCCAAGCGTCCGCAGTCCCGCGGGCGCACGATCCTGCGGAAGGTGCTCGCCACGAAGCGCGCCCGCATCGGTGGCGGCGTCCTCCTCTTCATCATCCTCTGGGCGTTCATCGGCCCGCTGCTCTCCCCCTGGTCGTTCACCGACCAGGACGGCCTCGCCTTCAGCCAGCCGCCCTCGCTCGACCACTGGTTCGGTACCAACAACATCGGCCAGGACGTGTACGCACAGACGCTCGTCGGGCTGCAGAAGTCCATCGTCATCGGCCTGATCGTCGGCCCGGGGGCGGCGATCATCGCCGGACTCGTCGGGGCCATCGCCGGCTACGTCGGCGGTGTCTGGGACAA
Organism: Plantibacter sp. MMLR14_011; assembly: GCF_001865025.1. Taxonomy (NCBI): domain Bacteria; kingdom Bacillati; phylum Actinomycetota; class Actinomycetes; order Micrococcales; family Microbacteriaceae; genus Plantibacter; species Plantibacter sp. MMLR14_011. Next base: position 370,004 of record NZ_MJGW01000017.1, read on the forward strand.
GGCGATCGTGTGGCTCATCGACCTGCTCCTCGTCATCCCCGGCTTCTTCCTCCTCGTGCTCCTCAGCCCGGCGTTCAAGTCGCTCTCCTGGCTCGCCCTCGTCGTCTTCCTCGTCCTGTTCGGCTGGATGGTGCTCGCCCGCGTCATCCGCGGGCAGACGATGTCGCTCCGCGAACGCGAGTACGTCAAAGCGGCCCGGTTCATGGGCGTCCCCGGGTTCACGATCATCCGTCGGCACATCATCCCGAACGTCGCGAGCCTCCTCATCATCGACGCGACGCTCGGCATCGGCGCGGCGATCCTGTCGGAGACGACGCTGAGCTTCTTCGGCTTCGGCGTCCAGGCACCCGATGTCTCGCTCGGCACCCTGCTCGCCGCCGGTGCGAGTGCGGCCGTGACGCGGCCCTGGCTGTTCGTCTTCCCGGCAGCGATCCTCGTCATCACCGTGCTCGCCTCGAGCCTCCTCGGCGACGCCCTCCGCGACGCCATCGACCCGACCTCAGGAGCCAACCGTGACTGACCCCCAGGCGACAGCGCCGCTCCTCAAGGTCGACGACCTCACCGTCACCTTCCCCAACGCCGGCACGCCCGTGCACGCCGTCCGCGGTGTCTCCTACGAGGTGCGGCGAGGCGAGTTCCTCGGCATCGTCGGCGAGTCGGGCTCCGGCAAGAGCGTCTCCTCGATGGCCGTCATGGGGCTGCTCCCGACCAACGCGCAGGTGAGCGGCAGCATCCGCTACGACGGCGTCGAGCTGCTCGGCCAGTCCGACAAGGAACTGTCGAAGATCCGCGGGCGCGACATCGCCATGATCTTCCAGGACCCGCTCTCGGCCCTCACACCCGTCTACACGATCGGTCAGCAGATCGCCGAGGGGCTCCGCCTCCACGACTCCGCGCTCTCGCAGCGCGCCGCCGAGACCCGGGCCGTCGAACTACTGAAGATCGTCGGCATCCCGAACGCGGAGCGGCGTGCGAAGTCGTTCCCGCACGAGTTCTCCGGCGGCATGCGTCAGCGGGCCATGATCGCGATCGCCATCGCGAACGACCCGCAGCTGATCATCGCCGACGAGCCGACCACCGCGCTCGACGTCACCATCCAGGCGCAGATCCTCGAGGTGCTCCAGAAGGCGAAGGACATCACCGGCGCCGCCGTGGTGCTCATCACGCACGACCTCGGTGTCGTCGCCGGCAACGCCGACCGGGTCGCCGTGATGTATGCGGGCCGGATCGTCGAGACGGCACCCGTCGTCCCGTTGTTCCGCGAACCCCTCATGCCGTACACGATCGGTCTGCTGCGATCCATGCCGAACATGGCCGCGAACCAGCAGGAACGACTCGTCCCACTCGAGGGACGCCCACCGCTGCTGACGACCGTGCCGACCGGCTGTCCCTTCGCCCCGCGTTGCCCGATCGCCGTGGCCGCCTGCCTCGAGGGTGAACCGGCGCTGCTCCCCGTCCTCGACGGTCCCGTCGAGGACCCGACGACCTCGGTCGACCACACCGCGGCGTGCATCCGCGCCGGCGAGATCGCCGACGGATCGCTGCGCCGCCCGGAGATCTTCCCTCGGCCGGACGAGGTGCCGGAGGAGCTCGTCGCCGAGGTCGCCCAGGAGACCGTCCTCGACGTCCGCGACCTGACCCGCGCCTTCCCGCTCACGAAGGGCGTCGTGTTCCGTCGCAACATCGGCACCGTCCGCGCGGTCGACGGCGTCTCGTTCAGTGTGCAGCGCGGACGCACCCTCGGCCTCGTCGGGGAGTCCGGCTGCGGGAAGACGACGACGATCATGGAGATCCTCGAACTCGCCAGAACGCAGGGCGGCAGCATCCGCGTGAACGGGGTCGACACCGCGACGCTGTCGAAGCCCGACCGCCGGAAGCTGCGCAGCGACATCCAGGTGGTGTTCCAGGACCCGATGGCCTCGCTCGATCCGCGCATGACGATCGAGGACATCATCGGCGAACCGTTGACCGTCCACGGGGTCTCCCCCACCGAGATCCGCTCCCGCGTCGGTGCCATGCTCGAACTCGTCGGCCTGGAGCCGTCCTTCGCCGGCCGGTACCCGCACGAGTTCTCGGGTGGCCAGCGACAGCGCATCGGCATCGCCCGGGCGCTCGTCGTCGAACCGAAGATCCTCGTGCTCGACGAGCCGGTCTCCGCGCTCGACGTCTCCGTCCAAGCGGGCGTCATCAACCTGCTCGAAGACCTCAAGCAGCGACTCGGACTCTCGTACCTCTTCGTCGCCCACGACCTCGCCGTGGTCCGGCACATCGCCGACGACGTGGCGGTCATGTACCTCGGGCGCATCGTCGAGTACGGACCCAGTGCCACGATCTTCGACGACCCGAAGCACCCGTACACGCAGGCACTCCTCTCCGCGGTGCCGGTCCCGGACCCCGAGATCGAACGCAGCCGGCAGCGCATCCTCCTGAACGGCGACCTCCCCTCCCCCAGTGACGACCGGGTCGGCTGCAGTTTCCGGAGCCGGTGCCCACTGTTCCAGCTGCTGCCGGCCGACAAGCAGGCGGTCTGCGAACGCGACGATCCACGAGAGCGCCCGGTCGACGGACGGCTCGTGGCGTGCCACCACGCGGAGAGTGATCGGCTCGTCACCGCCTGATCGAGCAGCACGGCCCCCGCGGGTCGGCGGCCTGGAAGGATGGTGGATGTGAACGACGCGACGAACGCCGGCAATCGGACCACCCTGCGGAGCACGAGCGGCTTCTGGATCCTCGGGGTCACCGCCCTGCTCATGGTCTTCTTCATCATCGACGCCGTCAGCCGTGGAGCCTGGGGCTTCGCGGTCCAGGCGCTCCCGTGGGAGCTCCTCGTCGTGTGGCTGGTCTACCTCGTCCTCGTCCGTCCGTGCATCATCATCGAACCGTCGCAGCTGACCGTCGTGAACGTCGGGCGTCTCCACGACATCCCCTGGTCGCGCATGGAGGAGGCGACGAGCCGCTACCAGCTCACGGTGCTCCTGCGGGACGGGCGGAAGATCACCAGCTGGGGCGCACCGAGCGCCGGGCTCGACCGCCCGTCGATGATCGGCGGACGTGCCGGACGAAGCGGGGTCGACCATCAGGACCGCGCTGCGGGCGTCCGCCGACCCGGTCGTGCCGGCAACGAGGGTCCGACTGCCGTCGACCTCATCGACCGTGCCCACGAACGCTGGGGTCGGATCGACCCGAAGGACGACCGCCTCGCCACCTCGCGCTGGGACGTCGTCGCCCTGGGCGTCACGGCGGCACTCCTCGCCTGGGGCGTCGCCTCGGCGCTCCTCGGCTAGCGGCCGGCGGACGCCCCCCCCCTGAAACGCCGAAGGGCGGTGCCCCGGATCGCTCCGCGGCACCGCCCTTCGGCGTTCTGCGCGGGTTACAGTGCGAGCTCGATCCCGGCGCCGGGGATGGCGTCGAGGAGTTCGCGCGTGTACTGCTGCTTCGGGTTCTCGAAGACGTCGTCCGTGGTCGACGCCTCGACGATCTTCCCCTTCTGCATGACCGCGACGTTGTCGGCGATCACGCGCACGACCGCGAGGTCGTGGGTGATGAAGAGGTACGTCAGCTGCAGCTCCGACTGGAGGTCGGCGAGCAACTGCAGGATCTGCGCCTGGACGAGGACGTCGAGCGCGGACACCGCCTCGTCGAGGACGACGATCTCCGGCTTCAACGCGAGTGCACGGGCGATCGCGATGCGCTGACGCTGTCCACCGGAGAGCTCGTTCGGGTACCGGGTCGCGACGGCCTGCGGCAGCGAGACCTGGTCGAGGAGCTCCAGGACGCGAGCACGGCGGGAGGCCTTGTCGCCCACCTTGTGCGTGACGAGCGGTTCAGCGATCGTGTTGCCGATGTTCCGCAGCGGGTCGAGGGAACCGTAGGGGTCCTGGAAGACCGGCTGCATCTTGCGGCGCAGCGCGAGGAGGCCCTTGCGATCGAGCCCCTCCATCGCCTTGCCACCGATACGGATCTGGCCGGACGTCGGCGTCTCCAGCTGCAGGAGCAGCTTCGCCACGGTGGACTTCCCGGATCCGGACTCGCCGACGAGCGCCATGGTGGTGCCCCTCGGGATCTCGAACGAGACGCCGTCGACGGCCTTGAGCTCACGCTCAGCCGCCTTCTGTCCGCGGATGTTGTAGACCTTCTCGAGGTCCTTGACCACGATCGCGGCTTCCGCGTCCGGCTGGGCGGCCTGCGCTGCGGCACGGTGCTCGGCGGCGACGATGAGGTCGATGCCCTCCGAACCGACAGGAGCCTCATGGTCGAGGGTCTCGAGCGATCCGGTCGCCGACTGGATACGACGCGAAGCCAGGCTCGGTGCCGCTGCGACGAGCCGCTTCGTGTACGGGTGCACCGGGTTCTGCAGGATCTCGACCGACGGACCGGCCTCGACGATCTGCCCCTTGTACATGACGATGAGCTTCTCAGCGCGCTCGGCGGCGAGGCCGAGGTCGTGCGTGATGAAGAGCAGCGCCGTGCCGCTGTCGCGGGTCAGGCTCTCGAGGTGGTCGAGGATCTTCCGCTGGACCGTGACGTCGAGCGCCGAGGTGGGCTCGTCCGCGATGAGCAGCTTCGGACTCGACGACAGACCGATACCGATGAGCACGCGCTGACGCATACCGCCGGAGAACTGGTGCGGGAACTGCTTCAGGCGACGGTCGGCGTCGGAGAGACCGGCCTGCTGGAGCACCTCGATCGCCTTGGCGCGCACGGCCTTCTTGCCCTGGGCGATGCCGTTGGCACGGATGGCCTCCTCGACCTGGAAGCCGATGTTCCACACCGGGTTCAGGTTGGACATCGGGTCCTGGGGCACGAAACCGATCAGGCGTCCGCGGACGTCCTCGATCTCGTTGCGGGACAGCTTCGAGAGGTCGCGCCCCTCGAAGAGGATCTCGCCCCCGCTGATCTTGCCGGTACCGGGCAGGAGGTTGATGATCGCATGCGCGGTCGTCGACTTCCCGGATCCGGACTCACCGACGATCGCGACGGTCTCACCGGGCATCATGGTGAACCCGGTCTTGCGGATGGCCTGGACCGTCCCGCTCTGAGTGCGGAAGGTGACTTCGAGGTCCTTGACCTCGAGCAGCGGCTGCTGGGTGTTCATCTGGCTCGCGTTCAACGCAGGGCCCTCGCCTTCGGGTCGAGCGCGTCTCGCAGGACTTCGCCCATCATGATGAAGCTGAGCACGGTGAGCGACAGCGCGATCGACGGGTAGATCAGCACCTGCGGGGCCGTGCGGAGGTCACGCTGCGCCTGGCTGATGTCGTTGCCCCAGGACATGGTCTCGCTCCCGAGTCCCACGCCGAGGAAGGACAGCGTCGCCTCGGCGACGATCGCTGATGCCAGCGAGATCGTGATGACGACGATCACCGGTGGGATCGCGTTCGGCAGCACGTGGCGCAGGAGGATCTTGAAGCGGGAGACACCCAGCGCGATGGACGCTTGGACGTAGTCCGCGTTCTTGACCCTGAGCACCTCCGCTCGAAGCACTCGGGCGACGGATGGCCAGGCGAACAGACCGATCGCCAGGGAGATCGTCCACACGCTGCGGTACTTCGCGAGCACCGACATGACGACGACGGCCGCGAGGATGTACGGGATGGAGAAGAAGATGTCGCCGATGCGGGACAGCACCGAGTCGACCCAGCCACCGTAGAAGCCGGCGAACGCGCCGAACACGATGCCGAGCGTGGCCGTGATCAACGTCACGATGAGCCCGACGGACAGCGACGTGGAGGTCCCGTAGATGACCCGCGCGAAGATGTCGCAGCCCTGCTTCGTGAAGCCGAGGATGTGGCCGGCCTCAGGCCCGCCGTTGCTGTTCTCGAGGAAGCACTGGTTGTTCGGGGGCGTCTGCGTGAAGAGGAAGGGGAACAGGCCCACGACCACGACGAGCAGGATGAGGACGGACGAGATCCAGAACATGGGACGACGGCGCATGAACGCCCACGCGTCGGTCCAGAGGTTGCTGACCTTCTCATCGACCTTGACGGCGTCGATGACCGCGAGGGGGGTCTCTTCGAGCGGTGCGACGAAGTGATTCGGGGATCGCTTGATCGTCGGCTCCTGATCATTACTTGACATAGCGGATCCTTGGGTCGAGCACGGCGTAGAAGAGGTCGATGACGAGGTTGATGATGAGGTAGAACAACACCATCACCGTCACGAAGGACACCACGGTCGGGCCTTCTCCTCGGAGGATGGCCTGGTAGAGCGTGCGGCCGACACCGGGGACGTTGAAGATGCCCTCGGTCACCGTGGCGCCGACGATCAGCACACCGAAGTCCACCGCGAGGTAGGTCACGACCGGGATCAGGGAGTTGCGCAGGATGTGCACGGGGATGACCCGGCGACGGCTCAGGCCCTTCGAGTACGCCGTACGGACGAAGTCGAGCGACTGCGTCTCGATGACCGAGGACCGGGTCAACCGCACGATCTGCGCGAAGCTGATGGTGGCGAGGACCAGTGCGGGAAGTAAGAGGTCTTGTATCGGCGCGCCCGGGCCGACCGTCGGTCTGAACCACCCGAGCTGGATCCCGAACACGTACTGCGCGACGAACGCGATGACGAAGACGGGGAGCGAGATGAGGATCAGGCTCACGACGAGGAACGAGGCGTCGAAGATGCCGCCCTTGCGGATGCCGGAGATGAGACCGATGGTGATTCCGGCGACCATCTCGAAGAAGACGGCGATGACGGCGAGCCGCAGCGTGACCGGGAAGGCCTGCGCGAGGATCTCGCTGACCGGCTGCCCGGAGAAGGACGTTCCAAGGTCGCCGGTGAAGATACCGCCGAGGTACAGGAAGTACTGCACGATGAACGGCTTGTCGAGGTTGTACTCGGCGTTGAGTTGAGCGATCTGCGCGGCGCTCGGCGTCTTGTCGCCGAACAATGCGAGCACGGGATCACCGGGCAACGCGAAGACCATGAAATAGATGAGGAAGGTCGTGCCGAGCAGTACGGGGATAGCCTGCAGGACACGACGAAGAATGTAACCGCCCATGGTGTGGGACTCCTGAACTCGTGAAGCTGGGTGGGCCCGGAAGAACCGGACCCACCCAGCTATGCCGCTACAAGACTACTTGGTGATCTCGTAGTACAGCGGCACCGAGTTCCAACCGAACTCGACGTTCTGCACGCCTTCGCCGAAGCCGCCGCTTACGTTCTGGTACCAGAGCGGGATGGCCGGCAGGTCCTTGAAGAGGACCGCCTGAGCGTCCTGGAACTTCTTGTTCGCAGCGTCCAGGTCGGTCTCGGACGAACCCTCGGCGAGGAGCTTGTCGAACTCGGGGCTCGAGTAGTCACCGTCGTTCGAGGATGCACCGGTCGCGTAGAGCGGAGCGAGGAAGTTGTACAGACCCGGGTAGTCGGCCTGCCATCCGGAGCGGAACGCCGTCTCGATGGAGCGGTTGGTGATGCCGGCGCGGAAGTCACCGAAGACGGCGACCGGGACGCCCGAGGACTCGATGCCCAGGACGTTCTTGATGCCGTTGGTCACGGCGTCGACCCAGGCCTGGTGCGGCCCGTCGGCGTTGTACGCGATCTGGAAGGAGCCGTCCCACGGGGAGATGGCGTCGGCCTCGGCCCAGAGTTCCTTGGCCTTCTTCTCGTTGTACTTCAGGACGTCGTTACCCTCGATGTCCTTCGAGTAGCCGTCGATGACCGGCGAGGTGAAGTCGGTCGCCGGCGTGCGGGTGCCGTTGAAGATGACCTTGGTGATCTCTTCACGGTTGATCGCGTACGAGATCGCCTGACGACGCAGCTGGCCCTCTTCACCGCTGAAGTGCGGGAGTCGGGACGGGATCGTGAAGGACTGGAACACGGCGGCCGGCTGGTTGACCGCACGGTCGCCCAGGTCGTCCTGGTAGGTGGAGAGCGCGGAGTCCGGGATCTGGTCCAGGACGTCGAGGTTGCCGCTCAGCAGGTCGGCGTAGGCGCTGTCGAAGTCCTTGTAGAACGTGATGGTCAGGCCACCGTTCTTGGCTTCGCGGCCACCCTTGTACTCGTCGTTCTTGACGAGCTTGATCGACTCGTTGTGCTTCCACGCCTTGTCGCCGTCGACCTTGTACGGGCCGTTGCCGATCGGGTTCTGGCCGAACTCGTCCGTGACCTTGCCGGCCTCGTCGAACGCTGCAGCGGGCAGCGGGTAGAACGCGGAGTAGCCGAGGCGCAGCGGGAAGTCGGATGCAGGTGCGGACAGCTTCACCGTGAAGGTGGTGTCGTCGACGACGCTCAGGCCGGTGAGGGGCTGGCCGTCCTCGTTGTAGCCCTCGACGTCCGCGAAGAACGAGGCGTTCTTGCGGAGGTTGACGACGGCGTCCTGCCAAGCCATGACGAACGAGTCCGAAGTGACGGGGTCGCCGTTGGTGAACTTCTGATCAGCCTTGATCTTGATCGTGAACGTGGTCGAGTCGTCGGTGTCGATCGACTCGGCCAGGTCGTCGACCGGCTTGCCGTCGGCCGCGTAGTAGCGGAGGCCTGCGAAGACCTCGTCGATGATCTTTCCGCCACCGACCTCGTTGGTGTCGCTGGGGATGAGGCCCGACTCCGGCTCGGAGCCGTTGGTCGTGATGATGGATGATGCGCTGCTGGTGCTCTCGCTGCTGGAACCGCCACCGGAACATCCGGTGAGGACGAGAGCCCCGGCTGCGATGATGGCGGCGGCAGAGCCGAACCGACTGAACTTCACAGTTCCTCCTTGGGGAAAGGGCAAGCAAAACCAGCGCATCGTGTGCGCTGGATCGCTCTTTGAATACTCTGACGATAAGCAGAAGCAGGACGGCGAGCAAACTGGGACGCCAAACGTTACACAGCGGTAACCCAATCGACGGATTGTTGCTCACGGATGCTTTTTCGTGCACGGATCCCGCCTGCCACGCACGAGAACGGTCGTGATCGGAAAACTCGTGCGGTCGCATCCACCTTCTGGATACGAATCGTAAGCCGTTTTGCTCCCGTCATCAGCCGAGTGGACGCGCAGATGCTATGCGGTGCGCTCGGAGCCACCAGCCAGCAGAATGGACCGGTGAGCGAGCAGAACACCACCGAGCGGGGACTTCACCTCCCCGAGGGCGCCGGAGACAGCCGTCGGTGGTGGGAGATCGTCATCGTGCTCGCGCTGAGCCTCGGTGCGTCGGCGGTGTACTCGATCATCTCGCTCATCGCGAAGCTCACCGCGGGGCCGCCGCTCTCCGATCAATCTGCGGCGATCAACACCACGCAGGCCACCCGGGAGTGGCTCGACTTCAGCTACCAGTTCCTCGGGCTCTTCTTCCAGCTCGCGCCGGTCGCCCTCGTCATCTACCTGCTCTGGCAGCCCGGACGCACCGGCTTCGCGCGGATGGGACTCGACCTCCGCTCCCCCGGACGCGACCTCGGCCGCGGTCTGCTCCTCGTCGCCGCGATCGGTGTCCCCGGCATCGGTGTGTACGCGTTGGGACGCGCCCTCGGCGTCACGGTCGCGGTCTCGACGTTCCCCGACACCATGTACTGGTGGACGATCCCGATGCTCGTCTTCTCCGCACTCCGCGCCGGCCTCCAGGAGGAGGTCATCATCATCGGTTACCTGTACACCAGGCTCCGCGAGATCGGGTGGGGGTGGTGGACGATCATCCTGTCGACCGCCGTCCTCCGCGGGAGCTACCACCTGTACCAGGGCATCGGGCCGTTCTTCGGCAACGTCGCCATGGGGATCGCGTTCGGCTGGTGCTACAAGCGCTGGGGTCGGGTGATGCCGTTGGTCGTGGCACACACGGTCATCGACATCATCTCGTTCGCGGGCTTCCCGCTCGCCGTGGCCTGGTGGCCGGAGATCTTCGCGGCGACGCCGTCGCCCTGACGACCCCTTCGCCGATCTGTGGGCGAATGAGCACTCGCTCGCCCACGAATGGGCGAGGGAGTGCTCATGGACCGGCTAGGCGAAGGCCTCGGGCGGCGGGCAGGCGCACACGAGGTTGCGGTCGCCGTACGCCTGATCGATGCGACGCACCGGCGGCCAGTACTTCGTGCGCACGAGCGTGTGCACGGGGTAGACGGCGAGCTCGCGCGAATACGCGTGCGTCCACTCCCCCTCGATGACCGACTGGGCCGTGTGCGGCGCCCCGACGAGCGGGTTGTCGTCGGCAGGCCATTCGCCCGCCGCGACGGCGTCCGCTTCCGCCTTGATCGCGATCATCGCGTCGACGAAGCGGTCGACCTCCGTGAGGTCCTCGCTCTCGGTCGGCTCGACCATGAGCGTCCCCGCGACGGGGAACGACATCGTCGGCGCGTGGAAGCCGTAGTCGACGAGGCGCTTCGCCACGTCGTCGACGGAGATCCCGGTCGCCTCCTTGAGCGGACGGAGGTCGAGGATGCACTCGTGCGCCACGAGGTCGCTGTCGCCCGTGTACAGGACGGGATAGTGGTCGCGCAGTCGCGCAGCGATGTAGTTCGCCGCGAGCACCGCGGCCCCGGTCGCCTCGCGGAGCCCTTCCGAACCCATCATGCGGACGTACGCCCACGAGATCGGCAGGATGCTCGGGCTGCCGTAGGGAGCCGCCGAGATCGGACCGCCGGCGTGCACGACCGTCCCGCCGCCGAGCAGCGGGTGCTCGGCGCGCTGCGCCAGCGGGTGACCGGGCAGGAACGGCGCGAGGTGCGCCTTCGCCGCGACCGGCCCGACACCGGGGCCGCCACCGCCGTGCGGGATGCAGAACGTCTTGTGCAGGTTCAAGTGCGAGACGTCGCCGCCGAACTCCCCGAACCGCGCGTACCCGAGCAACGCGTTGAGGTTCGCACCGTCGACGTAGACCTGGCCGCCGGCGTCGTGCACGGCCTGGGTGATCGTCTTCACCTCGTGCTCGTACACGCCGTGGGTGGACGGGTAGGTGATCATGAGCGCGGCGAGGGACTCGGCGTTGGCCTCGATCTTCGCCCGGAGGTCGTCGAGGTCGACGTTGCCCTGCTCGTCGCACGCCACGACGACGACCCGCATGCCGGCGAGGACGGCCGAGGCCGCGTTCGTGCCGTGCGCGCTCGACGGGATGAGGCAGACCGTCCGCTGCTCGTCGCCGTTCGCGCGGTGGTAGCCGCGGATGGCGAGGAGACCGGCGAGCTCACCCTGGCTGCCGGCGTTCGGCTGGAGCGACACGGAGTCGTAACCGGTGACCTCGGCCAGCCAGGTCTCGAGCTGGTCGACGAGTTCGAGCGAGCCTGCGACATCCTCGCGCGGGGCGAACGGGTGCAGCCCGGCGAACTCGGGCCAGGTGACGGCCTCCATCTCGGTGGCGGCGTTGAGCTTCATCGTGCACGAACCGAGCGGGATCATCCCGCGGTCGAGCGCGTAGTCGCGGTCGGCCAGCTGCTTGAGGTACCGCATCATGGCGGTCTCCGAGTGGTGCGTGTTGAACACCGGGTGCGTGAGGTACTCGGTCTCGCGGGCGAGCGCGGCCGGGTACTCCGACACGGCGCTCGGTCCGAACGCCGAGGCGGACGACCCTTCGTCGAAGACGTATGCCGACGGCTCTCCGACGGTGGCGGTCCCAGCGGTCGTGAGCACCTCGACGAGCGTCGGGACGACGCTCTCGACCGCGCTCACCTCGTCGAAGCTCATCGAGACGGTCGTCTCGTCGACGGCCCACAGCAGGAGGCCGCGGTCGTGCGCGCCCGCCACCACCGCCGCGCTGTCGGCGACCCGCACCTGCAGGGTGTCGAAGTAGTGCTCCGTGAGCACCTCGACACCCGCCGACCCCAGCAGACGGGCTGCACTCGCGGTGGTCGCGTGCACCGACTGTGCGATCCGCTTGAGCCCGTCGGGCCCGTGGTACACGGCGTACATCGCGGCCATGACGGCCAAGAGGACCTGGGCCGTGCAGATGTTGCTCGTGGCCTTCTCGCGGCGGATGTGCTGCTCACGCGTCTGCAGCGTGAGCCGGTACGCGGGGTGACCCGCCGCGTCCTGGCTGACGCCGACGAGGCGACCGGGCATCTGGCGTTCGAGGCCCTTGCGGACCGCGAGGTACCCTGCATGCGGCCCGCCGAAGCCCATCGGCACACCGAAGCGCTGGCTCGTCCCGACCGCGATGTCCGCGCCGAGGGAACCGGGCGAGGAGATGAGCGTGAGGGCGAGGAGGTCGGCCGCGACGACCGACACGCCGCCGGCCGCCTTGACCGCCGCGAGGACCGCCGACGGGTCCCATACGAGCCCGGAGGCGCCGGGGTACTGCACGAAGACGCCGAACGCCGCCGGGAGGTCCTCGGCCGAGGTGGTCGACAACGGCAGTTCGACGAGGTCGATGCCGACCGCTTCGGCGCGACTCCGGAGGAGCGCCTTCGTCTGCGGGTACGCGTCGGCGTCGACGATGAACGTCGCGTCGGCGAGCTTCGAGGCCCGGCGCGCGAGGAGCATGCCTTCGACGACCGCGGTGCTCTCGTCGAGCATCGAGGCGTTGGCCGTGTCGAGACCGGTGAGGTCGGCGACCATCGTCTGGAAGTTGATGAGCGCCTCGAGGCGGCCCTGCGAGATCTCGGGCTGGTACGGCGTGTAGGCCGTGTACCAGGAGGGGTTCTCGAGCACGTTCCGCTTGATGACCGCCGGCGTGATCGTGTCGAAGTAGCCGAGACCGATGAGGCTCCGGTTCACCGCGTTGCGGCCGGCGAGCTCTCGGAGTTCGGCGAGCGCCGCCCGCTCGGTCGCGGCGTCGGGGATGCTCGACGAGGCGAGTTCGGCGGCAGTGATCGCGAACGGGACGGCCGCGGCGAGCAGGGCGTCGACGCTGTCGTATCCGACGGCGGCGAGCATCGTCGCCTGGGCTGCGGTGTCGGTTCCGATATGCCGTTCTGCGAAGCGGTCCGCCATCACTCGCCCACCAGCGCGGCGTAGTCGTCCCAGCTGAGGAGCGTGTCGGGCAGCGCGTCGTACCGGACGGAGACGAGCCAGCCGGCACCGAACGGGTCGCTGTTGACGAGCGACGGGTCGTCGACGACGGCGTCGTTGGCCTCGACGACCTCGCCGTCGAGCGGGGCGAAGAGCTCGCCGACGGACTTCGTGGACTCGATCTCGCCGACCACGGTGCTGGCCGAGAGCGCCGCGCCGACGGCGGGGAGGTCCACGAAGACGACGTCACCGAGCTTCTCGGCGGCGTAGTCGGTGATCCCGATGACGGCGAGATCGCCCTCGACGCGGATCCACTCGTGCTCGGCGGTGTACTTGAGGGTGGTCTTGTCGGCCATGGGTTACTTCTCTCTCGAATAGAAGGGGAGCGTGGTGACGGTCGCGGGGATCCGCGTGCCGCGGACGTCGATGTCGAGCACGGTGCCCGGCTCGGCGTGGTCGGGGTGTACGTAGGCCATGGCGATCGGGTGCCCGAGGGTGGGCGACAGTGCCCCGCTCGTCACCTCGCCGACCGTCGTGTCGCCGGCGAGGACGCGGTAACCGGCACGACCGGCGCGACGCCCCTCGGAGACGAGGGCGACGAGGACCGGTGCACCGTCCGCCGGGCCTGCCTCGACGGCGTCGCGTCCGACGAACGTGCCGTGCTTCCCGAGCGCGACGACGCGACCGAGTCCGGCCTGGACCGGCAGCATGTCCGGACCGAGCTCGTGGCCGTAGAGCGGCATGCCGGCTTCGAGACGGAGCGTGTCGCGACTGGCGAGGCCGGCGGGGACCAGCCCGAGCGGTGTCCCGGCGGCGACGATGGCGTTCCACAGCTCGACGGCGTCGGCCGCGTCGACGTACAGCTCGAACCCGTCCTCGCCGGTGTAGCCGGTGCGCCCGATGAAGACCGTGCCGTTCTCGAAGGAGGCACCGGTCGCGCGGTAGTACTTCACCTCGTCGAGGGAGGGCAGCTCGTCCAGGATGTGGAGCCCCTCGGTCGCCTGGAGGATGGCGCGGGAGGCGGGCCCCTGGACGGCGATGAGCGCGATCTCGTCGCTGCGGTCCATGACGACCACGTGCTCGAACCCCGCGGCCCGCTCGGTGAGCGCTGCGACGACGGCGTCGTGGTTGCCCGCGTTCGCGACGACGAGGTACTCGTGCTCGCCGTTGCGGTAGACGACGAGGTCGTCGACGATGCCGCCGGCCTCGTTCAGCAGCAGGGAGTACTTGGCCTGGAGCAGGTCGATGGCGGACAGCTTGCCCGCGAGCGCCTGGTCGAGGAAGTCGGCTGCGTCGTCGCCCACGACCTGGATCTCGGCCATGTGGGAGATGTCGAAGATACCGGCGGCGGTGCGGACGGCGTGGTGCTCGGCGAGATCGCTCGAGTACCGTACGGGCATCTGCCATCCGGCGAAGTCCGTGAAACTCGCGCCGGCGGCTTCGTGGACGGCATGGAGCGGGCTGGTTCGTTCGAGGTCGGTCACGAGTTCTCCGGGGTCGCGTGGTGCGCTGCGGACACCAGACGGTGCCCGTTGGGAACTCCCCCTCTGTCATTGGCCTGAGAGCTTCACGAGTGCCGCTGCTGCGGACACTGCTTTCACCGTCGGCGAGCGCACCACGAACGTGCGCTGCTTTCCAGAGTGGCCAGTCCGATGCGGTACAGGACCTGAGAGATTGGCGGGGAGGCTTGCTCCTTCGGTGCCGGCGTACCGGCTCTCCCGCATCGTGTTCGCGGCCCGATGTTCGATTGAGCCGCCAGCATATCGCGAGTGGTCGCCTCGGCGCAGGACCTTGTTCGAGTCAGGTGTACACTAAGCCTGTATCGAGTACAGGTCATTTCTACCTGAAGTGCCGCCGGTGCTCCGGAATCCGGAGATCCCCCATGCAGCGACCGACGACTCCCGTGGAGCAGACGGACCCGCAGGTCGGCCTCGCGGTCTCGACCGTCATCTTCACGCTCAGGGCCGACGACGGGTTCGGCGCGACCGATCCGGCACCCGGCATCTGGCTCCCGCTCGTCCGGCGCATCCGTGAGCCCTACGACGGCCTCTGGGCACTGCCGGGTGGCCCGCTCGGTGCCGCGGAATCCCTCGCGGACGCGGCCTCGTCGACCCTGGAGACGACCACCTCCCTCCGTCCGCGGTACCTCGAGCAGCTCTACGCGTTCGGCGACCTCGACCGCTCCCCCGCCGAGCGGGTCGTCTCGATCGTCTACTGGGCGCTCGTCGGGTCCGACGAGGCGAAGCGCACGCGGCTCGGCCAGAACGTCCGCTGGTTCCCGGCCGACGCACTCCCCCCGTTGGCGTTCGACCACCGCGACATCGTCGAATACGCCCTGTGGCGGCTCCGCAACAAGCTGGAGTACAGCCACATCGCGCACGCCTTCCTCGGGGAGACCTTCACCCTCTCCGAACTCCGGGAGGTGCACGAGGCGGTGTTGCAGAAGCAACTCGACCCCGCGAACTTCCGACGCCAGGTCGAGTCCTCCGGTCTCGTCCTGCAGACCGACGAACTCCGTACCGGTGGGCGCCACCGCCCGGCGCGGCTCTACCGGTGGACCCAGCCCGTCAACCGACCGGAGACCCCGTCGCCCGGCCGGTCGACGAGCCGCAGACCCACGACGTCCACCCCGACCACCACCCGTCAGCAGTCCGAGGAGCCAGCATGACCATCACCGCATCCGTCGACGACACCATCCAGCAGATCACCGAGGGTGCGTCCGACGGCGCGACCTGCGCGCCCGAACTCGCGGCCGGGCCTTGGGTGTTCGACCTGCAACCGCCGAGCTACGGCCCTGGAGCGTCGATGGGCGACGTCATCCCGACCGGTTCGCCTCGGCAAGGCCAGCTCCCGGCCGCCTACCGCGACGCCTCGAACGATGAGCTCCACCGCCGCATCGTGGCCGCGAAGCAGACGCTCGGAGACCGCGTCGTGATCCTCGGACACTTCTACCAGCGCGACGAGGTGGTCCAGCACGCCGACTACATCGGCGACTCCTTCCAGCTCGCGAACGCGGCCAAGGCCCGCACCGAGGCCGAGGCGATCGTGTTCTGCGGCGTGCACTTCATGGCCGAGACCGCCGACCTGCTGTCCGGTCCCGAGCAGGCCGTGATCCTCCCGAACCTCGCCGCCGGATGCTCGATGGCCGACATGGCGGACATCGACCAGGTCGAGGAGGCGTGGGAGGCCCTCGAGGCGCTCTACGGGACCGAGCCGGACGCCGACGGCCGGGTACCGGTCATCCCCGTCACCTACATGAACTCCTCGGCGGCGCTCAAGGGCTTCTGCGGTCGGCACGGCGGGATCGTCTGCACGTCCAGCAACGCGGAGACGGTCTTGCGGTGGGCCTTCGAGCGGGGACAGCGGGTGCTGTTCTTCCCGGATCAGCACCTGGGTCGGAACACCGCCAAGAAGCTGGGGGTGCCACTCGAGCACATGCCGATGTGGAACCCGAACCGCCCGCTCGGCGGGAACGAGGCGACCGACCTCGAGCAGGCCGAGGTCATCCTGTGGCACGGCTTCTGCTCGGTGCACAAGCGGTTCACCGTCGATCAGATCGACCGCGCCCGGGCGCAGCACCCCGGCGTCCGGGTCATCGTGCATCCCGAGTGCCCGATGGCGGTCGTCGACGCGGCAGACGAAGCGGGGTCGACGGACTACATCCAGAAGGCCATCGCGGCGGCACCCGACGGCACCACGTTCGCGATCGGCACCGAGATCAACATGGTGCAGCGCCTCGCCGCGCAGTACCCGCAGCACACGATCTTCTGCCTCGACGACGTGATCTGCCCCTGCTCGACGATGTACCGCATCCACCCCGGCTACCTGGCCTGGGTGCTCGAGGGACTCGTCGCGGGCGAGGTGCTCAACCGCATCACCGTGTCCGACGACGTGGCCGTCCCGGCGCGGCTGTCGCTCGAGCGCATGCTCGCCGCGAAGCCGCCCGTCGCCGCCGGAACCCAGGCCGGCTGACATGGCGACGGTGCTCGTGGTCGGGAGCGGGATCGCCGGTCTCGTGGCCGCGATCCGCGCGAGCGAACGGCACGATGTGGTGGTCGTCACCAAGGACGTCCTCGGCCAGAGCAACACGCGCTACGCGCAGGGCGGGATCGCCGGGGTCATGTTCGACGACGACCGCGTCGAGGACCACGTCCGGGACACGCTGCTGGCCGGCGCGGGGCTGTGCGACGAGGAGGCCGTCCGGGTGCTCTGCACCGAGGGGCCCGAACGGATCCGCGAGCTCATCGCCTTCGGTGTGGCGTTCGACCGAGACGGCGACGCCTTCGCGAAGGGCCTCGAAGCGGCCCACTCCTACCCCCGGGTGCTGCACGCCGGCGGCGATGCGACCGGCGCGGCGATCGAGACGGCGCTCGTCGAGACGCTCGCAGCCCGGCGGGTCACCGTGCTGGAGCACACCGTTCTCGTCGACCTGGTGGTCACGGCAGGGACGGTCACCGGTGCACACCTCCGGTCCTCCGAGCGCGGTGCGTTCACCGTCGACGCCGACCAGGTGATCCTCGCCACCGGCGGTGTCGGACAGCTCTACCCGTTCACGACCAACCCGGCGGTGGCGACCGGCGACGGCGCCGCTGCAGCACTCCGTGCCGGAGCGGCGCTGGCCGACGTGGAATTCGTCCAGTTCCACCCGACCGCGCTCGCCGCACCCGGAAGCTTCCTCGTCTCCGAGGCCGTCCGGGGCGAGGGGGCCGTCCTCCGTGACGCGCGCGGAGAACGCTTCATGCGGGCGCTCCACCCCGACGCCGAGCTCGCACCACGCGACGTGGTCGCCCGCGGGATCGCGCGGACCATGGCCGCGCAGGGCGGTGCCCCGGTGACGCTCGACGCGACCGCGCTCGGTGCGGACCGCCTCGCCGCGCGGTTCCCGGGGATCGACGAGCACCTCCGGGCCTCCGGTGTGGACTGGTCGCGCACACCGGTCGCCGTCGCCCCGGCCGCACATTATTGGATGGGCGGCATCGCCACGGACCTCGACGGCCGGACCACCCTGCCCGGGCTCCTCGCCGTGGGCGAGGTCGCACGCACTGGCGTCCACGGGGCCAACCGCCTGGCCTCCAACTCGCTCCTCGAGGGTGCCGTCTTCGCGGCCCGCGCCGTCGCGGCGATCGATGCGGCACCGGGTCCGATCGCCGGTCGCCCGAGGCTCGGCGGTCAGCGGGTCGTCCTGGATCCCCGCGCGGCCGAAGGCGACCCCGGGCTCCCGGCGGATGCCGTCGAGCCCTTCAGCCGATCGGCGCTCCACGCCGTGATGTGGCGGGATGCCGGGCTGGTCCGTGACGCGCGTGGTCTCGAGCTCGCGCGCCGGACCCTGGACCGGTGGTCGACCGAACTCGACGACGTCGTCACCGCACCGCGGTCGGTCGCGGCCGCCGAGGACCGCAACCTCCTGCTGCTCGCCCGGGCCGTGGTCGCCGCTGCCCTCGCCCGCA
Source organism: Plantibacter sp. MMLR14_011 (assembly GCF_001865025.1). Lineage (NCBI taxonomy): Bacteria > Bacillati > Actinomycetota > Actinomycetes > Micrococcales > Microbacteriaceae > Plantibacter > Plantibacter sp. MMLR14_011. The sequence continues at coordinate 388,295 of NZ_MJGW01000017.1, forward strand.
CCGAGTCGCGCGGTGCCCACGCCAGGGACGACCATCCCGGTGTCGATCCCGATCAGGCGTCGCCCATCGCGATCGTCCTCGCCACCTCGGCCGCCGCGTCCCAGCCCACCACCCACCCATCCGTGAACGGAACCGTGCTCGCACCATGCTGACCCCACACCTCATCGACACCACCGTCACCGCGGCCCTCGTCGAGGACGCCCCGTGGGGTGACCTCACGGCGGCGACCCTCATCCCGGAGGACGCCACGGCCTCGGCCTCCCTGGCCGCCCGAGAGGCGGGCGTCTTCAGCGGCTCTGCCGTCTTCGAGGCGGCGTTCCGACTGACCGACCCACGCATCACGGTCGCGTTCCTCGTCGCCGACGGCGAACGGTTCGCCGCGGGCGACACCATCGCCATGGTGTCGGGTCCGGCGCGTGCCGTCCTGACCGCCGAGCGCGTCGCTCTGAACTTCGTGCAGCGGATGAGCGGCATCGCGACCATCACCGCGGCCTACGTCGACGCCGTGTCGGACACCCGCGCCCGCATCGTCGACACCCGGAAGACGACCCCGGGCCTGCGCGTCTTCGAGCGCCACGCGGTGCGATCGGGCGGCGGACACAACCACCGCCATTCGCTCTCCGACGCCGTCATGGTCAAGGACAACCACCTGGCTGTCCTCCTCGAGCGCGGGCTGACGGTCACCGAGGCGCTGCTGCGGGCCCGCGAGGAGCTCCCGCACACGACGACCATCGAGGTCGAGGTCGACCGCCTGGACCAGATCGAGGCGGCACTCGCGGCGGGCGTCGACACGATCATGCTCGACAACTTCACCGTCGACGAGCTCCGCGAGGGCGTCGCGCTGATCGCCGGCCGCGCCATCGTGGAGGCGAGCGGGAACGTGACGCTGTCGACGGTGCGGGCCATCGCGGAGACCGGTGTGGACGTCATCTCCTCCGGTGCCCTCACGCACAGTGTCCGCTCCCTCGACCTCGGACTCGACGTCTCGGTCGACTGAGATGCTCTACCTCGACAACGCGGCGACGACGCCGGTGCGCCCCGAGGTGCTCGAGGCGATGTGGCCGTACCTGACGAGCACCTTCGGCAACCCGTCGAGCCATCACACCGTCGGCGAGGCGGCGGCCGGAGCGTTGCGGGACGCCCGGCGACGCGTCGCGACCGTGCTGGGCGTCCGACCTGGCGACGTGGTGTTCACCTCGGGTGGCACCGAAGCGGACAACCTCGCGGTCAAGGGCATCACTCTGGCGGCCCTCGAACGCGGACGCCATGTCGTCACCTCGCCGATCGAGCACGAGGCGGTCGCGGAATCGGTCGCATACCTCACGCGGTTCCACGGGGTCGAGGCGACCATCCTCCCGGTGGACGGGACCGGCCTGGTCGACCCGGCCGAACTCGCCGCGGCACTCCGGCCGGACACGGTGCTCGTCTCAGTGATGGCGGCCAACAACGAGATCGGCACGGTCCAGGACCTGTCGGCGCTCGGGGCCGTCACGCGCGCCGCAGGCGTCCCGTTCCACACCGACGCCGTGCAGGCGGCAGGGTGGCTTCCCCTCGGACTCGACCGCCTCGGCGTGGACGCGCTGAGCCTCGCCGGTCACAAGCTCGGGGCGCCGAAGGGGGTCGGACTGCTCGCCGTTCGCGGGTCGCTGCCCCTGGAACCGCTCCTGCACGGTGGCGGGCAGGAACGCGGGCGCCGGAGCGGGACCGAACAGGTGGCCGCCGCCGTCGGGCTCGCGACGGCGCTGGAGCTCGCCGAGCGTGATCGGGTGGAAGCGGTCGACCGTGTCAGTGGGTTGCGTGACGAGTTCATCGCGAGGGTCCTGAACGAGGTCCCGCGCGCTCGGTTGACGGGCCACCCCGAACGACGGCTGCCGGGTATCGCGTCGTTCGTGTTCCCCTGGACCTCGGGCGAGGCGGTCCTCCTCGAACTCGAACGGCGCGGCGTCGTCTCCTCGAGCGGCTCCGCGTGCGCCGCCGGCAGCGACGAGCCGTCGCCGGTCCTCCTCGCGATCGGCATCGCTCCGGAGGTCGCGCAGACCGCTGTGCGCTTCAGTTGGACCGCCGCCGTCACCGCGGCCGATCTGGACCGGACGGCGAGCGCCGTCGTCGCCTCGGTGGAGGCCGTCGCGGGTCTCCGCTGAACCCCACGACGACCGACCGGACGGATCCGGCCGCGCGCTCGGTGCCGGGTGTCCGGGTGTCTGACGGTGCCCACCGTCGGAGGCTGGGCTACGGTGGGATCCATGAGCACCGAGCAGGACGCGGCAGACCGCGCACGACGTCGACACGACAATGAGGACGCTGACGCCGTCACCCGGTTCCTCGCCGAGCGAGACCCGGAGTACGACCTCCACACGGAGCGTCTGGTCGACCCGGAGGAGGTCATCCTCAAGGACTGGCTGCCGCACGCGACCCCGACCGACGGTGGCGCCCCAGCCCCCTGACGGGCCGTCGCACGCTCTAGCCGCCGACGCAGCGGAACACAAGTGGTTGCCGCGCAGGCATCGGTCCGCGAGGCTGGAACCGTGACCGACAGTCGGGATCAGAGACGGAGTTGACGATGGGATTCCTGGACAACGCCAAGGACGCTGCTGAGGCGACGGGCAAGAAGATCGGCGAGGCCGTCGACGACACCAAGGAGCGCATCAGCGACAAGCTGGACGAGGCCAAGGCCGACGCCAAGGTGAAGCAGGCGGAGGCCGACGTGAAGAAGGCCGAGGCCGAGCGCGACACCACCGAGGCGAAGAACGACTACAAGGAGCAGCTGCGCGACTGACGCGCCCCCTGAACGACGAGGACCCCGCCCGGCGAACGCCGCGGGGTCCTCGCTCATGTCCGGCGAGGGTCTCCACCGACGGCCCGGATGACGATCACCGCTAGCGCTCGGTGACCTGGCCGGCCTCGACGACCCACCGCCGTTCGATCCGAACGGTGTCGAGCATGCGGCGGTCGTGGGTGACGAGCAGGAGTGTTCCGTCGTAGCTCTCGAGCGCCTCCTCGAGCTGTTCGATGGCGGCGAGGTCGAGGTGGTTCGTCGGCTCGTCCAAGACCAGCAGGTTGATCCCGGTGGCTTGGAGCACCGCGAGCCCGGCGCGGGTGCGCTCCCCCGGCGACAGCTCGTCGACGGGCCGGTTCACGTGGTCGGCCTTCAACCCGAACTTCGCCAGCAGCGTCCTGACCTCTCCCGGACTGAGGTCGGGCACGATCGCCTCGAAGCGGTCGGCGAGCGGCTCCGAGCCGACGAGCAGCGAGCGGGCCTGGTCGATCTCGCCGATCCGCACACTGGAGCCGAGGCTCGCGCTGCCCGCATCGGGTTCACGGCGACCGAGCAGCGTCGCGAGCAGGGTGGACTTGCCGGCACCGTTGGGCCCCGTGATGCCGATGCGATCGCCCACGTTCACCTGGAGGGACAGGGGGCCGAGCTGGAAGTCGCCCTGCCGGACGACGGCCTCGGAGAGCGTGGCGACGACCGTGCTCGAGCGCGGTGCGCTGCCGATCGTGAACTGCAGCTGCCACTCCTTGCGCGGTTCCTCCACCTCGTCCAGCCGGGCGATGCGGCTCTCCATCTGCCGGACCTTCTGGGCCTGCTTCTCCGAGGACTCCGCCGAGGCCTTCCGCCGGATCTTGTCGTTGTCGGGCGCCTTCTTCATCGCGTTCCGCACGCCCTGGCTGGACCACTCCCGCTGCACCCGGGCACGACCGATGAGGTCGGCCTTCTTGTCGGCGAACTCGTCGTAGGCGTCGCGGGCGTGCCGCCTGGCGACCTCGCGCTCCTCGAGGTAGGCCTCGTATCCGCCCCCGAAGACGCGGTTGCTCTGCTGCGCGAGGTCGAGTTCGAGGACGCGGGTGACGCAGCGGGCGAGGAACTCACGGTCGTGGCTGACGAGCACCACACCCCCGCGCAATCCCTGCACGAAGCGTTCGAGCCGCTCCAGACCGTCGAGGTCGAGGTCGTTGGTCGGTTCGTCGAGGAGGACGATGTCGAATCGCGACAGCAGCAGCGCCGCCAGTCCGACGCGAGCGGCCTGCCCACCGGACAGTGAGGTCATCATCGTGGTCGTGACATCCGCGTCGAGGTCCAGCCCGAGGTCGGCGAGGACAGCGGGGATCCGCTCCTCGAGGTCGGCCGCGCCGCTCGCCAACCAGCGGTCGAGGGCGGCGGAGTAGACGTCCGCGGGGTCCGCGCCTGTCTGCGGGGGTTCGGCGAGCGCTGCGGCGGCCGCGTCCATCGCCTCGGTCGCCGCAGCACAGCCGGTGCGCCGGGCGATGTAGGCGGCGACGCTCTCGCCGACGACGCGCTCGTGTTCTTGCGGGAGCGCGCCCACGAAGGCGTCGGAGGGCGACAGCGTGATCGTGCCGGCCTGCGGTTCGAGCGAGCCGCCGAGGAGGTGCAGCAGCGTCGACTTCCCCGCGCCGTTCATCCCGACGACCCCGATGACGTCCCCCGGCGCCACCGTCAGGTCGAGGCCGTCGAACAGGGTGCGGTGGCCGTGTCCTCCGGCCAGGCCTTGGGCCACGAGCGTTGCAGTCATGCTGCAATCGTCTCATTCGGAGCAGGCTTCACCGAACGTTCATTCCGCGCCACGAGTCGGCGGAGTAGCGTATCGCACCGAGATAACGATTGGCTACGTCAGGAGCGCTAGCTGACCGCACGCCCCCCGAAGGTGGTACACAGGGAACAGTTGCGGTTGATGTCGCCATTCTCGTTGGCTTCGCGCCCCTCCCACATGGAAGGGGCCCTGATGCGCCTCGAACTCTCCCCACTCGACCACAGCGCCAGACCCGGTCGCACTCGCCCACGGCTCTTCGCCGCAGCGGCAGTCGTGACCGTCGGACTCCTGGCCATCGGTGCCGGACCGGCGAACGCCGCGACCTCGATCGACGGCCCGATCTTCCTCGGCACGGCAGCCGACTACGGCGTCCTCGCCGCATCGACCGTCACCAACACCGGCGTGACCACGATCAACGGCGACCTCGGGCTCAGCCCGGGGAGCTCCGTGACCGGCTTCCCCCCGGGCCTCGTCAACGGCACCCAGAACGTGACGAACGAGCCCGCCGCCCTCGCCAAGAACGACCTCCTCACCGCGATGGGCGTCGCCTCCAGCCTCACACCGGCCCCGCAGCAGGTCGGCGACCTCACCGACCTCAACCTCACTCCCGGTGTCTACGCCGGTGGAGAGATCTCCCTCACCGGGAACGTGACGCTCACCGGTACCGCGGAGTCGGTCTGGGTCTTCCAGGCTGCGAGCACGCTGAAGACCGCCACCGGTTCCTCGGTGACCCTCGTCGGCGGCGCAAGCGCCTGCAACGTGTTCTGGCGTGTCGGCAGCGAGGCCACGCTCGACGGAGGCGCGCCCTTCGTCGGCACGATCCTCGCCGACACGTCCATCTCCACGGGAGCGGGCACGGTCGTCGAAGGACGTCTCCTCGCCTCCACCGGCGCCGTGACGCTCATCAACACCGTCATCAACCGGCCGACCGGCTGCGACGACGGCAGCGGCTCCGCCGTGACCACGAGCCCGGAGATCACCTCCGCTCCGCTCCCCGGCGGCACCGTCGGCACGACGTACGACAGCACGGTCACCTCGACCGGCAGCCCCGACGCGACGTACACCGTCACCTCGGGTGCCCTGCCCCCGGGACTCGTCCTCGACGGCGTGACCGGTGGCGTGACCGGTACGCCGACGACGCCCGGGACCTACACGGTGACCATCACCGCGAGCAACGGCACCGCACCCGACGACTCCATCGAATCGACGATCGTCATCACGGAGGCCGTCCCGCCGGGCACTCCGCAGGTCCCCGGTCAGCCGGCGGTTCCGGCCGGAGACATCACGAGGCTCCCCGACACCGGGTTCCAGGGATCCACGCTCGCGATCGTGGCCGGCTCCCTGCTCGGCCTCGGCCTGCTCGCGGGTATCGCCTCGGTGATCGTGCGACGTCGTCGACGCGACCAGCTGGGTGGCTGACGCGACACTGGTCGGCAGCCTGACGCCGTGACCGTAGGCTGAGGGCATGGACCACAAGCAGCTGCGCTCCTTCGTCGCCTCCGCGGAGACCCTCCACTTCGCGAAGGCGGCCAAGGCGCTCGGTGTGCCGAGGAGCACCGTCGTCGCCGACGTCCGGAGGCTCGAGGAGAGCGTCGGAGCGGAACTGTTCGCCCGTGACGTGGAGTCCACGCAGCTGACGGACGCCGGCTACGCGTTCCTCATCGAGGCGCGTCGCCAACTCGACGCCTCTGCGGCAGCGGCAGCGAAGTCGGCTCCCGCGCCGGGTGGTAAGGCCAAGGCGAACAAGGGCAAGGGTCGCGCGCCCAAGGTCAAGGGCGAGCCGCTCCCGTACAAGAAGCGCCAGGGTCGCTGAGCGGTACGCGCCGTCAGCGGTCCTGCGTCTCCGACGCGGACTCGACGACCCGCACCGATTCGCCTCGCCGCTCCGCGTCGGCTCGGGCCGTCCGTGCGATCGACACGAGGGTCTCGACAGGGGTCGGCGCGGCCGAATCCACCACGACGCCGAGGTTCGCAGCACCGGCGAAACCGTCGAGCTGTTGCGTCACGGCCTCCCGGTAGCCGGCGGCGATCGGTGCCGCGAGGTCGTGCAGCCCAGAGAGGCCGGTCGGCCCCGGTTCGACCGACGTGGCCACGAGGATCGTCCCACTCCACACGCGGGTGCAGACGGACCCGGCCGGCAACTCACGGAAGACCGCGGCGGCGAGCAGCGCCTCCAGCTCCCCCGCCGTCGCCATCCCGTAGGCGCGGCGGAGGTCGCCGTAGCCGTCGATGGCCACGACGAGGATCGCGAGGCGACGATCGGACTGTTGCCCGTCGCGGAGTCGGGTCGCCTCGGCGATGAACGCGCGGCGCCCCACCGCGCGGACGCCCACCCGCTCCGAGGAGAGGCGCTGCTTGCGCTCCCAGGAGCGCAGGAGGACGAGGCCGACGGCGACCGCGACGACGAACACGAGGTTCATGTAGGTCACGATGGGCGTGCTGAACAGCCGCTCGAAGATCTCCGAGTGAGGACCCGCCGCGAGGTAGACCGCGAGGCGCACGGCGGTGAACACGGCGTGCAGGATCATGACGACGACGAGCACCAGCGACGCCGGCGCCGTCCGCATGCGCCCCCGCCGTGCCTCGTACGCGACGAGCAGCGACAGCATGATGAGCGAGATGAGCCGGGCGATGGTGCCGGCCCACTCCGGGTCGTCGGTGGGGTCGAGGACGGCGGAGATCGCCGTCACCCCGACGGAGAGGGTGCCGAGCAGCACGAGGCTGCGTCGACCGTTGAACAGCCGGCACCCGACCCACAAGGCGGCGATCGAAGCGACCATGGCGGCGTTGGCGACGGCGACGATCCACACCGAGTCGCCGTTGAGCGTGGCGGCGAGATAGCTGACCGCCGAGAGCAGGGTGGTGGCGAATCCCGACATCCATGCTGCCAGGTGGCGTCCGGCCAGGGTTCGCGCGCTGTCGAGTCCGTAGAAGATACCGCACGCGGCGCAGACGATCACCGCCACCACCAGCATGCTCGCCAGATCGATCGTCACCCGTGGCCTCCCCCAGGCGCCCGTTCGGGTGGCGCCTCATCGAGCGTACCGCCGGAGCACGACCCCGCTGGCGGCTGGGGGCGTCGGAACCACCGGGGTGCTGAACGACGGTGACCCACTGTGCCACCATCGACCCATGCGCGAATCGCCCGATCGACCCGTCGCCGTCCGCGCGACGGCGTTCCGTGGCACGTCGAGATGGCGCCGACGGCCGCTGCGGTTCGTCGGCTACGACGCCCTCCTGCCGGACGGTTCCGTCTGGTTCGACGTGGATCTCGCCGCAGCCATGCCTGCCCACCCGGCGGATACCTCGACCCGCGAGACGAACGTGCACGACCGCTGCCCCGAGGTCGGTGCCGGTCCGTGGGTCGACGGGTTCGGGCGTGCCGTCGACGGGCCAGACGACGGCGGACCGCCGCTGAGCGCACGCCGCCGCGCGCGCCCGCGACCCACCGATCTGCCCGACCGCCGCCCATCGGCGAAGGCCGGGAGACGCTGGCGCACCGGGTTCGGCGTGGCAGCGCTCGGCCTCGGTGCCCTGCTCGTCATCGGCCCGTCCCGCGACACCCCTCTGGGCTTCCTCGGGGCGGTCAGCGCCCTCGTCGGGGTCGCCGCCCTCGCGGGCCTGGTCCCCCGCGCCAGACGCTAGTGGTGGCGGTCGATCGCCTCGACCCGGAGTGCGCGTGTTGTCCCCAGCCCCGCACACAGGCGACAGAACACGCACTCTCGGCGTGAAGTATGACGCTACGCGGCAGCAGGCTTCAGTGGCGTGATCGCCGCGATCTGTTGCGAAAGCCGATCCTCGGCGAGATCGAGCTCATAGCGCATCTGCAGGTTGAGCCAGAACTGCGCCGAAGTGCCGAAGTACTTCGCAAGCCGGAGCGCGGTGTCCGCTGTGATGGACCGCTTGCCGTGGACGATCTCATTGATGCGACGTGGTGGGACTCCGATGGACACCGCCAGCTTGTTCTGTGTGATCCCGAACCCCTCGATGAAGTCCTGTATGAGCACTTCACCGGGGTGGATCGGTGCGAGCTTGCCGCTCGAGTCAGTGATAGTCAACGATCTCCACCTCCTCGGGCCCCGTGGCCGTCCACACGAAACAGATTCTCCATTGGTCGTTGATCCTGATGCTGTGCTGCCCGGCACGATCGCCCTTGAGCGGCTCGAGTCGGTTGCCCGGTGGGACCCGAAGATCGTCGAGCATCTCTGCGGCACCCACCTGGCGAAGCTTCCGAAGCGCAACCCGATGGATCCGAGGATCGATCGACCGCACTCGTTCCCGACGCCACAATCGCTCGGTATCCCGGCTGCCGAACGACCTGATCATCGTAGCAGGGTATAACGCACCTCGTTAATAACGCGAGTCGTTACATACTCCTTGCGATGAACCGGTTCATGGTAGGAACACCCCTCCCCGGACCTACGGACCTCCGGACCGCTGGGAGAATCGAGGCATGGACATGCGCTACGTCGACCATGAACCGGGAATGTGGTTCCTCGTCGAGCAGGAGGGTTCGCTCTACCTCCACGCGAGGTACAGTTACAGCGCCCTCATCGACGATTCCGCGCTCATCCGGCTGAACGACACCGAGCTCGCCGCCTACCTCGCGGGCGACCACGATGTCCTGTCGGATCTCGCGACGCGTGTCCACAACAGCGCACCCTATCGAGCTGAGTCGAAGTTCTTCAGCAGGGATCTGTACCGCAGCGCAGACGGCCCGCAGTATCGCAAAGCCGTCTCAGCGGCGATCGCCGATCACACGTGGATCGCGGAACAGCGGCGGAAGCGGTGACCACCACCGAGAACGCTCATTCCGTCGACTGGAGCGCCTGTCGACGACGGAACGCGCGCTTTCGACGGGCTAGACGTTGAACCTGAACTCCACGACGTCGCCGTCCTGCATGACGTAGTCCTTGCCCTCCATGCGGGCCTTGCCCTTGGAACGGGCCTCGGCGACGGAGCCGGTCTCGACGAGGTCGTCGAAGGAGATGACCTCGGCCTTGATGAAGCCCTTCTCGAAGTCCGTGTGGATGACGCCGGCCGCCTGGGGCGCCTTGGCACCCTGCGGGATCGTCCAAGCACGAGACTCCTTCGGCCCCGCCGTGAGGTAGGTCTGCAGGCCGAGCGTCGCGAAACCGATGCGTGCGAGCTGGTCGAGGCCGGACTCGGTCTGGCCGGTCGACTCGAGCATCTCGCGGGCGTCGTCCTCGTCGAGGTCGACGAGCTCCGACTCGAGCTTGGCGTCGAGGAAGACGGCCTTCGCCGGCGCCACGAGCGCGGCCAGCTCGTCGAGCTTCGCCTGGTCCTGGAGGACCTCCTCGTCGACGTTGAAGACGTAGATGAACGGCTTGGCCGTGAGGAGACCGAGCTCCTTGATGGGCGCGAGGTCGATCTTCGTCGCCGAGAGCGGGGTGCCGGCGTTCAGCGCGTCCTGCGCCTCCTTCGCCGCCGCGAGGACGGAGGGGTCGAGCTTCTTGCCCTTGACCTCCTTCTCGAACCGGGTGACCGCCTTCTCGAGCGTCTCGAGGTCGGCGAGGATGAGCTCGGTGTTGATGGTCTCCATGTCGGAGGCCGGGTTCACGTCGCCGTCGACGTGCACGACGTCGGGGTCGGCGAAGCCGCGCACGACCTGCGCGATGGCGTCGGCCTCGCGGATGTTCGCGAGGAACTTGTTGCCGAGCCCCTCCCCCTCGCTCGCGCCCTTGACGATGCCGGCGATGTCGACGAAGGACACCGCGGCGGGCAGGATGCGCTCGCTGCCGAAGATCTCCGCGAGCTTGCCGAGCCGGGCGTCGGGCAGTTCGACCACGCCGACGTTCGGCTCGATCGTCGCGAACGGATAGTTCGCTGCGAGCACGTTGTTGCGCGTGAGCGCGTTGAACAGGGTGGACTTGCCGACGTTGGGCAGGCCGACGATGCCGAGAGTAAGAGCCACGAGGGTCTATCGTACTTGGCCGCGCGGCCCCGTGGGTCGCGCCTCCGCTCAGGGCACGGATCGGCACGGTCGATCGAGCGGCATGCGGCGTGCCACCCGGGCGGTGTCGGACGCTGGTGCGAGGGTGAGGACGTGCCACTGGATTTCACCGCCATCGACTTCGAGACCGCGAACTCGTCATCCGCCTCCGCCTGCAGCGTGGGCCTCGTCAGGGTCCGAGACGGCGTCGTCGTCGACCGCGCGGGCTGGCTCATCCAGCCCCCTGCCGGACACGACGCGTTCCTCGAGTGGAACACGCGCATCCACGGGATCGTCGCGACCGACGTCCTCGGTGCGCCCGGTTGGGCGGACCAGCTCGACACCCTCCTCGACTTCGCCCAGGGTGACGCGCTCGTCGCACACAACGCCGGCTTCGACATGGGCGTCATCCGCGGTGGCTGCGCAGCCACCGGCCTCGACTGCCCCGACCTCAGCTACCTGTGCAGTCTCAACGTCGCACGCAAGACGTATCAGCTCGACTCCTACCGGCTCCCGGTGGCCGCTCTCGCCGCCGGGTTCGACGACTTCCAGCACCACGACGCCACCGGCGACGCCGAGGCCTCCGCGCACATCATCATCCACGCGGCCGCCCGCCACGGCGCCTCCTCGATCGCCGAACTCGCGCAGCTCACGAGCGTCAAGATCGGTCGCATCGGGACGGCCGTCGCCGCCTGAGCCCGCGGTCGCCGCGCGGCCTCCGACCGATGTCGGCGGCCCGCGACACACTGAGGGCATGGACAGCGCACTCGCCCTCGGGATCGGCCTCCTCATCGGACTCGTCATCGGCGCAGCCGTGGCGGTCCTCCTGCTGCAGCGGCGCACCGGCGCGGGTTCGGTCGACCCCGCGCTGCTCGAGGCCAGGCACACCGCCCAGCTCGCCGACCTCCGTGGCCAGCAGGCGCAGCTCCTCGCCGACGCCTCCGCGAAGGAGGCGGAACTCCGCGCCGCACTGCGCGCCGAACTCGCCGCCCTCGACGCCACAGCCGACGGTCTCGGGCGTGAGCTGAACGCCCAGCGCGAGCAGTACCGCGAGCTCGCCGAACGCCACCGCGCCGACGCCGAACGACGATCGCGCCAGGAACACGAGGAGAGTCAGGTCCTGCAGGCCCTCGCGCCCGTCCAGCACAGCCTCGAACACATGCAGGCGAAGGTCGCGGAACTCGAGCAGCAGCGCAGCCGCCAGCACGGTGAGCTCGCCCAGCAGCTGAAGACGGCTTCGGAGTCCGAGGAACGCCTGCGGTCCACGACGGAGTCGCTCGCCTCGGCGCTCCGGAACAACGCGACCCGCGGCGTCTGGGGTGAGACCCAGCTCCGCAACGTCGTCGAAGCCGCGGGCCTCACGCAACGCGTCGACTTCGACCTGCAGTCGAGCATCACCTCCGACAACGGCGTCGGCCGACCCGACATGGTCGTGCGACTCCCCGGCGGCAAGTCGATCGCGGTCGACGCGAAGGTGCCGTTCGCGCAGTACCTCGAAGCCAGCACCATCCCCGTCACCGCGACGGGCGAGGAGGCCGCGCGACGCACCGCCCTCCTCGCGCAGCATGTGAAGGCCGTGCGGTCGCACGTCGACGCCCTCGCGGCGAAGGGGTACTGGCGCGGCCTCGAGTCGAGCCCGGAGTTCGTCATCTGCTTCATCCCGAGCGAGTCGCTCCTCGCCGCAGCGCTCGAGGCCGACGCGAGCCTGCTCGACTACGCCTTCGGCAAACGGGTCGCCCTCGCCTCCCCCGTCAACCTGTGGGCGGTCCTCAAGACGGTCGCGTTCACCTGGCAGCAGGACGTCCTCACCGAGGACGCGAAGCGACTGTTCGACCTCGGCAAGGAGCTCTACCAGCGGCTCTCGACGCTGTCGGACCACGCCGACCGCCTGCGCCGGTCGATCGAGAGCACGGTCACCAACTACAACCAGTTCGCCTCGTCGTTCGAGACCCGCGTGCTCGTCACGGCGCGCAAGCTCGACGCCCTCGACGAGGCGACGGTCATCGGTCAGGTGAGCCAGAGCGACGCCTCACCGAAGCGCCTCACCGCACCGGAGGCGCAGCCCTCGCCGGAGCCGTCCGATGCCGAGCCGAGCGAGCTCGAGGCCCGGCTCGCGCACCGGCTCCAGGACTGACCGGCACGAACGCCGCACGACGAAGCGCCCGGCACCACCGTGAGGTGGAACCGGGCGCTTCGCGCTGCTGGAGGAGCGGCTACAGCCACTTCGCAGCGAGGTGGTCCGCCTCGACACGACGGATGGTGCCGGAACGCGACCGCAGCACGAGGCTCTCGGTGCGGATGATCGGACCCTTGCGCTGCACACCGTCGACGAGTTCACCGTGGGTGACGCCCGTCGCGACGAAGTACGTGTTGTCGCCGCGGACGAGGTCGTTCGCGCCGAGGACACGGTCGAGGTCGTGACCGGCCGCGAGCGCACGCTCACGTTCGGCGTCGTCCTTCGGCATGAGCTTGCCCTGGATGAGGCCACCGAGCGCCTTCACCGCACACGCGGTGATGATGCCCTCGGGCGTGCCGCCGATGCCGACGCACATGTCGATCCGGGAGTCGTAGCGCGCGGCGTTGATGCCACCCGCGACGTCGCCGTCGAGCAGCAGCCGCGTCCCGGCACCGGCCGCGCGGATCTCCTCGATGAGCTGCGCGTGGCGCGGTCGGTCGAGGACGGCGACGCGGATGTCCTCGGGCTGCTTGCCCTTGGCCTTCGCGAGCTCGCGGATGTTGTCGCCGATGGACTGGCTGATGTCGACGACACCGATGCCGTCGGCGCCGGTGACGATCTTGTCCATGTAGAACACCGCGGACGGGTCGAACATGCTGCCACGGTCGGACACGGCGATGACGGAGAGGGCGTTCTGCCGGCCGGCGGCGGTGAGGCTCGTGCCGTCGATCGGGTCGACCGCGATGTCGCAGGACGGGCCGCGGCCGTTGCCGACGTGCTCGCCGTTGAAGAGCATGGGCGCTTCGTCCTTCTCGCCCTCGCCGATGACGACAACGCCGTCGAAGTTGACGGTGCCGAGGAAGGCGCGCATGGCGTCGACCGCCGCACCGTCGGCGGCGTTCTTGTCGCCTCGCCCGATGAACGGCGCCGCCCGGATCGCGGCGGCCTCCGTCGCTCTCACGAGCTCCATGGCGAGGTTGCGGTCGGGCTGCAGATAGTGGGAGCCGGTTTCAGGCTGGGTCACTGGATCCTCCATGGATCGCTCGCCTCGTGGGACACGACGCTTCGGTGGATGAGGGTTTCAGCCTATCGAACCGGGCGGGGAAGGCCGGTGGGCGTGTCTCGATCGAGGCGCTTCCGTGACCTCGTCAGCGGGCTCCCGGGACCGACGACGACGGACTCGACCATGACACCGCCGTCCCCTTCGACCCGGACTCCGGCGAGTTCGGCTCCGGCGGCGAGCGCGGTCGACGTGACGGCACTGAGCAGCAGCCAGGCGTCGTCGCGGCAGAGTTCGTCGAGTGGGACCTCGCGGTCGAGATCGGTCCCTGCCTCGATGAGCCGCGCCCGTTCCTCCGGCGACTGCGGTGCGAAGCGCGCCGTCATCCAGCCACCGAGGGCCCGGACCGCGGCAGCCGTGAGGATGCCCTCCGGGGCCCCGCCCACGCCGAGGAGCAGATCGAGGTCGCCGTCGGTGGCCGCGGCACGCAGGGACAGGGCGACGTCGCCGTCCATGAAGCTCACGAGCTCCGCACCGGCGGCGGTCACGGCCTGGGCCGTCGCCGCGTTCCGGGGGCGGTCCTGGACCGCGACCCGGAGCTGCTCGACCGGCCGCCCCACACGCGCGGCGAGCCGGTCGAGGGTCACCGCGATCGGGTCACCGAGCGACAGCTCGCGTCCCCCACCGGCCGCGACGAGCTTCTCGAGGTAGTACGCCGGGCCGATGTCGAACATCGCACCGCGCGGGGCGATGGCGATCACGGCGACGGAGTCCGGCTTCCCGGCGGCCGCGAGCTTGGTGCCGTCCACGGGGTCGACGGCGAGGTCGATCGCCGGCCCCGCACCCGTGCCGAAGCGTTCGCCCACGAAGAGCATGGGCGCCTGGTCCTTCTCCCCCTCCCCCACGACGACGCGCCCGTCGACCGGGAGCGATTCGAGCGCCCGGCGGAGCGCGTCGACGGCGACCCCGTCGATCTGCATGCCGTCGCCGCCACCCACGAGACCCGCGACGGCGGCAGCGGCGGCCCGCGTGGCGTCGAGGAAGCCGTCGAGGAGGTCGGTGTCCGGAGTGCGCTCGATCATGTCCCCATCGTGCCGTATGCCTCGGAGCCCGAGTCACTAGACTTCAAGGCGAATCGTCCCCACGCAAGGAGAAGACATGCCCGTCGCCACCCCGGAACAGTACGCAGCGATGCTCGACAAGGCGAAGTCGAACGGGTTCGCGTACCCGGCGTTCAACGTCTCGAGCAGCCAGACCATCAACTCCGTCCTCCAGGGCCTCACCGAGGCCGGTTCCGACGGCATCATCCAGGTCACCACGGGCGGCGCCGACTACTTCGCCGGCCACACCGTGAAGAACCGCGCCGCCGGCGCGATCGCCTTCGCGAAGTTCGCCACCGAGGTCGCCAAGAACTACCCCGTCACCGTCGCGCTCCACACCGACCACTGCCCGAAGGACGCGCTCGACGGCTTCGTCATGCCGCTCATCGCCGCCTCCGAAGAAGAGGTCAAGGCCGGTCGCAACCCGATCTTCCAGTCCCACATGTGGGACGGCTCGGCGGTCCCGCTCACGGAGAACCTCGAGATCGCGACCGAGATGCTGAAGCGCACCAAGGCCATCAACGCCATCCTCGAGGTCGAGATCGGCGTCGTCGGCGGCGAAGAGGACGGCGTCAGCCACGACATCAACGAGCACCTGTACACCACCCTCGACGACGCCATCGCGACCGTCGAGGCGCTCGGCCTCGGCGAGCAGGGGCGCTACATGGCCGCCCTCACCTTCGGTAACGTGCACGGCGTCTACAAGCCCGGCAACGTCAAGCTCCAGCCCGAGCTGCTGAAGACCATCCAGGACGGCCTCACCGCCAAGTACGGCCACGGCCCCAAGCCGCTCGACCTCGTGTTCCACGGTGGGTCGGGTTCCACCGACGCCGAGATCGCCGAGGCCGTCGCGAACGGTGTCGTCAAGATGAACATCGACACCGACACGCAGTACGCGTTCACCCGCTCGATCGCCGGCTACATGCTCTCGAACTACGAGGGCGTGCTGAAGCTCGACGGCGAGGTCGGCAACAAGAAGCTCTACGACCCCCGTGCCTGGGGCAAGGTCGCCGAGTCGGCGATGGCCGCTCGCGTCGTGGAGTCGACGAAGCAGCTCGGCTCGTACGGCACCAGCACCTCCTAGTCACCTGCACGAACAGAACGGGCCCGGCATCGCTGCCGGGCCCGTTCTTCGTGTGTGGATGACTACGGCTGCTGCGAGCGGACGTACTCCATGAACGCCGGGTCGGCGCCCATCGCCACGGCGAGACAGATCACCACGACCAGGTTCGCCGCGACACCGGCGACGAGCGGGATCCAGAAGGTCAATCGACCCGCGCGGAGCGACCGGCTCGACAGGATGATGGCGCCCACCCACAGGGCGATCTGGAGACCGAGCGCCAGGATGCCCATGGCGCTCGCGAGACCGTCCGAGGAGTACCCCGAGACACCCATCTGCACGAGTGCGGGGCGGATCAGGCCCGGGAGGTCGAGCAGGCCCGGCATGGTCACGATCAGGCCGACGAGGCCGAGTCCGAGCAGGATCGACGTCGCGATGCGGTCTCCGGCGACAGGACGTCTAGCGGCCACGGTCGGAGCGCCCGGCTGCATCACCCCAGGCTCATGCGCCTGCTCGCGCGTCTGCTCGCGGAGGGTCGGCTCCTGCTGCTGCCGTGGCTGCCGTTCGACGGGGACGACCGGCGCGATGCCGAGCTCCTCCGCCCGCTGCTCGTCGATGGGCTCGGCGATCCGGGCACGCTGCTCCTCGGGGGACGCGTACTCACCGAACTGCGGACGGGGGCGGGATTCGCTCATGGTCGACGCCCTCCCAGGGCGCGCGGATCGGTCGTGCCGGCAAGGTCTTTGCGCAGCTCCTTCGGCAGGGAGAACATGAGGTCCTCCTCGGCCGTCTTGACTTCCTGCACCGCGCCGTAGCCGGCTCCGGAGAGTTCTTCGAGGACCTCGTCGACGAGGACCTCCGGCACGGAGGCGCCGCTGGTGACACCGACCGTGACGACACCGTCGAGCCAGGCCTGCTGGATCTCGTGTGCGTAGTCGACGCGGTAGGCGGCCTTCGCGCCGTATTCGAGGGCGACCTCCACGAGGCGCACCGAGTTCGAGGAGTTCGCCGACCCGACCACGATCACGAGGTCGGCGTCCTGGGCTACTTTCTTGATGGCCACCTGACGGTTCTGGGTCGCGTAGCAGATGTCGTCGCTCGGCGGATCCTGGAGCTTCGGGAACCGCTCGCGCAGGCGGCGGACCGTCTCCATGGTCTCGTCCACCGACAGCGTGGTCTGCGAGAGCCACACGACCTTGTCGGGGTCGGCGACGACGAGGTCGTCGACGGCTTCCGGGCTCGTCACGAGCGTGACGTGGTCGGGCGCCTCACCGGCCGTGCCCTCGACCTCCTCGTGCCCCTCGTGTCCGATGAGCAGGATCTCGTAGTCGTCGCGGGCGAAGCGCACGGCCTCGCGGTGGACCTTCGTGACGAGCGGGCAGGTGGCGTCGATCGCGAGCAGCCCGCGGTCGGCGGCGGCATCGACCACGGCTGGCGAGACGCCATGCGCACTGAAGACGATGTGCGCGCCGGACGGCACCTCGTCGACCTCTTCCACGAACACGGCGCCCTGGGCCTCGAGCTGATCGACGACGTGCACGTTGTGGACGATCTGCTTCCGGACGTACACCGGCGCGCCGTAGTGCTCGAGCGCCTTCTCGACGGCGACGACCGCGCGGTCCACGCCGGCGCAGTAACCGCGCGGGGCTGCCAGCAGGACGCGCTTCTCCCCGGCGACGGGGAGGTCTGCGAGACGTCCGGCGATACGTCGGAGCCTCGGCATGCCGAGGCCGATGGCTGGGGCGTCGCGGAGATCGGTCACGTGTGGATTCTACGCGGCAGCGCTCGGGAGTCGGCCGTGAACGGCCGGGTGGTCCGCGACCGCCGCGCCGTCGGTGCTCGCGGCTAGGCTTGAGGGATGAGCGATGCACCGGCCACCATGGAAGCCCCCTGGCCGGTCGCGCTCCTCGGCACGAAGCTCCGCGACTACATCGACCGCCTCGGCACGGTCTGGGTCGAGGGCGAGATCACGCAGTGGGGCGCCTCGGGCGGCAACGTCTACGGCAAGCTCAAAGACCTCGAGATCGATGCGACGGTCGGGTTCACCATCTGGTCGTCCGTCCGCGCGAAGATCCCCGCCGACCTCAAACAGGGCGACCACGTGGTCGCGTTGGTCAAGCCGAACTACTGGCTCAAGGGCGGCACACTCACCATGCAGGTCATGGCGATGAAGCACGTCGGCATCGGCGACCTCCTCGAGCGACTCGAGCGACTCCGTCGGCAGCTCGCCGAGGAGGGGCTCTTCGACGCGTCGCGCAAACGGCCGCTCCCGTTCCTCCCGCAGTGCATCGGGCTGGTCACCGGCAAGGACTCCGACGCCGAGAAGGACGTCCTGTGCAACGCGGAACTGCGCTGGCCCTCGGTCCGGTTCCGCGTCGTCCACGCCGCCGTCCAGGGCGACCGCACCCCCGGCGACGTCGTGAGCGCTCTGCAGACGCTCGACGCCGACCCCGAGGTCGACGTCATCATCGTCGCGCGCGGCGGTGGCGACTTCCAGAACCTCCTCGGGTTCAGCGACGAACGCGTGGTCCGTGCCGCGGCCGCCTGCACCACACCCCTCGTGAGCGCCATCGGCCACGAGGCGGACCGCCCGTTGCTCGACGACGTCGCCGACCTCCGTGCCTCCACACCGACCGATGCCGCCAAGCGGGTCGTCCCCGACGTCGCGGAGGAGTTCGCTCGCGTGCAGCAGGCCCGCGTCCGGTTGTCGTCCCGGGTGACCTCGTTGCTCGGTCACGAGATCGACCGACTCGCGACGCTCCGCACCCGTCCCGCGCTCGCCGACCCGTCCTGGATCGTCGACTCGCGGGCGGACGAGCTGACCCGAACGGTCGCCAGGGGTGCCGAGCTCATCGACCGCGCCGTCGAGCGCTCCCAGCGCGAGGTGACGGAACTCCGCGCACACCTCCGCGCCCTGTCGCCGCAGCGCACGCTCGACCGCGGCTACGCCATCGTCCAACGAGCGGACCCGGAGTCCGGCGTCCCGGGTGGCGCGGTCATCCGTGCCGAGGGCGACGCGCCCGCCGGGACGGAGCTCCTGGTCACCCTCGCCTCCGGCGCGATCGGCGCCTCCAGTACCGGCCCGGCCACGGCTGCCGCCCGGACCGACGACGAATAGGATAGAAGCATGCCAACCCCCTCCGATGTCCAGGAGCTCAGCTATGAGCAGGCACGCGACGAGCTCGTGCGTGTCGTGTCCGAGCTGGAGCAGGGCTCGGCGTCGCTCGAGGACTCCCTCCGCCTCTGGGAGCGCGGCGAACAGCTCGCCCAGCGCTGCGAGGAGTGGCTGATCGGCGCGAAGGCACGGCTGGACGCGGCACGCGCCGCCCAGCTCGGATCCGGCACTCCGGACGCATCGCGGTGAAGGACACCAAGCCGCCGCGCGTCGTTGCCGAGCTCGGCCGCCCCGAGACGCCGCAGGAGACCGCCGACCGCAAGGCGGAGAACTCCCGCCTGTACCGCTCGCGCAAGACCGTCAACAACCTCGTCCTGTCGCTCCTGGCCACGGTCGGCCTCGTGGTCGTGATCGTGCTCGCCGTGCCCCGAGGTGAAGCCCCGGAGCGCCCGACCGTCGACTACGCGCAGCTCGCCGGCCAGGCGCAGCCCGACCTCCCCGTCCCGCTCCTCACCCCCGAGCTCGGCGACGACTGGGGCAGCAACTACGCCGACGTCCGCACCGCAGCGTCACCGGTCGCCGGCACACCCGACATCCGCTCCTGGAACGTCGGACTCATCTCCCCCGACGACGAGTTCGTCGGCCTCGTCCAAGGCGTCGACGCCAACGACACCTGGCTCCTCGCCGAGCTCGACGAAGCCCGCCCCACCGGAACCGTCACGATCGACGGCGTCGAGTGGGTCGAATACGCGAACGGCAGCGGCTCCGACGACGGCAACGTCGCGTACGCCCTGTCGACCGTCGCCGGTCGGAGCACGATCGCCGTGTTCGGCACGGCGAAGCCCGAGTACGTCCTCGATGTCGCACGTTCCGTGCGCACCGGGGTCACCGCCAACCTCGACGCCCCGTCGGGCGCCCCTGCAGAAACGGACTCAGAATGACCCAGAAGCGCCCCGGTGCCGTCTGGCGCGAGATGCAGCGCGGTAACGCGCGGTTCGTCGCCGGTCAGCCCGCCCACCCCCGCCAGGACGTCGAACGCCGCGCCACGCTCGCGCACTCCCAGGCCCCGGAGGCGGTCATCTTCGGCTGCTCCGACTCCCGCCTCGCGGCCGAGATCATCTTCGACAAAGGGCTCGGCGACCTCTTCGTCGTCCGCAACGCCGGTCAGATCGTCTCCGACTCGGTGCTCGGCACCCTGGAGTACGCCGTCGGTGTCCTGCAGGTCCCGCTCATCCTCGTGCTCGCGCACGACGAGTGCGGCGCCGTCCGCGCGGCCATCGACTCGCAGATCGAGGACGCCACCCCGCTCCCCCCGTACATCGACCAGCTGATCCAGCAGATCGTCCCCGCCGTGAGCGCTGTCGCCGGCCCTGCACCGATCGACGCCGCCTCCGTCGACACCTCCGAGGTCGGACGACGCCACCTCCGCCGCACCGTCATGGAGGTCGTCTCGCGCTCCGAGCTCATCAGCGACGCCGTGGCGGCCGGGACGGTCGCCATCATCGGCGCGAACTACAAGCTCCTCGAGGGCACCGCCGTCGCCGACATCGTGATCGGCGACGTCACCGTCCCCGAATGACCTCCACCCCGCTCACCGACCGGTCGAGCGCAGCACCACCGCAATCGCACGAAGGAGAACGAACAGCGTGGTAGACACCTCAGCAACCGAGTACCGCATCGAACACGACACCATGGGTGAGGTGCGGGTCCCCGCGAACGCCCTCTACGGTGCGCAGACGCAGCGGGCGGTCGAGAACTTCCCGATCTCGGGCAGCGGGCTCGAGTCGGCGCAGATCGCCTCATTGGCCCGGATCAAGAAGTCCGCGGCACTCGCCAACGCCAAGCTCGGCGTCCTCGACCAGGGTGTCGCCGACGCGATCGCCGCAGCGGCCGACGAGGTCATCACCGGCGCGCACGACGCGCAGTTCCCGGTCGACACCTACCAGACCGGCAGCGGCACCTCGTCGAACATGAACATGAACGAGGTTCTGGCGACGCTCGCGAGCGCGCGCCTCGGCAGCCCGGTGCACCCCAACGACCACGTCAACGCCTCGCAGTCCTCGAACGACGTCTTCCCGACCTCCGTGCACATCGCCGTCACGAGCGCCCTCATCGACGACCTCATCCCGGCCCTCGACCACCTGGCCGTCTCGCTGGAACGCAAGGCCGAGCTGTGGAAGACCGCCGTGAAGCCGGGCCGGACGCACCTCATGGACGCCACGCCGGTCACCCTCGGCCAGGAGTTCGGTGGCTACGCGCGCCAGATGCGTCTCGGCATCGAGCGTGTGCGCACGGCGCTCCCCCGGGTCGCAGAGGTCCCGCTCGGCGGAACCGCGACGGGCACAGGCATCAACACGCCGAAGGGCTTCCCCCAGCTCGTCATCGAGCTGCTCGCGCAGGAGACCGAGCTGCCCATCACCGAGGCGCAGGACCACTTCGAGGCCCAGGGCGCACGCGACGGACTCGTCGACGCCTCGGGAGCCCTCCGGGTCATCGCGGTCAGCCTCACGAAGATCTGCAACGACCTCCGCTGGATGGGCTCCGGCCCGAACACCGGTCTCGGCGAGCTGCACATCCCCGACCTCCAGCCGGGATCTTCGATCATGCCAGGCAAGGTGAACCCCGTGATCCCGGAGGCCGTCCTGATGGTCGGCGCACGGGTCGTCGGCAACGACGCGACCATCGCCTGGGCCGGCGCGTCGGGCTCCTTCGAGCTCAACGTCGCGATCCCGGTCATGGGCACGGCGCTCCTCGAGAGCATCCGTCTCCTCTCGAACGCGACCCGGGTCCTCGCCGACAAGACCGTCGACGGCCTCGAGGCCAACCTCGACCGCGCTGCGGCACTCGCCGGCTCCTCGCCGTCGATCGTCACCCCGCTGAACAAGATCATCGGCTACGAGTCGGCGGCGAAGATCGCCAAGCACTCCGTCGCCAAGGGCCTCACCGTCCGCGAGGCCGTCGTCGACCTCGGCTTCGTCGAACGTGGCGAGATCACGGAGGAGCAGCTCGACACGGCGCTCGACGTCCTCTCGATGACGCACCCCGGCTGAGTCGACCCGCTCGTCGAAACACCGAACGGCCCCGGAACCCTCGCGGTTCCGGGGCCGTCTCCGTCCGTGTGGTCACGCCGTGGCGGCGATCGCGCCCCAGCAGCCGAGGAGCAGGAACGGGCCGAACGGGATGCGGGTGCGCCAGCCAGCGGAGCCACCACGTGAGCGTGCGACCAGCACGGCGACCACACCCGCGAGGCCGGCCGAAAAGACCGACACCACCGCGAAGAGGAGGACCGCGGACGTCCCGAAGCAGCCGACCGCGAGGCCGAGCAGCGCGCCGAGCTTCACGTCCCCCATGCCCAGCCCGCCGAAGAGGGCGCAGGCGTACAGGACGGCTCCGACCGCGGACCCCATCAGGAGCGGTTCGAGCGGGGCCACCTGACGCACGGCGGCATCGATGGCCGTGAGCGGCACCGCGATGGTGAGCGCCGGCAGCACGAGACGGTTCGGGAGCCGCCGCTCCGCGACGTCGCTGCGCACGAGCGGCGGCGTGATGCAGGCGAGCCATACGAGCACGATGACGACCGGACGCAGGTCGGGGCCGAGCCGGGCAACGGCTACGGCTACGAGCAGCAGCGTCGAGCCGGCCATCGCCGCGGTGGCGACACGCGGGCGGAGCCGCCTGCCGGTGGAGGTCGGTCGCGAGGGCATCCCGTCAGGATAGGAGGATCATCGTGCCGGCCTCCGGCGTTCTCCACAGGCGGCCGGAGGCGGCGGAGCGAGCCTTGTCGGCCCGCTCCGCCGACGGCCGCTAGGCCAGCTCGTTCCCTTCGAGCATCTCGGTCACGAGTGCCGCGATGGCCGAGCGCTCCGAGCGCGTCAGCGTGACGTGCGCGAACAGCGGGTGCCCCTTGAGCGTCTCGATCACCGAGGCGACGCCGTCGTGGCGGCCGACGCGCAGGTTGTCGCGCTGGGCGACGTCGTGCGTGAGGACGACCCGCGAGTTCTGCCCGATCCGGCTGAGGACCGTGAGGAGCACGTTGCGTTCGAGCGACTGCGCCTCATCGACGATCACGAAGGCGTCGTGGAGCGAACGGCCTCGGATGTGCGTCAGCGGCAGCACCTCGAGGATGCCCCGCTCCACCACCTCGTCGAGCACGTTCTGCGAGACGACCGCGCCGAGCGTGTCGAAGATCGCCTGTCCCCAGGGGTTCATCTTCTCGCCCTGGTCGCCGGGCAGGTACCCGAGCTCCTGGCCGCCGACCGCGTACAGCGGCCGGAACACCATGATCTTCTTGTGCGCCTGTCGCTCGAGGACGGCCTCCAGACCCGCGCAGAGGGCGAGCGCGGACTTCCCCGTCCCGGCTCGACCTCCCAGCGAGAGGATCCCGATCTCGGGGTCGAGCAGGAGGTCGATCGCGAGCCGCTGCTCGGCCGAGCGTCCGTGCAGACCGAAGACGTCGCGGTCGCCGCGGACGAGCTTGTAGCTGCGCTTGCCCGTGACCCGCCCGAGTGCGGATCCCCGGTCGGAGTGGATCACGAGGCCCGTGTTGATCGGCAGGTCCTCGATGATCGGCGTCGTCCCCTCCTCGCGCTCCCACAGCGTGCTCATGTCCTCGGAGCCGAGGGTGATCTCGGACATGCCCGTCCAGCCGGAGTCGACCGCGAGTTCCGCCCGGTACTCCTCCGCCTGCAGACCGATGGACGCCGCCTTGACGCGCAGCGGCAGGTCCTTGGACACCACCGTGACCGCCAGTCCGTCGTTCGCCAGGTTCAGCGCGACCGCGAGGATGCGCGAGTCGTTGTCGCCGAGCTGGAGACCGGACGGCAGCGAGGCCATGCTCGAGTGGTTGAGTTCGACCCGCAGGGATCCGCCGTCACCGACCGGGATCGGAAAGTCGAGGCGTTCGTGCTCGATGCGGAGCTCGTCGAGGATGCGGAGTGCTTGACGTGCGAAGTAGCCGATCTCGGGGTCGTTGCGCTTGCCCTCGAGCTCGCTGATGACGACGACCGGGATGACGACGGCGTGCTCGGCGAACCGGAAGAGCGCCTTGGGGTCCGACAGCAGCACGGAGGTGTCGAGCACGTAGGTGATCTCGGCCTGCGCCTGATCTCCCCCGCTCACCGTGTGGTCGGCAGGTCGTCGGCTCGGTCTCGTCGACGCATCCCGCGTCTCGATGCCGGCTGACGTGTTCTGGATTTCTCGCGAGGCCACAACCACTCCCACCCCGAGCATCTGATGCTCGGATCACTGTGCGAAACGGCCGCCTGCAGGGTTTCGAGCCGAACTTGTGTGGCCGTCTCGACCGGGCTCCATGCCCGATGAGATGAACGTACGTCCGGCCACCGACATCGATGCGACGACACGCCCCGTGTCCTGTTACGGGGAGGTGAACAGATGGGGGCCGTCTCCTGGACCGCCGGTGGTCGGACGGCGGCTCAGTAGCTCGCGGCCGTCGCGAACGAGAGCAGCGCACCGCGCAGTCGGTCCAGCGTCTGCCGACTGGTACCGGCATGCACGCTGAGCCGCACGGCCCCGGCGCGGATCGTCGCGGTGACGCCGTGGTTCTCGAGCGAGGTCCACAACGTGTCGAGGACGGACTCCTCCGGCTCCAGGACGACGATGCCCGCGCGATCGTGCTCGTCTCGCGAGGAGACCACCGCGACACCGAACTCGTCCGCGAGCTCGATCACCTCGGCCGTGAGCTCGGCGATCGCGGCGTGCACCGTCGCGGTCCCGACGGCGACCGTGTCTTCCAGCGACGCGGCGAACCGCGCCGCCGCGAGCGGGTCGGGCCTGGTGATCGAGTATGCGCGCACGGATCGGCTCGGTGCCGGGGTCGCGCTGAACGGCCAGGCCTCGTCGGTGCCGGTCACGCCCGAGAAGACCGGCTCGAGCCGCTCGACGGCGCGGTCGCTCAGGGCGAGGAATCCGGTGCCCCAGCCTGCGCGCATCCACTTCTGCCCGCCCGAGGCGACCACGTCGGCGACGGCGTAGGGGGCGTCGACCACGCCGAAGCCCTGGATGGCGTCGACGATCAGGAGGCGGTCGCCGATCACCTCGCGGACGGCTTCGAGGTCGCAGACGTATCCGGTGCGGTAGTCGACGAGGCTCACGGCCACGGCGGTGACGGTGTCGTCGAGCTGTTCGCGCACGCTCTCGGCCGTCACGTGTCCGCGTCGCGTCTCGAGCCATCTCGGCGTGAGCACGTGCCGGTGCTCGGCGGCCCGCTCCGCGGCGAGCGGCAGCGTGGGGTATTCCAGGCGGGAGAGCAGGACCGTGCCGCTCAGACCGAACATCGCGTGCATGAGGCCCTGCGAGGTGTTGGGCTGGGCGACGACCTGGTCGGCGCGGAACCCGGTGAGCGTCCCGACGGCGGTCCGCATCCGTTCGTCTTGCCCGTCGACCGCGCCGAGCGTTCCGGGCGCCGCACTCGCGAGCACGTCGTTCCAGCGTGCGGCCTCGAGGACGACGGACGCGGCCAACGGACCGACACTGCCGTAGTTGAGATAGCCGTCGACCTCACCGAATCCTGCTTGGAAGGTCTCCAACCGGGACGCCGTCTCCGGCTCGTCCGGCTCCGAGGCGGGCGTGGACCGGCTCATCCGCCGAACCGCCGCTGCCGCCTGGAGAAGTCGCGGAGGGCGCGGAGGAAGTCGACCTCACGGAGGTCGGGCCCGAGCGCCTCGACGAAGTAGAACTCGCTATGGGCGCTCTGCCAGAGCATGAAGTCGCTCATCCGCTGTTCGCCGCTGGTGCGGATGACGAGGTCGGGGTCGGGCTGGCCTCCCGTGTAGAGGTGCTCACCGATGAGGTCGGGGGTGAGCAGCGCCGCGAGGTCTTCCAGGCTCCGACCCTCGAGGTGGTGCTTGGCGACGATCGCGCGCATCGCGTCCACGATCTCGGTGCGACCGCCGTAGCCGACCGCGAGGTTGATGTGCATGCCAGCACGGTCGGCCGTGCGCTCCTCGGCACTCGTCAACGCCGTGCGCAGCGACTCCGGGAGCCCGTCGCTCGAACCGACGTGCTTCACGCGCCAGTCACGGTAGTGCGACAGCCCCTCGGCGAGGTCGGCGATAATGTCGACGAGGTCGTCCAGCTCGTCCGGTGCGCGGTTCACCAGGTTGTCGCTCGACAGCAGGTACAGGGTGACGACGCCGATGCCGAGGTCGTCGCACCAGGTCAGGAACTCGCGCATCTTCGCCGCACCGGCCCGGTGGCCGTGCGCCGCGGTGTCGTACCCGAGCTGCTTGGCCCACCGCCGGTTGCCGTCGATGATCATCGCGACATGGTGCGGCAGCGTCTGCGGAGTGAGCGCCTTCCGGAGGCGCCGTGCGTAGACGCCGTACAGGAAGCCGTCCACCGGTGCGGAATGCCTCGTCATCACCCTGCAACGCTAGTGCAGTTTCCTGCATCGCTCCCAGTACGGGTTCCGTGCCACCCCGTATCCTGGACCCATGACGAGTGGAGATCCCGAGCTGCCGAAGCTGCCGTTGCTCGAGGTCGCCGCCGACGATGCCGCCGCACCGGAGGAGGTCAAACCGACCTGGCGCGGATGGCTGCACGCCGGGATCTTCCCCATCTCGATCGTCGCCGGCATCGTCCTCGTCGTGCTCGCACAGGGTGCGGCCGCGAAGTGGAGTTCGACGGTGTTCGTGCTCACCTCGATGCTGCTCTTCGGGAACTCGGCGCTCTACCACCGGTTCTCCTGGCGACCCTCGGTCAAGCTCCTCCTCAAGCGGATCGACCACGCCAACATCTTCCTGTTGATCGCCGGCACCTACACGCCGCTCGCCGTGCTCGCGCTACCACCGGCGCAGGGCAACCTCCTGCTCGTGCTCGTCTGGGGCGGCGCGCTCCTCGGCATCGGTTTCCGCGTGTTCTGGATCAACGCCCCACGGTGGCTCTACGTCCCGCTCTACCTGGCACTCGGGTGGGGTGCGGTCGCCTACCTCGGCGACATCGCCCGCGGCAACTTCGCCACGATGGTGCTCGTCGCCGCCGGTGGCCTGTTCTACACGGTCGGCGCGGTCATGTACGCGATGAAGCGACCGAACCCCTGGCCGGGGCGGTTCGGGTTCCACGAGCTCTTCCACCTGTGCACGGTGCTCGCGTTCCTCTGCCACTGGACCGGGATCCTGCTGATCGCGATCGCCCCGGTCTACAACCGCTGACGACCCGTGGCCCGGCGCGCGGCGAGGCGTCGCGGTGGTGATGTCAGCGGGCCGACCGGTCCGACGGCGGGCGAGGGTCGTCTTCGACGCCTGCGGGGGCCGCGTCACCGGTGTCGCTCCCCGCGCGGTCCGCGGCTGCCCGCTCGGCGACCTCGGCCTGGAGCCGCTCGTCGATCTCCGCGCGGTAGTTGACCCGGCGCACGCGACGCACCATGTCGATGACGAGGAAGACGACGATGCCGGCGATGGCGAAGGTGATCACGAAGCCCCACGGTCCCGGCGTCACCTGGTTCTCGTCGAACGCCGGCGAGGGCGACGGCGACGGCGTGACCGCCAACAGGACCTCGGTGAACAGGTGGTGCATCATGCGGTTCCTTCGCTGGTGTCGATGCCGTCGAACAGCTCCGACTCTGGAGTGGTCGACGCGACGTGCGACGTGACCAGTTGGTAGTCCTCGAACGGCCATGCGGCACGGAGGACGTCGTTGGGCCAGAAGAAGAACGGTGAGTCCGGCGGCACCTGGCTGCCGTGCGCCCGGAGCGCGGCGTCGCGAGCCTCGAAGAAGTCGCCGACGGGCACGTGCGTCGTCGCGAGATCGGGCCGGCCGGCCATCCACTCCCGCATCTCGGCCAGTCGCTCGACCGCCGGGTCGTCGGGGTGGTGCTCCAGCAGGTAGGCGTACACGGCCTCGAGCCGGGCGGGGCTGAACGAGCGGTCGTAGTACAGCTTGTCGACGCGCCAGGGGTCGCCCGCTTCGGGATAGCGCGTGGGATCGGCCGCCGCTTCGAACGCGGCGACGCTCACCTCATGGCACCGGATGTGGTCCGGGTGCGGGTAGCCCCCGTTCTCGTCGTAGGTGATGATGACCTGCGGTCGGAAGGAGCGGACGATGCGCACGAGCACACCGGTCGAGACCTCGAGGGGGATGTCGGCGAAGCTCGCGGGTGGGACCGTACCGTCGTCGCGGGCCATCCCGCTGTCCTGATAGCCGAGCCACCGGTGCTCGATGTCGAGGATCTCCTGCGCCGCGGCCATCTCGAGGCGACGGTACCCGGGGAGGTCGCGCTCGATCATCGCGACGTCGGCGAGTCCGGGGTTCTGGAGGTCGCCGCGTTCACCACCCGTGCAACTGACGACCATGACCTCGGCGCCGAGGCTCCGGTAGTGCGCGAGGGTCGCCGCCCCCTTGCTCGACTCGTCGTCGGGGTGCGCGTGCACGGCGAGCAGTCTCATGGTCATGGTGCTCCGCCTTCCGGCTGGTCTGCGCGAGGGGACCGCTTCGCGACTCGTGACGTGACGACGCGGTCGGGACTCCGCATCCAGGAAGAGGCAATACGCTTGAGGTGTCGACCTCGAGGCGTCTCGCACTCCTGGTCCAGCTTAACCGTTCGAACCGGAGCCCGTGACGTGACCTCTCCCTTGCAGGATGCCGGCCCCCAGGACGCCATCGCGGCGCGCTACGGACGCACCCCTGGCAACCGTGCCCGTGACCGCCGCCTGATCTGGCTGGCCGCCGCAGCGTTCGCCGTCGTCTTCATCGCGTGGGTCGTGTGGGCCGGTCTCGACGGCAGTCGGCCGAGCATCGAGTCGCGCAACACGGCGCACGAGATCGTCGACGACACGATGGTCAGCGTGTCCTTCGAGGTCACCGGTCCGCAGGACACCCCCATGGCCTGCTCGGTCCAGGCACTCAACGAGCAGTTCGCGGTCGTCGGATGGAAGATCGTCGAGCTGCCGCCGTCCGAGCAGCGCACCCGCACCTTCACGGAGAGCGTCCGCACCACGGAGCTCAGCAACACCGGCGTCGTCGACACCTGCTGGGTGGTCGAGCACCGCTCCTGACCAGCGAGGGCGTCGGCGCGCGAGCCACACTCCCGCGCCGATCGTGCGATACTCGAAGACAGTACTTCATACGCCCCGGCATTCCGCCGGGGCGTCTGGCATATGACGGGCGTTTCGGCCGTCATGTGCGGACCCACCATGCAAAGGAGTTCCATCGTGTCCGAGCAGATCCAGGAGACGTTCCTCACCCAGCAGGCCTTCGACCGACTGCAGGCGGAACTCGAACACCTCAGCACGACGGGCCGCGAGGAGATCGCCAAGCGCATCGAAGCGGCTCGCGAAGAGGGCGACCTCAAGGAGAACGGCGGCTACCACGCCGCGAAGGACGAGCAGGGCAAGCAGGAGGCCCGCATCCGGACGCTCACGCAGATGTTGCGCGACGCCAAGGTGAGCGAGGCACCGCAGTCCACCGGTGTCGTGGAGTCCGGCACCGTCATCACGGCGGTCGTCGCGGGCGGCGAGGAGCGGTTCCTGCTCGGCAGCCGCGAGATCGCGGGCAACACCGACCTCGACGTCTACAGCGAAGGCAGCCCGCTCGGTGCCGCCATCCTCGGTCTGAAGATCGGCGACAAGACCACCTACGAGGCGCCGAACGGCAAGGAGATCACGGTGTCGATCAGCGCGGTGGAGACCTACACCGGTTCCTGATCCGGCAGGTCGCGTCGTTCGCGACCGACCAGACGCAGCAGGGCCCCGCCGACACGGCGGGGCCCTGCTGCGTTCCGGCAGTCGGATCAGTCGTCGACGATCTGCGGGTCGTACCCCGCCTCGCGGAGCGTCTGCACGACGAGGTCGCGGTGGTCGGGACCGCGCGTCTCGATGCTGAGCTCGAGTTCGACGTCGCTGATCTGCAGGCCGTGTCCGTGTCGGGTGTGCAGCACCTCGATGACGTTCGCATTGGCCTGCGCGACGAGCTCCGCCGTCCGTGCGAGCTGGCCCGGCCGGTCGGGCAGTGGGATGCGCAGGGTCAGGTAGCGGTCAGAGGCCGCGAGTCCGTGACTGACGACCCGCTGCAGCAGGAGGGGGTCGATGTTGCCGCCGGAGAGGATGGTGACCGTCGTGCCGGTCGGCTCGATCTTCCCGGCCAGGATCGCCGCGACACCGGCGGCTCCGGCAGGTTCGACGACGAGCTTGGCGCGCTCGAGGAGGACCACGATGGCCCGGGCGAGGTCGTCCTCGCTGACGGTGACGACCTCGTCGACGAGCGCGCTGATCATCTCGAAGTTGAGCTCACCGGGACGGGCCACGGCGATGCCGTCGGCGATGGTCGGCTGCACGGCGATGGTCGTCGGGGTTCCGGCTTCCAGCGACACCGGGTACGCGGCCGCGTTCGCCGCCTGGACGCCGATCACCCGGATGGTGCGTCCTTCGAGGGCCGCGCGCTGCTTCATGACCCCCGCGACACCCGAGATGAGCCCGCCGCCGCCGATCGGCACGATGACCGTCTCGACGTCGGGGACCTCCTCGAGGATCTCGAGACCGAGCGTGCCCTGCCCGGTGATGACGTCCGGGTGGTCGAACGGCGGGATGAGGATGGCACCGGTCTCCGCGGCGAACTCGGCGGCGGCGATCAGCGGTTCCGCCACCGTGTGGCCGCGCAGGATGACGTGCGCACCGTAGTCGCGCGTGGCGGCGAGCTTCGGGAGCGGGACGCCGACGGGCATGAAGATGGTCGCGGTGATGCCGAGCTCGCGGGCGGCGAAGGCGACGCCCTGCGCGTGGTTGCCCGCCGAGGCGGCGACGACGCCGCGCGCCCGCTCCTCGGGGGTGAGGCTCGACATGCGGTTGTACGCGCCGCGGATCTTGTAGGAGCCGGTGCGCTGGAGGTTCTCGCACTTGAGATGCACGGGCACGCCGAGGACGTCGGCGAGGTAGCGGGAACTCTCCATCGGCGTGCGCTGGACGGTGCCGACGAGGGTGTCCCTGGCTCGCTCGAACGCGGCGAGCGACGGGCCGGGGAACACGGGTGTGGTGGTCGTTGTATCGGTCATGGTGTGCGGGGTCCTGGACTTTCTGGGGACGAGGTCTCTCGGAGGTCTTCGCTGGGGTGCTGGGGCTCCTGATCGCCTGGGCGATCCTGCGGCTCGTGGGACGAGCGGGAGCCCGGACGGATTCGCCTGGGGCTCGGGACGGTCTGCCAGATGGCGCCGTCGGTACCCGGTTCCGGCGGCGCACTGCCGCCGGTCCGCCACGTGCCGCTGGCGATGGTGTGGACCATCACGTTGATCACGGCCACCACGGGCACCGCGAACAGGGCGCCGGGGATGCCGGCGACGAGCGTGCCGCCCGCGACGGCGAGGACGACGGCGAGTGGGTGCACCTTGACGGCCGTACCCATGATGAGCGGCTGCAGGACATGCCCCTCGAGCTGCTGGACGAGGAGCACGACACCGAGCATGAGCAGCGCGATGACCGGACCGTTGTAGACGAGCGCGAGGAAGACGGCCACGGCTCCGGTCACGACGGCACCGACGATCGGCACGAATGAGCCGAGGAACACGAGCACGGCGACCGGGATCGCGAGCGGGACGCCGAGGAAGAACGCGCCGAGTCCGATACCGACCGCATCGATCGAGGCCACGAGGATCTGCGTGCGGACGTAGTTGCCGAGCGTCCGCCATCCTGCGCGACCGGCGCTGTCGACGGCGGGACGTGCCCGCTGCGGGAAGACGCGCACCGTCCAACGCCAGATCGTCCGACCGTCGATGAGCATGAACAGCAGACAGAAGAGCGTCAGGAAGACGCCCGTCGCGACATGGCCGAGCGTCGAACCGATCGACAGGGCGCCTGAGAGCAGGACCTGGCTGTCCTGCTGAAGCGAGTCGAACGCCTGGGCGATGAAGTCGTTGAGCTGCGTCTCGGTCACGTGCAACGGGCTGGCGAGCAGGAAGGCCTTGAAATCGCCGTAGGCGGTCATGGTGCGGGCCTGTACGGAGGCGAACTGCGAGGTGATCTGCGAGATGGCGAGGAAGATCAGTCCGCTCACCACGGAGAGCGTGCCGACCATCGCGAGTGCGATGGCGAGGCCCTTCGGCCATCGGTGACGCACCAGGACGTCGACGAGAGGCTTCAGCAGCGCGGAGACGAGGACGGCGATGAGGAGCGGGATGACGATGAGGCGGAGCTGCACGACGAGGAAGACGAGCAGCGCGACGACCGCGGCCACCAGCAGGATCCGCCAGGACCACGCTGCGGCCACGCGCATGCCGCGCGGGACGCTGCTCGATCCGCTCAGGTCCGGTTCGCGCACGGGCGAGGCCGCTTCGGGGAGGAAGCGTCCCCACCAGGTCTTCGGAGTGTCGTCCGCCATTGCTCAAGTGTAGGGCTGGCACATGTCGGTGAGCGCATGCGGACACCGGTGGGCGGCGGCGCCTCCGCAGTGCACGGCGGGTGTCCGACGCCGGTGCTAGCGTCGGGCCGTGTCCGCTTCCCTCTCCCCCGCCCTCGCCCGACGGATCGCGCTCGGTGCGCAGGGACTCGGCGCCCCGCAGCGCACGACCCCGGCGGGTACCCGCACCCTGCGCTCGACGATCGACCGGCTGGGGCTCCTGCAGATCGACTCCGTCAACGTGTTCGAGCGCAGTCACTACCTGCCGCTGTTCGCGAGGCTCGGCGGGTACGACAAGACACTGCTCGATCGCTTGACGCTCGGAGCCGACGCGCCCCACCTCGAGTACTGGGCGCATGAGGCGGCCTTCATCCCCCGCGACTCGTGGCCGCTGTTCCGGTGGCGGATGGACGCGCACCGCGCGAAGCATGCCGGCGACGAGACCACCTGGGCGAGCCAGAACACGGAGATGTTGGACTGGGTGCGAGCACTCCTCCGCGTCGAGGGGCCACTGAAGGCGAGTGAGATCGAACACGACGCGAACGTCCGACGCGGACCCTGGTGGGGATGGTCCGATGTGAAGCGGGCGTTGGAGGTCCTGTTCCTCTACGGCGAAGTGGTCACGGCCGGTCGCGACCGGTTCGAACGCCGTTACGCACTGGCCGAGCAGGTGCTCCCGCAGCACCTCCTCGACCTCGACATCGACCGGGCCGATGCGATCCGTGCGCTCGTCGAGCAGGCCGCCGCAGCGCACGGCGTCGCGACCGTCGCCGACCTCGCGGACTACTTCCGGATCAAGCCGCAGACCGCGGTCCGCCGGGCGGTCGACGAGCTCGTGGACGCCGGTGTCCTCGAACCCGTGACCGTGGCCGGCTGGGAGCGACGCGGCGGGCCGCAGGAGGCATGGTTGCACCGCGACGCCCGACGGCCGCGGCGGATCGAGGGGGCCGCGCTGCTCAGCCCGTTCGACCCGGTCGTCTGGTTCCGCGAACGCGCCCTCCGCATGTTCGGGCTCCACTACCGGATCGAGATCTACACGCCGGAGCCCAAGCGGGTCTACGGCTACTACGTGCTCCCGGTCCTCATCGACGGCGAGATCGTCGCGCGCGTCGACCTGAAGAGCGACCGTCAGGCCGGGGTCCTGCGGGTCCAGTCCGCCTGGTTCGAGCGTGGACACCAGGATGCCGTCGTCAGGGGGCTTCGTCCCGTCGACGATGACGCGATCGCGGGACGCCTGGCGGAGCTCCTCGGCCAGACGGCCCACTGGCAGGGACTCGATGCGGTGGCCGTCGTCGACCGCGGGACGCTGGCGGCACCGTTGGCGCACGCCGTCGGCACCCGGCTCCTCCCACTCACGCCGGACATGGGCACTACTCCCCATGCTCAGCCTGCACAATCACTCTCAGGAGATACACAACAACTATAGGATTGGCGGGCACCTTCATGGTCCGAAACGAGGGGAACCCGCCCATGAGCAACGACGACACCACACCACAGCAACCAGGCCCGCCGAACCCGGGCGAGCAGCAGCACCAGCCGTCCCAGGGCGACCAGCAGCCCTCGTACCAGCAGGGTCAGGAGCAGCCCAACCCGTACCAGTCCGGACAGCAGCAGACGCCGAACCCGTACCAGTCGGGCCAGCAGCAGACGCCGAACCCGTACCAGTCGGGCCAGCAGCAGACCCCGAACCCGTACCAGCAGGGTCAGCAGAACCCGTACCAGTCCGGACAGCAGCAGACTCCGAACCAGGCACCCCCGGCTCCCTACGGTCAGCAGACCGGACAGCAGACCGGCGCGCAGAACCCGTACCAGCAGGGCCAGCAGCCCAACGGCCAGTACGCGACGGCGCAGAACCCGTACGCGACCGGCGCTCCGAAGCAGCCGATGGACCCGAAGCAGAAGAAGCGGATCATCCTGTGGTCGTCGATCGCCGGTGGCGCACTCGTGCTCATCGCTGCAGCCGCCATCACCATCGGTGTGCTGAACACCACGGCGTTCGGCCCGCAGGCGAAGGTCGAGGAATACCTCAAGGCCATCGCCGCCGGGGACGCGAAGCTCGCGACGAGCCTCGTCGCGCCGGACCCGTCGATCGTCGGCAGCACCGACGACGAGTCTGCAGAGCCCGAGGCCACGCCGGACCCCTCCGCGTCGGCCGATCCGGATGCGGACGCCGAAGCCGAGGCTCCGGCCGCCGTCAAGCCGACCGCGCTGCTCACCAACGAGGTCCTCAAGGGCGCCGACGAGCGCATCAAGAACCCCGAGGTCGGCCGGGTCTACAACCGCAACGGCGAGGCACGCGTGCAGGTCACGTACGAACTCGCCGGCAAGAAGTACGAGGACTCGGTCACGCTCGAGAGCGAAGGCAAGCAGTTCCTGTTCTTCGACCAGTGGAAGCTCGCCAGCTCCCTCGTCGGCAGCATCAACGTCTACACCGGTCTCGGTGGCACGGCGTTCAGCGTCAACGGCGTCAACTTCGACGGCGCGTCCGACGAGAGCCTCTTCGCCTACCCGGCGGTCTACACGATCGCTCCGCCGGAGAGCAAGTTCCTGCAGGGCGACGCGCAGACCGTCACCCTCACGTCGTACACGGCCGGTGAGGGCTCAGCCTTCATCGACATCGACGTGACCGCCACCGAGGCGCTCACGACCGAGGTCACGAAGCAGGTCGTCGCGATGATCGAGAAGTGCCTCGACGTCACCACGCTCGACACCAGCTGCGGCGTCATGCCGGACTGGCAGCAGAAGCAGTTCACGAGTGTCGGCCCGGTGACCTGGACGCTCACCTCTCCCCCGACCGTCGAGGTCGATGAGAGCGGTTCGTACTTCTACACCTCGGACGGCCGCATCGACGGCTCGTTCGACGCCTCCTGGTACGGCAGCGCCGTGGCGGGTCAGCAGGTGTGGGACACGTACCTGAACTTCCCCGGCAAGATCACGATCGACGCCGATGACAAGGTCACGGTGACGTTCGACTCCGACGAGCAGACCGAGTAACGGTTCTCGCCTGAACGCCGAATGGGGCGGCACCTCCGGGTGCCGCCCCATTCGTGTGTCCGGGGCCTGGACGCCCTCGCCTAGAAACCGTCGCCGATGGTGCTCAGGCGCTTGATCCGCTCGACGAGCGGCGGGTGGGTGCTGAACAGGCGGGCGACCGCGCCGGGCTTCAACGGGTCGGAGATCCAGAGGTGCGCCATGGACGAGTTCTGCTTCGCCATCGGTCGGCCGTACGCGGCGAGCTTCCCCAGCGCGCTCGCGAGCGCTTCCGGATGACGGGTCGTGAGGGCCCCCGTCGCGTCGGCGAGGTACTCACGCTGCCGCGAGATGGACAGCTGCACGAGCGTCGCGAGCAGCGGCGCCACGAGCATCGCCACGATGCCGATGATGAGCATCACGGGGTTGCCGCCGTTGTTGTTGTTCCGGTTGCCGCCTCCCCAGATCGTCATCCGGAGGAGCATGTCGGAGAGGAACCCGATCGCGACGACGAGGCCGAAGACGACCATGGACACGCGGATGTCGTAGTTGCGGACGTGACCGAGCTCGTGGGCCATGACCCCCTCCAGCTCGGCGTCGTTGAGGATCTCGAGGAGGCCGGTCGTCGCGGCCACCATCGCGTGCTGAGGGTCGCGACCCGTCGCGAACGCGTTGGGTGCCGGGTCGGCGATGAGGTACACCTCGGGCATCGGTGTCCCGGTCGTGATCGCGAGGTTCTCGACGATGCGGTACAGCCTCGGGTTGTCGGCCAGCTCGATGCGCTGCGCTCCGGTCATCGCGATGGCCTGACGCCCCGCGAAGAAGTACTGGATCACCGCGTACACGACGGCCACGACAAGGACCACGATCGTGATCGTCAGGTTCTGGTAGAGATACCCCGCGAGCCAACCGAGGCCGCCGATGATGACCAGGAAGACGACGAAGATCAGGACCGTGTTGAGCTTGTTCCTGGCGATGGCGCGGTACATGGGACTGCGCTACCGCACGTCAGAACTGGACGCGCGGCGGTTCGGCGATCGCCGCGTTGTCGGTG
Source organism: Plantibacter sp. MMLR14_011 (assembly GCF_001865025.1). Classification (NCBI taxonomy): domain Bacteria; kingdom Bacillati; phylum Actinomycetota; class Actinomycetes; order Micrococcales; family Microbacteriaceae; genus Plantibacter; species Plantibacter sp. MMLR14_011. Next base: position 424,611 of record NZ_MJGW01000017.1, read on the forward strand.
ACCTCGAAGAAGTCGTGCTCCGAGAACCCGAGACCCTTGGCGAACAGGTTGTTCGGGAACACCTTGACCTTGGTGTTCAGCTCCCGGACACCGCCGTTGTAGAAGCGGCGCGAGGCTTGGATCTTGTCCTCGGTGTCGACGATCTCGGACTGGAGCTGGAGGAAGTTCTGGCTCGCCTGGAGCTGCGGGTAGGCCTCCGCGACGGCGAAGATGCTCTTCAGCGCCTGCTGCATGTGGGTCTCGGCCTCACTCACGGCCGCCGGTCCCTGGGCGGTGAGCGTTTCGGCACGAGCCTTCGTCACGTTCTCGAACACCGCTTTCTCGTGCGCCGCGTACCCCTTGACCGCCTCGATGAGGTTCGGGATCAGGTCGGCGCGCCGTTTCAGCTGGACGGTGATGTCGCTCCACGCCTCCTCGACTCGCACGTTCAGCGTCACGAGCGAGTTGTACGTCACCCAGAAGTAGATGCCGACGATGACGACCAGGGCGACGACGATGAGGACTGGGATCAGCCATTCCATGAGGATGGGCTCCTTGTGAGTCGATGGAGAGCGGGTCTGCCCATTCTACCTGCGACCCGCCGGTGCCCTTGGGGAGTTCGGAGGAAGCACGCAGCAGGCGTGCAGCGCGGACGCACCGGACTCCCGGCCGGCTGTCACTCGCCGAGGACGCGGGCGAGGTAGCGGTTCCCGAACAGGCGGCCGGGGTCGAGGTGGTCGCGGAGGCGGGTGAACTCGTCGAAGCGAGGATAGGCGCCACGCAGGGACGATGCGTCACGGCCGTGCAGTTTGCCCCAGTGGGGCCGACCGCCCAGCTCGATCATGATCGCCTCGACGGCGCGGAAGTACTCCCCCGGGTCCTCGCGGAAGAAGCGATGCACGGCGACGTATCCGGTCGCGCGTCCTGATGCGGTGGAGAGCCACAGCTCGTCCGCCGCTGCGACCCGGACCTCGATGGGGAAGGAGATCCGCCACCCCCGCTCCTCGATGAGCGTGCGGATCCGGGCGAACGCGGTCGGGAGGTGCTCGAGCGGCACCGCGTACTCCATCTCCACGAACCGCACCGTGCGGCTCGTGGTGAACACCCGCGGCGACCGATCGGTGAACTCTCGGTCGCCGACGAGGCGGTCCGCGAGCCGGTTCACGCGCGGGACGATGGCCGGCGCGACGACGCCCGTGTTGCAGAGGACCCGGTAGACCCCGTTGGCGAGGAGCGTGTCGTCGATCCACTTCGCGACCGGGCGGAGTGGCTGCGTGGGCGCATCACCCGGCAACCGGTGGTTCGTCTTGGTCAGGGCGGTCGCGGTGTGCGGGAACCAGTAGAACTCGAAGTGGTCGACGGCGGCGGCCCGGTCGAGCAGGGTGGGCAGCAGCTCGTCGAGCGACTCCGGCCGTTCCACCGCGTGCAGCACGAACGCCGGGACGCACTGCAGCGTCACCTCAACGAGGATCCCGAGCGCCCCGAGCCCGAGCGCCAGCGCCGGGAGGAGCCCTGGCTCCTGCTCGGCGTCCGACGTCAGCAGCTCGCCGTCCGCCGTCACCATCGTCACCCCGACGACCTGCGTCGCGATACCGCCGAACGCCATCCCGGTCCCGTGCGTGCCGGTGGAGATCGCACCGGCGACGGACTGACGGTCGATGTCGCCGAGGTTCGGCATGGCGAGACCGAACGGTTCGAGGAGACGCGGGATGTCGTGGAGGCGCGTGCCGGCGCGGAGGGTCACCCGGCTGCGTTCCCGATCGACCCTGATCAGTCCACTCAGGGCGTCGAGCTCGAGCAGCACACCGGGCGCCACGGCGATCCCGGTGAAGCTGTGTCCGGCTCCGACCGCCTTGATCGGGAGGCCCGCTCCCGCTGCAGCACGCACGAGGCGCTGCACCGCGCCGACCGAGTCGGGCCGCTCGACCCGCACGGGCCACGCCCGCTCGGTGCGCGCCCAGTTCGTCCACGCCGTCGCCCTGCCCATCAGACGAACCCCTGCCCTTCGCCGCGGTACGTCGGTAGGACGGCTTCCACCCCGTCGTCCCCGACCACGTGGAAGGCGTCCACCCGTTCACTGAGCTCCCCGGACTTCGTGTGCCGCAACCAGACGCGGTCGCCGAGCCTGAGCGACGCCGCCGCAGCCCCGGCGACCGGCGTCTGCACTTCGCCGGCCATCTCGCGCGGGAGCATCTCGAGGCCCTCCGGCCACGCGATGAGCGGGAGGCGGTCGAGCCCCGGCGGACCGGAGGCGACCCATCCGCCGCCGAGGATTGTCGCCAGTTCCGGCGACGGCTTCCGGACGACCGACAGACCGAACGCCGCAGCCGGTGCCGGCGTGAACGCCCGGTAGTGGTCGAAGAGGTGTCCGCCGAAGACGCCACTCCCCGCCGCGATCTCGGTCACCGAGTCGTCGGACGCGGTCAGCTCCAGGGATCCCGTCCCACCGCCGTTGACGAACTCCAGATCCGCGACCGCTCGGACCTCCTCGACCACGGCGGCACGACGTTCCCGGAGTTCGGCCCACGAGCGTCGCTGGATCGCGCGGAGCGCAGCCGACCACGCCGGTCGCCCCGCGAGGTCGTCCCCCTGCCCGGCGATCTGCGCCTCATAGGCCATGATCCCGACCAGGCTGAAGCCGGGTCGAACGGCGACCGCCTCCGCGAGAGCCCGGACCTCGTCCGGCGTGCGCAGGGGCGAGCGGCGGACACCGACGTGGCCGAGGGCGGGCGCACGGAAGGAGGCGTCGAGCTCGATGCACACGCGGATGCGCGCGCGTCGCTCCGGGGGTGTCACCGCGTCGACGAGGTCGAGGTGGTCGAGGGAGTCGATCATGAGGGTGACCCGCGAGGCCGCATGTTCGTCGGCTGCCAGCCGTGCGATGCCACCGCGCTCCGCCGTCGGGTAACCGACCACGATGTCGTCCACCGTCTCGGACAACCAGAGCGCCTCGGACAGGGAGTAGGCCAGCACACCGGCGTACCCGGGTTGTCTGAGGAGCGCGTCGATCACCGCTCGCACGCGGATGGACTTGCTGGCGACGCGGATCGGTTTCCCCGCAGCACGTCGGAGCATGTCGTGCGTGTTGTGGCGGAGGGCTCCGAGATGCAGGACGGCGACGGGCGAGTCGACGTCCGAGACGGCCCGCTCGATACCGCCCCAGTACCGTCTCGGGTCGAGCCAGGGCATCGGCTCGGACACCCGGCCGCCGGCGGTCAGTTCGATGGTCATCAGCGCACTCCTCGTACTCGGGTGACAGCGACCGCCCCTGCGACGGCGCAGGCCGCGGAGACGAGGTAGAGGCCGGCGAATCCGCCGAGCCAGGCGACGAGGCACGCGCCGATGAGCGGGGCGACCGCCTGCGGCACCGCCTGGGCGATGTTCATGATGCCGAGGTCCTTGCCGTGCGACGCCGGGTCCGGCAGGACCTGCGTCGCCAACGCCTGGTCGACCGACATGAAACAGCCGTAGCCGAGCCCGATCAGTGCCGCCGAGACGAACCCCATCGGCAGTGAGGGCCAGATCGCGAGCAGGAGTGCGGCGAGCGCCTGTGAGGCGGAGGCCGCGACGACGAAGACGCGTCGTCGTCCGATGCGGTCGGACAGACGGCCGAGCAGGATCGAGGACCCGACGACGAACACCGTGTAGACGATCGTGACCAGCAGCAGGTCGGTCTCGGCGTCGGCGTCCCCCAGCCCGAAGAGCAGGAAGTAGAAGAGCAGCGAGGTGCTGAAGGCGTTGCCGAGGTTCACGAGGACGCGGCTGAGCATGGTCCAGGCGAAGTCGGGGTGCCGTCGCGGTGAGATCCAGAGGCTCTCCAGGAGCGCGTGCACGGTGAGCGTCACGGGTCGATCACCCGTCGGGAGTGGATCGGGCAGCCGGAGGAACGGTACGACGAGCACGATGAGGAGGACGGCGAGTGCCAGGTACCCGACGGCCATCCGGGTGCCGAGCAGGAGCAGGAGGGCGATGCCGAGGATGACCCCGACGGCCTGCGGAGCGGAGATCCAACCCGAGACGAAGCCGCGCTGTCCGACGGGCACCTGATCGGAGATGGTCGCGGTGAGCGCCGCTCCCAGGATGCAGAAGCCGATGATAGCGAGGCACCAGCAGACGCCGATGCCGATGATGCCGGTCTGGAGGCCGAGGAGGACGAGCCCCAGGGCGAAGACGAGCGCACCACCTGCGATCCACGGGCGGCGTCTCCCGAACCGCGACCGCGTGCGATCGGACAGGGCGCCCGTCAGCGGATACACGATGATCGAGCAGAGTCCGGCCGCCCCGGCGACGACCCCGAAGGCGACGACGCTGTCCACCCAGTGCTCGGGAGCGAGCGTCGCGTCGATCTGCGCGGGCAGGAGGAGCTGCAGCGGGGCGAGCTGGGCCATCCAGACGCCCAGCCAGGCGACCGCGAAGGCGGCGACCCATCGCCCGGTGACCCGTCGGTCGGCCGAGTGGTCGACTGCTGCGGTGCCGAGGCCGCTCATCTCGGCCCCGGTTCGGCGAGGGTTGCGACGAGGTGCGCCACCGTCCCGACGAGTCGCCGGGCTTCGGCGTCGTCGCGTCGCACCAGCCAGCCGAGTGTCAGCCCGTCGGTGAAGGCGATGACGGTCCGCGCGATCTCGTCGACCGGCTGGGTCCAGGTGCTGCCGCTGACCGTGGCGGCGAGCGCGAGCGCCTCACACGCGAGCTCCTCGTACCGCCGGTACTGCTCGAGCGCGAGGTGCTCGAGGCCCGGCGTCCGCATCGCGTAGGCACTGAGCTCCTGCATCGCCGCCTCTCGAGCCGGATCGGCGCGGAGGAGGTCGACGTAGCGTTCGAGGCCGGCATGGACGACGGCCGCGAGGGTGGGCGGATGCTCCTGACCGGCGTCCGCGTCCGTCAGCAGTTCGCCGACGTCGAGGACGACGCGTTCATGCTCGACGACGTGTGCGACCAATTCGGCGAGGAGCTCGTCGCGGGAGGCGAAGGCGTAGTGGAAGCTGGCGAGCGACATCCCGGCCTCGGCCACGATGGCCCTGGTCGTGGCGGCGGCGACGCCCTCGGCTGCGACGACGCGGAGGGCGGCCCTGATGAGCTCGGCTCGTCGGTCGACGACGGAGATCCTCGGCATCGCAACCCTTCCCGGGGCGCCTGCGGGTCGTGCCACTCCATCGCGGTCGACTCGACTGGGACGGATGACCCAGTCGGGCCAGTATGGCCGACCGCCCGCCGGAGCGCACCTGTCGCGACCGTTTTCCCGTGCGGATCGGCCGAGAATGTGACCCGATCTGGCGCGGGAGGTTGACTTCCCGCAGTGATCTTGGGGGAATGGAAACGGTGACCGGGGAACACGCGCGCGCAGGAACAGGAGTCCGATCGAATCGCTCGATCGGACGCGTCGCGATCCTTCTCGCCGTCTTCCTCTCGGCCGGACTCTGGACGACGACCATTGCGGGTCCTGCATCCGCGACGCCCGAGCCGCTCCCCACCCCGAGTGAGAGCGCTGCGACGCCGACTCCGCCGCCCCTCGACGGGCCGACCATCACGAGTCCCGATTCCGGTTCCTTCATCGGCAGCGGCAGCACCACGGTCACCGGCACGAAGGACGCCGGCACGGGGGTCCAGTTGCAGGTCGGCGACGGTCTCGAGCCGGTCTGCATCCTGCCGCAGGACGACGGCACCGACTGGTCCTGCACGATCGACCTGCCCGACGGCGGCGGACTGCTCATCACCGCCGTCGAGGTCGGCGGTCCGGAGACGCTCTCCGCGCAGATCTCCGTTTCCGCGCTCGGCCCGCCCACCATCACCGCGGGGACGCCGAGCAACGGCGGCGTCCGCGGCACCGCCTACCCCGGGGCGACGGTCACGGTCCGTGCCGACTCCGGCGCCACCTGCAGTTTCGCGGCGGACAGCTCCGGAAGTTGGTTCTGCGTGCTGGGCGAGCCGCTGCCGTCCGGCGACCTCTCCGTGACGGCGACGCAGCAGGCGTCGTTCAGCGGCAGTGAGCGCTCCGACGCGTCCGCCCCGGTCGTGCTCACCGTCGACCGCGACGCTCCGGCCCCGCCCGTGATGTCCTCACCGACGGCCGGGCAGGCGATGCCGATCTCGGCGGCCAGCTACGCCGGCACCGGCGAGGAAGGCGCGACCGTCACGGTCTTCGCCGACTCGACGTCGGTCTGCACGGCGGTCGTCACCGGTGGCGCCTGGAGCTGCTCGGGCGGTGGCGTGCCGGCGGGCGCGCACGTCGTCCTCGCGATCCAGCAGGATGCCGCCGGCAACACGAGTGGGGCGAGCAGGGCGATCACCCTGACGTTCGGCGATGCATCGGCCACGCCGGCACCGTCCGCCTCCCCATCGCCGTCCGACGGCACCGAGCCCGCGCCCGCGCCTGGGACACCCGCTCCGGGCACGCAGCAGCCGACCCCGTCGCCGAGCGGCGAACCGGCACCCGGTGCCGCCCCGCCCACCGGTGGTGGCGGCCTCTGGTCGGGGACGACGCCGTTCACGCAGACCCTCGCCTCCACGATCGACGGCCGCGGCCAGCCGGTGTGGTGGCTCGCCGCCCTTCTCGCCCTCGCGGCAGTGGCGCTCATCGCCATCCCGGCCCGACTCCTCGCGACCTCCATCGCCCCCTGGCGCGCCACGATCGCCGACCGTCGTCGTGCAGCAGTGACCGGGCGCAATCGACCGAGGGACGAGTTCGAGCGGGTCCCGTCGGTCCCGCTCCCGAGTCGCACGGTGCTGGCCGTCGTCACCGCCGTGCTCGCGGCAGGCATCCTCATGTTCGCGCACCCCGTGAGCGGTCAGCCGGCGTATCTCCGGCTGTGGTTCGCCTCGCTCGTCGCCGTGGTCGCGATCAACGTCGTGGGCCTCCTCGCGCAGCTCGTCGTCGCCCGCCGAGCCGGTCTGGGGTCGATGCGCGTCAGCGTCCGTGTCGGCGGACTGGTGACGGTCGGCATCGTCACCGCGCTCTCACGCCTGCTGGCCCTCCAGCCGGCTCTCCTCTTCTCGCTGCTGACCGAACTCCGCCCGACCCGGAGACCTGAAACGCATGACGTCGGTTCGACAGCCTCGGTGGAGGCCGATTCCGATGCCATCACGCCACGCATCGCGGGTCGCCTCGCGCTGGCCCGGATCGCTGCGGCCGCCGGGCTCGGTTCGATCGCCTGGCTCGGTTCGACCTTGGCCGGCGAGCCGAACGGTGGTGTCGGCGCGATGCTGGTCGAGGCGGTGAACCTGACCGCAATCGCAGGGATCGGATCCGCGTCGATCGCGCTCCTCCCCCTCGGGCCACTCGGTGGACGCGCCATCCTCGCCTGGTCGAAGCCGGCGTGGCTCGGCAGCGCGTTCGTGGGCTTCACCCTGCTGTTCGGACTCCTGGGCCCGACGGCGACGGTTCCGGGTGCGGGCGACACGCTCGTCGGACTCCTGCTCGGTTCACTCGCGTTCGCGGCGGTCGGAGCCGGGACCTGGGCCTGGAACCGTCACCTCCGGCCGCTGATCGACGCGCGCTGACCGACGGCCGAACGCTCGACGGTCGGTCGGCCCGTCAGGCCTCAGCCGGCGTCGGCGGGACGCTCGACCGGCAGGCCGCTCGCAGCCCACTCGGAGATGCCTCCGGTGACGTTCACGGCGTCGTAGCCCTGCTGCTCGAGGTAGCCCGTGACGCGGGCGCTGCGGCCACCGGAGTGGCACATGACGTACACGGTCTCTTCGCGGGGTACCTCGTCGAGGTGGTCGAGGAAAGACGACATCGGCAGGTGCCGGGCACCGGGCACGCTGGCGACGGCAACCTCATCGGCTTCGCGGACGTCGATGATGACGGCCTGCTCGAGCTTGCTCAGTTCGGTGGGGGTGATCTCCTGCATCGTTTCAGCCTACCGTCGAGGACGTGCGGTCGGGCCGGGAGATGCGGCGGGCAAGCGTGAGGGCGAGGTAACCCGAATACCTCGCCCTCACTTGAGGCGTCTAGCAACCGGTCGACCAAGAAGCTTGCGGCTTCCGGGACCGGCTCACGGGTGACGCCCCCACCTCGAAGGTAGCGGACGGGAGGCACCTTGCGTGACGCAACACCGCCGTGTCGCGTTCGCGTCGTCCGTTTTGCGAACCCCGTTCAGGGGTCAACACCCGAGGCATCGTTGTCTCAGTGCGCGCTGTCGGGATCGCGAGGGATGTGGAGCTCGCCTGGGTCGACGTCGACGTCGCCGTTGTCGTCAGGACCACCCGTGCCGGGGGCGACATCGATCATGCCGGAGGCGATGTCGGGATCGCGGACGACGGGCTGCCCGTCGTCCTGCTTGGCCGCCGTCTCCGCTTCGCTGGAGGGGCTGTACGCGCGGTCCTTGCTCGTCTGCTCGTCGTCGTTCAGTGCGTGGTCGTGGTCGCTCGGAGTACTCATGCTGAGCACGCTAGTCGCGCTCCCTCGCCCGGCAGGGACCCTTGCAGGATCGAGGCGAACGTGCAGAGACGGGTACAGCGCGCTGTGCGGGCGTCAGCTCAGTGCAGGCGGCGGAGCGACGCCGACGCGATGACGGGTCGTGCGGCCTCGACGTACGACGCAAGCGTCTCGCGCAGTGCCTCCGCGTTGTCGTCGGTCAGGTCGATCTCGTAGTTCTCGCCGTCGATGCCGAACCGGACCGTCTCCCCCAGCCCGCGGGGGATGTCGGAACCGTCGAGGTCGTCGACGAGCGTCGTGATCGTGCGGGTAGCCATGCGTCCATCCTTCCATGGGAACGGCGGTGCGACGGAGACTCGAGGCACCATATGCTCACGTCATGGAGGATGCGACGAAGTGGGACGCGACGTTGCGAAACGTCCCTCGCAGTGCGTGGCCCCAGCTCCTCGGTGAGCACTCGGGGCTACCCGGTCCACGAGCGAACCTCAGTCTCCTGGAGGCGCTGCTCGCCCAGGCGGATGAGGCCGATGCCCGCATGCTCCTCGATGACGGCGGTGAGTACCAGGCGATGTGCGCTGCCGCCGTCCTCGGAAGCCGTGCCGATCGGTCCGGGCCCGAGGGCATCGCCCGCGAGCTGGCCGCAGACGCCCGATGGCGGGTCCGCGAAGGAGTGGCCATCGGTCTGCAACATCTCGGAGACAGGAACGCAGCAGCGCTCACGGACGTCACTCGCGGATGGGCCGCAGACGCGTCGCCGCTCGTGCAACGCGCTGCCGTCGCAGGGATCTGTGAGCCGCGACTGCTCCACGACCCGGCTGTCGCAGCGGCGGCCATCGAGGTGTGCCAGATGACGACGGCGTTCCTGGCCGCGCTGCCGCCAGAACGAAACCGACAGCACGACGCCAGAGCACTCCGACAGGCACTCGGGTACTGCTGGAGCGTCGCGGTGGCTGCCCGGCCCGGAACGGGCCTTCCCGCGTTCCGCGAGCTCGACGAGCGGCACCCCGATGTCGCGTGGATCATCCGGGAGAACCGACGGAAGGCGCGCCTGTCGTCGTTGCTCTGACGCCGCTCGTTCGCCGCCATCGGCCCACGGAGTCGGCGGAGCGCTCGACGAGGGGCGAGCGTGGTCGGAGCTATCCTCCGAGCATGGGGTTTTCCTTGTGGGGTCTGATCGTCGGACTCGCGGTCCTGGCACCGAACCTCTTGCTGTTGCGGTTCCCACCGACCGTCCCCATCCCCGCCACGCGGGCACCTCGTCCGCTGATCTGGCTCGAACGTGCAGGTCAAGCGTCGTGCCTGGTGGTCCCGGCCATCACCGCACCGGGAGTTCCCATGTGGGGGTGGGCGATCCCGGCGCTCGTCGCGTTGGCGGGGTACTACACGCTGTGGGGTCGGTATCTGCTCGGCGGTCGCGACGGGACCATGCTCTACCAGCGCTGGTGGTGGGTGCCGATTCCGATGGCAGTCTTCCCGGTCGTGGTGTTCTTCTGTGCCGCAGCGTGGCTGAGCAACCCGTGGATCGCCGGCGCGGCAGCAGTCCTCGCCGCGGGGCACCTCCCGGTGTCCGCGATGGCCTCGCCGTCCGGTCGAACCCGGCGGTGAACCGCTCGCACAACCCACGACCCGTGCATTTCATCAGGAAAGGGGCCGACACGGTGGGGGCGGCTTGGGCCGAGGAGGCAAAGTGGTACCCCCGGTGGGGTTCGAACCCACACTGCGGCGATTTTAAGTCGCCTGCCTCTGCCAGTTGGGCTACGGGGGCGTGCACCTCATCGTATCGAGGCGCCGAACGCCGAGAGGCGCATGCCCCGGCGGACCGGATGACATGCGCCTCTCGAGGAACGGAGCTGGGCTCCGGACCGGACTACTTGTTCGCGCTGACTTCCTCAGCGGGCGTCGCGTAGGCCTGCTCGTCGTCGGCACCGGTGGGGGCGCCGGTGCCGGCAGGAGCCTCTGCAGCAGGTGCCTCGGCGGCGGGCGCTGCGGCCTCGGCCGGGGCGGCCTTCGGCTTGCGCTTCACGGGAGCCTTGCGAGCGGGCTTCTCAGCCGCTGCGGGAGCCGCCGGAGCTGCTGCGGGGGCCGCAGCGTCTGCCGGGGGCTTCGGGCGCGATGCGAAGGTCTCGAAGGCCTCACGCGGGTTCTGCACGGCCGACAGGGAGACGATGTCGCGTCCGAGCCAGAAGTTGTTCCACCAGCCACCGAACACGCGGAACTTGCGCTCGAAGCTCGGCATGGCCAGCCCGTGGTACCCACGGTGAGCGAACCAGGCCGGGAGGCCCTTGATCGCGAGGTTGCCGGACTGGAAGACACCGACGCCGATGCCGAGACCGGCGACCGCACCCATGTTCTTGTGGAAGTAGTTCTTCGGCTCCTCGCCACGGAGGACCGCGGTGATGTTCTTCGCGAGGAGCTTGCCCTGACGGACGGCGTGCTGAGCGTTCGGCACGCAGAAGCCGCCGACGCCACCACCGCTGAGGTCGGGGACGGCGGAGACGTCGCCGGCCGCCCAGGCGCCCTCGACGATGTCGTCGTCGGTGCCGACACGGAGGTCGGCGCGGGTCTTGATGCGACCGCGCTCCTCGACGGGGAGGTCGCCACCGCGGACGACGCCCGGGTTCGCCATGACACCGGCGGTCCAGACGATGAGGTCGGACTCGAACGACTCACCGGTCGAGAGCTCGATCTTGCCGTCGACAGCCGACTGCAGCTGCGTGTCGAGGTGCACGAGCGCGCCGCGCTCGGCCAGGTTCTTGAGGACCCAGTGGCTCGTCTCGATCTTGACCTCGGGCATGATGCGACCCATGGCCTCGATGAGGTGGAAGTGCGTGTCCTCGAAGGACAGCTGCGGGTAGAACTTCAGCAGCGAGCTCGCGAACGAACGCAGCTCGGCGAAGACCTCGATACCGGCGAAGCCGCCACCGACGACCGTGAAGGTCAGGAGGCGGTCGCGCTCGGGACCCGCCGGCAGGTTCGCGGCCTTGTCGAAGTTGGAGAGCACGCGGTCGCGGATCGCGACGGCCTCTTCGATGGTCTTGAGCCCGATCGCGGTGTCGGCGACACCGGGGATCGGGAAGGTACGGGAGACGGCTCCGGCGGTGACGACGATGATGTCGTAGTCGACCTCCCAGGGCTCACCGACCTCAGGCGTGATGGTCGCCTTCTTCTCGGCGTGGTTGATGCCCGTGACCTTGGCGGTGATCACGTTGGTGTGCTTCAGGTGACGACGCGGCGAGACGACCGCGTGACGCGGCTCGATGGAACCGGCGGCGACCTCCGGCAGGAAGGGCTGGTAGGTCATGTAGGGCAGCGGGTCGACCATGGTGACTTCGGCCTCACCACGACGAAGCTGCTTCTCGAGCTTCCATGCGGTGTAGAACCCGGCGTAACCACCACCGACGATCAGAATTTTGGGCACGGCGAACGATCTCCTACGTCAAGACGATTGGTTCAGATGAGTGTCTGAGAATATCGGAACAGAGTACTACTTCTGCAGCACCCGCTTGAAATGCCTGGTAGCGCCTATGACACCGAGCGTGACCAGGCTACCAGTTCCGAGGAGGAGCGCCAGTGGCAGCGAGCCGTAGAGCAGGGTGCTCGGCGTCGGGAGGAAGGGGTTGGCGCGCACCTCGACGGCTTCGTTCTCCGGGATCGCCGGGGGTACCGGCTCCGGTGTCGGCGACGGCTGCTCGGCACCCGGATCGGGATCGGGGACCTGCGGTGCCCGTCGGTAGAGCGTGATCCAGTCGGACAGCTGCTGCTCCGGCGAGGTCGTCGCCGGACCGACGGAACCGCTGACCGCCTTTGCGGCGTCGATGAGACCTGCACCGTAGATGGGGCTCTGCGCGGAGTCGCCCACCTGCTTCGCCGTCGCCGTCACGCGCTTGATGGCGTCGGCGGCGCTGAGCTCCGGCCAGGCGGAGCGGACGAGGGCCACGAGGCCGGAGACGATCGGCGCCGCCCCGCTCGTCCCCTGCCACTGCACGTAGGACCCGGCGGGCGTCACCCCGACGAGTTGCTCACTCGGCGCAGCGACGGCGATCGTGATGCCCTGGCTCGAGGCGTCGAAGCTCGCCGACCCCGTGCGATCCACACCGGCGACGGTCAGCACGCCCGGGATCGTCGCCGGAGCACCGACCTCGACCGTCCCACTCCCCCGGTTGCCCGCTGCAGCAACCACGACCACGTCGTGCGAGAAGGCGTAGAGGAAGGCGTCGTCCCAGCTCGTCGGCCAGTCGAGACTGTTGCGCGTCAGGGACATGTTGATGACGTCCGCGCCATTGTCCACCGCCCAACGGACAGCGGTCGCGATCTGGTCGTCCCAGGGGACGACGGCCGACCCGTCGGAGCCGAACCCGACCGAGACGGAGAGCAGGCGCGCCTCGGGGGCCACGCCGATGACCCCGGCACCGCCCGTGCGACCACGACCGGCGATCATCGAGGCGACCAGCGTCCCGTGCTCGCTCCCCTCGGAGCCCACCGGAGTCCGGCCGTCGGGACTCCCGAGCCCGGAGACGTCGACGCCGCCCGCGACCGCGCCGGTCATCTCCGCCGGCCCGCTCGCGATACCGGTGTCGATCACGGCGACGGTGACACCGGCGCCCTTCGTCGTCTCCCAGGCCGTCGTGAAGCCGTAGTCGCCGAGCCAGTACTGCATGTCGCGCACCGTGTCCGCCGACGCCGGGAGCGCCTGCGTCCCCACGAGCAAGAACGCCAGGAGCACCGCGGACAGCGCCGACAGCGCACCGCGGAGGCCGCGCGGACGACGACGGTCTCCGCGTCGCGGTCCGTCACTCCCCCACAGGCGACCCCCGTCGCGTGCGGGGCCTATCCCTGCCCCGCCTGGCCGTCCGCGCATGCGCACACCTCGGGGCTCCAGCTCGCGCGGTCGAGCGCGAGGTCGCCGATGGGGTTGACGCCCGGACCAGCCGCAAGGGCGTGGCCGACGAGCGCGTGGAGGCACTTGACCCGCACCGGCATGCCGCCGGCGGAGATCCCGTCGATCTCGGCGACCTCGGCGATGGAGGTGCGGTCGGCGAGGTAGGCCGTGTGCGCGGTGGCGTAGGCAGCGCGGACCGCTTCGTCCTCGGCCAGGAGCTCGTTGTACTCGTTCATCACCTGGGTCGCCTCGAGCGAGGAGACCGCGGCCGTGGCGGCCGGGTGGGTCAGGTAGTAGAACGTGGGGAACGGCGTGCCGTCGGCCAGGCGAGGAGCGGTGGAGACGACCGTCGGGGCGCCGCAGACACAGCGCGCCGCGATGCCGACGACGTTCCGCGCCGGGCGTCCCAGTTGCGCCGACACGATCTCGACGTCGCGCTCGGAGACGGGGCCGAAGGGAGGGGTGCTCATGGTTCCATTATCGCCGGGTTCACCACTGCGTCCGGACGTCAGCCGCCGGCGGGAGGCGTCGTCTGCGTGGGAGCAGGGGGCTCGGTCGCGACCGGGGCCGGCGAGTAGCCGGTGGCGACGAGCGAGGACAGCAGCCCGTCGAGCCAGTCGGACTGCGAGTCGACGAGCGTGTCGCTCACGGGTGTCTCGGTGGTGGGCAACGAGGCCGGGTCGACGTCGTTGATGATGATGTAGCTGACCTCGCCGGGTAGAGCGTAGAACAGGCGGTCGCGCGCCTGGGTCATGACGTAGCTCTGGTCGTTCCAGCGCTCGCGTTCGGCCTGCTGCGCGTCCACCTGCTTCTGGGTGTCGGCGACACCGGCCTCCAGCGCGGCGATCTGCTGCCGCTGCTCGAGGAAGGTCTTGAGGTTCGGCGCGAGGACGACGACCCCGAGCACGAGGATCCCGAGGAGCAGGACGCTGAACCCGGACAGTCGCAGACTCCGCAACCAGCCGCCGGCGTCCGACTGGCGTGCCGGGGCGGTCCGTGTCGAGCCGGTCCGCGAGCGCGGTGCCGAGGAACCGGCCGACGCGGATCGCGGTGCCTTCGTCGTCGACCGCGGGGCTGTCGCTGCGGAGCGTGCGGGCTTCGCGGTGGCTCCCACCGGGCGCTTGGACGACGAGGAGGAGCGCTTGGCGGAGGCATCCGCGGAGTTCGACCGGGGCTTCGACGCCGGTCGCTGCTTCGACGAGCCGGAGGACGAGGAGGACGCTGCTCCGCTGCCGGACGGCGTGGGCTTCGACCCGCCGCCGGCCGGCATCGATGGCTTCTTCACAGGCGCCTCCCGCACACGACGAAGGCTCTCAGGGGTGCCGATCGGCACCCCTGAGAGCCTTCAGGTGACGATGCTTAGGCGGTGAACCGGGGGAAGGCGCTGCGGCCGGCGTAGACGGCTGCCTGGCCCAGCTCCTCTTCGATCCTCAGCAACTGATTGTACTTCGCGACCCGCTCGCTGCGCGCAGGCGCACCGGTCTTGATCTGGCCCGCGTTCGTCGCGACCGCGAGGTCGGCGATCGTGGTGTCCTCGGTCTCGCCGGAGCGGTGCGACAGGATCGTCGTGTAGCCGGAGCGCTGAGCGAGGGAGACCGCGTCGAGCGTCTCGGTGAGCGTCCCGATCTGGTTGACCTTGACGAGCAGCGAGTTCGCCGCACCCTTGGCGATGCCGTCGGCGAGACGCTTCGGGTTCGTGACGAACAGGTCGTCGCCGACGATCTGGACCTTGGAGCCGAGCTCGGGGGTGAGGTGGGCGTAGCCCGCCCAGTCGTCCTCGGCCAGCGGGTCCTCGATGGTGATGAGCGGGTAGTTCGCGACGAGGTCGGCGTAGTACGCGGTCATCTCGGTGCTGTCGAGCGCCTTGCCCTCGAACTGGTACGCGCCGTCCTTGTAGAACTCGCTGGAGGCGACGTCGAGGCCGAGTGCGATGTCGGTTCCGACCGTGAAGCCGGCCTTTTCGATGGCCTCGACGATGAAGTCGAGGGCCGCACGGTTGTGCTCGAAGTCGGGGGCGAAGCCACCCTCGTCGCCGAGGCCGGTCGCGAAGCCCTTCGACTTCAGCAGGCCCTTGAGCGTGTGGTACGTCTCGGTGCCCCAGCGGAGCGCCTCACGGAAGCTCGGAGCGCCGATCGGGAGGATCATGAACTCCTGGATGTCGACGCCGGTGTCGGCGTGCGAGCCACCGTTGATGATGTTCATCATCGGGACCGGAAGGACGTGGGCGTTGGCGCCGCCGACGTAGCGGTAGAGCGACAGGTCTGCGGAGTCCGCAGCGGCACGGGCGACCGCCAGGCTCGCACCGAGGATCGCGTTCGCGCCCAGGCGGCTCTTGTTCTCGGTGCCGTCGAGCTCGATCATGGTGTGGTCGACGAGGCGCTGGTCGTCCGCCTCGATGCCCTCGAGTGCCGGGCCGATCTCGTCGAGGACGGCGTCGACCGCCTTCTCGACACCCTTGCCGAGGTAACGCGCGGCATCGCCGTCACGCAGCTCGTACGCTTCGAACGCACCGGTCGATGCGCCGGACGGGACTGCTGCACGACTGACCGTGCCGTCTTCCAGGAGCACCTCGACCTCGACGGTCGGGTTGCCTCGGGAGTCGAGAATTTCGCGAGCGCCTACTGCCTCGATGAGTGCCACTGATGTTCTCCTTGTGGGGATTGGGACGTGGGACGGGTACGACGGCCGCCCGCGCTCAGTCTAGTGACATCGGCTGAACGGGCGCAGAGCCGCGGATCGTCGCGCGAGGCGCGCGGTCAGCGGTCGAGCCGGAAGCTCGACACGATGCCGTGGTGGTCGCTGCCCTCGGCGTCGCCGACGGCGTTGTGGGTCGCGGTCATGCCGCGGACGAAGACGTGGTCGAGTCGCATGAGCGGTGTCCCGGCCGGCCAGGTGAGTCCGAAGCCGCCCTCACTCTGGTTGGGCTCCGTCACCTCGCTCTGGAGTGCGGCGAGCGCCCGGTCGGAGGCGGAGGCGTTGAAGTCGCCCATGACGACGATCCGATCACGGGTGTTCGCCGCGACGGTTTCGGCCAACTCCGCGAGCATCACGTCCCGTTCGGCGTGCGCACCCGGACGCGCGGAGTCGGCGTGGATCACGTAGACGCTCACGGCCCCGGACGGGGTGTCGACGACGGCGTTGATCGCCCGGTACCAGTCGAGGCCGAGCTTCAGCCCGACCGAGTCGGCGATCGGATAGCGGCTCCAGAGACCCACCGTCCCCGTGAGCACGGAGTACGGGTACTGCTCGTCGAGCGTCGCGGCGAGTGGTTCGCGGTCGTGGTCCTCGATCTCCTGGAGCGCGATGAGATCCGCACCGCTCGCCTGGAGGGAACCCGCGATGACCGCGGGGTCGCCCTCCGGCCCGAGGTTCTGGCTGGCGACCGTGAGGGAGGCCTCGGCCGGGACCGCCGAGCGCCCGTCGCCCATGGGGACGACGCCGGGGCCGAACAGGAAGGCCCAGACGAGCGTCGGCGCGAGGAGACCGATGACGGCGCCCGGCGTGCGGGCGACGAGGAGGACCAGGAAGAGCACCGGCAGCAGGACCCACGTCCACGGCAGGGCGTTGTCCCAGACGAGCCCGAGGCCGAGGATGTCGGGGACGAGGGCGTGGGCGGCCGTCAGCAGGGCGAGCGGGACTCCGACGGCCAGCGCGAGCGTCGTCGCCGGGCGCCGCACGAGGCTCGCCCGGCGGCGCGTGGGGCCGGTCGACTCCGGGGCGCGCTGCGGGCGCGCTGCAGGGGCCATGACGCTCATCGGGGAACCAGTTCTTCGATCGGGGGCAGAGCGGTCGGATCGCTCGAGGGAGGCGATCCGGCCGAATGCTCCATCCTGCACCGACGAGCTGGGCAGCCGCTCGGAAGCGCGCCGAGGATCGGGAAGCGGACGCGGGAATCGTCAGTCGAGCGATTTGAACTCGAGCGACTCGAGCGTCGAGTCGGCCGAGACGAACGCGAAGGCGCCGAAGCCGGCTGCCGACACGCGGTCGAGGAGGGCCTTGAGGTTCTTCACGCGGGCTTCGAGGCGCACCCGACGCCCCTGGGCGACGAGCTTGGCCTTCAACGCGACCAGCGTCACCGGCGGCACGTCGCGGTCGTGCACGAGCACGACGGCATCCGCGGCCGCTCCGGCGGGGAGCTCGATGAGGTCGACGATGCGCTCGAAGCCGATCGAGAATCCGACCGCCGGCACGTCCTGGCCGAGGAAACGCCCGATCATGCCGTCGTAGCGACCACCGCCGCCGAGCGAGTACCCGAGGTCGGGGTGCGCGATCTCGAAGATGGCGCCCGTGTAGTACCCCATGCCCCGCACCAGGAAGGGGTCGAACACCAGCGGGTTCGCGAAGGGGTCGGCCGGCTGACCTTGGAGGGAGGTCGCCGCGGCGACGCCCTTCCCGAGCGCGTCGAGCTCCGCGACGACGGCGTCATCGGCACCGAGCGGCAGCGCCTTGCGGATCGCCCGCTCACCGAAGGTGTTGAACTCCATCGTCTGCGGACGGGAGAAGAAGGCCTCGAGTGCGTCGACGGCGGTGGCGTCGACGCCACGGTCGCGCAGTTCGGCGACCACGCCCTGCTGACCGATCTTGTCGAGCTTGTCGATCGTGATGAGCACCTGTGCGTGCTCATCGGCGGGGAAGCCCAGCGATTCGAGCATCCCGATGAGGAGTCGGCGGTCGTTGATCCGCACGCTGCAGCCGGTGATGCCGAGCTCGGCGAGGGCCCCGAGGGTCGCGATGATGAGCTCGGTCTCCGCGAGGTTCGACGACTCTCCGATGATGTCGATGTCGCACTGCACGAACTGGCGGTACCGGCCCTGCTGCGGCCGTTCGCCGCGCCAGACCGGCGCGATCTGGATCGAGCGGAACACCGGCGGGAGCTCGGCCCGGTGCGTCGCGTAGAACCGGGCGAGCGGCACGGTGAGGTCGAAGCGCAGGCCGAGGTCGGTGAGTTCGGTCTGGTTGTCCGCTGCGGCCACGATGGCCTCCGGGGTGAGCTTCCGCCGGAGGATGTTGAACGCCATCTTCTCGTTGTCGCCGCCGAGCCCCGAGTGCAGCCGCTCGTACTCCTCCACCACGGGCGTCTCGATCTCGTCGAAGCCATGCGCGGTGAAGACGCGACGGATGGTGCCCAGCGCGTGCTCCCGGCGGGCCTTGTCGGCGGGGAGGAAATCGCGCATGCCGCGCGGCGGGTTCACTGGAGCTGCCATGCCTCAATTCTGGCATGACGGGGAACGGGCACCGTGAGCAGGCGCCCGGCGACCCTCGCTCAGTCGTCGGTCGGTGACGCCACCGGACGCTCGGCGTCCCGCACCCGCGCGCTCAACCGACGGACGGCACCCCGGAGCGCCCGTTCCGCGTCGAGCCCGTTCGCCCGTGCTGCAGCGACCACGGCGAGGAGCTGCTCCCCCAGGGCGTCCTCGTCGTCGACGACATCGGCGACGGCCATCGGTCCGACTCCGAGCGGCACGGCCCTGCCGAGCACCTTGTCGGCGAGGGCGAGCGACGGCATCCCCTGCGGGATCCCCTCGAGCGCGCTGCTGCGCTTCGCCTTCTCCTCGGCCTTCGCGGCGTTCCAGACGCGCACCACGTCCTCCGGGGTCGGCGCTGCTTCGTCGCCGAACACGTGCGGATGACGGTGGACCATCTTGCGGGTGACGGCCTCGGCGACGTCGTCGAAGTCGAACGGTGCATCGGCGTCACGGGATGCGATCTCCGCATGGAAGACGACCTGCCACAGCACGTCGCCGAGTTCCTCGACGAGTTCGTCGCGCGTCCCGGCCTCGACCGCTTCGACGAGCTCGTAGCTCTCCTCGATGAGGTACGGCACGAGCATGTCGTGATCGATGCCCTGCGTCCACACACAGCGGTCGCGGATCTGCCGCATGGCGTCGACGAGGCGCTCAGCGGAGGTGTCGCCGACGGGCTCGCTGCTCACCGACGGGCTCCCCACGGGCGGCGGCCGTCGGTGCTGCCGGTCTTCGAGATCAGTCGCGCGATCCGGTCGCGCGCTTCGGTGAAAGGCGGGTAGACGAGCGACAGCGTGTCCGGGGACAGCGGCTTGGAGAACACCGCCTTCGCGTGACTGAACGTGTCGAAGGAATGGCGACCGTGATACGCGCCCATCCCGCTGGCCCCGACACCGCCGAACGGCAGACCCGGCACGAGGAGGTGGGCGGCCGGCACGCCGAACGCCAACGCGCCAGAGGAGGTGTCGCGCGTGAACCGCTTCCGCGTGGCGCGGTCATCGCTGAAGACGTAGAGCGCGAGCGGTTTCTCCCCCGCCCGGATGTGCGCGATGGCCTGTTCGAGCCCGGACACGTGGAGGATCGGCAGGATCGGACCGAAGATCTCCTCCTGCATGATCGACGCCGAAGTGTCGACGCCGTTCACGACCGTCGGGGCGATGTACCGCTCCGAGGCGTCGACCTCGCCGCCGAGGGCCGGTTCGAGACCGTCGAGCAGACCGCTGACCCGGTCGAAGTGCCTGTCGGAGATGATGCGGCCGTAGTCGGCACTGTCGGCGGGGTCCGGGCCGTAGAGGGCTGCGATCGCGTCGCGCAGGTACGGGACGAGCCGATCGGCGACCGACCGCGTCGCGAGCAGGTAGTCGGGGGCGACGCAGGTCTGGCCGGCGTTCATGAGCTTGCCCCAGACGATCCGGCGGGCCGCATCCGCGAGGTCAACAGTGTCGTCGACGTACACCGGCGACTTCCCGCCGAGTTCCAGGGTGATCGGGGTCAGATGCTCCGCCGCGGCCCGGGCGACGACCTTGCCCACGGTGGCGCCACCCGTGTAGAAGATGTGGTCGAACCGCTCGGCGAGGAGGGCGGTGGCGACCTCCGCATCGCCCTCGACGACCGCGACGGCACGGTCGTCGAGGTACTCCGGGAGGAGGCGCGCGAGTGCGGCGCTCGTGGCGGGGGCGAGCTCGCTGGGCTTCAGCAGGACGGCGTCACCCGCGGCGAGCGCCCCGATGACGGGACCGATGCAGAGCTGGACCGGATAGTTCCACGGGCCGATGACGAGGACGACGCCGACCGGTTCCGCCACGACCGATGCCGACGCCGGGGCGAGGGTGAGTGGCACCGCGACGCGTCGGGGCCGCACCCAACGCTTCAGGTGCTTCAGCGTGTGGTCGATCTCGCCGACGAGGAGGCCGATCTCGGTGATCTGCGCCTCGGTACCGCTCTTGCCCAGGTCGGTCGCCAGCGCCCGCTCGAGCTCGCCGCCCCGTTCGAGGAGCAGTTGCTTCAGCGCACGGAGCTGCCGGAGCCGCCAAGCGACGGGCTTCGTGGTGCCGCGGTCGAAGGTCTGTCGGAGCCGGGCCACGGCGTCGGCCACGACCACCTTCGGCTCCTGCTTCGTCCGGATGCTGGTCGCCATGGGTTCCTCCGACTCGACGGGATCGTGGGCACCAGCATACGTCCGTCCGCAGACCGACTGCCTGGCCCGTCGACCGGCTACCCGACGCCCGGAGTCGCGAGGAAGCGGTCGACGTCCGCGGCGATCTCGCGGGACGTCGTGTGGTGCAGGTAGTGGTCGGCGTCGAGCGGCACGACCTCTCCTCGGTCGACGCTCGCGGCCTGCTCCTCATGAAGCGGCAGCCACCCCTCCACCGTCAGGTTGTCCCGCTGGGCGAAGAGCAGCACCGGGAGGTCTGCCGGGAAGGTCTTCCCCTTCGCCGCTCGGAAGTTCGCCGCGATGCGCGACATCTCGTCCGAGGACGTCGCACTCGAGGTGTTGCGCAGCGAGATCATCCCGAGCTGCTCACGCGTGTGCTGGTCGTACGGCGGATCCGGGTACGGGTCGCCCGACAGCGCCGTGACGACCCGGGTGATGCCGAGTGCCTTGGCCGCACGCAGGGCGTCGACCGGCAGCGCGGCGTCCATACCCGGTTGGTCGGGCACGCTGCTGTCGACACCGACGAACGCCGTCACCTCGTCGCGGAACCGCTCGACGTAGTCCAGCGCGTAGATCCCCGCGATGGAGTGCCCCATCAACACGTACCGGTCGATGCCCAGCCCGGCGACCGCCTCGTGGATCTCCGAGACGATGTTCTCGGTCGTTCGCGGCACGTCGGTCTGGTCGCTCAGCCCGTAACCGAAGGGCTCGACCACGATCACCCGGTACGACGACGAGAGCTCCCCGACGAGCGGCGAGAAGTCGAGCACGGGCGAACCGGTGCCGAAGCCGGGCAGGAGGACGATCGTCTGGTCACCGTCTCCCGTCACCGACACGTTCATGCGTTTACCGTCGACCTCGACCCGCTGCCCGTACTCCTCGATACGCGTGGCTTCAGCAGCCGATGCGGCGGTGTTGACGATGGTGGTCGTGAGGAGCCCGGCGAGCACGAGCGCGACGAGCGCCACGACCCCGGTGAGGACGATGCGGAGGAACTTCTTCATCCCTCCACGCTAGGGATGGACGACGGCTGTCGGATCGGCCGCGGGTACCGACGCTGTCGTCCCGCGGGCCCATCTCCTGCTGCCCGCTAGGACGACGTCGAGCCCTCCGGCAGCGGGTAGATCGCGTTCAGGAACTGCTGCACCCAGGCGATGAGGTCGGTGTCGGCCAGCGGTTCGTCGCCGACGCGCGGCAACGGCACGATGACGGTGTTCGTCTGGGCCAGGTACTTCGCGCCGGGATACATGCGTCGCAACCGCGTCTGAATCGAGTCGGGGAGGTCGGCAGGGGTGACCCGCAGGTTCGGTCCGACGGCGATGAGGTCGCTGAGTCCCGAGCGCTGCGCACGCTGGCGGAGCCTCGACACGGCGATGAGCGTGCTCACCTGTGCCGGCGGCTCACCGTAGCGATCGGTGAGTTCGTCGATCACGAGGTCGATCTGACCGTCCTTCGCCGCCGGCCCGGACGCGGCCGACAGCTTCTGGTAGGCCTCCAGCCGCAGCCGCTCACTGTCGACGTACTCCTCGGGGATGTGTGCGTCGACGGGTAGCTCGAGCCGGAGCTCGGTCTGCCCCTCGGCGACGTCGCCGCGGAAGGTGGACACGGCCTCGCCGATCATGCGGAGATAGAGGTCGAAGCCCACTCCCGCGATGTGGCCGGCCTGCTCACCGCCGAGCATGTTGCCCGCGCCACGGATCTCGAGGTCCTTCAGGGCGACCTGCATACCGCTGCCGAGCTCGTTGTTGGCCGCGATGGTCGAGAGCCGGTCGTGGGCGGTCTCGGAGAGCGGCTTGTGCTCGTCGTAGAGGAAGTAGGCGTAGGCGCGCTCACGACCTCGACCGACACGACCCCGCAGCTGGTGCAGCTGGCTCAGGCCGTACTTGTCGGCGCGGTCGATGATGATCGTGTTGGCGTTCGAGATGTCGAGGCCGGTCTCGATGATCGTCGTGCAGACGAGGACGTCGAAGCGGCGCTCCCAGAAGTCGACCACGACCTGTTCGAGCGCGGCCTCGCCGAGCTGCCCGTGGGCGATGGCGATGCGTGCCTCGGGGACGAGCTCCGCGAGGTCCGCCGCGACCCGACTGATGGACGAGACCCGGTTGTGCACGAAGAAGATCTGGCCTTCGCGCAGGAGCTCGCGCCGGATCGCCGCACCGACCTGCTTGCCGTTGTACGGACCGACGAAGGACAGGATCGGGTGGCGGTCCTCCGGTGGCGTGGCGAGCGTGGACATCTCCCGGATGCCGGTGACCGCCATCTCGAGCGTGCGCGGGATCGGGGTCGCGCTCATGGCCAGGATGTCGACGTTCGTCTTCAACTTCTTGAGGGCGTCCTTGTGCTCGACACCGAACCGCTGCTCCTCGTCGATGATCACGAGACCGAGGTCCTTGAACTGCACCTTGTCCGTGAGGAGCCGGTGGGTCCCGATGATGACGTCGACCGTGCCGTCGGCGAGTCCGGCGAGCGCCTCCCGAGCCTCCTTGTCGGACTGGAACCGGCTGAGCGGCCGCAGGTGTACCGGGAACCCGGCGAACCGCTCCTGGAAGGTCTCGAAGTGCTGCTTGACGAGCAGCGTGGTCGGCACGAGCATCGCGACCTGCTTGCCGTCCTGGACGGCCTTGAACGCGGCACGGACGGCGACCTCGGTCTTCCCGAACCCCACGTCGCCGGAGAGGAGGCGGTCCATCGGGATCTCGCGCTCCATGTCGGCCTTGACCTCGTCGATGGTCTGCAGCTGGTCGGGGGTCTCCGCGAACGGGAACGCCTCCTCGAGCTCGCGCTGCCACGGGGTGTCGGGGCCGAAGGCGTGCCCTTTCGACGCCATGCGCGCCGAGTAGAGCTTGACCAGCTCGACGGCGATGTCGCGGACGGCCTTGCGCGCCTTGCTCTTCGCCTGCGACCAGTCGCTGCCGCCCATCTTGCTGAGCTGCGGAGCCTCGCCGCCCACGTAGCGGGTGAGCAGGTCGAGCTGGTCCGTGGGGACGAGCAGCTTGTCGCCCGGGTACCCGCGCTTGGAGGGTGCGTACTCGAGGACGAGGTACTCGCGGGTGCTCTTCACCGGGTTGCGTCCGCCGCTCGAGACCTCGCGCTGGGTCATCTCGACGAACTTGCCGATGCCGTGGGTCTGGTGCACGACGAAGTCGCCGGACCGGAGCTGCATCGGGTCGACGACGTTCTTGCGTCGGGTGGCGAGCTTCTTGACCAGGCGCGAGTCGTACCCGGCGGTGCGTCCGTAGAACTCGGTCTCGCCGAGCAGCATGAGCTTCGACGTCTCGAGCTCGAAGCCGCCCTCGACGTCGGCCTGCAACAGGTAGGCGACGCCGGACTCAGGGTCGGCCGGTAGCTCGTCGACCATGCGAGCGGCGATCTCGTGCTCGGCGAGGACGTCCGCCGCGCGCTCGACGAGACCGACCCCGCGGGCGGCGACGACGACCGTCCACCCTTCGCGGATGCGGTCGGCGACGTGTTCGATGGCGCCCTCGACGTTGCCGTGGAAGCTCGGCACGGTGTCGCCGTCGACCGTGACGGTGAGGAGCTCGTCGAGTTCGAGGTGCTCCGGGAGCGTCTCGACGTCGGGGCCGGCGCGGAAGCCGCTGAACGTCCACCACGGGTGGTCGGGTGCCGGCTGGCCGGGAGCGCTGAAGGTGACGGACTCCTTCAGGGCGCCCAGCGAGATGAAGTCGCCGGAGGCGAGGTCGATCGGCGCGTTCGCACCGACGGTCGCGGCGCTCCATGCGGCGGCGAGGAACTCGCGGTTCGTCTCGGCGAGGCTGATCGACCGCGTGACGACGCGCTCCGGCGAGACGACGGCGACGGCCGCTCCATCCGGCAGGTAGTGGGTGATCGGGACGAGGCGGTCGACGAGGGCCGGGGAGAGCGACTCCATGCCCTCCACCGCGATGCCCTCCGCGATCTTCTCGAGGATGCCGGTGAGGCTCGGGAACTCGTGCTGCATCTCCGCGGCGCGCTGCCGGACGGCCGGGCTGAGGAGCAGTTCCCGAGACGGCGGCAGGCGGATCGCGTCGACCGGCTCGGGCAGCGATCGCTGGTCGGCGACCGAGAACGCCCGGATGCCGTCGACCTCGTCGCCGAAGAACTCGACCCGGTACGGGTGGTCGGCGACCGGAGGGAAGACGTCGAGGATGCCACCGCGCAACGCGAACTCACCACGCCGCGAGACCATGTCGACCCGGGTGTACGCGAGTTCGACGAGGCGCAGCGCGATCGCGGCGAGGTCGTGCCCGCGACCGCCCTGGACGAGCTCGATCGGAGCGGTCTCGGTGAGGTTGTCGGCCACGGGCTGCAGCGCGGCGCGAACGGAGGCGACGAGGAGGAACGGCCGCTCCCCTGTCCAGGCGCCGAGCCGCCGCAGCGCCTCCAGGCGTCGGCCGACGATCTCGGCGCTCGGGCTGAGGCGTTCGTGCGGCAGGGTCTCCCAGGCCGGGAACTCGACGATCTCGGCCTCGGGCATGAGGTCGCTGAGCGCGGAGCGGAGCCGCTCGGAGTCACGGCCGGTCGCGGTGACGACGAGGGCCGCCTGGGCGGCACCCTGCCGACCGCGCTCGTCCATGAGCGCCGCGAGGAGCGGTGCACGCAGCCCGTCGATCACGGAGAAGTCCGCGCTCTTGCCCGCGTACGCGAGGGCATCGTCGATCGTTGCGGCGCGCCGAAGCGCGTGAGTCAAACCCTGAAGCGTCACCGGGACAGCCTACGCCGAGCCACCGACACCCATGACCCGATCGCCCGCCGGTCACCGCTGTCAATCGGCTGCGGACGACGCGTCACGCGGCGTCCTCGCGCGCCGGACGCGTCATGATTGACCCATGACGAGCACGGAGCCCCGGTCAGACCGACACCCCGAACGGACCGGCGGCTTCCCGCTCCCCCCGATCCGCCAACCGATCCGCCGGATCGGAGCGCGGACGTTCGACTTCTCGAAGCAGGTCGCGGTCATGGCGATCATCAACCGCACCCCGGACTCCTTCTTCGACCAGGGCGCGACGTTCTCACTCGACCGCGCCGTCGACGCCGCCGTGACCGCCGCAGAACAGGGCGCCGACTGGGTCGACATCGGCGGAGCCAAGTTCGCCCCCGGGCCGGAGATCCCCACCGCCGAGGAGATCGACCGCGTGCTCCCCGTCGTCGAGGCGCTCGCCGCACGGAGCGACGTCGTCATCTCCGTCGACACCTTCCGCCCCGAGGTGGCGGCGGCCTGCATCGCGGCGGGCGCCTCCGTCATCAACGACACCACGGGGATCCACGATCCGGCGCTCGCGGACGTCGTCGCAGCGAGCGAGGCCACCCTCGTCATCACGCACAGTCTGGCCAGGCCCAGGCAGCCGCATCCCCGTCCCCACTACGACGACGTCGCCGGTGAGGTCGCCGCCTTCCTCGCAGCCCGCGTCGACCTCGCGCTCTCGCACGGCATCCCCGAGTCACGGCTCATCGTGGACCCCGGGCACGACCTCAACAAGAACACCGTGCAGACGCTCGAGCTCACGCGACGGTTCGACGAGATCGCCGCGCTCGGGCTGCCGACGCTCGCCGCCGTCTCGAACAAGGACTTCATCGGCGAGTCCCTCGATCGGCCGAAGTCGGAACGTCTCGAGGGTTCCCTGGTGTCCGCTGCCGCGTGCATCCTCCTCGGCGCCCGCATCGTGCGGATGCACGCCGTGCCCGAGTCGATCGCGGCCGTGCGGATGACCGAGGCGATCCTCGGCTTCCGCGCACCGGTGGCGCCCGTCCACAACGTCTGATCCGGAACCCTCGAGGAGTCACATGAGCACCCCCAGCATCACGAGCCTGGTCCCCGCGCAGGACCGACCGCTGTCGGTCGACGAGCTCGTGGCGGCCTACACCGTCGAGGACCGCTCCGTCACGACCGTCCGCGTGAACTTCGTGACGAGCCTGGACGGTGGGGCGACCGTCGACGGCGTCTCCGGCGGGCTCGGCGGCCCGGCCGACAAGACCGTGTTCGACATCCTGCGTCGACTCACCGATGTCGTGCTCGTCGGTGCCGGGACCGTGCGCGACGAGGGCTACGGTGCCATGCGGCTCGATGTCGACGCCGCGATGTGGCGCGACGACCACGGCCTCCCCCTGCACCCGGTGTTCGCGATCGTGTCGGGCTCGCTCGACCTCGACCTGCGCTCGGAGGTCTTCACCCAGGCACCGGTCCGGCCGCTCGTCGTGACGACCGACCGCGCCGACCCCGCGAAGCGCGCAGCACTGGAGGCGGTCGCCGACGTGGTCGCGTGCGGCGAGGAACACGTCGAACCGGCGCGAGTCGTCCAGGCACTCTCCGACCGTGGTCTGCGACAGATCCTGTGCGAGGGTGGGCCGGCACTCTTCGGCTCGTTCATCGCCGCCGACGCCGTCGACGAACTCTGCCTGACGATCAGTCCGGCGCTCGTCGGCGGCGAGAGCGTCCGCGTCTCCGCAGGTCCCGCGTCCCCGGCGCCGCGAGCGATGCGGTTGCAGCATCTCCTGCGCGCCGAGGAGCTGCTGATCTCGCGGTACGTGCGCGCCTGAGCCGTCGGCTTCCGCTTCATCGGACGGCCACCCCTCGATCGTCTGATATCTCAGCACACCAGTACTGCTACGCTGGCGGCCTCCCCCATCCGATGATCTCTTGGGATGCTGCATGCGCGTTTCGACCAGCCCACTCCGTCCGATCCTGGCCACGACACTCGTGCTGACGGTCGGCTGGACCCTCTCGATGATCCAACCGGTACCCGCCGGAGCATCGGCCTCCGAGCCGCCGACCGATGCACCGGGCACTCCGCGCGGTGAGGTCTTCCACGAGGACTTCGAACGCGCACCCGACGCCGGGGCGCCCCTGTCGGTCCGCGACTATCTGGGCCGTTCGGACCTGCGGTTCGACGCCGACGACTTCTGGACGGACCGAGCGGCGTGCAACGGCTTCATCCTGTCCGCCTCCATGACGGGCGCCGAACCCGGTGACTGCCTGGACGCCGCGAGCGCCATGTCGAACGTCCGTGCCCTCGCCGGAGTGCTGGGCATCCTCAACGGCACCGATCCGAGGTCCAATTCCGCCGTTGCGGCCTACACCCAGACTAACGGTCCAGACGGCGCGGTCGAACTGGAGACGACCACGCCGATCCCCCTCGCGACCGGTTCCGACCGCTTCCTGACCGCCTCCGTGAACGTCGCGTCCCTGAACTGCTTCGCAGCGGTACCGACCGCGCTGCAGCTCGCGCTGCGGACCCCCGACGGCCTCGAACACCCGGTGTCCGAGCAGGCGATCGACCCGTGCACGGACGACCGAGCCGATTCGTTCAGCCACGGCGGCGTCTCCGCTCGTGCCGGGCACTTCACCGCCGATGCCTCGATGTTGGTGGACGCGACATCGATCGGCGTCGTGATGCGCAACGAACACGGCGGCGGCTCGGGCAACGACCACGCCTTCGACGATCTGCGCATCATCGACGTGACGCCGACCCTCGACGTCGCAGTGTCGCAGGAAACCGCCGTCGTCGGTGAGACGGTCCGTCTCCGCTTCGTCGTGCGCAACACCCCGGAACTCGCCGCGAAGGCCGGCTGGTCCGTGCAGACGGTCCTGCCCGGCGGACTCGCGGTCGCAGCCGATCCGCGAGTGATCACGAGCTGCACAGCAGAGGTGACCGCTCCTGGGGCCGGGGCCGACATCGCGTTCACGGGCGACCTCACGGCGGGCGAGGAGTCGTGCACGATCGAGGTCGACGTCACACCGGTCGCTCGCGGCTTGCTGACCGTCGCCGTGGCGGGTGATGCCGTCCGCGGGCTCGACCTCGGCTCGCAGCCGGCCCTGACCGCCATCGACCGGGTCGTGATCGAGAGCCCGGCATCCGGCGCCCTCGTGGAGTCCTCACGACCGACCTCCGCCGGAACGGGCGAACCGGGCGCCGACGTCACCGTGCGCGACGGCGAGGGCCACACCCTGTGTGAGACCACCGTGGACCCGGCCGGCCGCTGGAGTTGCGCAAGCACCGATGTCGTCGAGTCCGGCGAGGCGGTCGTCCGCGTGGAGCAGACCGCCGCGGGGCTCAGCAGCACGGACGAGACCACCTATCGCGTGCTCGTCCCCGCGCTGGCCGTGGAGGGCACCGTCCACCTCGAGATCCAGGGTGCCGACGGATCGTGGGTTCCGGTCGAGGGCGAGACCGTCACGACCGACCCTGGTGACCGCTTGCGTGTCATCGCGACGGTCACCAACACCGGCGAGAACGCGCTGGGCGACATCACCCTCGCGGAGACGCCGGACACCCGCCTCACCTGCAGCAGCGAGTTCATCGAGCCTGGTGCCTCGACGGTCTGCACCAGCACCGAGCCGCTCGTCCTGACACCGACCGCACTCGACCACGGCTCGTTCTCCCACACGTTCGAGGCGGTCCTGACCGGGTATTCGCGCGCGTCGGACCTCGCCCCCACCGGGTCGGTGACGTCCGCCGTCGCCGGTCGCCTACCGCTCCCGGACGCACCCCGTGTCTCGACGGGGGCGCTCCACACCTCGCTCGGCATCGTGTGGGGGCTCGCTCCACTCGAACCGGAGGCTCCGTTGGCCCGGACGGGAGCCGAGGTCCCCAGCTCAGCCGCACTGCTCATCAGCGGGCTGCTCCTGGTGGGCGCGACGCTCGTCGGCGCCAGCACGCGTCAGGCCCGACGCGACCGCTCACCGCTCAGCTGAGCGGGCGTCAGGCGCCGTGGAAACGGGTCTGTGCAGCCAACAGGCCCTCGTTCACGAGGAGTTCGACCGCGTCCGCAGCGTCCGAAATCAGCATCGGGAGCTGCTCCCGTTCCGTTCCCGCGAAGTCCTTGAGGACGAAGTCGGCGGCGTCCTGACGGCCCGGCGGCCTCCCGATTCCGACCCGGACCCGCAGGAATTCCGGGGTCTTCAGCGCTGAGGCGATGTCGCGGACACCGTTGTGCCCACCGTGCCCGCCACCCTGCTTGAGCTTGATCGAGTCGAACGGGATGTCGAGCTCGTCGTGGACGGCGATGACATGGTCGGGGTCGACGGAGAAGAACTGGGCGAGCGCAGCGGTCGGGCCGCCGGAGAGGTTCATGTAGCTGTTGGGCTTGCCGAGCACGAGTTTCGGGCCGCCGGGCACGAGACGCCCCTCAGCCACGCGCGCGTTGCCCTTGTGGGTCTTGAAGGTCCCGCCGATGCGCTTCGCGACCTCGTCGAGGACCATCTGCCCGACGTTGTGCCGGTTGCGGGCGTACTGCTCGCCCGGGTTCCCGAGCCCGACGATGAGCCACGTGTCTGCAGCCATGCTGCCTTCCTGATCGAACGCCTCGGCCCGTCCGGTGAGACCGGCCAGAAACCGAGCGAACCTGCCGCCTGCCATGCTCCGAGACTATCGGGGCGGGCGGGCGACAGGTTCGTCTGCTGGAGTGGTGACTACTCGGCGGCCTCGGCCTCGGCTGCGGTCTCCTCGGCAGCGGCCTCAGCGGCCTCCGTCTCCTCGTCCACCGGAGCGGCCGGCACGGCGATCGCGACGATGAGGACGTCGGCCTCGGTGATGAGCGACGCGCCCTTCGGGAGCTCGAGGTCGCCGGCCAGGATCTGGGCGCCCTCTTCGAGGCCCTCGACGCTGACGGTGACGCGCTCGGGGATGTGGGTCGCTTCGACCTCGAGGCTCACCGTGGTGGCGTCCTGGTTGAGGATGGTGCCGGCGGCGGACTCGCCCTCGACGTGCACAGGGATGTCGACCTGGACCTTCTCACCCTTCTTGACGACGATGAGGTCGAGGTGCTCGATGATCTGGCGCACGGGGTCCTTCTGGACGTCCTTGACCAAGGCGAGCTGGCCCTTGCCGTCGATGTCGAGCTCGAGCACCGCGTTGGACTTGCGGAGGATGAGCAGCATCTGGTGGCCGGGCAGCGAGACGTGCACGGGCTCGGTGCCGTGGCCGTACAGCACGGCCGGGATCTTGCCGAGGGCACGGAGCTTGCGGGCTGCGCCCTTGCCGAACGATTCGCGGAGTTCCGCGGTGACCTTCAGGTCATCGGACATGATGTTCTCCTCACGGGTCTTGCACCCGGTTGGTCGTGCCGCGACGGTGCGCGGCGGAATGGATGAGTCAACTCGAACGCGTATCTGCGTGAGGAAAAGCCGGAAGCCAGACCACCGCGTCGATCACGGAAGCTGCCACGGGCCGCTTCCCTCGCCGAAGTTCAGTGGGAGAGTCTATCGCACCGCGCTGAGGCCCGCGACCGCCTCGTCCACGATCTCGTCGACGGTGGCGTCGACGTCCACGACGAACCCCGGCTCGTCGGCGTCCAGGTCCTCGAGGAGTGCGAACTGGGAGTCGAGGAGCGACGGCGGCATGAAGTGACCGCTCCTGCCCTCCATCCGGCGTCCGAGCACCTCGCGCGAGCCGTGGAGGAGCACGAACCGCACCCCTGGCGCCTCCGCGAGGATCGCCTCCCGGTAGACCCGTCGGAGGGCGGAACAGGCCATCACGAGCCCGGTGTCCGAGGCGTCTGCCAGCGCTTTGCCCACGAGGGCCAGCCAGGGCCAGCGGTCGGGGTCCTCGAGCGGCGTGCCGGCGGCCATCTTCCGCACGTTCTCGAGCGGGTGCAGGGCGTCGGCGTCGACGAAGGGCACCCCGAGCCGGTCGGCGATCAGCACTCCGGTCGTGCTCTTCCCGGACCCGGACACGCCCATGACGACGACGAGCGGTGCATTCACACGGAACCCCCTGCGGTCTCCGGCCGTCGGCCGGTCGGCCGGCTCGTCCGACCCGCACAGCACGATACCGGACAGGCCCGCACGGCCCGCTCGGACCTCACCCGCACGCGGGGTCATCAAGCGGTGGAGCGACACCTCCCTTTGCTACGGTTGCAGGACGGGCCGTGCCCGGATCGACGAGGGTGTCGCCGCTGTCCTGCAGCCGCCCCGTCGACTCCTGAGCACTCGGAACGCTTCCCGCATCACCCACTCTGAAGGAGAACCACATGGTGAACACCGCCGAAGCTCGCGCCAACATCGGCGTCGTCGGTCTGGCCGTCATGGGCAGCAACCTCGCGCGCAACCTGGCGAGCCGCGAGGGCAACACGGTCGCCGTGTACAACCGCTCCCCCGAACGCACCGACCTGCTCGTGAGCGAGCACCCCGAGGCCGGCTTCGTCGCGTCGAAGACCATCGAGGAGTTCGCCGCGTCGCTCTCGAAGCCACGTACCGCGATCATCATGGTGCAGGCGGGTAAGGGCACCGACGCCGTCATCCAGCAGCTCACCGAGGTCTTCGAGCCCGGCGACATCATCGTCGACGGCGGCAACGCACTCTTCACCGACACCATCCGCCGCGAGAAGGCCGTCCGCGAGACCGGCATCAACTTCGTCGGCGCCGGTATCTCCGGCGGCGAGGAGGGTGCCCTCAAGGGACCGTCGATCATGCCGGGCGGCTCCGCCGAAGCGTGGGAGACCCTCGGCCCCATCCTCAAGTCGATCGCCGCGATCGCCGAGGGTGAGCCCTGCGTCACCCACGTCGGCACCGACGGCGCCGGCCACTTCGTCAAGATGATCCACAACGGCATCGAGTACGCGGACATGCAGCTCATCGCCGAGGCCTACGACCTCATCCGTCGCGGCACCGGCAAGTCGCCGGCCGAGATCGCGGAGATCTTCGCCGAGTGGAACCGCGGCACGCTCGAGAGCTACCTGATCGAGATCACCGCCGAGGTCCTCAAGCAGGTCGACGCGAAGACCGGGCAGCCGCTCGTCGACGTCATCCTCGACCAGGCCGGCGCCAAGGGCACCGGCGCGTGGACTGTGCAGACGGCCCTCGACCTCGGCATCCCGGTGTCGGGCATCGCGGAGGCGGTGTTCGCCCGTTCGCTGTCGTCGAAGCCGGCGCAGCGCGCAGCGGCCCGCGAGCTCGCCGGTCCCTCCGACGAGTGGACCGTCGCCGACCCCGACCAGTTCGTCGAGGACGTACGCCAGGCGCTCTACGCGTCGAAGATCATCGCCTACTCGCAGGGCTTCGACGAGATCGTCGCCGGTGCCGAGCAGTACGGCTGGGACATCAAGAAGGGCGAGATCGCGAAGATCTGGCGCGGCGGCTGCATCATC
The DNA here is from genome assembly GCF_001865025.1 of Plantibacter sp. MMLR14_011. Taxonomy (NCBI): domain Bacteria; kingdom Bacillati; phylum Actinomycetota; class Actinomycetes; order Micrococcales; family Microbacteriaceae; genus Plantibacter; species Plantibacter sp. MMLR14_011. The sequence goes on from NZ_MJGW01000017.1 coordinate 457,325, forward strand.
CGTGCGCAGTTCCTCAACCGCATCACCGAGGCGTACGAGGAGAACCCCGAGCTGGTCGCCCTCGTGACGGCGCCCTACTTCAGCGACGCCGTCGCGGAGGCGCAGGACAGCTGGCGCCGCGTCGTCGTCGCGGCCGCGCAGGCGGGCATCCCCTCGCCGGCGTTCTCGTCGTCGCTGTCGTACTACGACGGCCTCCGCGCCGAGCGTCTGCCCGCAGCGCTCGTCCAGGGCCAGCGCGACTTCTTCGGCGCGCACACCTACAAGCGCGTCGACCTCGACGGCACGTTCCACACCCTCTGGTCGGGCGATCGCAGTGAGGTCGAGCAGGAGGGTTCGAGCCACTAGCTCGCGGCCTGCACACGCAGAACGCCCGGTCCGAATCGGATCGGGCGTTCTGCGTGCCAGCGGAAGGCGATGGGCTACGCGGCGCCGTCGAACATGCTCGTGACGGAGCCGTCGTCGAAGACCTCGTGGATCGCACGGGCGATGAGCGGCGCGATCGAGAGGACGGTCAGCTTGTCGAAGCGCTTGGCCTCGTCGACCGGGAGGGTGTCGGTGACGACGACCGAGTCGATGGCGTCGCTCTGCAGCAGCTCCACCGCCGGGTCGGAGAACACCGCGTGGGTGGCCGCGACGACGACGCCGATCGCGCCGGCGTTCTTGAGTGCCTCGGCAGCCTTGACGATCGTGCGTCCGGTGTCGATCAGGTCGTCGACGAGCAGGCAGACCCGACCCTCGACCTGGCCGACGATCTCGTGGACGCTGACCTGGTTGGGGACCAGCGGGTCGCGGCGCTTGTGGATGATGGCGAGCGGTGCGCCGAGCTTGTCGCTCCAGATGTCGGCCACGCGGACGCGGCCCATGTCGGGCGAGACGACCGTCAGCGTCGACGGGTCGAGCTTCGCGCGGAAGTGCTCGAGGAGGACCGGCATGGCGAAGAGGTGGTCGACGGGGCCGTCGAAGAAGCCCTGGATCTGCGCGGCGTGGAGGTCGACCGACATGATGCGGTCGGCACCGGCGGCCTTGAAGAGGTCGGCGACGAGGCGGGCGGAGATGGGCTCGCGTCCGCGACCCTTCTTGTCCTGGCGCGCGTACGGGTAGAACGGGGCGACCACGGTGATGCGCTTGGCACTCGCGCGCTTGGCCGCGTCGACCATGATGAGCTGCTCCATGAGCCACTCGTTGATCGGAGCGGTGTGCGACTGGATGACGAAGACGTCGGTGCCGCGGATGCTCTCGTCGTACCGGGCGTAGATCTCGCCGTTGGCGAAGGTCCTGGCATCGGTGGGGAGGAGCTCGGAGTCGAGCTCCGCCGCGATCGCCTCGGCGAGCTCCGGGTGGGCTCGTCCGGAGACGAGGACCAGCTGCTTCTTGTTGTCCGCCGTGATGCCTGACACAGACCCTGCCTTCTGCCGGAGTCCTCCGGCCTCACTCACGAGTCGACGTTACCAGCCGCAGCCGCGTCGTCCGACACGGCATCCGCGGTCGGTGCCGCCGAGGCGGCGCCGGCTGCCGTCGCAGCCGCCGTACCCGGGCGCTTCTGCTCGACCCAGCCCTCGACGTTGCGCTGCTGCGCAACCGTCAACGCCAGCGCCCCTGCCGGGACGTCCTTGCGGATGACGGTGCCGGCACCGGAGTAGGCGCCGTCGCCGACACTGACCGGGGCGACGAGCGTGTTGTGCGCGCCGGTGCGGACGTGCGATCCGATGGTCGTGCGGTGCTTGTGCACACCGTCGTAGTTCGAGGTGATCGTGCCGGCACCGACGTTCGACTCGACGCCGATCTCGGTGTCGCCGATGTAGCTGAGGTGCGGGACCTTGCTGCCCTCGCCGATCTGCGCGTTCTTCGTCTCCACGAAGGTGCCGATCTTGCCGCGCTCGCCGAGCACCGTGCCGGGTCGCAGGTAGGCGAACGGCCCGACCTCGGCGCCGGCACCGATGACCGACAGCGTCGCGTCCGTGCGGCGGACGCGCGCGCCAGCGCCGACCTCGGTGTCGATGAGCGTGGTGTCCGGACCGATCGTCGCACCGGACTCGACGACCGTCGCGCCGAGGATCTGCGTCCCGGGAAGCAGGGTGACGTCGGCGTGCAGCCGCGCCTTGATGTCGATCCACGTCGTGGCCGGGTCCTGGACGGTCACGCCGGCGAGCTGCCAGGCGCGCACGAGGAGGGCATTCAGTTTGGCCGCGGCGGCGCTCAGCTGGGCGCGGTCGTTGATGCCCTCGACCAGCCAGGAGTCGCTCACGGGGAGCGCAGAGACCTCGGAGCCCGCGCGCCGCAGGAGGCCGATGACGTCCGTGAGGTACTTCTCCCCCTGGGCGTTGTCGGTGGTGACCTCGGCGAGGGCGTCGCGGAGCTGGCTCACACCGAAGAGGTAGACCCCGGCGTTGATCTCATTGACGGCCCGCTCGGCGTCGGTCGCGTCCTTCTGCTCGACGATGTAGTCGAGGGCGCCAGCCTCGGTGCGGATGATGCGTCCGTAGCCGGTCGCGTCGTCGGGCATGGCCGAGAGGATCGTCGCCGCGACGTCGTGGTTGCGGTGGCGTTCGATGAGCGTGGTGAGCGTGGCGGCGTTCAGCAGCGGGACGTCGCCGTTGACCACGAGGACGTCGCCGTCGAAGTCGTCGGGCAGTGCCAGAAGCGCCTGCTCCACCGCGCGACCGGTGCCGGGCACCTCGTCCTGGTCGACGATGGTCGCACCGGGGAGCTCCGACTCGATGGCCTCGACGAGGCGGTCGCGCTCGTGGCGGACCACGGCGATGACGTGCCCGGCGTCGAGCGAGCGGGCGGTCGCCAGCACGTGCCCGACGATCGGCACGCCGCCGAGTGGGTGCAGGAGTTTCGGCAGCGCCGACTTCATGCGGGTTCCCTGGCCAGCAGCCAGGATGATGATGGCCAGACGGTCGTCGGTCACGTGTGCTCCCCCTCGGTCCGGGCACTCGCCCGGTCGGTGATCGGTCGCTCCGCCACCAGGATTCGAACCTGGACCGAACAGCTCCAAAGGCTGCCGTGCTGCCGTTACACTATGGCGGACCACTCAGCCTGACGGCGGAGCGTGGTCAATTCTGCCATGGATGGGAAGCAGCCTCGTCGGCGCTGATCGAAGGCCGACCGTACTGCATCCATGGGCGGACCACCCCGCGAGACGGCGGAGCGTGGTCAATTCTGCCATGGATGGACGACCATCGATTCAGCACCCGTCGCCCGATTCAGGCCGACCGGCTTCCGTGCCTCGATAATGGTGGGATGCCAGCTAGCACCGATGAGGTCGACCGGATCGTCGACGCCTGGAACCGCGAGCGCCCGGACCTCGACTTCTCGCCCCTCCAGATCCTCTCCCGTGTCGCCCGGCTGTCACGCCACCTCGACCGGGCCCGTCGGGCGGCCTTCACCCGGTCGAACCTGGAGCCGTGGGAGTTCGACGTCCTCGCGGCACTCCGGCGCGCCGGCTCCCCCTACCGGCTGAGTCCGAAGGCCCTCCTCCTTCAGACGCTCGTCTCGAGCGGCACGATGACGAACCGCATCGACCGCCTCGTCGAGCGCGGACTCGTGGAACGCCAGGGCGACCCCAACGACGGCCGTGGCATCCTCGTGCAGATGACGAACGCGGGACTCAACACGGTCGACGCGGCCATCACGCGCCTCGTCGACGCCGAGGCGGACCTGCTCGACGGCCTGAGCTCGACCGAACAGGCCCGGCTGACCGTCCTCCTGCGGAAGCTCAGCCTCGATTTCGACTAGCTAGCGGCGGAGGATCTTCCTGGCCAGCCAGTTGCCGAAGAACTGGATGAGCTGCACGAGCAGGATGATGATGATCACCGCGGCCCACGTGACGACCGGCTCGAACTGCCGGAAGCCGTACTGGATGGCGAAGGCACCGAGCCCACCGCCGCCGATGAAGCCCGCGACCGCCGACATGTCGACGATGACCACGAACACGAAGGTGTAGCCGAGGATCAGCGGACCGAGCGCCTCCGGGAGGACGATGCTCAGCAACGTCCGGAGCCGGCTCGCTCCCGCGGCACGCGAGGCCTCGATGACACCGGGCGACACCGTCAGCAGGTTCTGCTCGACGATGCGGCTGATGCCGAAGGTCGCCGCCAGGGAGATGATGAAGATGAAGGCGTTCGCACCGATGCCGGTGCCGATCACGAGTCGTGAGAGCGGCTGGGCGGCCGCGAGGAAGATGATGAACGGGATCGGCCGGAAGATGTTCACGATCACGTTGAGCACGCCGTAGAGCACCGGGTGCGAGTACAGGTTGCCGGGCCGCGTCACGTAGAGCCCGGTGCCGACGACGAGTCCGGCGATCCCACCGAAGAGCAGGCTGAAGGACACGAGGTAGAGGGTCTCGACGGTCGCGTCGCCGAGCTTCGGGAGCAGATCGATCAGTGCGTCCATGTCAGCGCACCTCCGTCACGGTCGCTTGGGATCCGATGGCGGTCAGCGCTCCGTCGATCGTCTGGTCGTCGCCGCGGAGGGCGAGCGTCAGGTGGCCGAACGCGCGACCCTGGATGTCGTTGATCCCGCCGTACACGAGCTCGAAGTCGACACCCGCCTGCGCGAGCGTGAGGAAGACGCCCGCCTGCGAGGCGTCGCCGTCGCGGAAGGACAGGGTGACGATGCGCCCGACGTGTCGTTCCTTGAGCACCGCCAGCTCGGCCGGTGACGGGACGCCCTTGATGACCGTCGACACGAAGCGCTTGGACGCGGCGTGCTGCGGGTCGGAGAACACCTCGAAGACGTCGCCCTGCTCGATGACCTTGCCGCGCTCCATGACGGCGACCTTCGTCGCGAGCGACTGGATCACCTCCATCTCGTGGGTGATCACGACGATGGTCACACCGAGATCGCGGTTCACCTGCTTGAGCAGCGCGAGAACCTCCTGCGTGGTCTCGGGGTCGAGGGCGCTCGTCGCCTCGTCCGCGAGCAGGATCCGGGGCGAGGTCGCGAGCGCGCGAGCGATGCCGACGCGCTGCTTCTGCCCACCGGAGAGCTGGTCGGGGTAGTTGTCGGCCTTGTCGGCCAGCCCGACGAATTTCAGCAGCTCGTCGACGCGGGTGCGGATCTCCGCGCGGGGACGTCCGGCGACCTCGAGCGGGTACGCGATGTTCTTCCGCACCGACTTGGAGTTGAAGAGGTTGAACTGCTGGAAGATCATCCCGATGCCGAGGCGGAGGTCGCGGAGGCCGCGCTCCGAGAGCGTCGTCACCTCGGTGCCGTCGACGACGATGCTCCCCGACGTCGCGGGCTCGAGCGCGTTGATGAGGCGGACGAGCGTCGACTTCCCGGCTCCCGAGTAGCCGATGATCCCGAAGACGTCACCGGCCTCGATGTCGAGGTCGACGCCGTCGATCGCGGCGATCGGCGCGGCGCCCTTCTGCGGAGACGGGTAGCGCTTGGCGACGTCTCGGAGGCTGACGAGTGGCATGGGGGTGTCCTCGGTGTGTCGGGTGATCAGGAGGCGGTGGAACGACGAAGCGTTCCTGTGGGAGCGGATGACAGCCTCCCACAGGAACGCGCTGAACGCCGGATCAGCCCTTGGCCTTGATGTCCTTCTGGACGGTCTCGAGCGACTTCACGAGGTCCTTGACCGGGGTCTTCAGCGGAACCGCGGTACCGCCGGAGTTCTCCACGACGCCGTCGACGACGGACTTCGTGTCCTGGTAGATCTTCACGAGCTTCGCGTACGTCTCGTTGTCGGCGTCGGCGGCCTTCGCGGCGAAGATGTTGACGTACGGCAGCGCGTTCGGGTCGGACGGGTCGTCCTCCGCGATCGCGTCGGACGCCTTCAGACCGGAGTCGTTGATGAAGTCGTTGTTGATGATCGCGCCGGTGACGTCAGGCAGCGAGGTCGGCGTCAGCGAGGCCTCGAGCGAGGTGACGGTGACCTTCGACTTGTCGGCGATGATGTCGTCGGGCGTCGAGAAGATGTTGCCGCCGTCCTTCAGCTCCAGCAGGCCTGCGGACTGCAGGACGAGGAGCGCACGAGCCTGGTTGCTCTCGTCGTTCGGGATGGCGATCGTGTCGCCCTTCTTGATGTCCTTGACGCTGTCGACCTTGGTCGAGTAGAGGCCGAGAGGGTAGATCGCCGTCGAGCCGATGGGCGTGAGGTCCTCACCGGAGGCCTCGTTGTACTGCGCGAGGTAGACGATGTGCTGGAACTGGTTGAGGTCGATCTCGCCCTCGGTGAGCGCCGGGTTCGGCTGCGTGTACTCGCCGAAGTCGACGATGTCGACGAAGATGCCCTCCTTCTCGGCGGCCTCCTTGTACGTCTCCCAGTAGGGGTCGCTCGCGCCGACGACACCGATCTTGACGGGGTTCGCCTCGGTGCCCTTGTCTTCGGCGGCGGCGCCTGAGCCTGCGCCGCCGGCGCATCCGGCGAGGAGCGCGAGGGCGGGGATGATGGCCAGTCCGGCCAGAAGCTTCTTCGAGAAGGTCATTGCTGTGATTCCTCTTTCGGGTGGTGCGCGCCGGTGGACGCTGATTCGACGGTACGTCGGCCTAGCAGGGATGACGAACCGGTGCGTAACACTTCGGAACAGAGCGACGATCGACGGATCGGCGTGCGCCGAGTGGGCTACTCGACGAGCTCGGAGAGCTCCAGCCAGCGGACTTCGAGGTCGGCGATCTCGCCGTACATGGCCTGGATCTTGGCACCGAGCGCGGTGATCCCGGCGAAGTCGCTCTGGTCGTGGACCGCGACCTTCTCGTGGGCCTGCTCGATCTGGCCGTTGAGCTTGTGGAGCTTGCGGTCGATCGCCTTGATCTCCTGCTGCGCGTTCCGGAGCTCCGCACCGCTCAGCTTCGGCGTCTTCTTGGTCGGGCCACCGCCGGAAGCCGTCGGTCGGTCGTGCTCCTGCGAGCGACTGCCGGCCGTCCCGGCGTTGAGCTCCAGATACTGGTCGATGCCGCCGGGCAGGTGCCGGAAGTGGCCGTCCATGATCGCGTACTGCTGGTCGGTCACCCGCTCGAGGAAGTACCGGTCGTGCGAGACGACGAGCAGCGTGCCCGGCCACGAGTCGAGGAGGTCCTCCATGGCGGCGAGCATGTCGGTGTCGAGGTCGTTGGTCGGTTCGTCGAGCACGAGGACGTTCGGCTCGTCGAGGAGGATGAGCAGGAGCTGCAGGCGGCGGCGCTGACCACCCGAGAGGTCCTTCACGGGGGTGGAGAGCTGAGCGCTCGTGAAGCCGAGGCGTTCGAGCAGCTGCCCCGGGGTCATCTCCTTGCCACCGGCGACGTAGCTCGTGCGCTTCCGCCCGATGACGTCGCTCACGCGGTCCTGCTCGTACTCGGCGAGCTCGTCGAGCTGTTGCGTGAGTGTCGCGACCTGGACGGTCTTGCCGCGCTTGACACGACCCTCGGTCGCTTCGACCTCGCCCGTGACGAGCCCGAGCAGGGTGGACTTGCCGGCGCCGTTCACGCCGAGGATGCCGGTGCGCTCGCCCGGGGCGATGCGCCACTCGACGTCCTTGATGATTGTCCGGTCGCCGTAGGACACGGTGACGTCGAGGATGTCAACGACGTCCTTGCCCAGGCGGGCGGTCGCCATGCCGGCCAGCTCGACCGTGTTGCGCACGGGCGGCTCGTCGGCGATGAGCGCGTTGGCGGCCTCGATCCGGAACTTCGGCTTGGCCGTCCGGGCGGGAGCGCCGCGGCGCAGCCAGGCGAGCTCCTTCTTCATGAGGTTCTGGCGCTTGGCCTCGGAGACCGCGGCGGAGCGATCGCGCTCGACGCGCTGCAGGACGTAGGCCGCGTACCCGCCTTCGAAGGGTTCGACGACGCGGTCGTGCACCTCCCACGTGGCCGTGCAGATGGCGTCGAGGAACCACCGGTCGTGGGTCACGACGAGCAGGCCGCCGGAGTTCTTCGACCAGCGGCGGTTCAGGTGCTGCGCGAGCCAGGTGATGCCCTCGACGTCGAGGTGGTTCGTGGGCTCGTCGAGGAAGAGGATGTCGTGGTCGCCCACGAGCAGGGCGGCGAGCGCGACCCGGCGACGCTGCCCACCGCTGAGGTCGGCGACGAGGGCGTCCCACGCGATGTCGGAGGCGAGGCCGGAGATGACGTCGCGGACCTTCGGGTCGCCCGCCCACTCGTGCTCGTCGAAGCCGCCGACGATGGTCTGCCCGACGGTCTTGTCGTGGTCGAGGGTGTCGGACTGGTCGAGCACGCCGACCGTGACGCCGTTGCGCACCGTCACGCGGCCGGAGTCGGGCTCCTTGCGGCCGGCGAGGAGGCCGAGGAGCGTGGACTTGCCGTCGCCGTTGCGGCCGACGATACCGATGCGGTCGCCCTCGTTCACCCCGATCGTGATGCCGTCGAAGACGACCTTGGTCGGGTACTCGAGGTGGAGCGCTTCAGCGCCGAGAAGGTGTGCCATATCCGGTCAACGATACCGGGCCCGGGCGTCGAGCACCGCCCGTGCACCGTAGGCTGCACGGGTGCCTCTGTTCTCCCGTTCCCGCCGACTGCCGTTCGGCGGTCGCGACGCCCGGATCACCCTCCTCGACAAGCGGACGCTGCGCTACGAACTCAGCGTCGACGACATCCCGCAGTCGGTGGTCTCCCTCGTGGATCCCCGCTCGCTCGAGTACCCGTACATCCGGCACATCGCACGAGTGATCGACGCCGAGGCCCCGGCGGGCGAGGAGCTCTTCGTCGTCCACCTCGGAGCCGGAGCGCTGACGCTCCCCCGCTACGTCCAGGCGACGCGTCCGGGATCGCCGCAGCTCGTCGTCGAGTTCGAACCGGAGCTGTTCACCGGGATGCTGGAGGCGCTGCCGCTCCCGGACGGTCATCGGGTCGAGGTCCGCTTCGGTGACGCCAGGGCCGTCGCGGACGAGCCGATCGACGAAGCCGCCGCCACCGGCGCGGACGTCACAGCGTGGCGGGACGCGAAGGTGACCGTCGTCGACCTCTGGGATGCGGCGGTGATCCACCGTCGGGTCGCGAGCCTCGAGTTCTACCGCCGCGTGGCGGCGCGCTCGGCGGACGACGGCGTGATCGCGGTGAACCTGCTCGACGGCAGCCCGTTCGACTACTCGCGACGCCAGGCGGCGACGCTGCGAGCCGTGTTCGCCCACGTCGCCGTCGTCCTCGACTTCGATCCGGTCGACGACGAGGGGCCACTCGGCAACGTCGTCGTCTTCGCGAGCGACGCACCGCTCGCGGCCGTGACGCACCCGCAGCTCTTCGGCGCTCCCGCCCCCGAGCAGCTGCACGGTGACGCCCTGACGGCCTGGATCGACGGCGCGACGATCATGACCGACGCCGACGGCGAGGACTCCCCCGACCCGGACGACCCTCGCTGGGACTGACGACCGGACCGTCACCGGGGCCGTCCCTATGCGCGCCCAGTCCATTGCGCTACGGTGGGCGTAGCGCAATGGACCGATCCGACCGGACTCCGGCGTCGCGCGGAGGAGGTTGGTCGGTGCCCGTCTCCCGACGCGTCTCCCGCGCTCAGCAGATGAGCGACCGCATCCTCGACGCAGCCCTCGACCTCATGCGCTCGCGTGGCTCGGTCGCCGTCAACATCGAGGCGGTCGCGGAGACCACCGGCGTGGCGAAGACGACGATCTACCGGCGGTACCGCAACCGCTCGGAGCTGCTTACGGCGGCCGTCGCCCGCGCCATGGAGACTCCGGTCGAGATCCCCGAGAACCTCTCGACCTACGACACCTTCACCTGGCTGCTCCACGAAGCCCGGGCGATGATCGAGGACGTGGTGGGCCGGGGCACGATCGCGTCGATCCTGCTCCAGGACGACCCGGAGTTCTCGACGCTGCTCCGCGACCTCACGAGGAACCGGGCGCGCGCGCTGTCCAACCTGGTCGACGAACGGATCTCCACCGGCGATCTGAAGCCCGGACTCGACGGCCGGCTCGTCGCGACCCTGCTCCTCGGCGCGGTCCTCGGACAGCTCGTCCGCGGCGCCGACATGGACGACGACTGGGCGGAACAGGTCCTGTCCGTCCTCTGGCCGGCACTGGCCGCATGACGCGAGGCAGCACACCGCCGCACGCTGCGGTGATCTACAACCCGACGCGCATCCAGCTCGAGCGCGTGACGAGGCTCGTCGACGCCGCAGCCGCCGAGGCCGGCTGGGGCCCGACCAGCTGGATCCCGACCCGCGAGCGGTCGACCGCGGTCGACCAGGTCGCGGAGGCGCTCGGGGGCGGTGCGGCGCTCGTGATCGCCGCCGGCGGTGACGGGACGGTCCGCGAGGTGGCCGGGGCGATGCGTCACACCCGGACGCCGTTCGCCGTCGTCCCCGTCGGTACCGCGAACCTCTTCGCGCGGAACGCCGGGATCCCGATCGACACGGTCGCCGCGGTGCGGGCCGCGTTCATCGGCGAGGACCGCAGCGTCGACGTCGGCCTGATCGAGTACCGGAACCCCGAGGGCGTCCGGCGCAGCACCCCGTTCCTCGTCATGTCGGGCTTCGGTGTCGACGCGGACATGGTGGCCTACGCCGACCCGGTGCTCAAGCGCCGCTTCGGCTGGATCGCCTACGTCGTCCCGATCATCCGCGGACTCTTCCGGCGCGATCGGCCCCGCGTCTCCTGGAAGGAGGACGGCGGACCGATCCGGAGCGGACGGACGCACACGATGTTCGTCGGGAACTGCGGCACCGTCTCAGCGGGCCTCGACGTCCTGCCCGACGCCCTCCTGGACGACGGTGTGCTCGACGTCCTCATGGTGCGCTCCCTCGAAGGGTGGGACGGGGTCCGCGTCACGCGCTGGCTGCACCGCGCGAACAATCCCGTCGCCCGGTTCTCCAAGGGCAGACGGACGCGGGGCCGCCGCGTGCAGCCGAGTGCCGTCGAGACGGCCGGTTCCGCCGGAGGTGCGCTCCGCTACCTGCGCGTACGACGCATCGACGTGACGGTCTCACCGCCCGCCGAGTTCCAGGCCGACGGCGACGGGATCGGCCTGGTCTCTGCGGCCCGGCTGACCGTCGACCCTGGTGCACTCATCGTCCGGCTGCCGGCGACTGCGGTGCGATCGGGTCGGCTCCGGCCCTGAGCCCGCCCTTCGACAGGCTCAGGGACCGGAGAAACGGCTCCGGGATCGGAGAAGCGACTCAGAAACCGGAGGAATCACTCAGGACCGGAGGACCACTCAGCGACCGGGCTCAGTCCGCGAGGATCTTGCCGGGGTTGAAGTTCGAGCCGGGGTCCGCGCTGTCGAAGAGGCCGCGCATGATCGCGACGCCCTCGGTCGAGATGTCCTGCTCCATCCACGGCGAGTGCTCGACGCCGACCGCGTGGTGGTGCGAGAGGGTGCCACCGTGGTCGACGAAGGACTGCTGGATCGCCGACTTGACCTGCTCGTACTCGCCGATCGGGTCGTCGCCGGTGATGAACGCGAACGTGAAGTACAGGCACGCGCCGGAGTGGTACGAGTGCGAGAGGTGGCACATGATCCATCCGTGCACCCCGAGCTTGTCGTACGCGGCGTTGGCGGCGTCGTTCGCGGCGTCGTAGACCTCCTGCAGGCGCGACCAGGGCGCTGCGGTCTCCGAGACGTCCGCCGCGGCTCCGCGGTCGAGGAGGAAGTCGCGCAGGTACGGGGTGTCGAACTTCTTCTGGTCGTAGAGGGCGCCGGGGCCCTTGCCGACGCCGATGCCGCCGTGCTTCCGGACGATCGAGCCGACGAGGCCCTTCTCGTATCGCACGTGCGACGCGCTGCCCTCGTAGCCGATGAAGGAGAGGCACAGCTGCTCGAGGTCCCAACCCCTGGCCGTGAGCACCTTCATGAGCCCCTTGGTGACCTGCGCCGAGACGCCGGTGCTGGCCTTGCGGGTCGCGAGCGAGAAGCCGCTCTCCCGGGCGTTCGACACCCGGGTGACCGAGGGGCTGGCGTCGCTCTCCGCGATCTCGTGCATCGCCGCGAGCCCTGCCTCCCAGGTGGGGAAGAAGTAGCCGAGGACCTCGCGGACGGCCGGCGTCCGGTGGACCTGCACGGTGACCTCGGTGATGATGCCGAGTCGACCCTCGCTGCCGATGATCATCTCGCGGACGCTCGGTCCGGTCGACGCGCTCGGGACGGGGCGGATCGCCACGATGCCGTTCGGGCGCACCATCCGCAGACCCTTGGTGATGTCGGCGATGTCGCCGTACTTGTCGGACTGCATGCCCGAGGAGCGGGTCGCGACCCATCCGCCGAGCGTGGAGTGCGTGAAGCTGTCGGGGAAGTGGCCCATCGTCCAGCCCTTGGCGCCGAGCTGCTCCTCGATCGAGGGCCCCTGCGCACCGGCCTGGATGGTGGCGAGACCGGAGCCCTCGTCGATCGACAGGACGCGGTCGAGCCGACCGAGGTCGAGCGAGATGATGACCCGCTCCTCCGTCGGCTGGGGGTCGAGCGAGCCGGCGATGTTGGTGCCACCGCCGAACGGGATGATCACGGCGTCTGCGTCGACGGCTGCAGCGACGACCGACGCGACCTCGGCCTCGTCAGCCGGGTACACGACGAGGTCGGGCGTGCGGGGCAGGTCGTTCGCGCGGATCCGCAGCAGGTCGCGGATGCTCTTGCCGTAGGTGTGGACGACGCGCTCCTGGTCGTCCGTGGTCACGTGACCCTGGCCGACGAGCGTCGAGAGCTCGGCGATGAACTCCTCGGACGCACGGGACGCCGGGACGGTGAGCTCGTCGAAGCTGAGGTGTGACTGCGCCGGCTTCCGGAGGTCGAGACCGACGGCCTGCTTCACGAACGGCGCGAAGTCCGGCTTGTTGCTGTGCTCGAAGGCGACCCCTTCGACTCCCCAGCCCCACCACTTCATGTGCTCCACAGACGTCATCCGGCTTCCTTTCGTGGTGTGTCGATCGAAACGTGTGCTCCCGGCTCGACCGAGGCGCGCAGCGCGACGATCTCGGCGACGACGCGGTCCATGAGCTGGACGGGCGTCTCGTTCGGCTGCGGGTGGATCGGTTGCCCGAAGACGACGCGCACCGGCGGTCGTCCGGGGACGGGCCAGTTGCGACCCTTCGGCATGGCGGAGTGGGTGCCGAGGACGGCCACCGGGAGGCAGGGGATGCCCTGGCGTGTGGCGAGTGCCGCGGCACCGGGCTTGAACCGGCCGAGCTCGCCCGTCCGCGACCGGCCGCCCTCGGGGAAGATCAGGATCGGGACGCCGCTCTCGAGCAGCTGCCGAGACACGCCTGCACGCTTGCGGTCGCCCGAGCGGTCCACCGGGAAGGCGTTGAAGAAGAGCGCGGCGAAGATCCGACGGGCGGGGACGTCGAAGAAGTAGTCGGCCGCCACGCCGGCGGCGAGGTAGCGCGACAGCCGACGAGGCATGGCCCCGACGACGAGCGGTGCGTCGAGGTGCGACTGGTGGTTGGCGACGACGATGTACGGCCCGGTCACGCCCGACAGGCGCTCGCGACCCGTCACCGTCACGCGGGTCAGCGACCACACGAGAGGCTTCAGCAGCAGACGCTGGGCGACGAAGCGCGCGTTGGCGTGGAGGGAGGAGGTGAACCGCGGCTCTGCGGTCATCGGCGGGCTCCTGACTGGGCGGCGTTGGCGGCTCGACGGCTCGAGGACATCCGGCCGGAGATCCACCGGATGGACGCACGGGGCGCGAACTTGACGAGGGCCATGAGGGCTTTGAAGCGGAAGCTCGGGATGGAGACGACGACCCCCCTCCCGGCGTCGCGGAGGGCGTCGGCGACGAGCCGGTCCACATCGATCCACAGACCCGACGGGATCGAGCGGGTGCTGATGCCGGCGCGATCGTGGAACTCGGTGCGGACCCATCCGGGGCACAGGGCCGTCACGCGGACACCCGAGCCGGCGAGCTCGACGGCGAGCGCCTCGGTGTAGGTGGTGACGAACGCCTTCACCGCGGAGTACCCGCCGGTGGTGATGTACCCCGCCGTGCTCGAGACGTTGATGATGGTGCCGCGTCCGCGTTCCCGCATGGCGCGGGCCGCGGCGCCCGAGAGGGTGGTGACGCTCCGGCACATGACCTCGATCGCGTTGTCGAGCTCGCTCGTGTCGGGATCGGTGAGGCGGGCGTGCACGCCGAACCCGGCGTTGTTCACGACGACCTCGATCGGCGACGCCTGGTCCTCGATCCGTGCGGCGAGTCTCGCGACGTCGGCGCGGTCCGAGAGGTCGGCACTGATCACCTCGACGGTGCGACCGGTCGCGCGCAGTCGCTCGGCCGATCGCTCGAGCCGCTCGACGTCACGGGCGACGAGCACCAGGTCGAAGCCCCGTCCGGCGAGCGCCGTGGCGAACGCGGCACCGATGCCGGACGTCCCACCGGTGACGAGAGCTGTAGCCATGGGGATCAGAATACGCTACGCGTTGCGTATCGTTGCAAGCTACAGTGATGAGGTCGGATCGTCACGGAACGGAGACGCCATGGTGAACCGGGATTCGCCGCGCGGAACAGCACCCGCAGCCCTCGAGGACGCGGAGCAGGAGAGCGCCATGCTGCGGCCTGCCCACGGGTTCAGCGTCCGCGACTACGCGAAGTCCGCCGTCGGCAGTCGTCGCAAGGAGATCGACGCCGAGGCGTTCGCCGAAACGCCGCTGAGTGCTGAGACGGTCGCGCTCCTCCGGGCCCTGTCGGACATCGAGCGCGCGACCATGCAGTACCTCCGCGGAGTGCTCGTCACCCCCACCCACAAGGACGCCAGGGTCACCGCGTTCCTCATCACCTGGGCGTACGAGAAGTACTGGATCACCGACACCCTCGACACCGTGCTCAAGGCGAACGGGACCCCTCGCGACAAGACGCGTTCGACGGGTCTCCGCCGCACCGTCCACGGCGTGCGCGACCGCTTCGCGCCCATCGGCCAGGCCCTCGTCGCGAACGTGCTCGGCGAGGACATCATCGCCTGGCACATGACGATCGGGACGATCGACGACCTCATCACCCACGCGGCGTACCGCACGGTGCGCGAGCGCGAACCGCACCCCGTGCTCGACCGTCTCATCGACGAGATCCTGGAGACGAAGGCCAGGCACCTCGATTTCTTCACCGCACAAGCGAGCGACCGCCTCGCCGCGTCGCCCCGTGCGCAGGGCATCACCCGTCGCCGCATCCGGAACGCCGTGTGGCCCACCGGCTCCGATGCGAACGGCCCCCGACAGACGGCACGGTTCGCCGCGCTCGTGTTCCGCAGTACCGCCACCTGGAGCGACCCCGCCGTCCTCGGCATCGACGCGTCGATCGACGCGCTGCCCGGTCAGTCGGGCCTCCATCTCGCCGCAAGACTTGCCCGCCGCGGACGCCGCGGCAGCCTCGAGGAGAACCGATGACCGACACCCCCACGCCAGACGCCGAGCAGCCCGACACGCAGGAGCCCGAGGCTCAGCAGCCAGCCGCTGAGCAGCCCGCCACCGTCCCGGACGCCCTCGACGGCGCGCACGTGCTCGTCACCGGCGGAACCGGTTTCCTCGGTCAGGCGGTGCTCGAGCGCCTGCTCGCCGATCACCCGACCACCCGTGTCAGCCTGCTCATCCGGAAGAAGGGGTCGGTGCGCGGAAGCGACCGTCTCCAGACCCTGCTCCGCAAGCCGGTGTTCAAGGCCTGGCGCGAACGCGTCGGCGCTGAAGCCGCTGCGGCGATCGTGGCCGAACGCGTCAGCGTGATCGAGGGTGGCCTCGACGAGATGGCACTGCCGGCCGACCTCGACGTCGTCATCCACAGCGCGTCGACCGTCTCCTTCGACCCGCCGATCGACGAGGCCTTCGCCACGAACGTCGGCGGCGCGACCACCCTGTACGCGGCGCTCGCGAAGAGCGGCGCGACCCCGCACGTCGTCCACGTCTCAACCGCCTACGTCGGCGGCACGCGGAAGGGCATCCAGCCGGAACGCAGCCTCGCACACGACGTCGACTGGCGCGTCGAGGCCGAGGCAGCCCGCTCGGCGCGCGTCCGCACCGAGGAGTCGTCCCGTCGTCCGGAGGTCCTGCGCAAGCTCATGCAGACCGCCCGCCGCGAGCACGGCAAGGCCGGCCCCCAGGCCGTCTCGAACGCCGCCGAGGCCGCACGCATCGCCTGGGTCGACGCCCGACTCGTCGCCCACGGCCGCGCACGCGCCGAGAGCATCGGCTGGACCGACGTCTACACCTTCACGAAGGCCATGGCCGAGCGGGTCGCCGAAGAGCGCTGGGCCGGCGAGGGCAACCGACTCTCCGTCGTGCGCCCCTCGATCATCGAGAGCGCGCTCGCGCACCCCTTCCCCGGCTGGATCGACGGCTACAAGGTCGCCGACCCGCTGATCATCGCCTACGGCCGCGGGCAGCTGCCCGATTTCCCGGGCCTCCCCGACAGCGTGCTCGACATCATCCCCGTCGACTTCGTCGTCAACGCGATCCTCGCTGCTGCGCAGACCCCGCCGGAGCCGGCTGCGGCGCGCTACTTCCACGTGAGCTCAGGAGCCAGCAACCCGCTGCCGTTCCACAAGATGTACGCGAACGTGCACAGCTACTTCACCGAGCACCCGATCCCGGCGGACGCCGGCGACATCAGCGTGCCGACCTGGAACTTCCCCGGCGGGCGCGCGATCGAGCGCTCCATCGACCGGCGGCAGAAGGCGACGACGGCTGCCGGCCGGGTCGTCTCCCACCTGCCGGCGAACGCGACCACCCGCGGGTGGCAGGACCGGATCCGCAAGGCGTCGAGCGACCTCGGCTCGCTCCGCGACTTCACCGGGCTCTACCGCTCCTACGTGCAGAGCGAGATCGTCTTCGACGACCAGCGCACCCGTGCCCTGCACGCCTCGCTGACGCCCGAGCAGCAGGCGGACCGCGGGTTCGACGTCACGACGATCGACTGGGACGACTACTTCCAGCGCATCCACTTCCCCGCCGTCACGACCCTGACCCGCGCCTTCGCCAACCGCAAGGCGGGCGCCGCGAAGCAGCAGAAGATCCTGCCCGTGCGCGACGACGTCCTCGCGGTGTTCGACCTCGAGGGCACGGTGCTCGCCTGGAACCTCATCGAGCAGTACCTCTGGCTGCGGCTCGCCGCGACCTCGCGGTCGCGCTGGCCCATCGAGATCGCTGCACTCGGCGCGTCCATGCCGGGGTACATCGGTGCTGAACTCCGCGACCGCGGTGAGTTCATCCGCACGTTCATGCGTCGCTACGAGGGCGTCGACGTGGCGCAGCTCGAGAAGATCGTCCGGGGCGGCTTCGGCAAGGCCGTCCGGTCCCGCCTCCTCCCCCAGGCGCTCGAGCAGATCGCCGCGCACCGGGCAGCCGGTCACCGGACGATCCTCGTCACCGGCACCATCGACCTCATGACGGCTCCGCTCGAGCCGTTCTTCGACGAGGTCGTGGCCGGGGCGATGCACGCCGAGAACGGACGCCTCACGGGCTACCTCGACAGCCCGCCGCTCGTCGACGAAGCGCGCGGCGCCTGGCTCACCCAGTACGCCGAGCAGCACGGCATGGACCTCGCGCACTCCTACGGCTACGGCGACTCCCATGCGGACGCCGCCTGGCTGCAGCTGGTCGGGAACCCGGTCGCCGTCAACCCCGACCACACCTTGTACAAGCTGGCGCAGGCCGGGCGGTGGACGGTGCGAGAATGGGCACGAACCACCGGAGGCGTCCGCTCCGAAGACGAACTGACCCGCGCACCGCGCCCCGCACAGCCGAGAGGAGAGCGGACGGCCGAGGACACGATCCCCGACCGCCCCACCGCACATGGCGTTTGACATCGACAAGTTCACCGAGACGAGTGTCTCGGTGAACTGGAGCGACCTCGACTTCGACGAGTTCAAGACGAACCCGCTCCCCGCTTCCACCCTGCGCAGCCTGCGCTACATGTGCGACATCGAGTACCACACGGTCTGCTATCTGCGCGACATGCTCATGACGCCGTCCCATGAGGACGACGAGGTCGGCGCGTTCATGACGATGTGGAACCGTGAAGAGTTCTGGCACGGGGAGGCGCTCGCCGCCGTCCTCGCCGCCCACGACATCACGGTCGACTTCGACGAGCTCAAGGCGACGCGCCTGAAGCTCGGCTGGAAGGACCGTCTCGACCCCATCAAGCAATCGATCCTCGGCAACCTCGTGGGCACCGACTTCATCGCGGTGCACATGAGCTGGGGCGCGGCGAACGAGTGGTCCGCGACCGCCGCGTACACCCGCCTCGCGCAGTTGGAGCGGCACCCGGTGCTCTCGGTGCTCCTCAAGCGGATCGCGAAGCAGGAGACGCGTCACGTGGCGTTCTACGCGAGCCAGGCCAGGGCACGCCTGGAGTCGTCGAAGAGCGCACGTCGACTCACCCGGTTCCTCCTCCGCAAGGTATGGGGCCCCGTCGGTTCCGGCGTCATGCCCGACTCCGAGGTCACACACGTCATGGGACACCTCTTCGGCGACGAGGACGGCCTGGCCGAGGTGCGCCGCATCGACGGGCACATCGCGAAGCTCCCCGGCATGGAGGGGCTCACGATCATCGAGAACTCGCTCCGCGTGCGCGGCGTCGCTGCCTGAACCGCACCACCTCGGACAGCAGCCCCGGTCGGATCTCCGACCGGGGCTGCTTCGTTCATGCGGGCCGTGTCTCAGCTCTGCGAGACGATGCGGGCGCCGTGGACCGGCCCGTGGGCTCGGATGACCTTCAGCCCGGACGAGGCGAGCGTCACCTGCAGTTCGACGGCGTCGTCGGTGTCGGCCGCCAGGAAGGCGATCGTCGGCCCGGAGCCGGAGACGAGGCTGCCGAGGGCGCCCTGCGAGTCGCCGAACTCGAGCACCTCGCCCAGCACCGGGCGCAGCTGCAGCGCGGCGGCCTGCAGGTCGTTGTAGAGGACCTCGCCGAGGAGGTGGGCGTCGCCCGCCCGCAATGCCTGGAGCACCGCGGCGTCGACCGTCGGCTGACGACCGGACGGCGAGATGTCGAGGATGTGCCGCGCCCGGTGGGCGTCGAGCTCCTGGTAGACCTGCGGGGTCGACATCCCGAAGTCGGCGAGGGCGAGCACCCACTCGAACTGCCCCTTGGCCAACGCACTGCTCAGTTGGTCGCCGCGGCCGGTGCCGACCGCGGTGCCGCCGAGCAGCGCGAAGGGAACGTCCGCGCCGAGGCGCGCCGCCAGCGCCAGGAGGTCGTCGCGGCTGCGTTCGGTCCCCCAGAGGGCGTCACAGGCGAGCAGCGTGGCCGCCGCGTCGGCTGAGCCGCCGCCCATCCCGCCGGCGACCGGGACGTGCTTCTCGATCTCGAGCCGGACACCGCCGCGGTACCCCGTCCGGCGCGCGAGGGCCTTCGCGGCGCGGATAGCGAGGTTGCTCGTGTCGGTCGGCACACCCGAAACGTCCACCGAGCCGGAGAACGACACGCTGAAGTCGTCGGCCGGGTACGCGTGCACGTCCTCGTACAAGGAGATCGCCTGGTACGCGGTCGCGACGTCGTGGTAGCCGTCGTCCATCACTTCGCCGACTTTGAGGAAGACGTTGATCTTCCCCGGTGCTCGCACGTGGACGTGCTTGAGGATGGCCTCGGTGGTCATTGTTCCAAGTTAGTCGATCGAGCAGGCGCCTCAGACCGCGTCACTTGTCGGAGGAGTCCGCCCAGATGTTGACGTCGGCGCCCTCCGCGAGTCGGTCGATCTCCTCGAGCTCCTCGGTCGTGAACGCAGGGCCGTCGAGCGCCGCCAGGTTCTCGTCGAGCTGCTCGGGGCGGGAGGCACCGATGAGGGCGGAGGTGATCGCCGGGTTGTTCAGGACCCAGGCGAGCGACATCTGCGCGAGGGTCTGGCCACGCTCCACGGCGATGTCGTTGAGGGACCGGAGGCGGGTCGCCATCTCCTCGCTCACCTGGCGGTCGGGCAGGGAGGGACGGTTCGTCGCACGTTCGGCCGGGCCGTCGCCGAGGTACTTGTCGGTGAGCAGGCCCTGCGCGAGTGGCACGAAGGCGATCGCGCCGAGACCGGTCTCGGTCAGCACCTCGGTGAGGCCGTCCTCGACCCAGCGGTTGAGGATCGAGTACGACGGCTGGTGGATCACGAGCGGCGTGCCGAGCTCGCGAGCGACGGCGTGCGCGGCGGCGGTCCGCTCGGCCGAGTACGAGGAGATGCCGACGTACAGGGCCTTGCCGGAGCGCACGATCGCGTCGAGCGCGCCCACGGTCTCCTCGATGGGCGTGACCTCGTCGACCCGGTGCGAGTAGAAGATGTCGACGTAGTCGAGACCCATCCGCTCGAGCGACTCGTCGAGGCTCGCGGTCAGGTACTTCTTCGAACCGAAGTTGCCGTACGGGCCTGGCCAGAAGTCGTAGCCGGCCTTCGAGGAGATGATGAGCTCGTTGCGGTACGGACCGAAGTCCTCGCGCATCATGCGACCGAAGTTCGTCTCGGCGGAACCGTAGGGCGGACCGTAGTTGTTCGCGAGGTCGAAGTGGGTGATGCCGTGGTCGAACGCGTGGCGCAGCAGCGCGCGCTGCCCGTCGAACGGCCGGTTGTCGCCGAAGTTGTACCAGAGGCCGAGCGAGATCGGCGGGAGGAAGAGGCCCGAGGTGCCGACCTGGCGGTAGTCGTTCCGCGCGTAGCGGTCGTCCGCCGCAGCGTACGGGCGATGGATGTCGGGGACGTTCAGCGGGAATCGAGCATCAGCGGTCATGCGCCAACGTTATCGTCCCGCACGCACGATCGACAGGAAGTCGTGGACCGTGAGCTCCTCGCCGCGCGCCGTCGGCTTCACCCCGGCGGCCTCCATCTGCTCCGTCGCGGCCTGGGAGCTGCCGAGGACGCTCCCGAGAGCCTGCCGGAGCATCTTGCGACGCTGCTGGAACGCCGCGTCGATGAGCGCGAAGGTCTTGACACGCTCCTCCTCGGTGCCGATGACGTCGCTGCGTCGCTCGAATCCGACGAGCACGGAGTCGACGTTCGGGATGGGCCAGAACACCTGCCGACTCACCTGGCCGGCGATGCGCCACGCGCCGTACCAGGCGGCCTTCGCGCTCGGGGCGCCGTAGACCTTGCTCCCCGGGACGGCGGCGAGTCGGTAGCCGACCTCGGCCTGCACCATGACGACACCGGCCGTCAGCGAGGTGAAGTGCTCCAGGAAGTGCAGGAGGACGGGAACGGAGATGTTGTACGGCAGGTTGGCGACGAGTCGGTTGGGCTGCGCGGGGAGTTCCTCGATGCGCATCGCGTCCTCGTGGACGACCGACAACCGGTCGATCATGCCCGGTGCCATCTCCCCCACGGTGAGCGGCAGCTGCTTGGCGAGCCGACCGTCGATCTCGACGGCGACGACGCTCGCGTCGGCCTCGAGCAGGCCGAGGGTCAACGAGCCGAGGCCGGGGCCGATCTCGACGACGACGTCGCCCGGAGCGACGTGCGCGACCGACACGATCTTGCGGACGGTGTTCGCGTCGATGACGAAGTTCTGACCGAGCTTCTTCGTCGGCGTCACGTCCAGCAGGGTGGCGAGATCTCGGATCTCGGCGGGGCCGAGCAGGGCGACGGAGGCGGTCATCCCTCCAGTATCCCTGATCGCGGAGCCGGTCCTGGTCGGGCGACGGGCGCGCGGCTCGGTGAGGAGCTCAGACGCTCAGTCGGCCCAGGAGCCGTAGACGCGCTCGGTGTTCGTCGCGAGCTGCGTCGCGAACGCGGCGAGGTCCTCACCCAGGTGCTCCGCCATGCCGCGCACCGTGTACGGGAGGAGGTACGGCGCGTTCGGCCGACCGCGGAACGGGGCGGGCGTGAGGTAGGGCGCGTCGGTCTCGACCATGATCAACTCGCGGGGCATGATCACGAGCGCCTCACGCAGCGGTGCGGCGTTCTTGAACGTCACCGTCCCGGCGAAGGAGGCGTACCAGCCGTGCTCGGCGCACAGCTCGGCGAGCTCCGGGCCGCCCGAGAAACAGTGGAAGACGGTGCGTTCCGGAGCGCCCACCCGCAGGAGCGTCTCGACGACCTCGTCGTGGGCGTCGCGATCGTGGATCTGCAGCGCGACACCGTGGCGCTTCGCGATGGCGATGTGCGCTTCGAACGACGCGAACTGCGCCGCTCGGCCGTCCTCCTCGGTGCGGAAGAAGTCGAGGCCGGTCTCGCCGACGGCGCGGACGCGAGGCTCCGCCGCCAGACGGTCGATCTCGGCCAGCGCCTCGTCCAGGGTGCCCGCGCGGTCGAGGTCCGGCGCGTCGTTGGGATGGATCGCGACCGCCGCGAGCACACGGGGGTCACGAGCGGCGATCGCAGCCGACCAACGGGAGGTCTCGACGTCGGTGCCGACCTGCACGATGCCGCGGACCCCGACGGAGGCCGCACGGTCCAAGTGCTCCGACGGGGTCAGCGGGGCGTCGCCGTCGGCGTGCTCGAGGTGCGTGTGGTTGTCGTAGACCGCGACCGGCAGCGCCTCAGGTGCCTCAGGGTAGCTCAGCTGCTTCCGCTCCCCCGCTTCGCGCTGCCGCAGGTGCGGTGTGGCGGCCGGATCCGGCGCGACGCCTCCGCTCATTCGGCGACGGCCTCGATCCGCGGGAACAGGGGCTCGAGCCCTGCCACCGAGGTGCCGGCGGGCAGCTGCCCCCAGGTGCCGACATCGCCGATGCGCTGTGCCCCGAGCTCGCCGAGGGCGGCTTCGGCGCCGAGGGCGGACCACAGCTTGGTGGTCGCCTTCGGGACGAAGGGGTGGAGCAGGACCGACAGGGCGCGCAGGCCCTCGACCGCCGTGGCGAGCACGGTGCCGAGCCGCTCCCGCTTGGCCTCGTCCTTCGCGAGCGCCCACGGCTCCTGCTCGGTGATGTAGCCGTTCAGCTCGTCGACGATCCGCCAGATGGCAGCGAGCGCGTCCTGGATGGCGAGGCGCTCGATCGCGGCGTCGGCGTTGACTGCAGCGCGAGCGACCGTCTCCTGGATGGCAACATCGGCCGGTTCGGCAGGGCCACTCGCCGGCACGACGCCGTCGAAGTACCGCGTCACCATGGCGAGCACGCGCGACGCGAGGTTGCCGAAGCCGTTCGCGAGCTCAGCCTGGTACCGCGCGGAGAGGTCCTCCCAGCTGAACGAACCGTCCTGCCCGAAGGCGATGGCGCGCATGAAGTAGTAGCGGAACGCGTCGGAGCCGAAGGTGTCGGTGATCTCACTCGGTGCGATACCGGTGAGCTTCGACTTCGACATCTTCTCGCCGCCGACGAGCAGCCAGCCGTGACCGAAGACCCGCTTCGGTACCTCGAGCCCGGCGGCCATGAGCATCGCCGGCCAGATGACCGCGTGGAACCGCAGGATGTCCTTGCCGACGATCTGCGTGGCGGGCCAGCGCTCGGCGAACGCCTCCTCGTCGGAGCCGTACCCGGCGGCGGTGATGTAGTTGAGCAGGGCGTCGAACCACACGTAGACGACGTGGCTCTCGTCCCACGGGACCTTGATGCCCCAGTCGAAGGTCGAGCGGGAGATGGACAGGTCCTTGAGCCCCTGGCGCACGAACTGGATGACCTCGTTGCGCGCCGACTCCGGCTGCACGAACTCCGGTCGCTCCTCGTAGAGGGCCAGCAGGCGCTCGGCGAAGTCGCTCATGCGGAAGAAGTAGTTGCTCTCCTGGAGCAGTTCGACCGGCTTCGAGTGGATCGCGCACACGAGCTGCCCGACGTACTCGCCGGTGCCCTGCACGAGGTCGCTCTCCTGCTTGTACTCCTCACAGCCGACGCAGTAGTACCCCTCGAACTCACCGGTGTAGATGAAGCCGGCGTCGTACAGACGCTGGAGGAAGAGCTGGACGTTCTGCTCGTGCCGTTCGTCCGTCGTGCGGATGAAGTCGTCGTTCGAGATGTCGATCGTGTCGAGCAGCGGGTACCAGGACTCGCTGACGAGCTTGTCGGCCCACTCCTTCGGCGTCACGCCGTTCGCGGTCGCCGTGCGCAGGATCTTCTGGCCGTGCTCGTCGGTCCCGGTCAGGAACCAGGTGCGGTCGCCGGCCTGACGGTGCCAGCGCGCGAGGACGTCCGCGGCCACCTCCGTGTAGGCGTGCCCGATGTGCGGGGCGTCGTTGACGTAGAAGATGGGCGTGGTGATGTAGAACGAGGTGCCGTCGGCCATGGGGTCAATCCTAGGACGAGCGGGCGTCGCCACCGTGCCTGTTACGGTGCGGGACGCACCTTCGCGTCCGGCGACGCCTTCGGGGGCCGGGCTGCGAGAGCCGCCTGGTACAGGTCTCGCTTCGAGAGGCCGGTGGCCTCGGCGACCTCGTTGGAAGCGTCCTTCAGGCGCGTGCCCGAGGCCACGAGCGCGAGCACCTGCTCGAGCGCGGTGGCCGGATCGGCTTCGACGGCCTCCGCACCGGCGATGACGATGCAGATCTCGCCCTTCACACCGCCGGACGCCCACTCGGCCAGTTCAGCGGCCGTCCCCCGCTTGACCTCCTCGAACAGCTTGGTGAGCTCACGGCACACCGCCACGCGACGATCGGCTCCGAGCACGGAGGCGATGTCCTCGAGGGAGGATGCGAGTCGGTTGGGCGATTCGAAGAACACCATCGTGCGCGGCTCGGTCGCGAGCGCTCGGAGGCTGCTGCGTCGATCGCCCGGTTTCCGCGGGAGGAACCCCTCGAAGGTGAAGCGGTCCGTCGCGAGACCGGACACGGCGAGCGCCGTCACGACCGCCGACGGCCCGGGGATCGCGGTGACCTGGACGTCTGCGGTCGCCGCCGCGTCGACGAGGTGGAAGCCGGGGTCGGACACGGTCGGCATGCCGGCGTCGCTGAGCACGAGGACGTCGGTCTCGCGGGCCAGTTCGACGATCTCGGCCGCACGTTCGCGCTCGTTGTGGTCGTGCATGGCGATGAGCCGCGGCCGCGATTCCACACCGAGGGCGCGCAGCAGGTGGATGGCCGTCCTGGTGTCCTCGGCGACGATGACCTCAGCCGCGGCCAGCGCCTCCCGGAGTCGTGGCGACGCATCGCCGAGGTTGCCGATGGGGGTCGCTCCGAGGATGATCACCGGACCAGTCTCCCATCCGGTCGGGGTGGTTAGATGAGACGGTGTCGGTCGATCTTCTGGAAGCCCCTGTGACGGGATCCCGCCTCGACCGCTGGTGGGAGCGGATGCTCCGCACCGAGCGCCGCAGGAAGCTCTGGATCTGGGGCGGCCCGGCCGCCGTGACGCTCCTCGCGTTCGTGCTGCGGTTCTGGAACCTCGGTCACCCGCACTCGCTCGTCTTCGACGAGACCTTCTACGTGAAGGACTCGTGGTCGCTGTGGCTGAACGGCTACGAGAGCACCTGGCCGGACGGGGCGGACGAGGGCTTCGCGAACGGCGACGCGGGCAGCCCGAGCACGAACCCCTCCTACGTCGTGCACCCACCGCTCGGCAAATGGCTGATCGCGCTCGGCATCGCCGTGTTCGGCATCGACGACAGCACCGGGTGGCGCATCTCCACCGTGATCGCCGGAACGCTCGCGGTCCTGCTCGTCACGCTCATCGCCAAGCGGTTGTTCACTTCCTCGATCCTCGCCGTCCTGGCCGGGTTCCTGTTCGCGATCGACGGGCACGCGATCGTCATGGCCCGGGTCTCGCTGCTCGACAACTTCGTCATGTTCTTCGTGCTGGCGGGATTCGGCGCGATCCTGTTGGACCGGTCGTGGCACGCGTCACGCCTGGCGGCGAAGGTCGCGTCAGCCCGGGCGAGGGGCGCCGATCCGGCCTGGGGTCCCGTCCTCTGGTGGCGGCCGTGGCTGCTCGCCGCAGGGGTCGCGTTCGGCGCGGCCACCGCGGTCAAATGGAACGGACTGTACTTCCTCGCCGCGTTCGGCGTGTACGTGATCGTCACAGATCTCCTGCTCCGACGCCGACTGGGCCTCAGCCTGTGGGCGAGCGCGGCGGTCCTCAAACAGGGCCCCGTGTCCTTCGTGACCCTCGTCCCCGTGGCCGCCGTCGTGTACCTCGCCAGCTGGACCGGGTGGATCAGGACGTCCGGCGGGTACGACCGCCAATGGGCCGACGCGGTGGGCAACGCCTGGACCGGCACCTTCGCGTGGGTCCCCCACTGGTTCCAGAGCCTCCTCCACTACCACCAGAGCGCCTACAGCTTCCACGTCGGCCTCAGCACCCCGCACCCCTACGCCGCGAACCCGCTCGGCTGGCTGCTCATGATCCGGCCGACGAGCATGTACTACCAGTCCCCCGCCACCGGGACCGACGGCTGCGCGTGGGACGCCTGCTCCTCCGCGATCACCTCGATCGGCAACCCGCTCATCTGGTGGGGCGCCGCCGTCGCGCTCGGGTACTGCGTCTACCGGCTCGTCCGGTACCGCGAGTGGCAGGTCGGGCTCATCGTCCTCGGAGTCGCAGCGGGGTACCTGCCCTGGCTGCTCTACCTGAACCGGACGGTGTTCCAGTTCTACACGATCGTCTTCGAGCCGTACCTCATCCTGGCCCTCGTCTTCGCGATCGGGAAGATCCTCGGGTCCCGCGACGACCCGGAGGAACGACGGTTCGCCGGCGTCGGCGTCATCGGGGTGTTCGTGACCATCACGACGCTGTTGAGCATCTTCTGGTATCCGCTCTGGACCGCGATCACGGTGCCCTACTGGTTCTGGCACCTGCACGCCTGGTTGCCGTCATGGGTGTGACGGGAGGACGACGATGAAGGCGCTCCCAGGGGTGCTCGCCGCCGGTGCCGCGGCGCTCGCCGCCCTGGGCCTCCACACCCTCCTGCCGGTCGTCCCGCTCCTGACCGCGAGCGTCCTGCTCGGCATGGTGGTGGGCCAGCTGCCGCCGTTCCAGCGGCTCGCGGCGGGCGTCCTGAAGCCGGGACTCGGGATGAGCGCGAAGCGGTTCATGCGGATCGGTGTCGTCCTGCTGGGGCTGAAGCTGAGCCTCGTCGACATCGCCGGCCTGGGGTGGGTCACGCTCGCCACCACGGTGGCGATCGTCGTCGTCACCTTCTTCGTCACCCTCTGGCTCGGCCGGAGGCTCGGGCTCGCGGGCCCCGAACCGCTCCTCATCGCCACGGGCTTCTCCATCTGCGGCGCCTCCGCGATCGGCGCGATGAGCGGTGTCGTGAAGGCGAAGGACGAGGAGCAGGCGACGCCCGTCGCGCTCGTCACGCTCTGCGGGACCCTCGCGATCTTCGTCCTCCCGGCGCTCCGCGGCCCCCTCGGTCTCAGCGACGAGCAGTTCGGCCACTGGGTGGGGGCGAGTGTGCACGACGTGGGTCAGGTCGTCGCGACCGCCCAGATCGCCGGCACGAGCGCACTCGCGATCGCCGTCGTCGTCAAGCTCACCCGCGTCGTACTCCTCGCCCCCATGGTCGCCGCCGCCGCGACGATCGAACGCCGCCGACTCCTGGCGGTGTCGGCCGGCGCCGGTGCGCAGGTCGACACCGACGGAACCGCGACCGCAGCCCGACCACCGATCGTCCCGCTCTTCGTGGCGGGCTTCATCGCCGCGGTGCTCGTCCGAACCCTGCTCCCGGTGCCCGAGCTCGTCCTCGACCTCGCCGACGGCGTGCAGACCGCACTGCTGGCGATGGCGCTCTTCGCGCTCGGTGCCGCGATCCGCGTCCGCACACTCGTCACCACCGGGTGGCGCGCGCTCGTCGTCGGGCTCGTCTCCTGGCTCCTCATCGCGGTGCTCGCGCTCGGAGCGGTGCACCTGGCCTGAGGCAGGCGCGCGTGTCCGACCAGTGTGACTAGTGCTCGCCGCCCACGATCTTCAGGCCGATGACGCAGCCGATGAGCCCGAGGATGAGGAGCACCTTGACCAGCGACAGCTGCTCGCCGCCGAAGGTCATGGCGTAGCCGACGGTGAGCGCTGCGCCGATCCCGACCCAGACCGCGTAGGCGGTGCCCACCGGGATGTCGCGCATGGCCCAGGCGAGTCCGGCCATGCTGAGCACGAGCGCCCACGCGAACGTCACGGTCGGCCAGAGCTTCGTGAAGCCCTCGGACTTGCCGAGCGCGGTGGCCCAGACGGCTTCCAGGACACCGGACGCGATGAGTACGATCCACGACATGACGATCACTCCAAAGTGGTCAGTCTTGTCGCGTTCCGGGTACTGCGCCCTCGTCCGGCAGCCCGATCAGGGCTGTGCACCACACGATACGCCGACGCCCTGGGCAGGCCCTGTGCAGTGCGGTCGAATGCGACGCAATGTTGCAGCACGGTGAAGCGCTCGACGGTGCTCCGGTAGCGTGAACGCATGGCAGATCGTGAGTATGGCTTCCGCACGCGTGCGATCCACGCGGGCAACATCCCCGACCAGGTGACCGGCGCACGGGCGCTGCCCATCTACCAGTCGAGCGCCTTCGTCTTCGACGACACCGCCGACGCCGCCGCCCGCTTCGCCCTGCAGAAGTACGGGAACATCTACTCCCGCCTCGCCAACCCGACGGTCGCGAGCTTCGAGGAGCGCATCGCCAGCCTCGAGGGCGGCCTCGGTGCCGTCGCGACCGCCTCCGGTCTCGCCGCGCAGTACATCACCTTCGCCTCGCTGGCCGGACAGGGCGACCACATCGTCGCCTCGGCCAACCTCTACGGCGGCTCGATCACGCAGCTCGACGTCACCCTCCGCCGGTTCGGTATCGAGACCACCTTCGTGCAGTCCTCCGACGCCGCCGACTACGCCGCCGCCATCCAGGAGAACACGAAGCTCGTCTTCGCCGAGACGGTCGCGAACCCCTCGGGTGAGATCGCCGACATCGAGGGCCTCGCGGACGTCGCGCACGCGCACGGCATTCCGCTCATCATCGACTCGACCATCGCGACGCCCTACCTCAACCGCCCGATCGAGTGGGGTGCCGACATCGTCACGCACTCGGCCACCAAGTTCCTCGGCGGCCACGGAACGACCCTCGGCGGTGTCGTCGTCGAGAGCGGGCGCTTCGACTGGAACACCGACAAGTTCCCCCTGTTCGGCCAGCCCGTCCCGAGCTACGGCGGCCTGCAGTGGTCGGGCAACTTCGGCGAGTACGCCTTCCTCACCCGGCTGCGCGCCGAGCAGCTCCGCGACATCGGTCCGGCGCTCGCACCGCACTCGGCCTTCCTCCTCGCCCAGGGAGTCGAGACGCTGCCGTTCCGGATCCAGGCCCACGTCGACAACGCGCGGATCGTCGCCGAGTGGCTCGACGCCGACCCGCGCATCGCCGCCGTCAACTGGGCCGGACTCCCGGATCACCCGCACCACGAGCGCGCGGACAAGTACCTGCCGAAGGGGCCGGGCTCGGTCTTCAGCTTCGAGGTGAAGGGTGGCCGTCAGGTCGGCCAGAAGCTCATCGAGTCCGTCGACCTCGCGAGCCACCTGGCGAACATCGGCGACGCGAAGACGCTCATCATCCACCCCGCATCGACGACGCACGCGCAGCTCTCCGACCAGCAGCTCGTCGACGCCGGTGTGCTGCCGGGCATCGTCCGGCTGAGCGTGGGCATCGAGGACCCGGACGACATCATCTACGACCTCGACCAGGCGCTCGCCGCCGCGGTGAAGGAGTAGTGGCATGAGCACTTCGACAAGCTCAGTGACCGGTGAGGGCGCGACCGTGAACGGTGTGGACGCGACCGTGACCGACCAGGACACGACCGAGACGGTCCGGCTCACCAACGGCCTCACCTGCGCGCTGCCCGCCGATTCGCCGCTCGCGAAGCTGCTGCGTTCGCAGCGCACCTGGGCGGGCCCCGACGCGAAGGCCCGTCTGAAGCTCCTCCGCGAGGCGAAGTCCGTCGCGATCGTCGGCGCCTCCCCGAACCCGGCGCGTTCCTCGTCCTTCGTGGGCACCTACCTCCAGCAGTCGAGCGACTTCAGGATCTACTTCGTGAACCCGAACGCTACGGAGATCCTCGGACAGCCCGCCTACCCCGACCTCGCCTCCCTGCCGGAGGTACCCGACATCGTCGACGTCTTCCGCAAGGCGAGCGACATCCCCCAGGTCATCGACGAGGTCGTCGCCGTCGGAGCTCCGACCGTCTGGGTGCAGCTCGGCATCTGGAACCAGGAGGCAGCCGAGTACGGAGAGTCGAAGGGCCTGAACGTCGTGATGGACCGCTGCATCAAGGTGGAGCACGCCCGGTTCCACGGTGGACTCCACCTGCTCGGCTTCGACACCGGCCAGATCACCGCCCGCAAGACCCTGCGCTGACGCCTCGGTTCCCTGAACTCGTCGGCAGGTCGCACTCCGACAGGCTCAGTGACCGGGGACGGCTCAGTGACCGGGGACGGCTCGGCGGTACGGGATACAGCCCTGGATACACTCGTGACGTGCCTGCGTCGAACCTCCGAGTGACCGTCCTGGGGCCGGTGCTCGTCGAGGGACGCACCGGTCGGCTCGTCGAGCCCGGCGGCCGGCTCGCCAAAGCGCTGGTGACGATCCTGGTGCTCGCGGACGGGCGCGCCGTGTCGACGGCCGCCCTCATCGACGAGCTGTGGGACGACGCACCGCCCGCGGGTGCGAAAGCTGCACTGCAGACCCTGGTCTCACGGGTGCGCGCCGTGTCGGCACCCGACCTCATCGACTCCTCGGCCGCCGGCTATCGACTGTCGATCGACCAGTCCCTGGTCGACCTCCACGTCGCAGCGCGGGCGGCCGACGCGGCGTCGACGGCCATCCGCGCCGCAGACCCGGACACCGCCGACATGCTCGCCCGGGACGCGCTCCTCCTCTGGACGGGTGATCCCGGCGCTGAACTGGACGGTCCGATCGGCGAGGAGCTGGTGCAGCGCGCGGCACGGCTCCGTGACGAGCTGCGGCGGGTGCGCGCCCAGAGCCGCCTCGAGCTCGGCGACGGTGCAGCCGTCATCACCGACCTCGAGGCCCTCGTCGCCGCCGACCCGCTCGACGACGCCACCCAGCTGATGCTCTTCAACGCCTACGCGCAGAGCGGACGTCGCTCCGACGCGATGCAGCTCTTCGCCGATCACCGTCACCGGCTCCGCGACGAGCTCGGTGCCGACCCGACGTCGGCACTGGTCGCGGCGCACACGGCGCTCCTGCAGGACGCCGTCGAGCCGTCTCCGCCGGTGGCCACTCCGGTGACCACCCGGGTCTCCAGCATGGTGCTCGGGCTCCGGACGGCGCCGAACGAACTCCTCGGTCGCGACACCGACCTCGACGCGATCGGCACGCTCGTGTCCGAGGTCCGCCTGACCACGATCCTCGGCCCCGGTGGCCTCGGGAAGACCAGACTCGCCCAGGAGGTCGCCCGGCGTGCCACCACGACCACACCAGGCGTCGTCGTGGTGGAACTGGCGAGCGTGCGGGACCCGGACGATCTGCCACTCGCGGTCGCGACCGCACTCGGCATCCGCGAGGCTCCGACCCCGCGTCGGCTGAGCGAAGCGATCATGGTGCAGCCGGTCGAACTGCGCGAGCGCATCATCGACCGTCTCTCGGAACGGCCGACGCTGCTCGTGATGGACAACTGCGAGCACCTCGTGGACGCGGCGGCACGTTGGATCGCCGATGCGCTGGCCTGGGCCGGCGGCCTCCGCGTCCTCGCGACGAGTCGGAGCCCGTTGTCGATCGCCGCCGAGCACGTCTACCAGCTCGACCCGCTGGACGCCGCCGTGGACGGCACCGACCTCGAACACGCGGGCCCGGCGGTGCGGCTGTTCGTCGAGCGCGCCCGCGCCGCCCGTCCAGGTCTCCATGTGCCACTCGACGTCGCGGCGCGTCTCTGCGCGAAACTCGACGGGCTGCCGCTGGCGATCGAACTCGCGGCGGCGCGCACCAGATCCATGTCGGTCGAGGAGATCGAGCGACGACTCGGGAACCGCTTCACCCTGCTGACCGCCGGTGATCGCAGTGCTCCTGAGCGCCACCGCACCCTCCTCGCCGTCATCGACTGGAGTTGGAACCTCCTGGGCGAGCACGAACGTGTCGTCCTCCGTCGCATGTCCAGATTTCCCGACGGCTTCGATCTGGAGGCGACTGCAGCGCTCGCCCCCGAGGTCGAAGTCGTGGAGGCGCTCGACGCGCTCGTCGGCCAGTCGTTGCTCACCGTGCAGGACGACCCGGCCACCGGGACCGTCCGATTCCGGATGCTGGAGACGGTCCGCGAGTTCGGCGCGATCAAGTCCGCCGAGGCGCACGAGGACGACCTCGTACTCGACCGCACGCGGACATGGGCGGTCGCACTGGCCGAGACGCTCCTCCCCGCCATGCAAGGGCCTCGACAGGTGGCGGCGTTCGCGCGCCTCGCCGTCGAACAGGACACCCTGGTGGACGTGCTCCGCGGGGCCGTCGCGGAGGATCGCGCCGATGTCGTCGCCCCGGTCTTCGCAGCACTCGCCCTCTTCTGGACGATCCGCAGCGCGCATCAGGAGGTCCTGGTCTTCGGCGCGGCCGTCCTCGACGTGCTCCGCCACCAGGACCCGGAGTCGGTGTCGACCGACACCCCCGCCATCGCCGTCGCCATCATCACCGTGACGTTCCTCGCCACCGATCCCCGCACGTCCGCGCGGGCGATCGGCGTCCTCCGCCGACTCGAACGGGCGCGGACGACACAGGCCCCACGGATGCGCGCGATGGTCAGCCTGTTGCTGGCCGCGGGTCGCCCCGAACGCGCGGAGGCCCTCCTCCGCGAGTACTCCCGGTCGACCGACCCGCACGTCGCGAACCTCGGAAACCTCATGTCGGCACAGGCGGCGGAGAACGACGGCGACCCCCGCGCCGCCGAAGCGGCCGCCCTGCGCGCGAACGACCTCTCGCTCACGCTCGGAGATGTCTGGGGCGCCGCCATGAGTGCGCACATGCTCGCCCAACTGCACAGCCAGAACGACGAGCCGGAGGAGGCGCTCGTCTGGGCGGCCCGCGCTGCCGAGGGGCTGACCGCGATCGGTGCCGAAGCGGACCTCCGTCAACTCGAGTGGCTGATCGCGATCGGCGACATCGCCCGTGGTGACCACGCCGCCGCCGCCACCGTGCTCGACCGGTTCCTCTCGGACGACGTCTCGTTCTCCGCGTTCGCCCCGCTCCCCGAACGCCGGTCGATCGGCTGGGCCGGTCTCGCCGAGATCGCGCGGGCCCAGGGCGACGCCGCACGGGGAGCCGAGCTCTACGGGAAGGCGCTCGTCGCGTTCGCTCCGGGTGAGTCGCGACGATCGCCGTGGTTCACCCTCGTCGGCTCCGCCGCGATCGCCGCCGCCGTGCTGGACGGCGTCCCGGATGCCACCGAGGTCCAGCGTCTCGTGCGGCGGGTCCGCACCCGCACCCTCGCGCTGGGACGCCTCCTCCCGAACCGGTTCGACCGACCGGTGCTCGGTTCCACCGTCGTCGCCCTCGGCGCCTGGTACGTCCGCTCGGACGACGACGAAGTGCGATTGGTCGGCGCCGAGCTCGTCGCGCTCGCCAGTGCGCTCGCCTCCCGTCAGGACATCCCATCGCTCGTCCGCACACCACACGAGGCAGCAGCGGCGGCGCGCCTCACAGCGACCGAGCGCGACCGCCTCGCCGAGCGGACCCTCCCCCTGCAGGCGCACGAGAGCGCCGCCAGAGCGTTCGAACTGCTCGGCAGTCCTGCCCTGGCGGCGCGCTGATCGGTCGCTGCGGTCGTCTCGTCGTCAGGCGCGGCGCATGTACGCCCGCACGGTGAGCGGTGCGAAGACCGCCACGATGACGGCGGCACCGAGGAGCGCCAGCCAGGCGTCACCGCCGAAGACACCCGTGTTCGCGAGGTCGCGGACCGCGGTCACGAGGTGCGAGACGGGGTTCACGTCCACGAAGCCCTGGAGGAAGCTCGGCATCGTCTCCGGGTTGACGAAGGCGTTCGAGAGGAACGTCAGCGGGAACAGGACGAGGAAGGAGATGCCCTGCACGCTGCTCGCGCTCCGGGCGATGACCCCGAAGAACGCGAAGATCCAGCTGATGGCCCAGGCGCAGACGATCACGAGGAGGCCGGCGAGAGCCACGAAGCCGATGCCGCCCTCCGGTCGGTACCCCATGACGAAGCCCATCGCGAAGGTGAGCGTCGTGGCGATCGTGTAGCGCACCGTGTCGGCGAGGAGGGCACCGGCCAGCGGTGCGATGCGGGCGATGGGCATCGACTTGAAGCGGTCGAACACGCCCTTGTCCATGTCCTCGCGGAGCTGGATGCCGGTCACGACCGAGGTCGTGATGACGGTCTGGACCAGGATGCCCGGGATGATGATCGGCAGATAGCTCGCGACGTCGCCGGCGATCGCGCCGCCGAAGATGTACGTGAACATCAGCGTGAAGATGATCGGCTGGACCGTCACGTCGATCAGTTGCTCGGGCGTGCGCTTGATCTTGAGCAGTCCGCGGTACGCCATGGTGAAGGAGTTGCGGACCGTCTGCGAGAGGCTGACGTGGTTCCGGAGCGACCGGTCTGCGGCCGGGGTGATGGTGATCGTGCTCATGCGTGGACCTGCTCTGCGGTGTCGAGGGAATCGGTGTCGGACACGGCGTCGGCGTCGTCCGCCTCGACGCCGTGCCCGGTGAGGGTGAGGAAGACCTCGTCGAGCGTCGGCTTCTGGACGCTCATCTCCGCGAGCCGGATCCCGGCTTCCCGGAGCGTGATGAACAGGTCGGTCACGGCGTCGGGGTCGCGCATCGGGGCCGTGATGCGGGTGGCCTCCGGCGACACGACGGTGTCCACGCCGAGGACGCTCGAGATGACCCGTCGCGCATCCTCCAGGTCGGCGGGGTCCGCGAGCCGCAGCTGCAGCGACGACTCGCCGACGGAGGCCTTCAGCTCGTCGGAGGTGCCCTCGGCGACGACGAGACCGCGGTCGATGACGGCGATCCGGTCGGCGAGCTGATCCGCCTCGTCGAGGTACTGGGTGGTCAGGAGGACCGTCGAGCCCGTCGCGACCAGCTGGCGGATCGTGTCCCACATCTGCGCGCGGGTCCGCGGGTCGAGGCCCGTGGTCGGCTCGTCGAGGAAGATGAGGGGCGGCTGGGCGATGAGGCTCGCCGCGAGGTCGAGACGACGACGCATGCCGCCGGAGAACTTCTTCAGGGGTCGCGACGCCGCGTCGCTCAGGCCGAACTCCTCGAGGAGTTCCGCGCTCTTGCGCTTCGCCTCCGCGCGGCCGAGTCCGAGCAGTCGCGAGAAGATGACGAGGTTCTCGGTGGCCGAGAGGTTCTCGTCGACCGACGCGAACTGCGCGGTCACGCCGATGAGCTGGCGCACGACCTGCGACTCCCGCTGGATGTCGTGACCGAAGACGGTGGCGGTGCCGGCATCAGGACGCAGGAGCGTCGCCAGCATGCTGATGGTGGTGGTCTTGCCGGCGCCGTTTGGGCCGAGGACGCCGTAGACGGTGCCGGTGCGGACCGAGAGGTCGACGCCGTCGACCGCCCGGTTGTCGCCGAAGGTCTTCACGAGGCCGTGGGCTTCGATCGCCCAGTCGGAGCTGATGCTCATGCGGATGCCTTTCGAAATCAGGTGTGGACCGCCGGTGGGCGACCCGGACAACAGTGTGGGCGGGGGCACTCACGGAGCGCTCACCTGCCGCTGACACCCGCTGACGTCCGCTGACACCGCACCCGGCGCTGAAGACGCTTAGAGTGAAAGGAGCCAGTCGCACCGAAGGGGGTCGTCCAGTGACCGCATACGTGTCCGCGTTCGACCTCTTCTCCATCGGGATCGGGCCGTCCAGCTCGCACACGGTCGGACCGATGCGGGCGGCCCTGGCCTTCGCCACCGGGCTCGCGGACGACGGACTGCTCGACCGGGTCGACCGCGTCACGTGCTCGTTGTACGGATCGCTCGGCGCGACCGGCATCGGCCACGGCACCCCCGACGCCGTCGTCGCGGGACTCCAGGGGCTCACCCCCGAAGGGTGCGATCCTGCCGAGGTCCGACGGGCCTGGAGCGATCACCCCGACGGCGCTCCGCTCACGCTCGCCGGGACGCGGGCCATCGCGTTCTCGAAGGACGACGTCTCGTTCGTACCCAGGACGAGGCTGCCGGGCCACCCGAACGCCATGACCCTCCACGCCTGGGACCAGCGGAGCGACCTCCCCGTGCGCTCCGAGACGTACTACTCCGTCGGCGGCGGCTTCATCCGTCGTGACGGCGACGACCCGAGCACGGTGCTGCCGTCGACACCCGTGCCGATGCCGTTCCGGACCGCTGAGGCGCTCATCGGGCTCTGCGACGAGACGGGACTCCCGATCGACGCGATCGCGAGACGCAACGAGGAAGCCCTGCGGCCAGCCGTCGAGGTCGACGCCGGCCTCGACGCCATCTGGACGGCCATGCACGAGTGCGTGACCGCCGGGCTCGCCGACACCGGCACCCTCCCGGGCGGTCTCGGCGTCAAGCGCCGGGCACGTGCCGTCCGTGAGCGCCTCGACGTGGCCGAGGCCGAGAGCGGGCGTGAGCTCCCCACGGAGTGGCTGCACGCGTTCGCCCTGGCGGTCAACGAGCAGAACGCCTCCGGCGGGCGGGTCGTGACCGCGCCCACGAACGGGGCCGCGGGGATCATCCCGGCCGTCGGGAGCTACTACCTGCGGTTCGTGCCGGGCGCCTCGCTCGACGGTATCCGTCGCTACCTGCTCACCGCGACCGCCATCGGCTCGCTCTTCAAGGCGAACGCGTCCATCTCCGGGGCCGAGGGCGGCTGCCAGGCCGAGGTCGGCTCGGCCTGCGCCATGGCCGCCGGTGCCCTGTGCGCCGTCCTCGGCGGCACACCGCGTCAGGTCGAGAACGCCGCGGAGATCGCGATGGAGCACCACCTCGGCCTCACGTGCGACCCGGTGGGCGGGCTCGTCCAGGTCCCGTGCATCGAACGCAACGCGATCGCCTCCTCGACGGCCGTCAGCGCCGCACGGCTGTCGCTGCACGGCGACGGGACGCACCTGGTGTCGCTCGACACCGTGATCGAGACCATGCGCCAGACCGGCGTCGACATGTCGACGAAGTACAAGGAGACGAGCGAGGGCGGTCTCGCGGTCAACGTCATCGAGTGCTGAACCCCGGCGTCGTGTGACCGCGTGTTGCCGACCACCGTGGTCATCCGGGCCGCGGCCTCCTACGGTGGGCGCATGACCTCCACGCACGCGCCGTTCCTGGTGGACCCGCTCGTCTCCACCCAGTGGCTCGCGGACCATCTCGGCAGCGAGAGCCTCATCGTCCTCGACGCGAGTGTCGTCGAGCTGCCTCCGCTGGACGACGGCCCGGTGCGGCTGGTGAGCGGCTACGACCTGTACCTCTTCGACGGGCACGTCCCCGGCGCCGTGTTCGTCGAACTGCTCGATACAGGCCGGGGGCTCGGAGCGTCCTCAGCGGAGGAGGTCCGACGCGGTGCGGCCGCCATCGGCGTTACGGAGCAGCACACGCTCGTCCTGTACGACCAGCTCGACGGGCGCTCCGCCGAGCGCCTGCGGGCGGCGCTGACCGGAGCCGGGTACGAGCGCGTCGCGCTCCTCGACGGTGGACTCGGGCGCTGGCGCTCAGAAGCACGCGAGCTGCGGTTCGGCCGTCCGGACGGCTCGTTCGGCACCTGACCCATCCGCGTGTCGGGTCGACGGGTGCGCTGGATCAGCGGGCGTCGAGCTGCGCCACGTCCGTCACGGGGAGCCGGCAGACGAAGTCCCGGCACTGGTAGGCGGTCAACCGGCCGTCGCGACTCGTCCGTTCGGCGAAGACGTCGAACCCGCTCGTCGCCCAAGCCGCCGCCTGCCGCTCGGAGACCACCGCCACGACGTCGTCCCGGCGCGTCCTGACCGCGTCGCGCATCGCCCGATCCGCCGTCGCGCGATCCTCGTCCTCGTCCGGGTCCACCCGATCCGGCCCGACGACGATGAGTTGCGACGCCGGCCCGGTGAGCGATGCCGCCAGGGCCAGACTCGCGCCGAACGCGGTCGGTGCCGACAGCGCAGCCGCCGCGGCGAACCGGACCGCGCCCTCGGCGGCGTCCCGGAACCGGCCGTCGGCCGTCAGCTGGAACAGCAGCAGCGACGCGCGTCCGAGCGACGATATCCCCGAAGGATACGCGCCCTCCGACGGGTCGCCGTCGGTCCGCATGCCCTGGGCCGACAGCACCGGGTCGCCGCCGCCCGGCAGGATGAAGCCGGCCACCGCGCCGGAGGAGGCGTCGGTCACGGTGTCGTCGGGCAGGGTCTCGTCGGTCACGGTCTCGTCTGACAAGCACCGGTCGACGAGGTCGCGGGCGACCTCCGCGTAGCGGACCTCGCCCGTCGCGAGGCCGAGGCGCAGGAGCCCCTCCGCGAGCATCCCGTAGTCCTCGAGGGTCGCCGACGCATCCGACCGCCGTTCATCGAGCGAGGCCCGGGCGAGCGTGCCGTCCGAGCCGAGGTGGTTCTCGACCACCGCGTCCGCCGCCCACCTCGCCGATTCGAGCCACTCGGGGCGGTCGAAGACCGTCGAGGCCTCCGCCAGCGCGCCGATCGCGAGCCCGTTCCACCCGGTGAGCACCTTGCGGTCGACGGCCGGCGGGGTCAGCGTCGCCCGGCCGTCCGCATCGCGTCGGTAGTAGCCGCCCTCCGATCCGACGCCGTCGACGATGCTCTCGGAGTCCTGCGCCGACCCGAAGCCGCCGCTCGGCTGCTGCAGCGTGCCGATGAGGAACTCGGCGATCCCGGCGGCGACACCGGCCGCCCAGGAGCTCGGACGCTCGGCCCAAACCCGGGTGTAGGCGGTGAGGAGGAGCGCATTGTCCGTCAGCATGCGTTCGTAGTGCGGCTCGCTCCAGTCCCGGTTGACCGCGTACCGGAAGAACCCTCCTTCGACCGGGTCACGGAGCGCCGATGCCCCCATCGTCCTGAGGGTGCGTTGCGCGAGGTCGACACCGCGGCGAGCGGCGTCCCCCTCGCGCGGCGTGAGCAGGAAGTCGAACAGCGGGGCCATCGGGAACTTCGGAGCCGTGCCGAAGCCACCGAGCTCCCGGTCCTCGAGCGCCTCGACCGCCTCGACCGCCGCATCGAGCTCGCCGGTCTCCGGCAGCGGCGCGTCATCCGTGGACGACATCGTCTCGGCGATCGCCCGCGCGAGCCCGTCGGCGCTCGCGACGACCTGCTCACGTCGCTCGGTCCACGCGACCCTGACGGCCTCGAGCACCTGTGGGAACGAGGGATGCCCGCGGAGCGGCACGGGAGGCGAATAGGTGCCCGCGTGGAAGACGTGTCCGCGCGGCGTCACGAACACGTTCAGCGGCCAGCCCAGGTCATGGGTGAACGCGCCGGCGGCGGCGAGGTAACTGGCGTCCACGTCCGGATGCTCCTCGCGGTCGACCTTCACCGCCACGAAGTCGCGTCGGAGGAGCTCGGCGATGTGCTCGTCCGAGAACGACTCGCGCGCCATGACGTGACACCAGTGACACGTCGAGTAGCCGATCGAGACGAGCAGGGGGACGTCGCGACGGGCCGCCTCGGCGAAGGCCTCAGGCCCCCACGGGTACCAGTCGACCGGCTGCTCGGCGTGCGATCGGAGATACGGGCTCATCGCCTCGGCGAGCCGGTTGGTCATGCGGGGTCCGTGGCCCGGGACCTACTGGCCGAGCGGCAGTCGCTCGCCCGCCGTGATCCGCGTACGGAGCCGGTTGTTCGGCGCCGGCAGCGGGCACACGTAGTGGTCGCTGAATGCGCACGGCGGCAGGTACGCGCGGTTGAAGTCGACGAGGACGTGGCCGTCCGAGGTCGGGGCCGGCATGCTGATGAAACGGAACCGGTAGCTCTCGTCGCCACTCGTGCCGTCGGAGAACACCGCCCAGAGTCCGTTCGGACCGCCGGTGACCGTCAGCGACACCGCTTCATCACCGAGCTCGAACTCGACACGGCCGACAGGTGTCTCGGTGGTGACGTGGCCGTCGATCGACTCGGTCTCGACCGTGACGTCCGGGGACGGCACGAACCGCGCCGGCCGGATCCAGGCGACGTCGGGGGCGAACGCGCTGATGCCGTCGAGCGAGGTCCGCGTCGCCGCCTCCGGGTCGAGCACCCGCAGGGCGTACACGCCGTCCCGCTCCATGCCTCGGAGCAGCGCGTCGCCGAAGTGCAGTTCGTCGCCGTGGACCAGCTCGACGCGGTCGGTCATGATCTGGGCGCCACTCGGCGTGGTCAGTCCGGTCCCCGTGAGCCGCTCACCGACGATGCCGGTCGCGTCCGCACGCCAGGTGCCCGGCGCGCCCTCGAGGGCGGTCGCCTCCTCGGTCAGCCAGTGGGTGAACCGGAGGGCGGCGATACCGTGGGGTGCTCGGACGGAACGCTCGCGAGCGGTGTGCCAGGCGGTCCAGGACGCGATGAACTCTGCGGGGGTCTCGGAACTCATACCCTGACGCTACCAACTCCTCAGGTGTCGGAGACCCCCTGGACATCCGGCTGCAGCCGGATGCGCTCCCCGCGAACAGCGCGATGGCGCCGCCCGGAGGACCGGACGACGCCATCGACGTGTGGCTGCTGCTCAGTCGAAGAGCTTCTTGTCCTTCAGCCAGTCGGCCGCGAGGGTCTTCGGAGCTGCCTTCTCGTCGCCCTGGTTGCGGGCGTTGAGCTCGATGAGGTCTTCGGTGGTCAGCTCCGCGGACACGGCGTTCAAGACCTCCTTGACCTTGTCGCTGGCCTTGGCCGAGTTGATCAGCGGCAGGACGTTCTGCGGGAGGATCAGGTTCTCCGGGTCCTCGAGCGTGACGAAGTCGTTCTCGGTGATCGACGGGGTCGTGGTGTAGATGTCGGCGAGCTGGACCGTACCGTCGAGCAGGGCCGCGGTGGTCTGGGCGCCGCCGCCGTCGCTGATCGGGACGAAGGTGAGCTTGTCGGCGGGGACGCCGTACACCTCGGTGAGGCCCTTCGGTCCGTACGGACGCTCAGCCAACTCGGGTGCGCCGCCGATGGCGAGCGGGATGGTGAGGGCCGCGAGGTCGGCGAGGCTCGTGACGTTGTTCGCCTCGCTGAACTCCTTCGTGACGTTGTAGGAGTCCTTGTCCTCCGCCTTGGACTGGTCGAGGACCTCGTAGCCCTTGGGCGTGGCCTCCTGCAGGGCGGAGTAGACCTCGTCGCTCGAGGTGGCCGTGGCGGAGTCGTCGAAGAACTGCAGCAGGTTGCCGCTGTAGTCGGGGACGAGGTCGATCGAGCCGTCTTCGAGCGCTGCGATGTAGACGTCGCGAGCGCCGATGTTCAGGGACTCGGCCGTCTTGATGTCGTTGGCCTCGAGCGCCTGGATGTA
Source organism: Plantibacter sp. MMLR14_011 (assembly GCF_001865025.1). Lineage (NCBI taxonomy): Bacteria > Bacillati > Actinomycetota > Actinomycetes > Micrococcales > Microbacteriaceae > Plantibacter > Plantibacter sp. MMLR14_011. The sequence continues at coordinate 498,372 of NZ_MJGW01000017.1, forward strand.
GATCTGCGCGATGATCTCCGACTCGGGGAATCCGGCGGAGCCGACCGTGATCGTGTCGGATGCCGCGGTCTCCCCGGCGGTCGGGTCGCCTGCGGAGCAGGCGCTGAGTGCGAGGGCCGCGACGGCGGTCGCGGCGATGCCGACGGCGAGGCGTCGACCCTGTCGAACTGTGAACATGATGTTTCCTATCTGTGATGGGCGAGAACGGTGGTGCCGTTGTGGGTCTGGGAGCCGGGCGGTGCTGTCACCCGGGGTGGTGGGACGCTTCAGTCGGTGCGGTATGCCGCGGTCTGCATGTTCGCCTCCGCTTCCGCGACGACGGGGTCTGGAGCGGTGGACCGGTCGCCACCGCTCGTGGCGTGACCCCGGGTCTCGTCGACCCGTGTGTGGGTCGCCTGGACGCCGCGCGGCACGACGGCACGCTGCAGCAGGGAGAAGACGCCCTCGAGGAGGAGGGCGAGCACGATGATGATGATCGAGCCGGCGAGCATCTGCGCGTAGTCCCGTACCGGCAGACCGTCGAGGATGTAGCGACCGAGACCGGGGCCGTTGGTGAGGAACGCGACGACGGTCGCGGTCGCGATCGTCTGCAGGACGGCCGAGCGCACGCCACCGATCATGAGCGGGAGCGCGAGCGGGATCTCCACCTTGCCGAGGATCTGCCACTCGTTCATCCCGACGGCACGCGCGGCGTCGATGGTCTGGCGGTCGATCGCCTCGACCCCTCCGTACGCACCGGCCAGGACCGGCGGGACGGCGAGCACGACGAGGGCCGTGATCGCGGGGACGAGACTCGTGCTGGAGAAGCCCCACCCGAGGGTGATGAGTGCGAGGAGCGAGAGCAGACCGAGCGTGGGCAGCGCCCGGAGCGCGCCGGTGATCGCGACCGCGACCTCTCGTCCCTTCCCGGTGTGCCCGATGAGGAGCCCGAGCGGGATCGCGATGACGCAGGCGATGAGGACGGTCAGGCCGGTCACGGCCAGGTGCTGGAGTACCCGAACAGGGATGCCGCCGGGGCCCTCCCAGTGCGCGGGGTCGAAGATCCAGGCGAAGGCGGCGAGGAAGTTGATCATGCGGCTCCTCCCCCGGCGGTCGCCAGCTCACGGGCTTCGGTGGCCGCGCGACGACGACGGATCGCACCCTTCGAGCTGATCCGCGTCCACGGCATCAGGATTCGGCCGAGGAGCACCAGTAGGACGTCGAACACGATCGCGATCACGACCGTCCCGACGATGCCGGTCAGGATCTCGATCGGGAACTGCCGGTTGTAGCCGTCGGTGAAGAGGTAGCCGAGGTTCGTCACGCCGATGAGGGCGCCGACGCTCAGCAGGCTGATGGTGCTCGCGGAGACCACGCGGACGCCGGCGAGCATGAGCGGACCCGCCAGTGGGAACTCCACCCGCCAGAACCGCTGGCCGGTGGAGAACCCCACGGCCTGGGCCGACTGCCGGACCCCGGCGTCGACGGCGTCGAGCGCGTCGGCGACCGTGCGGACGAGCAGGGCTACGGCGTAGATGGTGAGCGCGATCACGACGTTCGCCGGATCGAGGATCTTCGTGCCGATGAGGGACGGCATGAGGACGAAGAGCGGCAGGGACGGGATCGCGTAGAGGATGCCGCTCAGCGTGAGCAGCACGCCTCGCGACCACCGGTACCGGTGTGCGAGCCAGCCGAGGGGTAGGGAGATGAGGAAGCCCAGGATGATCGGGGGCAGGCTCAGCTGGACATGGGTGAGGGTGAGGTCCCAGATCATGTCCCAGTTCGCGATGACCCAGCTCATGTGGATGCGCCGTCCTTCCGGACGTCCAGGCCGGTGCGGTCGCCTGCGCCGGGCCCGGCTCCGAGGACGCCGGCGGGGCGGCCCGACTCGTCGACGACCACGTCGCGTCCGTCGACGCGCTCGACGTGCAGGGTCCGCTGGCCGCGATCGGCGCCGATGAACTGGGCGACGAAGTCGTCGGCTGGGTTGGCGACGATCTCGGCCGGCGTGCCGACCTGGGCGATGTGGCCGCCCTTCTGCAGGATGACGACCTGGTCGCCGAGGAGGAAGGCCTCGTCGATGTCGTGGGTGACGAACACGATCGTCTTCGCGATGTCGCGCTGCAGTCGGAGCAGCTCCCGCTGGAGCTCGGCACGCACGAGCGGGTCGACGGCACCGAACGGCTCGTCCATCAGCAGGATGTTCGGGTCGATCGCAAGGCCTCGTGCGACGCCGACGCGCTGCTGCTGGCCACCGGACAACTGACTCGGGTACCGGTCGGCGAGCGCGCGATCGAGTCCGACGGTGTCGAGGAGGGTGAGGGCGTCCGCCCGGGCCTGCTTCTTGTTGACGCCGGTGAGCATGGGCACCGTCGCCACGTTGTCGATCACGGTGCGGTGCGGGAGGAGACCGGAGTTCTGCATGACGTAGCCGATGCGGCGACGGAGACGGACGGGGTCGACGGCGGAGACGACCTCGTCGTCGATGACGATGCGTCCCTCGCTCGGATCGACCATGCGGTTGATCATCCGCAGGAGCGTGGTCTTGCCACAGCCTGAGGACCCGACGAAGACCGTGGTGGAACGCGACGGGATCGTGAGGGAGAAGTCGTCGACCGCGAGGGTGCCGTCGTCGAAGCGCTTGGAGACGTGCTCGAAGGAGATCATGCTGGACCGATGCCTCTTCTCTGCACGGCTGTTCGTGACAGGTCGTCTTCCAAGGGCCGTCGCCGCCGCGGTCGGTGGCTCGCTGAACGTCTCTCGGTCGGTGGTCCGAACCTACCGGAGGGCACCGACATCGCCCACCCCCTCGACACGTGTCGAAATACATGGCATGCGACGACGTGGGTGCGCCCGCGCACCGTCACCCGCCGGCCGCCGTCGCTCAGGATCGGTCGACGCCCAACGCGGCGAGGGCCGCCGTGACGAGCTGCTGACCGTGCAGCTCCTGCTCGATCGCCGACCGGAGACCGGCATGCGCGACGGAGAACCCGACCGCCCACTCGTCGTGCTCGCCCGGGCCGAGCGCGTCCGCCGCGACGATCGCCTCGACCGCCAGCACGTCCGCGAAGAGGGCGGTCGAGCGTTCCAGCAGTCGCAGCGAGGTCCCGGCGAAGGAGGCCGGGTCGTCCGAGCCCTCGTCCGGCACGCCGGCGGTGACGACCGGGGTCGCGAGCACGCGCAGTTCGGCGACGAGGTCCGCGGCCGACTGACCGAGCCGACCCGGTCCGAGCCCGTGCCCGGTCCCCCGGTGGTCGGCCCCGCCTCCGTCGATGCGTCTGAGCCGTCGCTCGGCCGCAGCGGCGGTGTGCGCGATGGCCGCGCGCAGCCCGTCGAAGGCGCGGGCGAGCCGCGCGCCGTGGAGCAACCCGCCGGCCCGCAGGACACCCGACGCCTGGTCGACGAGTGGATCCTCCGAGGCCGTTCCGAGCGTCGCTTCCACGAGCTGGACGGCCGCGGTGACCTCGTCGGCGAGGGCACCGTTGATCTGCGGGGTCGCCCGGAGCCGCAGTCCGTCTCGTTCCCCTCCGCCGCGCACACCCTCCGGGCCGACCGGCGTCGCCAACAACTCGGAGATCCGCTCGCCGCTCGCCCGGGTGCCGGCCGACGGGGTGCCCGCGAGGACCGTCGCGTCGAACGCCGGTCCTCGCCCGCCGCGCCCGGACCGCGCAGCCGCCCGGAACGAGAGTGCGCTCGTGGTGTCCGCGAGTCGACTGAGCGCGCCGAGCCGGTGGAGGGCGAGCGCGCCGACGCCGAGGGAGTAGGCGTTGTGATGGACGAACGCCAGCCCCTCGTGCACAGCGAGGTCGAGCGGCGCGAGCCCGACCCGTGACAGGGCGACCTGCGCGGGGAGCCGTTCGCCCGCGAGGACCGCCTCCCCCTGTCCGATCACGAGCGTCGCGACGGATGCCAGGTGGGTCTCGTCGCCGTCGCCGAGGGAGCCGATGGACGGGATCACCGGGGTCACCCCACGGTTGAGGAGTTCCGCGACGAACACGGCGGTCTCGAGGCGGATCCCGGATGCCCCACGGGTCCAGCCTGCGAGCCGGGCGGCGACCACCGCCCGAGCACGGTCCACTGAGAGCGGCAGTCCGATGCCTCCACGGCGGTCATGGACGACGCGCTCCTCCACTGCCGAGACGTCGAGCGTCGCGGTGCGCGGAGCCGCTCGTCCCCCGGCGGTCCCAGGGATCCGTGGACCATGGGGCCGAGAACCCTGCGCACCGACTCCGACCGGCGTCGTCTGCCGGTCGATGATGGCCCGGCCGGCGCCGATGCGGTCGAGCGCCGGGGTGTCGAGGACGACGATGGCGTCGTCGCGGGACACGGCCACGAGGTCGTCGACCGAGATCGGGCCGGTGCCGAACACGACGGGCGCTCCCATCAGTGCGCGCCCGTCGATCGGTCGGCGGCGTTCGTCTGGTCTGCGCTGCTGGACACGGGTCGCTCCATCCGCTCGTCGAGGGGCCGTGGACCGGCCGGGATGGACGTCAGCGTACGAGCGCCTCGCGGCCGGCGCACGGTGTGTGTCGACGTATGACGGCACGCGGGAACGGCCGGTGTTCGGCGAGGTGTCCGTCGACCTCAGCGGTAGCGGCGGCCCTCGTCGCGGCGGTAGAGGGCGAGGACGACGACGGTCAGGACGAGCGTCCACGCCAGGACGCCGACCCACGACCACCACGGCAACTCGCCACCCTGGACCGCCCAGACGACGAGCTCCCGGGTCTGACGGCTCGGGAGGAACACGGACAGCCGGTCGAGCCACGGGGCGAAGAGGAACGGTGGGATGAACAGTCCGCCGGCGAAGGCCAGGGAGAACATGACCACCTGCACCACGGCGATCGCGGCCTTGCTCGGGAGGGCGTACCCGATCGCGGTGCCGAGGAGCATGAACGGCAGGGCACCCACCAGGAGCGCCACGATGCCGCCGAGCAGTCCCATCGGAGTCGTGGTGGCTGCGGTCAGGAACGCGCCGAGCACGACGACCGGTATGACGGCCGCGAACCCGAGGAGGCCGACCGAGCACAGGTGCGAGAGAACACGGGCGACGCTCGTCACCGGAAGCGTGCGGAGGTACGGATCCCACGCCTGTTCCCTCGCCTGGGCGATGGTCAGGCCGAAGCCGAACAGGGAGTTGGCGAGCACGGCGAACACGATGAGGGAGATGACCGCCTGGGTCGCGATGACGGGATCGCCGGCGACCTGCGCCTGCGGGACGACGAAGAACAGTAGCGAGAGCGCCGGGAAGACGAGCGAGCCGATCAGCGCGATCGGGACGCGCACGGTCTCGAGCAGGGAGTACCGCGCGTGCAGGGCGGTGAGCTGGACGGTGGTGGCCATCAGGCGGCGCTCCGTTCGACGTCCGCCCGGGCATCCGCGGTGAGGGTCAGGAACGCCTCCTCGAGGGTCGCTCCGCGCACGGCGAGATCGGTGAACGGGGCCTCGGACCGGACGAGCTCGCGCACGAACGCGTCGGCGTCACGGACGTCCAGTTCGACGGCGTCACCGTCACGACTCGCCTGGACGACCCCGGTGAGCCGCTCCACCGCTCCGGGGTCGGTGGTCCGGAGCCGCACCCGGTGGATACCGACGAGCCCGAGGACGTCGCGCAATGGGGCATCGGTGATGACCCGTCCGCCACCCAGGACCACGACACGCTCGGCGAGCGCTTCGATCTCCTCGAGGTAGTGACTGGTGAGGACGATGGTCGCCCCGAGCTCGTGTTGCCGGCGGATCGCGTCCCAGAGGGTTCGGCGGGCGTCGACGTCGAGGCCCGTCGTCGGCTCGTCGAGGAGCACGAGACGCGGTCTGCCGACGAACGCGAGCGCGACCGCGAGGCGGCGCTGCTGGCCGCCCGAGAGCGAGCCCGTCTGGCGTCGGAGGAGGTCACCGAGACCGAACTGTTCCGCCAGGGCGGCCGTCGGCACGCGGTCCGCGAAGTGGCGTCCGATGAAGTCGACGACCTCTCCCACCCGGAGCGTGGGCGGCAGTGCCGTCTCCTGCGGGGTCGATCCGAGCCTGGTGCGGTTGACCGCATGGGCGGGATCGCCGCCGAAGAGCGTCACCGTGCCGGTCGTCGGACGTCGGGTGCCCTGCAGCAGGGAGAGCACGGTGGACTTGCCGGCGCCGTTGGGCCCGAGGAGCCCGACGAGCGAGCCCGGCTCGATACTGAGGTCGATGTCGTGCAGCGCGGTCACGTCGCCGTAACGTCGTGTCACGCCCTCGAGGGTGGCCAGTGGTGTGATCGTCATGATGTCCCCGTTCCCGACGCGCCGCCGAGCATCGCTCGGAGCCCGGTCATGTAGTCCTCGAACGCGCGGCGCCCGAGCGTGGTGAGTTCCAGGTAGGTGACCGGGGTGCGTCCCCGGTGGGTCTTCGTGACGAGGACGTAGGCGCCGTCCTCGAGCTTCCGCAGATGCGTGGAGAGGTTCCCGGCGGTCATGTCGAGCATCTCCTGCAGGCGGGGGAACGACATACTGCTGTGCGCATCGATCGCCGCGAGCGTCGACATGATGCGCAGGCGGGCCTGAGCGTGGATGAGGGGGTCGAGTTCGTCCATCGGTCACGCCGCCGATCGGTGGGCACGCCGGCGGCGGGTCGCTTCGAGGAAGGTCGCGTACACGAGGAACCCGCCTCCGCCGGCGACGGCCATGATGAGCGCGTTGCCCGGCGAGCCGAAGAACGGCGCGGCCATGCCGACCACGATGATCCAGATGCCCATGCCGTACATGAGGCGGTCGCGCCAGACTGCTCCACCTGCGAGGTAGAGCAGACCGACCACGAGGCTGTAGATCGCCGGGTAGAAGATGGCGGCGAGTGCGGGTGCCATCCCCGCAGCGAACAGTGCGCCGCCGAACACCGCCGCTGCCGTGCACCCGATCGCCCAGGCGATGCCGTACATCGTCCCCTGCACCTGCTGTGCTCCCTGGATCCCACGCGACACGCGGGAGCCGATGATCGACGACGAGACGATGCCGCCCACCATGAGGATCCCGAAGAGCCATCCGGCGACCGCCGGCGGCGTGGTGAACCAGGGGTTCTCGTCGCTCGCGGACCAGAGGGCGAGGAACCCGACGGTCCACGCGACACCCCAGACGTACACGATCGCGATGGTGGGCCTCGTGAAGATGTCGTCGACACGGCTCGCCTGTCGCTCCTGCAGAGCGAGCATGGCGGCCGGGTCGAGCGCGTCCGAGCCGTCGGTGGGTTCCATCGGTGAAGTCATACCTACTTTGTAACGCAAACCACTCTGCGAGGCAACCCTGTTTGCGATACCGCGCGTAAACATCCCCGCTTCGCACCGAGGCGCCGCAGCCCGACTGCCCTTCGACAGGCTCAGGGACCGGGATGAACAGCCCCGGAACTTTGGGGTTCTCCGCGTGCCCTTCGACAGGCTCAGGGACCGGGGAAGGCGGCTCAGGGTTCGCGGGATCAGGAGGCCCGGAACGGCAGCACAACCCGCCCAGCCCGATACGATGGAGGGCTGATGTCCGACCTCCGAATCTCCTACCCGCCCGAGCTGCCGGTCAGTGCCGCCCGCGCGGACATCGCGCGTGCCATCAGCGAGCACCAGGTCGTCATCGTCGCGGGAGCGACGGGTTCCGGCAAGACCACCCAGCTGCCGAAGATCTGCCTCGAGCTCGGTCGCGAGTCCATCGGGCACACGCAACCCCGACGTCTGGCCGCGCGCACGATCGCCGAACGCATCTCGGAGGAGCTCGGCCAGGAGCTCGGCGGCATCGTCGGCTACCAGGTCCGCTTCACCGATCAGGCGTCGAAGGCGACGAAGATCAAGCTGATGACCGACGGCATCCTGCTGAACGAGATCCACCGCGACCGGATGCTGCGCAAGTACGACACGATCATCATCGACGAGGCGCACGAGCGCAGCCTCAACATCGACTTCCTGCTCGGCTACCTCAAGCAGCTCCTCCCCCAGCGCCCCGACCTCAAGGTCATCATCACGTCCGCGACGATCGACCCGGAGAGCTTCTCGAAGCACTTCGACGGAGCGCCCATCGTCGAGGTCTCCGGCCGCACGTACCCGGTCGAGATCCGCTACCGGCCGCTCGTGGCCGACGAGCCCACGGACGACGATGAGGACGCCCCCGAGTCCGAGGCCGCCGACCGCGACTACCTCGAAGGCATCAACGCCGCCCTCGACGAGCTGGCGCGCGAGTCGATGGGCGACGTCCTCGTCTTCCTGTCCGGCGAGACGGAGATCCGCGACGCCGCCGACGCCATCCGCGGCCGCAACCTGCCCGGCACCGAGGTGCTCCCGCTCTACGGCCGGCTCTCCTCCGCAGACCAGCACCGCGTGTTCCAGCCGTCGACCGTGGCAGGCCTCCGCAGGCGCATCATCCTCGCGACGAACGTGGCCGAGACGAGCCTCACGGTGCCCGGCATCACGTACGTCATCGACGCCGGAACCGCCCGCATCTCTCGCTACAGTGTGCGCTCCAAGGTGCAGCGGCTCCCCATCGAGGCGATCTCGCAGGCGTCGGCGAACCAGCGTTCGGGTCGCTCCGGCCGCACGAGCGACGGCATCGCCATCCGCCTCTACTCGGAGGACGACTTCGCGAAGCGCCCGGAGTTCACCGAACCGGAGATCCTCCGCACGAACCTCGCCGCGGTGATCCTGCAGATGATCTCCCTCGGCCTCGGCGACATCGCCGCCTTCCCCTTCCTCCAGCCGCCGGACGCCCGCGGCATCAAGGACGGCGTCGACCTGCTGTCCGAACTCGGCGCGATCGAGACGCGCACCTTCGCCGACGGCTCACCTCGCGGCGGCGGTCCACGCCTCACGCGGGTGGGGCGCGACCTCAGCCGCCTGCCGATCGATCCGCGGTTCGCGCGCATGGTCGTGGAGTCGAAGCGGCACGGGGTGTCGCGGGAGGTGCTCGCGATCGTCGCGGCGCTCACCATCCAGGACCCACGCGAACGACCGCTCGAGCACCGGCAGAAAGCCGACGAACTGCACCGCCGGTTCGTCGACCCGACGAGCGACTTCCTCGCCCTCCTGAACCTCTGGAACTACCTCGAGGAGAAACAGGACGAGCTGTCGTCGAGCGCGTTCCGTCGGCTCTGCAAGAACGAGTTCCTCAACTACCTCCGCGTCCGCGAGTGGCACGACGTCTACCGCCAGCTGCGCCAGCTCGCGAAGCCCCTCGGCCTGACGATCAACGAGCCGGCGGTGAACCCCGACGGCATCCACAAGTCGCTCCTCGCGGGGCTCCTCTCCCACATCGGGCTGAAGGACCAGACCGTCGCTCCGGTCGTGAAGGGCCGGAACGCTCCCCCTGCGACGAAGACCGCGAAGAAGGGCGACTACATCGGCGCCCGCCAGACGCGCTTCGTCCTCTTCCCCGGGTCCGCGCTCGCCAAGAAGCAGCCGAACGCCGTGATGAGCGCTGAACTCGTGGAGACGAGTCGGCTGTTCGCCCGCACCAACGCCTCGATCGACCCGGCGTGGGCGGAACAGATCGCCGGCGACCTCTGCAAACGCTCGTACAGCGAGCCTCACTGGGAGAAGAACCAGGGCTCCGCCGTCGCGTTCGAGAAGGTGACGCTCTTCGGTGTGCCGATCGTGCCGCGCCGCCGGGTGCAGTTCGGTCGCATCGACCAGGAGCAGGCCCGCGAACTGTTCCTGCGGCACGCGCTCGTCGACGGCGAGTGGACCCACGACATCGGTCGCGACAAGCTGTTCGACTTCCACCGCGCGAACCGACGGCTGCGCAAGGAGCTGAGTGAGCTCGAGGAGCGGACGCGACGCCGCGACATCCTCTTCGACGACGAAGCCGTCTTCGACTTCTACGACGCCCGCGTCCCCGCCGAGATCTCGACGACGCGGGGCTTCGAGTCCTGGTGGCGCAAGACGCGCGTCGACCAGCCCGAGCTGCTCACGATGCGCCAGGAGGACCTCCTCCCCGAGGACGCTCCGGCGGTGGACGAGGACCGCTTCCCCGCCGAGTGGGTGCAGGCCGACCAGCGGTTGAAGCTCAGCTATCGCTTCGAGCCCGGAAGCGACGACGACGGCGTGACGGTCATCGTCCCGCTCGCCCTACTCGACCGGCTCTCGCCCGCGGGTTTCGACTGGCAGGTCCCCGGGCTCCGTCGGGACCTCATCACCGCGATGATCAAAGCGCTCCCGAAGGCCCTCCGTCGGAACATCGTGCCTGCGGCCGACTGGGCGGCGAAGCTGCTCGCCGAGCTCCCCGCCGACGTCCCGGCGGTCGCCCCCGGCAGTCCCGCCGCCGAGGACTCGTTCGCCACCCGTCTCGCGAACGCGATCAAGCGGCTCTCCTACATGGACATCACCGCCTCGGACTTCGAGATGGAACGCGTCCCCGACCACCTGCTCGTGACCTTCCGCGTCATCGACGAGCGCGGCCGCACGCTCGCGAGCGGCAAGGACCTCGTCGAGCTGCAGCAGCGCCTCAAGCAGCGCACCCGTGCGAGCGTCGCCAAGGTCGCGGCCGCCAGAGTGCCCAACGCCATCGAGCGCTCCGGGTTCACCAGATGGGACTTCGACGACCTCCCCCGCTTCATCGACATCCGCCAAGAGGACGGCGTGATCCGCGGCTACCCCGCGATCGTCGACGACGGCACGAGCGTGTCGATCCGGATCATGAGCACGGAGGCCGACCAGGCCCGCGCCATGCCCGCCGGCGTGCGCCGCCTCCTCCTGCTCGCGATCCCGTCCCCGACGGCGTACGTGCAGCAGCACCTCAAGGCCAACGAGAAGCTCGCGCTCGTGACGAGCCCGTACCGGTCGACGCCGGCGTTGTTCGAGGACTGCCTCGCCGCCTGCATCGACGATGTCCTGTTCCGCGTGGTGCCCGACGGACAGGTGTTCTCGCGGCTGCAGTACGAGACGCTCCGCGACCGCGTCTCCGCCTCGGTCATGGACCGCATGTTCCAGACGGTCGCCATCGTCGCCCGCATCCTGCAAGCCGCGCGCGACACGGAGAAGGCCATGAAGGCGGCGACGAGCATGACGCTGCTCGCAGCCCTCACCGACATGCGGGGCCAGCTCGACGGACTGGTCTTCCCGGGCTTCGTCTCCCGGACGGGCTCAGCACGACTCGAGCATCTGCCCCGCTACCTCGCGGGCATCCGTTACCGCGCCGAGCGACTGACGGACAACCCGAACCGCGACCGGCTGTGGATGACGGAGGCGCAGACGGCGTCGGCACGGTTCGAGGCCGCCGGTGGCACGATCCCACTGCCCGCCGACGCTCCGGAGCACCTCGTGAAGGCCCGGTGGATGCTCGAGGAGCTCCGGATCAGCCTGTTCGCCCAGCAGCTGGGCACGGCCGAATCGGTGTCGTTGCAGCGCCTGCAGAAGGTCCTCGCGGGCTAGCCCTCCCTGATCCCTGACGATGGACGCCGGTCCCTGAGCCTGTCGAAGGGCGCATCTCCACAAGCTCGATGACCGGGTCGACGGCTCAGGCCTCGGGTCCTGTCGCCACCGGACGCTCCGGGTGGTTCGCCCACTCGCTCCACGACCCCGGGTACAGCGCCGGTTCGAAGCCGGCCAGGGTGAGTGCGACCGCGTTGTGCGCCGCGGTCACCCCACTGCCGCAGTAGGTGGCGACCGTCGCATCCTCCGGTACGCCCGCGGCGAGGAACTGCTCGCGGAGGGTCTCAGGCGAGAGGAACCGGCCGTCGGCGCCGACGTTGGCGGTCGTCGGTGTGCTGAGCGCTCCGGGGATGTGACCGGCCCGGGGATCGATCGGTTCGACGTCACCCCGGTACCGCTCGCTGGCGCGCGCGTCCAGCAAGACCCGTCCCTCGCCCGCCCACGTCGCTGCGGTGTCGATGTCGATGGTCGGCAGGACACCCGTCGTCAGCGTGACGGTCCCGGGTTCCGGGACGACCTCGCCACGCTCCACGGGCAGACCGGCGTCCGTCCACGCCCGGAACGCGCCGTCGAGGATGCGGACGTCCGCGATGCCGGCGTTCCGCAGCACCCACCAGGCGCGCGCCGCCGACAGGCTCGTGAGGTCGTCGTAGACCACGACGACGTCGCCGTCGTCGACGCCCCATGAACGTGCGGACGTCTGGAGCGCCTCGCGATCGGGCAGGGGGTGACGGCCTCGGACGGCCGGCTCTCCGGTCGGCACGTGGTCGGCCAGCTCATGGTCGAGGTCGACGTACACGGCGTCGGGCAGGTGTCCCTCGAGGTAGGCGGGCCGTCCGTCCGGTGCGTCGAGTCGCCACCGCACGTCGAGGACGCGCACCGGCGTCTCGGAGGCCATCAAGGCGGCGAGGTCGTCCAAGGTGATGAGGATGGGCATGCGTCCAGCGTACGCATGGGAGGTCGACGAGACCTGCGTCCGACCGCTCGGTCACCGTCACACCGGGTAACAGAGTTGCAGCTCCGGCCGGATGAGCGAAACGTAGCCTGTGCAGCGTCCACCGAATCGGCGTTGCAGCAGTCGTCCACAGCCGTTCGAAGGATCCCCCGTGAGCTCAGTCCACCCGGCAGCCGCCTCCGTGACCGCCTTGCCGTCCCCCGTCGACGGTGGCGAGGTCGCCCCCGGTTTCGCGTCCCTGTCCCCCGACGACTTCAAGGCGGCGTTCCGTCAGCACCCCGCCGGCGTCTCGGTCATCACCGCCGACGACGGCTCCGGGCCGGTGGGGCTGACCGCCACCTCGGTCTTCTCCGTCAGTGCGGAACCGCCGCTCCTCGTCTTCTCCGTGTCGTCGCTGTCCTCGAGCGCGCCGACCATCACCGCATCCGACACCGTCGTCGTCCACCTCCTGGGTTCCGAGCAGCTGCACATCGCGAAGCTCTGCGCGACGAGCGGAATCGACCGCTTCGCCGACACCTCCATCTGGGACCGCCTGCCCACGGGCGAGCCGTACTTCACGGGCAACGGCGTCTGGATCCGCGGACGCATCGTCAACCGCATGGAGGCGGGCACCTCGACGGTCATCGCGGTGCACGCGCTGGAGTCGAGCGTTTCGCAGCCGCAAGCGGCCGAGGAGCCGGTCCGGGCCGAGCCTGCCGCCGAGGCACCCGCTCCCGCCGTCCCGGCCTTCACCCCGAGCTTCGATGGCGCGCCGCTCGTCTACCACAACCGCACCTGGCACCGCCTCGACGCGAACTCGCAGATCGACGGCTGAGCGACCTGCTGCTGGACATCTGTGCACTCGCAACCCGCCGTCGGTCCACCGATCTCCGGATAGCGTGGTGACATCACCATCGTCGAGAGGACCCTCATGGCTGGATCGAAAGCCCGCACCGCCGCACGTCTGCTGCTCGGAGGCGCACTCGTCTTCGCCGGCGTCAGTCACCTGACCTTCGCTCGGAAGGACTTCCAGGCGCAGGTGCCGGAATGGGTCCCGATCGACGAGGACACCACCGTGCTCGCCTCGGGCGTCGTCGAGATCGCCCTGGGTGCGGCACTCGCCTCAGGCGTGAAGCGGACGGCCGTCGGTAACCTCGCCGCGGCGTTCTTCACCGCGATCTTCCCGGGCAACCTCTCCCAGTGGCTCAACCGCCGCGACGCCTTCGGCCTCGACACCGACAGCCGCCGGTTCACCCGCCTCTTCTTCCAGCCCGTACTCATCGCCTGGGCACTCTGGTCCACCCGACGCTGACCACCCGCCGTCGCTGAGTCGCCCGAATCTGCGCGTTTCCGCGTCGGATTCGAACATCCTCGGGCGAGTCAGCGGCGCACGGCGGCTCTCCGGGTAGTGTCGAGGACACCAGAGCCACAGGGAGAACGATGCTGACGACCGAAGCGACCATGGACGAGCTGCTCGTCGCCGAACCCGTCGAGGCTCCGAGCGCAGGACGCAACGGTGTCGTCAGTCTGGTCGCGCTCGTCGCCATCCTCACGATCGTGGTCACCGCGATCGCGGCGTTCTTCTTCCCCGTCGTCCAGGGCGTGACCGCGTTCTTCTACTTCTTCCTGGCGACCGGTGGTGGCCTCGGCGGCTGACGCCGATACGCGCTCAACGCCTGAGGGCCGGATGGAATCGTGGATTCCATCCGGCCCTCGTGCGTTCAGCGCAGCGACTGCGCGATGACTAGAAGTCCCAGTCCTCGTCTTCCGTGACCACGGCCTTGCCGATCACGTAGGAGGAGCCGGAACCCGAGAAGAAGTCGTGGTTCTCGTCGGCGTTCGGGGAGAGCGCCGACAGGATCGCCGGGTTCACGTCCGTGACCGTCTTCGGGAACATGGCCTCGTAGCCGAGGTTCATGAGCGCCTTGTTGGCGTTGTAGTGCAGGAACTTCTTGACGTCCTCGGTGAGGCCGACCTCGTCGTAGAGGTCCTGCGTGTACTGCACCTCGTTGTCGTAGAGCTCGTAGAGCAGCGAGAACGTGTAGTCCTTCACGTCGTCGCGCTCAGCCTGCGTGAGCTTCTCGAGTCCCTTCTGGAACTTGTAGCCGATGTAGTACCCGTGCACGGCCTCGTCGCGGATGATCAGGCGGATCATGTCGGCCGTGTTGGTGAGCTTCGCGCGGCTCGACCAGTGCATGGGCAGGTAGAAGCCCGAGTAGAAGAGGAACGACTCGAGGAGGGTCGAGGCGGCCTTCCGCTTCAGCGGGTCGTCACCGTGGTAGCGGTCGAGGACGATGGACGCCTTCTTCTGCAGGTTCGGGTTCTCGACCGACCAGCGGAACGCCTCGTCGATCTCCTTCGTGCTGCTGAGCGTGGAGAAGATCGACGAGTAGCTCTTCGCGTGCACCGACTCCATGAACGCGATGTTCGTGTAGACGGCCTCCTCGTGCGGGGTGATCGCATCGGGGATGAGGGCGACGGCGCCGACAGTGCCCTGGATCGTGTCGAGGAGCGTGAGGCCCGTGAACACGCGCATGGTGAGCTGCTGCTCCTGCGACGTCAGGGTGTTCCACGACTGGACGTCGTTCGACAGCGGGATCTTCTCGGGCAGCCAGAAGTTGTTGACGAGGCGGTTCCAGACCTCGACGTCCTTCTCGTCCTCGATCTTGTTCCAGTTGATCGCCTGGACGCGGTCGACCAGCTTGAGCTTCTCTGACATGAATTGGTGTCCTCTATCGGGAAGTGGGGTTGGCCCTTCGACAGGCTCAGGGACCGGTGGTGCTGATGGCCCTCGACGGACCGGTGATGCTGATGGCCCTCGACGGACCGGTGATGCTGATGCCCTTCGACAGGCTCAGGGACCGGGGTCGGGATCAGAGACCGGAACCCCGGTCACTGAGCCTGTCGAAGTGCGATGACGAAGCGCGAAGCTCCTTAGAGCATGCAGCTGACGCAGCCGTCGACTTCCGTGCCCTCGAGCGCGAGCTGGCGGAGACGGATGTAGTAGATGGTCTTGATGCCCTTCTTCCACGCGTAGATCTGCGCCTTGTTGATGTCGCGCGTGGTGGCGGTGTCCTTGAAGAACAGCGTCAGCGACAGTCCCTGGTCGACGTGCTGCGTCGCCGCGGCGTACGTGTCGATGATCTTCTCGGCACCGATCTCGTAGGCGTCCTCGTAGTACTCCAGGTTGTCGTTCGTCATGAACGGAGCCGGGTAGTACACGCGACCGAGCTTGCCTTCCTTGCGGATCTCGATCTTCGACGCGATCGGGTGGATCGACGACGTGGAGTTGTTGATGTAGGAGATCGAACCGGTCGGCGGGACGGCCTGGAGGTTCTGGTTGTAGATGCCGTACTCCTGGATGGACGCCTTGAGGGCCGTCCAGTCCGCCTGCGTCGGGATCTGCACGCCGGCCTGCTCGAAGAGCTCGCGGCCACGAGCCGTCTCGGGCTCCCAGACCTGGTCGATGTACTTGTCGAAGAACTCACCCGACGCGTACTGCGAGTCGGCGAAACCGTCGAAGGTCTCCCCGCGCTCCTTGGCGATGAGGTTCGAGGCACGCAGCGCGTGGAACACCACCGTGTAGAAGTAGATGTTCGTGAAGTCGATGCCCTCGGGGCTGCCGTAGTGCACGCGCTCGCGGGCGAGGTAGCCGTGGAGGTTCATCTGGCCGAGGCCGATGGCGTGCGACTTGTCGTTGCCGTCCTCGATCGAACGCACCGAGGAGATGTGGCTCTGGTCGGACACGGAGGTGAGGCCGCGGATGGCGGTCTCGACCGTGCGACCGAAGTCGGGCGAGTCCATCGTGAGCGCGATGTTCAGCGAGCCGAGGTTGCAGGAGATGTCCTTGCCGATCTCCTTGTACGAGAGGTCCTCGTTGTAGGTGGTCGGCGTGTTGACCTGGAGGATCTCCGAGCAGAGGTTCGACATGTTGATGCGGCCCTTGATGGGGTTCGCCTTGTTCACCGTGTCTTCGAACACGATGTACGGGTAGCCGGACTCGAACTGGATCTCCGCGATGGTCTGGAAGAACTCGCGGGCGTTGATCTTCGTCTTCTTGATGCGGGAGTCGTCGACCATCTCGTGGTACTTCTCGCTCACCGAGATGTCGCCGAAGGGCACGCCGTAGACGCGCTCGACGTCGTACGGGGAGAACAGGTACATGTCCTCGCCCTTCTTCGCGAGCTCGAAGGTGATGTCGGGGACGACGACGCCGAGGGACAGCGTCTTGATCCGGATCTTCTCGTCGGCGTTCTCACGCTTGGTGTCGAGGAAGCGCAGGATGTCGGGGTGGTGTGCGTTGAGGTACACCGCACCGGCGCCCTGACGCGCGCCGAGCTGGTTCGCGTAGCTGAAGGAGTCCTCGAGGAGCTTCATCACGGGGATGATGCCGCTCGACTGGTTCTCGATCTGCTTGATCGGCGCACCGGACTCACGGATGTTCGACAGCGAGAGCGCCACACCACCGCCACGCTTCGAGAGCTGGAGCGCGGAGTTGATGCCGCGGGCGATCGACTCCATGTTGTCCTCGATGCGGAGGAGGAAGCAGGAGACGAGCTCGCCTCGCTGGGCCTTGCCCGAGTTGAGGAAGGTGGGCGTCGCCGGCTGGAACCGACCCGCGATGATCTCTTCGACGAGCGCGACCGCGAGCTGCTGGTCGCCGTCGGCGAGGCCGAGGGCGGTCATGACGACGCGGTCCTCGAACCGCTCGAGGTAGCGCTTGCCGTCGAAGGTCTTCAGCGTGTACGAGGTGTAGTACTTGAACGCGCCGAGGAAGGTCTGGAAGCGGAACTTCTTCGAGTAGGCCAGGTCGTTGAGTTCCTGGATGAAGTCGAACGAGTACTTGTCGAGCACTGCCTGCTCGTAATACTCCTTCTCGACGAGGTAGTCGAGCCGTTCCTTCAGCGAGTGGAAGAAGACGGTGTTCTGGTTGACGTGCTGGAGGAAGTACTCCCGCGCGGCCTCACGGTCCTTGTCGAACTGGATCTCGCCGTTCGGGCCGTAGAGGTTGAGCATCGCGTTGAGCGAGTGGTAGTCCATCTGGCTCGTCGACGGTGCGTCGATCACTGAAACTGGCGCTGCTGCCAAAATGATTCCAATCCATTGTGGACGGTGGTGACATCGTCCTGGGTTCCGAAGAGTTCGAAGCGGTACAGGTGCGGGACCTTGCATTTGCTGGCGATCACGTCGCCGGCGAGCCCGTAGGCCTCGCCGAAGTTCGTGTTGCCGGCGGCGATGACCCCGCGGATCAGGGAGCGGTTGGCCTCCACGTTGAGGAACCGGATCACCTGTTTGGGCACCGCTCCGTCGCCGTTGCCCCCGCCGTAGGTGGGGGTCACGAGGACGTAGGGTGCCGTGGCGTGCACGGCTTCGTCTTTCGCATACAGCGGGATCTGCAACGAGGGCAGGTCGAGCTTCTGCATGAAGCGATGCGTGTTGCCGGAAATGCTGGAGAAGTAGATCAGCCGTGGTTGCACGGGTGGCCTCCTCGTCGACGTCCGGACGGTCGGATGGTGCGGTGCTGCTGGAGCCGGCTCATGATGACGCCTGCGACCGTGGGCTCAAGCCAGACGTGCGGCGAGCTCTTCGATCTTGTCGGGACGGAAGCCCGACCAGTGGTCTTCCTCGGTGATGACGACCGGTGCCTGCAGGTAGCCGAGGGCCTTGACCTGCTCGAGTGCGTTCTCGTCGACCGAGAGGTCGAGGATGTTGTACTCGATGCCCTTGTTGTCGAGTGCGCGGTACGTCGCGGTGCACTGCACGCAACTGGGCTTCGTGTAGACCGTGATTGCCATAGCTCTTCGTGCCTTCCCCTCAAAATCTGGTGATTCCCCGCGGCGTCCTGCGCCGGGGTTCCAATACTACATATAGATGGCGGTCTTCAGGTCGACCACAAGGGCTAGTAGTTACAGCCCTGTAGTTTTCCACCGGGTTCTCCACCGATTCGGGCGAGTTATCCACCGGTTCTCCACTGGCTACAACACCCCTGGGCGACGCGAAAGTCCCGGATTGACGGCCTTTTCTCCCCCGTCCGAGGGATATCTATCCACAGGCAAAATTCTCCTCCGCACCTCCGACATCCGTTGTCGGTTTGGGCGTGTCGCGGGCGTGTCGCGCGTGTCGGAACCGGTCCCTAGACTGGTGTCCTTGTGAGCAGCTACCGTGACCTCCTTCGTACCCCCGGCGTCGCCCGGATCATCGCGGCGCAGCTCACCGCACGCTTCCCGTTCGGGATGCTCTCGCTGGCCTTCCTGCTCCACATCGAACAGGTCACCGGGTCCTACGGGGCCGCCGGGCTCGTCCTCGCTGCGACGAGCATCGGGCAGGCGATCGCCGGCCCCCTCACGAGCCGGTGGATGGGCGTCTGGGGCATCCGCAAGGTGCTCCTCCTCACCCTCGCGGTGTGTGCCGTCTCCGTCACGACCATCGCCCTCGTCACCATGACCGTCCCCGCGTACATGGCGGTCGGATTCGTCGCCGGGCTGAGCACCCCGCCCGTCCAGCCCGCGGTCCGCACCATCTACCCGAAGCTCGTCACCTCCCAGCAGCTCACCCCGTTGTTCTCCCTCGACGCCTCGGCCCAGGAGATCATCTGGGTGCTCGGGCCCGTCGTGACCACCTTCGTGTCCACCCAGGTCGGCACGGTCTGGGGCATCGCCCTGGCGGCGGTGATCATGGTCGTCGGCTGCCTGTGGTTCATCTCCTCACCGGAGGTCGGGCGCGTGCGCATCCCGAGGAGCCGTCGCAAGCTCGGGCAGGTGCTCAAGCGCCCGCCGGTCCTCCTCGCCACCGTCGTCGGCTTCCTCCTCATCGGCGCCTGTTCGGCCGTCGAGGCGGGCGTCGTCGCGACCTTCGGGCACGACGGCCTCGAAGCGGGTATCGTCCTCGCGATCTTCTCGGTCGGCTCGCTGGCCGGCGGCCTCGCCCTCGGACACACCCCGATCGGTCCCTACGCGCTGGCGCGCCGCATCTTCATCGTCTTCGCCGGACTCGCCGTCGCGAGCCTCTTCCTCAACGCCTGGTGGCTGTCGGTCACCCTCTTCGTCGCGGGCATCGGCATCGCACCGGCCCTCGCCGTGCTGTTCGCCATCGTCTCGGCGAGCGTGAAGTTCAGCGACACGGCCGAGGCCTACGGCTGGGTCGGCACCGGTCAGCTCATCGGTGCCGCGATGGGGTCGGCGGCGGCCGGCTTCCTCATCGACGGCTCCGGAGCGGTCGGCGCGTTCTGGGTCGCCGGCCTGTTCGCGCTGCTCGGTTTCGTCATCCCCTGGATCGGTCACCGCTGGCACCCCGACCTCCGCGGCCGCGATGCGAGCCCGATCCCCGACACCGAGCCGATCAACACCCACCCGTCCTGAGCCGCCCCGCTTCAGTCGTCGGCGCGCAGCGGCGCGAGGGCCCCGTCGAGTGCGGCCAGTTCGCCCAGCAGCATCGGCAACATCGTCGTCTGGCGGTCGTTGGGCGTGAACACGCCGTCGGCGATCTGTCGTGAGACGTATGGGATCTCCACGTTCGCACCGGTACTGATGAGACCGAGTGCCTGCAGCACGGGCCGAAGGGCGACGACGCCGCGGGTTCCGCCCGACAGCCCGCCGTAGCTGACGATCCCGACCGGCTTCCGCGCCCACTCGTGCATGAGGTAGTCGAGCGCGTTCTTGAGGGCGGGCGCGTAGCTGTAGTTGTACTCGGGCGTCACGAACACGAAGGCGTCCGTCCGGTCGACCCGCTCGCTCCAGGAGATCGTGTGCGGGTGGACGTAGGCACGCTTCCGCGGGTGCGCGGGCTCGTCCATGAACGGCAACGCCAGCTCCCGGAGATCGACCGCGTCGACGGTGAACCGCTCGTCCGTCTCCGCCACGCCGGCGACCCAGTCGGCGACGGCGCCGCCCACCCGCTCGGCACGGACGCTCCCGGTGACGATCATGAGTTGCGGCATGGGCTCCCTTTCGACGGTGACGGTGGCCCTGTCGAGGATACTGGTGCCATGGCAGACAGCACCGCGACCGTCCTCCTCAACGACGGGCACACGATCCCCCAGCTCGGCTTCGGCGTCTACAAGGTCCCGGACCTCGCCAGCACCGAGATCGTGCGGATGGCGCTCGAGGTCGGGTACCGCCACATCGACACCGCCTCGCTGTACGGCAACGAGCGAGGCACCGGCGTCGCGATCCGCGAGTCGGGCATCGCCCGCGACGAGCTCTTCGTCACGACGAAGGTCTGGAACACCGATCAGGGGTACGAGGAGACGCTGCGCGCGTTCGACACGAGCCTCGACCTCCTCGGCCTCGACCACGTCGACCTGTACCTCATCCACTGGCCGGCCCCGGGGCAGGACCGGTACCGCGAGACCTGGCGCGCGCTCGAGCGGTTGCGGGCCGAAGGACGTACGCGTTCCATCGGCGTCTCCAACTTCCACCGCAGCCATCTCGAACGACTCCTGGAGTCGGCGGAGGTCACCCCGGCCGTCAACCAGGTCGAACTCCACCCCTTCCTCCCCCAGCGGGAGTTGCGCGCTGTCAACGCGGCACACGGCATCGCGACGGAGGCCTGGTCGCCGCTCGCCCGCGGCCGCTTCTTCACGCCCGCCGCCGACGGATACGACGCCACCTCCGACCTCGGGGCCATCGCACGGAAGCACGGGCGCACGGTCGCACAGGTGGTGCTGCGCTGGCACCTGCAGCTCGGCAACATCGTCATCCCCAAGTCGGCCACACCGGCGCGGATCGCGGAGAACTTCGCGGTGTTCGACTTCACCCTCGATGCCGACGACCTGGCCGCCATCTCGGCGCTCGAGAACGGCGAGCGCACCGGCACCGACCCGGACCGGCTCGACTGACGCGAGACCGTAGGCTGAACCCATGACCGAGCCCGTCGTCGACACCGCGTCCAGCCTCGCCGCCCGCACGATCACGCCCGTGGAGCTCCCGCGTCACCGCTGGGGTCGTCACGACGCGCCGGCTCGGGCGCTCGTGGTCCACGGACTCGGCAGCAACGGTCCGAGCACCTGGCGCATCTGCGCCGCCCTGGCCGATCGCGGTTGGCTCGTCGAGGCGGTCGACCTCCGCGGCCACGGCGTCGCCCCTCGTGCGCTGGACTACCGGGTCGAGGCCTACGCCGCCGATCTGCTGGCCACCAGGCCGACCCCCGTGCCCGGCGTCGGGCACGCCGCGTGGGACCTCGTCGTCGGACACTCGCTCGGAGGCGCCGCCACCGCGGTCGCCGCCGCAGCGGATCCCCGGTGGGCGGCGGCGGTCGTGCTGCTCGACCCCGCCATCGCGCTCGACGACCACGACGCCGAGATCATCCGCGCCAGCCAGGAGGCCGCCTTCGCCGACAACACGATCGCTTCCGTCCGCGCGAAGAACCCGGAGTGGCACCCACTGGACGTGGAGATCAAGGTCCAGGCGGTGTCCGAGGCGAGCCGGTGGGCGATCGAGCAGACGAGCGAGCAGAACCACCCGTGGGACGTCCGTCCTGCGGCGGCCGCTCTGCGCAACCCGACCTTCGTGATCGCCTCCGACCCGGAGGTGTACAGCCTCTTCCGCGGCGCGCTCGCCGCCGAGGTCCTCGCGAACCGCCAGGTCAGCCTGACGATCGTCCAGGGTGCCGGTCACAACGTGCACCGGGACCGCCCGGCGGAGACCACGAAGGCCATCGGTGATTGGGCCGAGCTGCAACTCGAGCAGCGGGCGCGACGCGAGACCTGATCGCGACCTGTTTCCCACGGTCCCTGCACCGCGGCTCCCTGGGGTGACCCGCGTCGTGAGACCTGATCGTGACCCGCTTCCCAGGGTCCCTGCACCTCCGCGGTGCGACGGCTCCCTAGGGTGATGCCATGAAGCGCTCAGCAGTGATCCGCACCACCACCGTGTTGGTCTCGGTCGTCCTCGTCGTGCTCGTCCTCTCGGGCTGCTCGGCCGGGTCGAGCACCGAGGCCGGCAGCGACTCGCGAGCTGCGATGCCCGCGCCCGGCCAGGTCGCCGGCGACGCGCAGCTCGGCGTCGACGGCGCCGCCTCCCCCGACCTCACGCAACAGCAGGTGGTCACGACCGGTTCACTCACCGTCACCGCTGACGACCCGATCAGCACCGCGACGGACGCCACCCGGATCGTCACCGAGGCGGGCGGGCGCGTCGACAGCCGCGACGAGACTCCGGGCACCTCCGACCAGGCCGCGCAGGCGACCCTGACGGTCCGCCTCCCCGCCGACGACTTCGACGACGTGCTCGCACAGCTGCAGGCACTCGGCACGGTGAACAGCCTCTCCGTGTCCGCGGTGGACGTCACGGCACAGGCCGCCGACCTCGACGCGCGGGTCACCGCCCTCCAGGCCTCCGTCGACCGACTGCTCGGACTCATGGCGGCTTCGACCACGACGGCCGACCTCCTCGCCGCCGAGACCAGCCTGTCCCAGCGGCAGGCGGAACTGGACGGGCTCGTCGCCCAGCGCGACGCGCTCGCCGACCAGGTCGACTTCTCCTCCGTGTTCGTGAGCTTCGTGGCCCCAGGCTCGGTCGCGCCGGGCGTGCCCACCGACTTCTGGGGCGGCGTGGTCGCCGGGTGGAACGCGCTCGTCGCCGCCGCCTCGGGGCTCGTCGTCGTGGTCGGCGTCCTGGTGCCGTGGCTGCTCCCCCTCGCGGTCGTCGCCGCGGTCGTGGTCCTCCTCGTCAGGTCGGGCCGCCGGCGCGCCGCTCGCCGCTCGCCGACACCTGCCACCTCGGCCGGGCCCGATGCGACAATGGACCGGTGACCGCTCAAGCGCAGCACCACCCGTCCGATCGATCGTTCGACCCCGCCTCGATCCTCAGTGACGGGCTCGTCGAGCGCATCCGCGAACGTGCCGCCGTGGCGGACCGTGAGAACGCCTTCTTCGACGAGGACCTCGCCGAGCTGCGAGCGTGCGGCTATCTCCGGGTGTTCGTCCCCGAGGAGTTCGGCGGCCTCGGCCTCGGTCTGAGCGAGGTCACGCTGCTCCAATCCCGGCTCGCCACCGCCGCCCCGGCGACCGCCCTCGCGATCAACATGCACCTCGTGTGGACGGGTGTCGCTCGACTGCTCCACACTCGAGGAGACGACTCGCTCCGCTTCGTCCTCGAGGGAGCGGCCGGGGACGAGCTCTACGCGTTCGGCGTGAGCGAGGCGGGCAACGACCTCGTGCTCTTCGGATCCGACACCGAAGCCCGTCCGGGCCCCGACGGTTCCTATCGGTTCCACGGCCGGAAGATCTTCACCTCGTTGTCACCCGCGTGGACGTGGCTGGGGACGACCGGGCTCGACACGACCTCGGCCGACGGTCCGAAGGTCGTCTACGGCTTCATCGAGCGCTCGCGCGGCGGGTTCGAGATCCTCGACGACTGGGACACCGTCGGGATGCGCGCCAGCCAGAGTAGGACGACCCTGCTCCAGGGGGCCGAGTCGACGGCGGAACACATCGTCCGACGCCTCGACCCGGGGCCCAACCCGGATCCCATCGTCTTCGGGATCTTCGCCTGCTTCGAGACCCTCATCGCCGCCGTGTACACGGGCATCGGCGAACGCGCCCTTCGGCTCGCGGTCGAGACCGCCCACCGGAAGACGTCGAAGAAGGCCGGTGGCGCGAGGTACGCGGCGGACCCCGACATCCGCCGTCGGATCGCGGCGGCCGCCATCGCGTACGACGGCATGCTGCCGCAGCTCGCCGGCATCGCCCGGGACCTCGATGACGGCGTCGACCACGGCGCGCTCTGGTTACCGAAGCTCGTCGGGCTCAAGGTCCGCGCGACGGAGACCGCCCGCGAGGTCGTGGATCAGGCGATCCGGGTCGCCGGCGGCGGCAGCTACTTCGCCGCGAGCGAATTGGGCCGGCTGTACCGCGACGTCCTCGCCGGGATGTTCCATCCCTCCGACGACGAGTCCGCCCACACCACCGTCGCGAACGCCTGGCTCGGGCCCGTGTGACGGCTCGGGCCGACCTGAAGGCGCGGCTCAGCCGCGGTTGTTGCTGAGCTCGAAGATCCGCAGGAGCTCGCCGACCGCGGCGTCCTTGCTGTCCCCGCCCTCCTCGAACATCTGCGTGACGTGCGTCAGCAGGTGGTTCTCGACGAGCAGTTTGTTGAGCGATCCCAGCGACTTCTGGATGGCGAGCGACTGCGTGATGATGTCCATGCAGTAGTCCTCGTTCTCGATCATCTTCTCGAGGCCACGCATCTGGCCCTCGAGGATCTTCGTCCGGTGCAGGGCCCGCTTCTTGATGTCTTCGATCACCGGCTCAGGGTACCACCAGGGGGTACGGCGCCCTCCTGCTCCGTCGGACCGGAGGACACGGTCGACGAGCCTAGGATGGGCGGATGACGAGCTCCCCCACACTCGAACTCACCGCCGCCGATGCGGACCGTGCGCGAGCCCTGCGATCGATGAAACGCCTCGCCACCGGATTGCTCCTCGTCATGGCGGTCATCTTCGCCGTCGCGTTCGCGCTCGAGGGGCGCTACCCGTGGTTGGCGTACGTCAGGGCCGCCTCCGAGGGCGGCATGGTCGGGGCGCTCGCGGACTGGTTCGCCGTCACCGCCCTCTTCCGGCACCCGCTCGGCATCCCGATCCCCCACACGGCGATCATCCCGAAGCGCAAGGACGAGATCGGCGTCAGCCTCGGCGAGTTCGTGGAGACCAACTTCCTCTCCGAAGAGGTCGTGCGGCAGAAGCTCGCGTCCGTCTCCGTCTCCGAGAAGCTCGGCGGCTGGTTGTCCGAGCCCGCGAACGCCGAGCGGGTCACCGCCGAGGGGTCCATCGCGGTGCGGGGTCTCCTGGAGACGCTGTCCGACGACGACGTCCGCGAGGTCATCGAGGCACTGGCGTCCAAACACCTCATCGACCCGCAGTGGGCCCCGAACATCGGCCGTTGGGTCGAGCACATCGTCGGCGTGGGCGCGCACCACGACGCGGTCGACCTCCTCCTCGACCGCACAGGTGAGTGGCTGAGCACGAACCCGAAGGCGTTCGAGCGCCTGGTCTCGAGCCGTCTGCCGACCTGGGTGCCGTCCTTCGTCGACCGGCTCGTGGACGACAAGCTCTACCGTGAGGCCGTGTCCTTCGTCCAGGCCGTCCGCGCGGACCCCGACCACCAGCTCCGTCATGCCCTCGACGGGTATCTCGGCGAGCTCGCGGAGCAGCTGCAGCACGACGACGCGACTATCACCCGCTTCGAGAACGCCAAACACGAGGTCATCGACAGTCCTCGCGTCCGGGAGGTCGCCGGTAAGACGTGGACGGCCGCGAAGAGCGCGTTCCTCGAGGCACTCGACGCCCCCGACAGCGACCTCCGCGTGCGGATCTCCGGCACCATCGCGGACTTCGGCCGGCGGCTGTCGACGGATCGAGCGTTCTCCACCCGCGTCGACACCCGCGTCGCGGACGCACTGTCCTACGTCGTCACCCGCTACCGGCACGACATCGCGAGCATCATCACCGAGACCGTTGAGCGCTGGGACGCCCGGGAGACGACCCAGAAGATCGAGCTGCTCGTCGGACGCGACCTGCAGTTCATCCGCTTGAACGGCACCATCGTCGGCGCGCTCGCCGGCCTCGCGATCTTCACGGTCGCGCAGGCGGTCCTCCGCGCGTTCTGACGACGGGACCGGTCAGCGCTTCGGGAGCAGCTCCACGGAGATGAGGTTCACGACGTCGCTTGCGAGCAGGTCGAGCGACCCCTGGTCTTTGCACGTGAAGGTGAAGACGACGAGGATCCCCATCTTCGTGAGCGACCGGACGCCCCAGTACGTGCGCTCCCCCGAGGGCTGCGTCCACGACAGGACCCGGAACTCGATGAGGCCCCCACCGCTGTTGTAGTTCAGTTGCTCCGTCGTGCCGTCCGCTTTGACGTAGTCGGCCCCGACGTACTTCGCCATGTAGGCGTCGCTCGACTTCTCGTCGTCTCCGACCGCGATCTCGTCAGGCGTCAGCGCGATGTTGCCGAGTCCGACGTCGCAGGAGGTCGCCGCGTTCCGGTAGATCTCGACGCCGTTCCGGTCCGGACCGATCGCCGCCCAGGACGAATCCAGGTCGTTCGTCAGGTAAGCCGTCCATTCGGCGGGGACGTCCTGCCCGGCCGCGAAGTCGAGGTCGGGCGGGATGGAGACATAGGTCTTCGTCGGCTCCGGCGTCGAGTCCGTCTCCGTGGGCGTCGGAGAAGCGGTCTTCGTCGGGGTGGCCGAGCGGGTGGGGCTCGGATCCGCGACAGGTGCGCCACCCTGCGAGAGGACGAGGGCGACGACGGTGATGATCGCCGCCAACACGAGCGGGACACCGACGGCGAGGGCGATGATGAGCCCCGTCCGCTTGCGCTTCGGGGCGCCCGGAGGCGGCGGCTGCTGGCCGAACCCGGGCGGCCCCTGCGGTGGCTGCTGCTGGTACGGGTTCTGCTGCGGTGGCTGCTGCTGTCCGCCGTACGGGTTCTGCTGCTGGCCATAGGGGTTCTGCTGGTACGGGTTCTGCTGCCCGCCATACGGGTTCTGCGGGTACGGGTTCTGCTGCTGACCGTACGGGTTCTGCTGCTGCGGTCCCTGCCGGTACGGCGGCTGCTGTGGTTGCCCGCCATACGGCTGCTGCTGCTGCTGCTGACCATACGGCTGCTGCGGCTGCTGACCTGTCGGCCACTGCGGCGGGCGTCCGTCAGGCTGCTGGGGGTCGGGAGGCGGTGCATCGGTCACGGGAGTGGCCTTTCGACGGAACGGCGGGCGGAGCGGGTGAACTGCCCGGCCGCACGCCTGCAGTTCGTGCCGTCAGCCTATCTGCGACGGACCGACGCCGGTGGGCACATCCTGCACCAGAATGGTGACGTGTCCACCGCCCCCACCACACCCCGCACCCGCAGCGAGCGCCTCGACGCGCTCCCGTTCACCAAGGCCCACGGGCGACTGCTCGTCGGTTCCGGCGTCGGCTGGGCCCTCGACGCCATGGACGTCGGACTCGTGTCCTTCGTGCTCGCCCAGCTCGCCGTCCAGTGGCAGCTCGGGAACACGGAGCTCTCCTGGATCGCCTCAGCCGGGTTCCTCGGCATGGCCATCGGTGCGACGCTCGGCGGTCTGCTCGCCGACCGGGTCGGTCGACGCCACGTCTTCGCGATCACACTCCTCGTGTTCGGCATCGCGACGGGCGCGTCGGCCCTGGCCTGGGGACTCGGCGTGCTCATCGTGCTGCGGTTCATCGTCGGCCTCGGACTCGGCGCCGAGCTGCCCGTCGCCTCGACCCTCATGAGCGAGTTCGCCCCGCCACGGATCCGCGGGCGGATCATCGTGTTCCTGGAGGCGTTCTGGGCCGTCGGGTGGATCGCCGCCGCCCTCATCGGCTACCTGGTCGTGCCGACGAGCGACGACGGGTGGCGCTGGGCGCTCGCCATCGGTGCATTGCCCGCGGTCTACGCGGCCATCGTGCGGACGCGTCTCCCGGAGTCGGTGCGCTTCCTCGAGTCGCGTGGGCGCCACCGCGAGGCAGAAGCGGTCGTCCGCGAGTTCGAGGCATCGGCCGGCGTCGCCCACCCGGAGACCGCTGATGAGACCACCACCGACACCCCTGTCAGCACCGGCCCCTCCGCCGGCGAGCGCCTCCGTAGACTGTGGGTGGCCACGCACCGCCGCGACACCGGTTCGCTCTGGATCGTGTGGTTCTGCGTCAACTTCTCCTACTACGGCGCGTTCATCTGGATCCCGACGATCCTCGTCGACTCCGGGTTCTCCCTCGTCCGGTCCTTCGGTTTCACCCTGATCATCACCCTCGCCCAGATCCCGGGCTACGCCGTCTCGGCGTGGTTGATCGAGGCCTGGGGCCGGAAGCAGACCCTCGCGACCTTCCTGGCGGGCTCCGCGGTGTCGGCGGTCCTGTTCGGCACGGCGACGACCGAACCGATGATCATCGTGTTCGGCATGTGTCTGTCCTTCTGCAACCTCGGCGCCTGGGGCGCCCTGTACGCGACGACCCCGGAGCTGTATCCGACGGCGCTCCGTGCGACCGGGGCCGGGTGGGCCGCCGGTATCGGCCGCATCGCCTCGATCATCGCCCCGCTGTCGGTTCCGGTGCTCCTCCTCGCAGGACAGGCCCTGCTCTTCTCCGTGTTCGCCGCCTTCTTCGTCGTCGCCGCGGTCGCCGCACTGTTCCTCTCGGACATGCGCGGCCGCTCGCTCGACTGAGCCGCGTCCCACCGCCCGACCCGCACCGCCAGTCGGCGGGGTCGGTCGGCGTCGATGCGACAGAATGGGGCCGTGATCGAATCCACCAGCGCCGTCTCCCCGTCCGCCTCCGTCGACCGACGTCCGATCTCGGGACGACGGGTCGATCTCGAGCACGGTGCGTACACCGCGTCGATCGCCTCGGTCGGTGCCTCATTGCGGTTCCTGCGGCACGACGGCCGAGACCTCGTGGTCCCGTTCGACGCCGAGGATGTCCGTCCTGCGTTCCGCGGCGCCATGCTCGCCCCGTGGCCCAACCGCGTCGTCGACGGCCGGTACACCTTCGCCGGCGTCGACCACCAGCTCGCACTCACGGAACCCGCTCGCGGTCACGCCCTCCACGGGCTCGCCGCCTGGTCGGAGTGGGACCTCGTGTCGTCGAGCGCGGCGTCAGCGGCGTTCCGCGTGGTCATCGAGGCGCAGGAGGGCTATCCGTTCCGCGTCCAGGTCACCGCGACCTACACGCTCGACGACGACGGACTCCGCACCGACGTCGAGGCGCTGAACCTCGGCGACGTCGACGCACCCTACGGCACCGGACCGCACCCGTACCTCGTCGCGGGCGAGGGCCGTGTCGACGACTGGACGCTCGAACTGCCCGCCGCCGAGGTGCTCACCGTCACGCCGGACCGGCTCATCCCGGTCTCGCTGGAGCCGGTCGACACGGAGGCGACGGAGCACTTCGACTTCCGGTCACCCCGGACCATCGGCGACACCTTCATCGATCACGCGTACACGACGCTCGATCGCGACGTCGACGGCCGGGTCACGGTGCGCGTGACGACGCCATCCGGCAGCGGCGTCGCCGTGCACTGGGGTGACGGTCTGCCCTGGGTCCAGGTGCACACGGCCGATCAGCCCGTCGCGGAGCTCAACCGACTGGGGCTCGCCATCGAACCGATGACCTGCCCACCCGACGCCTTCTCGACCGGGACCGACCTCGTCGTCCTGGCTCCCAATACACCACACCGGGTGTCCTGGACCATCGCAGCACTCTGACAGTCGTCGGGGCTAGGCTGGCGACATGTCACAGACTCTTGCGAAACTCACCGGCGGCCCGCTCGACAGCGAGATCATCCCGCTCGAAGACGGTCAGGACGGCGAGCTCGTCCTGCCCTACGGCGAAGGCCAGCTCATCTACCGTCCCGTCGGCGAAGCGACGAACACCGGCGACCACGACGGCCCGACGACGGCCGACTACGAGTACGTCGAATCGACGGAGGACATCTCCCCGACGAACCGCAACGGCAACGGTGACGACGACTCGATCGGCTGAACCGAACCACCCTGTTCCACCTGAACGCCGGTAGCTGAGCCTCAGCTGCCGGCGTTCGGCGTTCACACCCCCTGGTCGTCGACCGTCACCGTGAAAGTCTGGACCCGGAGCGGGAGCACGGGTGTCATCCGGACCTCCAGGCGGAGGCGGCCCTCCGTCCCCTCGACGAACCAGACCAGGTGGTCCGGCGAATCGCAGATCGGCGTCGCACGTCCCGAAGCCACCTCGGCGATGCCACCGACGGCGGTGACAGCGGCGTCGACCGCCTCGCGTCGCTCGTCCAGCGGTCGGTCGAGGGCGACGTTCTCGGCGAACAGCGACGCGGCGACGCGGTCGTCCCAATGCGACAGCAGCCCGGTCGCGGTCATGGACGCCACGAGGGTCTCCGGCCAGGGGCGGATCGCCGGTTCCAGCAGCTCGCCGGAGGCCTGGGCTCCCGCGATCGCCAGCCGCAAGGCCTGTTCGGCGGGCTTCGCCACGGCCGCGTAGCCGGCGTTCTCGAAGGCGACGACGCCGAACCCCGATGTCGGGTGCCACCGCATGTGGGCACTGTAGCCGGGGTAGCCGCCCGAGTGCGAGACGAGCGTCCCGAGGTCGGCGTCCTCCTCGACGAAGAGGCCGAAACCGTAGCCGAGCGCCAGTCTCGGCGGCACGCCGTCGAGGGTGGGCCGCGACGGAGCCAGCCGGTGCAGCTGCTGCATCTCGCGGCGGCTGGCGCTCGACAGCGGTCCGGTCTCGTCCCCGGTCCACGCGCCGTCGAGCCAGCGCCCCCATCCGATCAGGGTGGAGGCCGAGGCGAAGAGCCCGCCGATCGAGGAGAAGACCCCGGGCCCGGAGAACGGGACCTCGACGAATCGGCCGTCTTCATCGACGTCCCGTTCGCGGCGGACACGATGACCGGTGGCCGTGACCGCCCCGTCGCCCTCGGGTCGCTCGAACACGGCGCCGAGCCCGAGCGGCTCCAGCAGGAGCGAGGTCACCGCATCGATGTAGGAGCCACCGGTCACACGCTCGATGACCTGCCCGAGCAACGCGTAGCCGAGGTTCGAGTAGGAGAAGGCCGTCCCGGGTGTCGTGACGCATCGGACGCCGCGCACGAGCAGCCGCCGGAACTCGTCCACGGTGATCGACTCCTGGCGGTCACCCCACGGATCGTCCGTTCCGAGCCCACCCGACATCGTCAGGAGCATCCGTACGGTCGGACGGACGGCGACTCCGTCAGGGAGCACCGGCGAGAACTCCGGCACGAACCCGTCCACTGGCGCGTCCAGGTCGAGGCGGCCGGCGTCGCGGAGGATGAGGAGCACGGCGGCGGTGAAGCTCTTCGTGCAGGAGGCGATGCGGAACAGCGTGTCGGCGTCGGGCACCGGACCGCCCACGGCGACCCCGCCGAACCCCTGCTCGAACCGGACCCGCTCGCGGTCGAACACGGCGACGTACGACCCCGGGGCGACGCCGGAGGTGATCCGGTCCTGGAAGACCCGCGTGATGTCCGTCTCGGTGCTGTCCTCGACCAGGTGCATGCCGCCTCCTCCTCGACGGCCCTCGGCAGCCGTCCGCGATCTCGTCGCGCTTCGAGCGTACGACCATTCCGCGCCACGGGGCGCCATCGCACGGGGTGCCGGGCGTAGGGTGCTCCTCCGCCAGGACGAAGTCAAGGGGCACCGATCGGCGACGTCCGATGCCCGCCGCGGGAGTAGCGTCATCTCCCGGATCGACCGTCGACGGGACGGCCGTGGAAGGAGCCATTCCATGTCGAACACGTCGACCTCCGGGCAACCGGCCCCGGTGCGGAGCCTCGTCCCCGCCAGGATGGACCGACTGCCGTGGACCCGGTTCCACTGGATGATCGTCGTCGGTCTCGGCTTCTCGTGGGTGCTCGACGGCCTCGAGATCCAGATCGTCGCCTCCGCCGGATTCCAGAAGTCGTTGGGGCTGTCGGCGGCGGAGGTCGGCCTCCTCGGGACGATCTACCTGCTCGGCCAGGTGACGGGAGCGCTCGTCTTCGGCCGCATGGCGGACCGCCTCGGCCGCAAGAAGCTCTTCATCCTGACCCTCGCGATCTACCTCGTCGCGAGTGGCATCGCCGGCCTGTCCCCCACGTTCTGGTTCCTCGCCATCTTCCGGTTCTTCGCCGGCATGGGCATCGGCGGCGAGTACGCGGCGATCAACTCGGCCATCGACGAGCTCATCCCGTCCAAGTACCGCGGACACGTCGACATCGCCATCAACGGCACCTACTGGGGCGGCGCCGCCCTCGGATCGGCCGCGAACCTCTTCCTGCTGAACACCGACTACTTCGCGGAGGACGTCGGCTGGCGCATCGGGTTCTTCATCGGGCCGGTCCTCGGCCTCGCCATCATCTTCCTGCGACGCCACATCCCCGAGAGTCCGCGCTGGCTCATGACGCACGGTCGGGAACAGGAGGCGGAGGCAACGGTCGACGACATCGAGGCGACCGTCCGCAAACAGGGCGGGACGATCGAGCCGGTCGACGAGTCGAAGGCGCTCACGGTGCAGGCCCAGGGCCACATCCCGATCCGGACCATCTTCGGCGTCCTCTTCTCGAAGTACCCGAAGCGCACCTTCGTCGGCCTCGCGATGATGATCACGCAGTCGTTCCTGTACAACGCGATCTTCTTCACCTACGCGCTCGTGCTGCAGAACTTCTACGGCACGAGCCCCTCGTCGACGCAGTACTACTTCTTCCCCTTCGCGATCGGCAACCTGCTCGGCCCACTCCTCCTTGGCAGGCTGTTCGACACCTGGGGTCGTCGCCAGATGATCTTCCTCACCTACGGCGTCTCGGGGGCGGTCCTGGCCGTGTCTGCGGTGCTCTTCAACGCCGGTGCGCTCGACGCGACGACGCAGACGATCTTCTGGTGCGTCTCGTTCTTCTTCGCCTCCGCCGGCGCGTCCAGCGCCTACCTGACCGTGAGCGAGATCTTCCCGCTCGAGCTCCGCAGCCAGGTGATCGGCTATTTCTTCGCGATCGGACAGATCGCGGGTTCGGTCGCGCCCCTGCTGTACGGGATCCTGATCGGCGACGGCACCGACCGCGGGCCGCTCACCGTGGGCTACTTCGTCGGCGCCGGCGTGATGATCCTCGGCGGGTTGATCGCCCTCATCTTCGGGGTCGACGCCGCGCGGAAGTCCCTCGAGGACATCACGGAACCCTTGTCGATCGTGCGCGAGGGAAAGGGTTCGGGCAGCTGAGCCCGGTCCGCGCTCAGTCTTCGTCGGAGACGTAGACCCCGAGCGTCTCGGCGAGGCGCTCCCGCTCCACCGCCCGACGGCCGGCGCCCTTGGCGCTGGCCGTCGTGAGCGTGGCGAGGACGTGCAGGGTGAGCGCGATCCCGATCGAGGAACTCGGGTGCCCGTCCTCGGCACGGCCGAGCACGATCGTCTCGTCGGCGTACGGGGTCAGCGGGGCGTTCGGCGCGTCGGTGATGAGCACGAGACTGCCTCCCGCCTCGGCGAACGGGACGACGGAGTCGATCGTGTACTTCCGGTACCGCTGCAGTGACACGGCGATCATGACGTCGCTCGTCCGCACGTCGCTGAGGACGTCGAGGGGACGCACGATGGTGCCGTCGATGAGTGTGACGTTCGCGAGGCCGTAACTGAGGTCCGCGGCGAGGAGCGACGCGTAGGTGAACGACTTCGACGCCCCGATGAGGAAGCGTCGCCGGGCGGAGACGATGAGGGCCGCTGCGCGTTCGAGGGCGCCGTCCGTCTTCGCCGAGGCGAGGGACTCCTCGAACTGCTTGCGTTCCTGCTCGAGGAGTCGGTGCTTCAGGACGGACGCGGAGCGTCGTTCGAGACGCTGCTCCGGGCGTTCGCCGGGGACGGCGGTGTCCTCATCGGTGAGGAAGAGGGTGTCGTCGTTCACGCGCGGTCTCCTTCGCATGCCGTCGCCGGGGTTCGGGCCGGCGCCGTCCGTTCACGTCGGCAGCAGCGCCGACGGCCCGCCGGCAGGTCACCCGGCGAGGTTCCCTTGATGGTAGCGATGGGAAGCGCATACAGGATCGCCGGAACGACAACGATTCGGTGCACACGCGTCCGGCCGCGCGACGGTCAGCGTTCGGGTTCGTCGTCCAGGTCGGGCAGGGTGATCGACGACGTGAAGAGGCTCGCGCGCTGTTCGGCCTCGGCACTGCCGCTGAAGAGCCCGACCGGCTCGGTCACCGGACCGCCGCGCTTCGGCTCCGGACGAGGCTCCTGCTCGACCATCTGCACCCGGTTGCGCGGGATCGCCGACGGGTTCTGCGCGAGGATCCACTCGACCATCTGCTCGCGTACGAGGCATCGGAGGTCGAAGAGGGTCGGTGCGTCCACCGCGGTGACGAGGATGCGGATGCGCACGTAGCCGCCGACGGCGTCCGTGACCTGCAGCACCTGCGCCCGGCCGTCCCAGAGGTCGGTGCGGTCGAGGATGCGCTCCAGCTCGGTCCGCATGACCGCGGGGCTCACCCACCAGTCGAGGTCGAACTCGACCGACCCGAGCAGCTCGCTCGTGTTCCGCGTCCAGTTCTGGAAGGGCGTGGAGGTGAAATAGGTGGAGGGGAGCACCATGCGGCGGTCGTCCCAGATGCCGACGACGACGTAGGTGAGGGTGATCTCCTCGATCCGGCCCCACTCCCCCTCGACGATGACGACGTCGTCGACGCGGATCGCGTCACTGAAGGCGAGCTGGATCCCGGCGAAGACGTTCCCGAGGACGGATTGCGCGGCGAGGCCGGCGACGATGCTCACGACACCGGCGGAGGCCAGCACGCTCGCTCCGACGCCCTGGACGCCGGGGAACGTCAGGAGGATCGAGGCGACACCCACGATGACGACGACCGCGATCGCCAAGCGGCGGACGAGCGCGAGCTGCGTCTGCATGCGGCGGGCGACCTTGTTGTTCGGGACGTCGATGCGGTACCGCGCCTGACCGAGCCCGATGACGAAGGCGAGCAGTGCGGCGACCAGCCATGTGGCCGCGGCGATGACCGCGATCCGGAAGGTCTGGTCGATGAACCCACGGGCGGTCTCATCGGGAAGCGTCGCCGCAACCGCGGGCCACACGGCGACCAGGATCACGAGGGCCCGGAAGGGGTGACGGGCACTCCCGGCGAGCGCTCCCGGCCACTCGCTCCGTCGCGCCGCCATCCGGAAGGAGACCGACACGATCACGATGACGACGAGCGCTGCGATCAGCGCTATCCCGGCCGCTGCGGCGACACCCCACCAGCTCTGCCAAACGAACATCCATGCCTCCTCGAGTCGGTCGTGCACCATGTGTTCCTCCGCCGACCGATGCCGTACGGCGCAAGCGTCCAGCGTAGGGGCGGGTGCATGCCGGGCTCGACCGCTTGCGCGGCCTGCCACGAACCTCTCAGGCCGTGCAGCCACCCGGGAGTGCCACGCCCGAGCGCCCTTCGACAGGCTCAGGGGCCCGGAACACCCAGGCACGCCTCGCCCGGTCGCTGAGCCGGCGCGACCCGGCTGCCCTTCGACAAGCTCAGGGACCAGAGCCTTCCGGACTCACCCACACACGGTCAGCGAACCTGTCGAAGTGCACCTCTCCCGGTCACTGAGCCCGTCCTCCCCGGTCCCTGAGCCTGTCGAAGTGCCCACGACGACGCCTCACCACTCCGAGCACACCTCGCCCGGTCACTGAGCTTGTCGAAGTGCGGCGCAGCTCAGGGACCGGCGGGGGTCAGAACGGTGCGGGGTCCGGTGCCGTCCGGTGGTGCTTGCCGTCAGGTGTCGTCCACTCGAGGACCCCGCCCGGTCCGTGGTCGAGGTTCCACCCGGGGAGGTGCTTCAGGCGGTGGTGATGTCGACACAGGCACGCGATGTTCCCCACATCTGTCGTGCCTCCGTGTTCCCAGGCGACGGAATGATCGAGATCGCAAGCCCGGGCCCGTCTCCCGCAGCCAGGTGCCCGACAAGTGCCGTCCCGCAACCGCACTGCCCGTTGGAGGTCGGCCGGAACGCGGTATTGATGCCGTCCGACGGACAGAACCGCACCCGTTTCCGGCTGGACCAGGATCCGGGTGAAGCTCGGCGCGTTCACCGC
Organism: Plantibacter sp. MMLR14_011; assembly: GCF_001865025.1. Taxonomy (NCBI): domain Bacteria; kingdom Bacillati; phylum Actinomycetota; class Actinomycetes; order Micrococcales; family Microbacteriaceae; genus Plantibacter; species Plantibacter sp. MMLR14_011. The sequence continues at coordinate 534,189 of NZ_MJGW01000017.1, forward strand.
GATGCGTGCGGCGGTCTCGGGGTCGATGGGCCCGTAGCCGTCGAGGGTGGCCGGGGCGTCTGAGACACCGGCCATGCTCAGTGCCGGGACCGTGATCTGCACGGCCGGCGTGATGTGCTCCTGCACCTCGATCGGGTGCGGGAGCACCGGGCTCGACCTGACGTCGTCAGGTGTGACGCCGGTGAGTGCGAGCGCCGCGAGTGCGTCGGCCTGCAATTGTGCGCAGGTGCGGATGTCGCCCGCTTGGCGTGACTCGGCGGCGGCCGCCTCAATCCGCTCGACGATGCCCTGCGCGATCGGGGCCGTGGTGAAGAGATGCACCCAGGCCATACCATCCGATGCGGGTTCGAACTCGACGCGGCGGTCGGCCTCGGAGCGGATCGCTCGGGCGGTGATGGAGTCGGGGTGGAGTCGTTCGCGCAGGACGCGGGCGCGCCTGCGAAGGTCCGCGTTCGTGGACTCCTCTGCGACCGGCAGGACCTCGGCGAGGAACGCCGCCCGCCCTGCGGTCGGCACGTCACTGAGTTGGTCGATGATCGTCTGCGCGTGCCGCGCCGAGATACGACCGGCCTCAAGGGAGGCAAGCACGGCCGGCGCTTCGTTCACCAGGCGCTCGGCGTCGTTCGTCGCACGCTGCACGGTCCGCTCAGGGGTGCGGGTCGCCATCGCGAGGGCCGCGCAGGCGGAGCGGCGCGAGAGCGCCAGGCGCTCGGCCGGAGTGAAGGCCGTCGGGATGACCGAGTCGGCGTAGGCGTCCGCGTAGGCCGCTGAGCGGGCGAGGAGCCGGGCCTCTTCAGCGTCCAGGTTGGCGCGACGCCGCTGGATGTCCGCGTAATGGTCCGAGAACTCCGCGAGCTGCGCGGCGTACTCGTCGCCGACGCGGGTCGCGGTGAGGGGGGTCTCGGTCATGGGACAAGTCCACCATGGACCACTGACATTCCAGATGCCGAGTGAGGGTGACTGTGGAAGTTGTTCGTGTGCCCTTCGACAGGCTCAGGGATCGGAGAACGGGTGCCGGATTCGTGGAGTCCTCC